>NZ_JABWQQ010000002.1:0-433973 GCF_014268555.1 Pseudomonas sp. SWRI111 | reverse complement strand
AACCACTTGCGCTTCCGATCTCTCGTTAGCGGGAGGCGAATTCTACAGCGTTACTCGCTGTTGTCAACACCTCTTTTACACCGCTTTCGACCGAGAAGATCGAACCGTTGAAAGCGCCAAACATCACTGCGATTCCAACTCCTTCCAGGCTTCGATGATCTGAAGCAAGCCGCTGTCGAAAACCGCGTAACTCTTTGAATCTCAAGGAGTTTTCCGTTTCGACTGCGCCGGAAGTGGGGCGAATTATAGACTTCCAGAATCTGCCGTCAACCGTTAATTTCGCTTTTCTTTCAATAACTTGCAGATTGGCTAAAAAACAGACAATTCGCCGTCGAATATGAGGAAAAACCAGCGCCTTCTATATAGAAGGAGATCTTAGAGCACCCCAGCGCCCTTAAGCTCAGCCACCGCACCCGCACTGAGACCCAGCACCCGCTGCAAAACTTCCAACGTGTGCTCGCCTAATAAAGGAGGAGCATGACGATACTTGACAGGCGTCTCTGACAGCCGAATCGGGCTGGCCACTTGAGGCACCAATCCGGCGAGCGCGTGCGGCAGCTCGATAGCCAGACCGCGTGCCTTCACCTGCGCGTCTTCAAATACCTGCGACAAATCATTGATCGGCCCACAGGGCACACCCGCTTGCTCCAACCGGGCTACCCACTCGGCCGTGGTCTTGAAGACCGTGGCCTGGCGGATCAATGGAATCAACACTGCGCGGTTCGCCACTCGCAGCTTGTTCGTCGCGAAGCGCGGATCATCCGCCCACTGCGGCTGCCCCGCCACTTCGGCAAACTTGCGGAACTGCCCGTCGTTACCCACAGTGAGGATGAAGTCGCCATCAGCCGTAGGAAAGTCCTGATAAGGCACGATGTTCGGATGCGCATTACCCAGACGCTTTGGCGCATTGCCTGTGGTCAGGTAGTTCATGGCCTGGTTGGCCAGACAGGCGACCTGCACATCGAGCAATGCCATATCGATATGCTGACCACCGCCACCATGGTCCCGATGGGCCAACGCCGCCAGAATCGCCACCGTCGAATACAGCCCGGTCAGGATATCCGTCAATGCCACCCCAACCTTAACCGGACCAGCCCCTTCATCGCCATCGGGCCGGCCGGTCAAGCTCATCAAGCCGCCCAGCCCCTGAATCATGAAGTCATAGCCGGCACGCTTTGCATACGGTCCGGTCTGGCCGAAGCCGGTGATGGAACAATAGATAAGATTCGGGTTGATCGCTTTCAGCGACTCATAGTCCAGCCCGTACGCCGCCAGACCGCCGACCTTGAAGTTCTCGATAAGAATGTCCGACTTCGCCGCGAGGTCCCGCACCAGTTTCTGCCCTTCGGCACGTGTGAAATCGATGGTCACCGATTGCTTGTTGCGGTTCGCCGAAAGGTAATACGCCGCCTCGGACGTATTCTCGCCATACGCATCTTTAAGGAAGGGCGGCCCCCAGGCACGCGTGTCATCACCATTGCCGGGGCGCTCGACCTTGATCACCTCGGCGCCAAGGTCAGCGAGGATCTGCCCGGCCCACGGCCCGGCCAGCACTCGCGATAAATCCAGTACCCGCAGATGCGACAGCGCGCCCATGGTCCGCTCTCCTATTAATAGAACGCCTGCAGACCGGTTTGCGCCCGCCCGAGGATCAAGGCATGAACGTCGTGAGTACCTTCATAGGTGTTCACCACCTCAAGGTTGACCAAGTGACGGGCCACGCCGAACTCGTCAGAGATGCCGTTGCCACCGAGCATGTCGCGAGCCATACGGGCGATGTCCAGCGACTTGCCGCACGAGTTGCGCTTCATGATTGAAGTGATTTCGACCGCAGCGGTGCCTTCATCCTTCATGCGCCCCAGACGCAGGCAGCCCTGCAGGGCCAGCGTGATCTCAGTTTGCATGTCGGCCAGCTTCTTCTGGACCAATTGCGTAGCGGCCAAAGGACGACCGAACTGCTGGCGATCCAGGGTGTACTGGCGCGCGGTGTGCCAGCAGAATTCGGCAGCGCCCAATGCGCCCCAGGAAATGCCATAGCGCGCAGAGTTAAGGCAGGTGAACGGCCCTTTCAGGCCACGCACTTCGGGGAAAATGTTCTCTTCCGGCACGAACACGTTGTCCATCACAATTTCACCGGTGATCGACGCCCGCAGGCCGACCTTGCCATGAATCGCCGGCGCGCTCAGGCCTTTCCAGCCTTTCTCCAGGACGAAGCCGCGGATGTCGCCGGCATCGTCTTTGGCCCAGACCACGAAGACATCGGCGATCGGACTGTTGGTGATCCACATCTTTGCGCCAGTCAGGCTGTAGCCGCCGTCGACTTTACGTGCGCGGCTAATCATGGCGCCAGGATCGGAACCGTGATTCGGCTCGGTCAGGCCGAAGCAGCCGATCCATTCGCCGGAGGCCAGTTTCGGCAGGTACTTCTGCTTCTGCGCTTCGGTACCGAATTCGTTGATCGGCACCATCACCAGCGAAGACTGCACGCTCATCATCGAGCGGTAGCCGGAGTCGACGCGCTCTACTTCACGAGCGATCAAGCCGTAGCTGACGTAATTCAAGCCGCTGCCGCCGTACTGCTCTGGGATAGTCGCGCCCAACAGGCCGACTTCACCCATTTCACGGAAGATTGCCGGGTCGGTTTTCTCATGTCGGAAAGCTTCGAGGACACGCGGTGCCAGGCTCTGTTGAGCGAACTGCTCGGCGGTGTCGCGGATCATGCGCTCTTCTTCAGTGAGCTGTTGATCCAGCAGCAGGGGATCGATCCAGTTGAAACTCGCTTTACCGCCCATGGGTGTGTCCTCGCAAATCGGGTGAATTAACGTGGCATTGATCCTAGGCGCGGTTCTCGTTGGCGGCAAACGAGGATTTCGCATGCTGTTGTGTGATTTTCTCACTTCGAAACGGCGTAAACTGCCGTTTGCCCGACGTATCAGTGAGATTAACGTACATGCGCAGGAAGATCCCCAGCACTGCCGCCCTGATCAGCTTCGAAGCCGCCGCACGCCACGAGAGCTTTACCAGGGCCGCCGAAGAACTTTCGCTGACTCAGGGCGCGATATGCCGACAGATCGCCAGCCTCGAGGAGTTTCTCGGAGTGGAACTGTTCCGGCGTTCGCGGCGCGGCGTAAAGCTGACCGAAGCAGGCCTTTCCTACAGTCGTCGTGTGGCGACTCAGCTTGATGCCGTCGAGCGCGACACCCTTTCAGTGATGGGCCAGCAAGGCACCAACGTGATCGAATTGGCCGTAGTGCCTACCTTCGGCACGCAATGGCTACTGCCACGGCTCAAGGATTTCCAGCTCAAGCACCCGGAAGTCACCGTTAACCTGACCAACCGCACCCGGCCCTTCCTGTTTGCCGATACCGAATTCGACGCTGCGATCTACTTCGGCGACGCCGATTGGTCCGGTACCGAGTCCCACCGGTTGATGGGCGAAAATCCGATGCCGGTGTGCAGCCCCGCCCTGCTTCAAAACCAAGAGCAACTGACAGCTCAAGCCATCGCAGAATTGCCACTGTTGCAACAGACCACTCGCCCGTATGCCTGGCGTCAGTGGTTCAATTCACAACAATTGAACATCCCCCGAGACATGACAGGCCCGCGCTACGAGCTATTCTCCATGCTCGCCCAAGCCGCGATGCACGACATGGGGATTGCGTTGATTCCCCCCTTCCTGATTCAGCGCGAGCTGGCCGAGAAGCGCTTGGTGATTGCCAACCCCCAAGCACTTACGAGCATCAAGGCCTATTACTTGATGATTCCCGAGCGAAAGGTCGAATCGGCGTCGCTCAAGGCATTTCGCGACTGGTTGGTGAATCAGGCACATAGCTACAGCCTAGAGGAATAAGGGCATACAGCACTTCCTAACTGCGTAGTCAGGAAACCGAAAGCACTACAGATATAACTATTTGTCGCAATTTCGGTGACTGTATCCGAAAGTCGTACAGACGTCCCAGAAGCGCCTAAGTACGTGGCTTTGAGCCTCCATTGGCGACGCATTACTGCCTATTCACGCCACCGATGAGAAATTTTTCCATCTTCAGCCAGAATCCTTACAGGGCACGGTCTGCAAGGGATTCAACTGGCCATCTGCGACATTCGGTCACGGCATGACTTGTAGTTAATTTTCCGTCACCCGTCATAATCCCTTGAAGGGCATAAAGTTCGCCTGCAAAATGCCGCGCCCCGCCCTGATTTGGCGGGATCGTGCTGATCGGCCGCCCCAGTCGCACCATCCGCAGTGCCTGGGTTTACTCAATAAGATCACGCAGGAGATTTGACGTGCACATTGGTGTTCCTCTCGAAACCCAGACCGGTGAAACGCGGGTTGCTGCGACCCCGGAAACCATTAAAAAGCTGATCAGCCAAGGTCATAAGGTCACTGTGCAAACCGGTGCAGGCGTCAAGGCCAGCATCGTCGACAGTGCCTATGAAGCGGCAGGCGCAACCATTGGCAGTGCCAACGATGCGTTTGGCGCCGAGCTGATTCTCAAGGTGGTTGCCCCAAGCGATGCCGAACTGACGCTGATCAAGCGCGGAACGGTGCTGGTGGGCATGCTCAATCCGTTCAACAACGAAACCCTCGCGAAAATGGCCGAGTGCGGTATTACCGCGTTTGCCCTCGAAGCGGCACCACGCACTTCGCGGGCGCAGAGCCTCGATGTGTTGTCATCGCAGGCGAACATTGCTGGCTACAAAGCGGTGTTGCTGGCCGCGCACTACTATCCGCGTTTCATGCCGATGCTGATGACTGCCGCGGGCACGGTTAAAGCGGCGCGGGTGCTGATTCTCGGCGCGGGCGTGGCCGGGTTGCAGGCGATTGCCACGGCAAAACGTCTGGGTGCAGTGATTGAAGCGTCTGACGTGCGTCCAGCGGTGAAAGAGCAGATCGAGTCCCTCGGCGCGAAGTTCGTCGACGTGCCTTACGAGACCGATGAAGAGCGCGAGTGCGCCGTCGGTGTCGGCGGTTATGCGCGGCCGATGCCAGCGAGCTGGATGCAGCGCCAGGCCCAGGCCGTTCACGAACGCGCGAAACAGGCTGACATTGTCATCACCACCGCATTGATCCCGGGCCGCAAGGCTCCAACGCTGTTGAGCGCAGACACCGTGGCGCAGATGAAGCCGGGTTCGGTGGTTATCGACCTCGCTGCCGCTCAGGGTGGCAACTGCCCGCTGACTGTGGCCGA
Organism: Pseudomonas sp. SWRI111; assembly: GCF_014268555.1. Classification (NCBI taxonomy): domain Bacteria; kingdom Pseudomonadati; phylum Pseudomonadota; class Gammaproteobacteria; order Pseudomonadales; family Pseudomonadaceae; genus Pseudomonas; species Pseudomonas sp. SWRI111. Next base: position 428,784 of record NZ_JABWQQ010000002.1, on the reverse strand, counting down.
CCAGGTTGTCGTGGAAAACGGCGTGACCATCGTCGGTCCGACCAACCTCGCTGGTGAAGTCGCCGCCGACGCCTCGGCACTGTACGCACGCAACCTGCTGGACTTCCTCAAGCTGGTGTTCACCAACGAAGGCCAGTTCGACGTCAACCTCGAAGACGACATCGTCGCCGCGTGCCTGATGTGCCGCGACGGCCAAGTCATCCGCAAAAACGCCTAAGCAGGGATTCAGACGATGGAAGAGCTTATCTCCCCCGGTATCTACAACCTGATCATCTTCGTGCTGGCGATTTATGTCGGTTATCACGTGGTCTGGAACGTTACACCTGCGCTGCACACACCGTTGATGGCAGTCACTAACGCCATCTCGGCAATCGTGATCGTCGGCGCCATGCTTGCGGCCGCATTGACCGTGACCCCGCTGGGCAAAACCATGGGCACGCTCGCCGTGGCACTGGCGGCGGTCAACGTCTTCGGTGGTTTCCTGGTCACCCGCCGCATGCTCGAGATGTTCAAGAAGAAAGCCCCGAAAGTAAAAGAAGAGGCGCCGAAGTAAATGAGCATGAATCTCGTCACGACGCTCTACCTGATCGCGTCGATCTGCTTTATCCAGGCCCTTAAAGGCTTGTCGCACCCGACCACCTCGCGGCGCGGCAACCTGTTCGGCATGCTCGGCATGGCGTTGGCCATTATCACCACGGTTGGCCTCATCTATAAGCTGGGCGCAGAGCTTGCGACTGCCGGCATTGGCTATGTCATCGTCGGCCTGCTGGTCGGCGGCACCGCCGGTTCGATCATGGCCAAGCGCGTTGAAATGACCAAGATGCCGGAACTGGTCGCCTTCATGCACAGCATGATCGGTCTGGCGGCGGTCTTCATTGCCATTGCCGCTGTGGTTGAGCCGCAGTCGCTGGGCATCGTCAAGCAATTGGGCGACGCGATCCCGGCGGGCAACCGTCTGGAGCTGTTCCTCGGGGCGGCCATCGGTGCGATCACCTTCTCCGGTTCGGTGATTGCGTTCGGCAAGTTGTCGGGCAAGTACAAGTTTCGCCTGTTCCAAGGGGCACCGGTACAGTTTTCCGGTCAGCACAAGCTGAACGCGGTGCTGGGCCTGGCTACGCTGGCGCTCGGCCTGACCTTCATGTTCACCGGCAACCTCACCGCATTCGCGCTGATGCTGGCGTTGGCGTTCGTGATGGGTGTGCTGATCATCATCCCGATCGGCGGCGCCGACATGCCGGTCGTCGTGTCGATGCTCAACAGCTATTCGGGCTGGGCGGCAGCGGGTATCGGCTTCTCGCTGAACAACTCGATGTTGATCATTGCAGGCTCCTTGGTGGGTTCGAGCGGTGCGATCCTCTCGTACATCATGTGCAAGGCGATGAATCGTTCCTTCTTTAATGTGCTGCTGGGTGGTTTCGGCAACACCGCCGATGCCGGTCCGACCGGCGCGAAAGAAGCACGCCCGGTGAAATCCGGTTCGGCTGACGACGCGACCTTCCTGCTGACCAACGCCGACACCGTGATTATCGTGCCGGGATACGGCCTGGCAGTGGCTCGGGCACAACATGCCCTGAAGGAACTGACCGAGAAGCTGACCCACCGCGGCGTGACCGTGAAGTACGCGATCCACCCAGTGGCAGGTCGGATGCCCGGGCACATGAACGTATTGCTCGCCGAGGCCGAAGTGCCTTACGACCAAGTGTTCGAGATGGAGGATATCAACTCCGAATTCGGCCAGGCCGACGTGGTGTTGGTGCTCGGTGCGAACGACGTGGTCAACCCGGCCGCGAAGAACGATCCGAAGTCGCCGATTGCCGGCATGCCGATCCTTGAAGCGTTCAAGGCCAAGACCATCATCGTCAACAAGCGTTCGATGGCCAGCGGTTATGCCGGCCTGGACAACGAACTGTTCTACCTCGACAAGACCATGATGGTCTTCGGCGACGCGAAGAAAGTCATCGAAGACATGGTTAAAGCCGTCGAGTAATCCCCCGCAGCGATAACGAACGCCCCGACTTGTCGGGGCGTTTTAGTTTGCGCAAAACGCTGGACAATTTGCCGCGTTGTTGCCGATCCGGTAACGGTGTTTTACTTGAAAGCCGCTAAATAGACGCCTCATTTGCGACCTTGGTAGCGGGACAGGCGCCCGGCAAATTCACTAGACTGCGCATCCTGCTACTCGCTGCCCGAGAAATCATCAATGTACCGTGACCGTATTCGCCTGCCTTCGTTGTTGGACAAAGTGATGAGCGCCGCCGACGCCGCTGCTCTGATTGAGGACGGCATGACCGTCGGCATGAGCGGCTTCACCCGCGCCGGCGAAGCCAAAGCCGTCCCGCACGCACTGGCCGAGCGCGCCAAGGTCACGCCGCTGAAAATCAGCCTGATGACAGGCGCCAGCCTGGGCAACGACCTCGACAAGCAATTGACCGAGGCCGGCGTACTGTCACGGCGCATGCCGTTTCAAGTCGACAGCACCCTGCGCAAGGCGATCAACGCCGGCGAGGTGATGTTCATCGATCAGCACCTGTCGGAGACTGTCGAGCAACTGCGCAATCAGCAGCTGAAGCTGCCGGACATCGCCGTCATCGAAGCCGTCGCCATCACTGAACAGGGCCACATCGTGCCGACCACTTCGGTAGGCAACTCGGCCAGCTTCGCGATCTTCGCCAAACAGGTGATTGTCGAAATCAACCTGGCGCATAACGCCAACCTCGAAGGCCTGCACGACATTTATATCCCGACGTACCGCCCGACGCGGACGCCGATCCCGCTGGTAAAAGTAGACGACCGTATCGGCAGCACGGCGATACCGATCCCGCCGGAAAAAATCGTTGCCATTGTCATCACCCAGCAGGCGGACTCGCCGTCCACGGTGTCGACACCGGACGTTGATACCAACGCCATCGCTGAACATCTGATCACCTTTTTCAAGCAGGAAGTCGACGCCGGGCGAATGACCAACAAGTTGGGCCCTCTGCAGGCCGGGATCGGCAATATTGCCAACGCGGTGATGTGCGGCTTGATCGACTCGCCGTTCGAAGACCTGACCATGTACTCCGAAGTACTGCAGGACTCGACCTTCGACCTGATCGATGCTGGCAAGCTGAGCTTTGCCTCGGGCAGCTCGATCACCCTGTCGGAACGACGCAACAGCGACGTGTTCGGCAATCTGGAGAAGTACAAGGACAAGCTGGTGTTGCGTCCGCAAGAGATCTCCAACCACCCGGAAGTGGTGCGCCGCCTGGGCATCATCGGCATCAACACCGCGCTGGAATTCGACATCTACGGCAACGTCAACTCCACCCATGTCTGCGGCACGCGGATGATGAACGGCATCGGCGGCTCCGGCGATTTCGCGCGCAACGCGCATCTGGCGGTGTTTGTGACCAAATCGATTGCCAAGGGCGGCGCAATTTCCAGCGTGGTGCCGATGGTCAGCCACGTTGACCACACCGAACATGACGTCGACATTCTGGTGACCGAGGTCGGTCTGGCCGACCTGCGCGGCCTGGCACCGCGCGAACGTGCCCGTGTGATTATCGACAACTGTGTGCATCCGGATTTCCGCCAGGCGCTGAATGACTACTTCACCGCAGCCTGTGCCATTGGTGGGCACACGCCACACATCCTGCGTGAAGCCTTGAGCTGGCATATCAATCTGGAAGAAACCGGACGCATGCTCGCGGTGTAATCGCACAGATAAACCATCGGCGTACACGCACTGTGTGCCGATGGACTTTCGCACACGTCCTTTCCTGCAAAAACTGTACTGCTGTACCGGTCTATTCCCACGATAGTAGACTGCGATCTGGACTGAATCGGGCATAAACGCACTGAATCGGTGCGGACAGGTACAGTTTGCTCGATTTTGACCCGTACACCGCCTATAAACAGTTAACTGGTCACTCACAATACAGCTGAACTGTATCTACAGAGACTAGGCAAACAGGAGGATCATGGGCACCAGTCAAACCACTACCTGATCCCGCCACAAGCGGAAGGATGTCAACCATGGAACGTACACTCAGTTCCGAACTGTTCTTCGAAGACAAAGCTGCAAAAACCCAGGCTTCCCTGCCTCTGCGCGTTCTCGCCAACCTGATGTTGTGGCAGCGCCGCATCTCCAGCCGCCATCAACTGGCTCGTCTGGATTCGCGTCTGCTGGCTGACGCCGGTATCAGCGAAGCACAACGCTACGAAGAGCTGAGCAAGCCGTTCTGGCGCTAAGTAGCGTCGCTGGCTCTGGTCGCCAAGACCCACCGCCAGCAACCTGAATTGAATAAAACAGAACCCGTCGTGGGAAACCACGACGGGTTCTGTCGTTTTGGACTGCGGTGCCTCTAGCGTGCCGATTTGCGGCCGACCGTTACAGTTTTATCAATACAAACAATCACCATAACAGTTATGAAAAAGGCGCTTGCAAGGGTTGCCATCACTGGGCGAACCGCGCCCGCCAGCCTAATATCCACACAGTACGTGGCGAACGTTAAGCAACTGGCGTCTGACTCCTCAGATACCGAGCCACCTCTCACTACGGTTTATCCAAAGGAGTTACACCATGACCCGTCTTCGTCTGCTCAGTGCCGCTGCCCTGCTGGCTATGGCTACCAATGCCAGCGCTACCAGCTTCATCGTGACCACCGACTCCCTCGTCGGCGCTCTGAAAGCGTCTTCCGACGCCACGTCGGATGTGACGTCCTCCTTTCGTGACGACAAGATCGTCCTGGCCGCTCGTGACGACGCCGCCAGCTTCGTCGCCAGCGAAGGCGAGATCCGTGGCGTGAAGCTGGAAAGCGCGCTGGACCACATTCGCCACCAGGCGCCACAGCTGCAGGCCACCGACGCCCAGTTGGCTCAGGCTATCCTGACGATCTAAGCGACGGAACTGATCGGGACACTTCGCTCGTGTCCCGATGTTTCAACGCTGGCTCTGGCCCGGGCATTGCGCTAGCCTTTGAGCTCGCCAACCATTACCGAGTCTCATGCGTTTTCTTTCGAATCTGCTGTTCCCTTCTGCTGTATTGATTGTCTGCTGGACAACGCCTGCCAGCGCCTTCGATGCCTTCAATGCGTCGACCCAAGGCACCGTTGTCAGCGGTTACGCCACCAGCATGGTGTCTTCTGCACCGTTCGACCGTAAACTGCTGCTCGCCGCTCACGATGACGCGGCGGTATTCGTTGCCAGTGACGGTGAATGGCGAGGTGCCCGGCTGGAGTCCGCGCTGCATTATCTGCGCAAGACCCGGCCAAAACTTCATGCCAGCGACCTTGAACTGGCCGAGGCAATTCTCGTCCAATAGTTATCCTTGTCCTTCCGGAGTCGTTCCATGCGTAGCCCGCTGATTGCTGCCGCCCTTGGCCTGTTTTTGTTGGCCGACGTGGCCCAGGCGCAAACCCTGGTAGCCACCAGTAACATCATCGTTCGTGCCTCCCAGCGCACCATCGATTTCACCTCCGACACCACCACGTCCATCCGCGATTCGAAAATCATCCGCGAAGCCCATGACGACGCCGCCAGTTTCGTCGCCAGCAACGGCGACATCCGCGGTGCTCACCTCGAAGCCGCGCTCAATACCCTGCGTACCCGCGTGCCGGAAGCGCGCGACGCCAGTGACCAGGTACTCGCCGAAGCTATCCTCGCACTGTGAGGTCCATGGGTGCCTGGCTGCTGGCCGGGGCGTTGTTGCTGCTTGGTAACAGCGCCCACGCCGGCCTGCAATTGCGGCTCAAGACCGAGGGTCTGAGTCCGGCTCAACAACAGGCCAGCCAGGCGCTGATCGATGAGGCTCTGCAGAAGCTGCCGCCGAGCTTCATCGAGCGGCTGGACCGGCGCATTGATGTCGGCTGGACCGACGACATGCCCGCCAATGCTTACGGGCAGGCGACGCTGGTTGCCGAGCTCGACCTGAACCGCAAGTTGCTGCCCGGACTCACCGACGGCAGCGCGGCCAAAGAGAAAACCAATCGCCCCCACGGCACTGTTCGTCAGGAACTGCTCGCCACGGTGCTGCACGAGATCACTCATATTTACGACCGCGCGCGCTTATGGCCGGGCGCCGAACGCACGCTGATCCAACGCTGCACCCGGCGTTTCGATAGCGCAGGACTGATCGGCATTCCCGATGAGTGTCGCGGACAGAATGGCCGTCGCTTCACCCTCAGTGACGACCCGCGCCTGCTCGACCTTGCCGGCTGGCAGCAATATGTCGGTCGTCGCGGCGAGCGTGAACAACACAACCGGCAGATCGCCCGCAGCCCCGATCTGTACGAAATTTCCAGCCCCAAGGAATTCGTCGCGGTCAACATGGAGTACTTCCTCCTCGACCCGAGCTACGCCTGCCGCCGCCCGGCGCTGTATCGCTACTACAAGGACCACTTCGGCTGGGCGCCATCGGCCAAGGACACCTGCAGCAAGAGCTTCGCCTTTTTGAATGCGGGCAATGACTTCGCCAGGCAGCCCTTGGGGCGCGTCGATCCGGAACGCGTCTATGCCGTCGATTACCTGCTGGCCGAGGCGAATCAGAACTGGGTCAGCCGCTGGGGCCACAGCATGTTGCGCCTGGTCATCTGCGCGCCGGGCCGCCCGCGTGGCCCGGATTGCCGCCTCGACCTCGATCAGCATCTGGTGTTGTCGTACCGCGCCTTCGTTGGCGACGTGCAGCTGTCGAGCTGGGACGGACTGGTTGGCAAATACCCCTCGCGCCTGTTCGTATTGCCGTTGGCACAAGTGATCGACGAATACACCAAGACCGAGCTGCGCAGCCTCGCCTCCGTGCCGCTGAACCTGTCTCGCGAGGAAATCGAAGGCGTGGTCGAACATGCCGCCGAGATGCACTGGAGCTACGACGGCAATTATTTTTTCCTCTCTAACAACTGCGCGGTGGAAGGCTTGAAACTGTTGCGCAGCGGTAGCAACAACAGCCAACTCGTTGGGCTCGACAGCATCATGCCCAATGGCTTGCTCGAAGTGCTCAAGGGCCGAGGATTGGCCGACACCAGCGTGCTCGACGATCCGAAAGAAGCGCTGCGTCTGGGTTATCGCTTCGACTCGTTCCGTGATCGCTATCAGGCGATGTTCGATGTGCTGAAGAAGCAACTGCCGATCAAGGAGACCACCGTCGAGGACTGGCTTTCGCTGACAGCAGAGGAACGCCGGGAATGGTTCGAACGAGCCGACCTGCGTACCAGTGCGGCGCTGCTGCTATTGGAGCAGGCCAGTTTCCGTCGGCAGTTGCTGCTCGCGCAGGACGAGGTCAAACAGCGCTACCTCGGCGCGCGCGAACTGGAGAATGGTGGCATGGATAAAGCCAACGCTACCTTGCAGCAGATCCTCGCCAACAGCGGTTTCCTAAGCCGTCCGGCGGAGCTGCTCGACTCAAAAGGTTATGGATTACCGCAGCCAAGCGAGTTTGACAGGCTGGAAGCAGAAAGCAGTCAGCGGCAGAAGAAGCTGCTGGCCCTGTCCGGCGATCTCGATACCGAAGTGCGCAAGCTGCTCGAACCCAAGCGTGCCGCCGAGATTGCCGCCAGCGAGGCCAACGTGAAGCAGATTGGCGAGCATCTGCGCAAATTGCACAAGGCCTCGGGCGGACTGCAATTGCCCTGAAAAACAAAGGCTTCAGAACACGGTTCTGAAGCCTTTTTGTTTATTCTTTGTGCGCTTAGCCGCGAGCCTTGCGCACGCCTTGTGACAGCGCGGAGCACAGGCTCAATACACCGTCGATCGCCTGCTCAGGCGTATCGGCGCTGGCGATATGGTCGATCAAGGCCGAGCCCACCACCACACCGTCCGCCAGACGCGCGATCGCCGCGGCTTGCTCCGGCGTGCGGATACCAAAACCAATGCTGATCGGCAGATCGGTGTGCCGACGCAGACGCGCAACCGCCTCTTCGACATGCTCCAGCGTCGCCGCACCCGCCCCGGTCACGCCCGCAACCGACACGTAGTAGACGAAACCGGAACTGCCGTTGAGCACGCGCGGTAAACGCGCGTCGTCGGTGGTCGGCGTGGTCAGGCGAATGAAGTCCAGGCCGGCCGCCTGCGCCGGGTCGCACAGTTCTTCGTTGTGCTCCGGCGGCATGTCGACCACGATCAGGCCATCGACACCGGCATCCTTGGCTTCGGCGATAAAGCGCTCGACGCCGAATTTGTGGATCGGGTTGAAATAGCCCATCAGCACCAGCGGCGTGTCGCTGTTACCTTCACGAAACTCGCGAACCATTTGCAGGGTTTTCGCCAGGTTCTGCTTGGCGCCCAGCGCACGAATGTTGGCCAACTGGATGGCCGGGCCGTCGGCCATCGGATCGGTAAACGGCATGCCCAGTTCAATCACGTCGGCACCTGCCGCCGGCAAGCCTTTGAGGATCGCCAGCGAGGTGTCGTAGTCAGGATCGCCAGCGGTCACGAAGGTCACCAGTGCGGCGCGGTTCTGTTGCTTGAGGTCGGCAAAGCGGGTTTGCAGGCGGCTCATCAGTGTTTCTCCTGCTGCGATTGTTCCATATGGTGCATGACGGTCTGCATGTCTTTGTCGCCACGCCCGGACAGGTTGACCACCATCAGGTGATCCTTCGGCAGCTTCGGTGCGCGTTTAAATACTTCAGCCAGGGCGTGGGCACTTTCCAGCGCAGGGATAATCCCTTCCAGGCGGCAGCATTTGTGGAACGCTGCGAGCGCTTCGTCATCGGTCACCGAGGTGTACTGGACGCGGCCGATGTCGTGCAACCAGGCGTGTTCAGGACCGATGCCCGGATAGTCGAGGCCGGCGGAAATCGAATGAGCGTCGATAATCTGACCATCGTCGTCCTGCAGCAGGAAAGTCCGATTGCCGTGCAGCACGCCCGGAACACCGCCATTGAGGCTGGCCGCGTGCTTGCCGGTTTCGATGCCGTAACCGGCTGCTTCGACGCCGATGATTTCAACGCTCTTGTCATCCAGGAACGGGTGGAACAGGCCCATGGCGTTGGAGCCACCGCCGATGCACGCTACCAGGCTGTCTGGCAGACGACCTTCCTGAGCTTGCAACTGGTCGCGGGTTTCTTTGCCGATCACGGCCTGGAAGTCGCGAACCATCGCCGGGTACGGGTGCGGGCCGGCCACGGTGCCGATCAGGTAGAAGGTGTTGTCGACGTTGGTCACCCAGTCACGCAGGGCTTCGTTCATCGCGTCTTTCAGGGTGCCAGTGCCGGCGACTACCGGAATCACTTCGGCGCCCAGCAGCTTCATGCGAAAGACGTTGGCCTGCTGACGTTCGATGTCGGTGGTGCCCATATAGATCACGCAATCGAGACCGAAACGCGCAGCGACGGTGGCCGTGGCCACGCCGTGCATGCCGGCGCCGGTCTCGGCGATGATGCGTTTCTTGCCCATGCGCCGCGCCAGCAGGATCTGGCCGATGCAGTTGTTGATCTTGTGCGCGCCGGTGTGGTTCAGCTCTTCACGCTTGAGGTAAATCTTGGCGCCACCGCAGAACTCGGTCAGGCGTTCGGCGAAATACAGTGGGCTCGGACGTCCGACGTAATCACGCTGGAAGTAGGCCAATTCTTCTTTGAAGGCCGGATCTTCCTTGGCCGCTTCGTATTCGCGGGCCAGGTCAAGGATCAACGGCATCAGGGTTTCTGCCACGTAGCGACCACCAAACGCGCCGAACAGGCCGTTGGCGTCAGGGCCGTTACGCAGATCAGAGGTGTTCGAAGTCTGGGTCATGGGTCGCTCCAGGTGAATTCGGTCAAAAGACAATGAGTCCACTCTACCCCTGACACTGCGCCCTGAAAACCGATAAGATCGCCACAACCTGTCAGAAAAACTCACACATACTATGAGCCACGACCTGCCCCCGTTGAATGCCCTGCGTGCCTTCGAGGCCACTGCCCGCCTGAACAGCGTCAGTCAGGCTGCCGAGCAGCTGCACGTTACCCATGGGGCTGTCAGCCGCCAGCTCAAAGTGCTGGAAGAACACCTCGGCGTCAGTTTGTTCGTCAAGGACGGGCGCGGCTTGAAACTCACAGATGCCGGGGTACGTTTGCGCGATGCCAGCGGCGAAGCGTTTGATCGGTTGCGCAGTGTTTGCGCCGAACTGACGCAAAGTACCGCCGATGCGCCGTTCGTGCTCGGCTGTTCCGGAAGCCTGCTGGCGCGCTGGTTTATTCCCCGCCTGGGGCGTCTGAATGCCGACCTGCCGGATTTGCGCCTGCACTTGTCGGCCGGTGAGGGTGATCTCGATCCGCGTCGGCCTGGGCTGGATGCTTTGCTGCTGTTCGCCGAACCGCCGTGGCCGGCAGACATGCAGGTCTACGAACTGGCGGCAGAGCGCATCGGCCCAGTGATGAGTCCGTTGTTCAGTGGCTATCAACGCTTGCGCACAGCGCCCGCTTCGGCATTGCTCAAAGAACCGCTGCTGCACACGACGTCGCGCCCGCAAGCCTGGCCAAGCTGGGCGCAGCAATATGCCCTCGACGCCAAGGCGTTGAAGCTTGGGCAAGGATTCGAGCATTTGTATTACTTGCTGGAGGCTGCGGTGGCAGGCCTGGGCGTGGCCATCGCGCCGGAACCGCTGGTGACTGAAGATTTGAAGGCCGGGCGCCTCGTTGCACCGTGGGGCTTTTGCGAAACCCCGGCGCAACTGGCGTTGTGGCTACCCAAGCGCGCCGCAGACGGGCGCGCCCGGCAACTGGCGCAATGGCTCAAGAACGAGCTGCGCCAGACGGATCACTCGCCGCGCTTGAACAGCAAATAAGCCGCCAGCAGACCGATTGCACCGACCGCCACGCCGGCGGTGGTCCACGGATGCTCCTGCGCGTAGTCGCGGGTCGCAATGCCGGTCTCGCGGGTTTTCACTTTGACTTCTTCATAAGCGTCGCTGAGCAGGTGACGCGAGTGCTTCAGCGCACTTTCAGCATTGCTTTTCAGCGCCTTGAGGGTCTTGCGCGACTCGTCCGAAGCATCGTCTTTCAAGCTTTCCAACGATTTGAGCAGACTCTCGATCTCGGCTTCCATGCTTTGCAACGAGGCTTTACGTAAAGAGGTGTTGGCCATGGTGGCTCTCCTGCATTGGTGATGAGTGGCGTGTGTTGGTTGGGACTTCGCCGCTTCGAGAAAGTGCAGAAAATCTGAACTTCGGCAGCGCAACGCCGCCGAAATCAACAGAACGATTCACTGCTAGTCTCAATTCCACACGCCAAGGAGATCGCCATGAGTGACCATCACACCTACAAGAAAGTCGAGCTGGTCGGTTCGTCGACCACCAGCATCGAAGACGCCATCAACAACGCGCTGGCCGAAGCCAATAAAACCCTGCGCAACCTGGAATGGTTTGAAGTGACCGAGACCCGTGGTCATATCGAAAACGGCCAGGTGGCACATTTCCAGGTGACGTTGAAAGTCGGTTTCAAGATTGCCGCCAGCTGAGTTTGGTCCGGTCTTCTGAACTTGCGCGCTGGCGGAGTGCCATAGGGAATGGCAAAGCGCTATAGGTGAGCGTATCGGGCGAGGTCTCGATGCGCGCCTTTTTCAATCCGACCAGGAGTGCAACCGATGAAGAAGATCATGTTGGCAGTAGGTTTGTTGAGCCTTGCCGGTGGTGCGTTTGCAGCCGGCAAGCCTTGTGAAGAGCTGAAAGCCGAGATCGCGGCGAAGCTCGACGCCAAAGGTGTTTCCGGCTATTCGCTGGAGGTCGTCGACAAGGGCGCGGCGGCTGACGCCAAAGTGGTCGGGACCTGCGAAGGTGGCAGCAAGGAAATCGTCTACAAGCGCGGTTGATTGCGCCTGAAATACAAAAGCCGACGCGGATGCGTCGGCTTTTTTATGCACGGCACATTTCAAATGTGGGAGCGGGCTTGCTCGCGAAGGCGGTGTGTCAGTCGACATCCTGAGTGTTTGGCACTCCGCTTTCGCGAGCAAGCCCGCTCCCACAAGGTAACGTTTTGGCCGTGGATATCGGCTGTACTCAGCCCTTCATGACCTGCGCCAGCAGCTCGTAGGAATGCAGGCGGTCGGCATGCTCATACAGATCACAGGTAAAAATCAGCTCATCCGCCTGTGTCTGCTCAATCAGCACCTCCAGCTTGGCGCGGATCTTCTGCGGGCCGCCGACCATTGCCAGGCCGAGGAAATCACCGACGGCTTCCCGTTCGTGGGGCAACCACAGGCCGTCCATGGTTTTCACCGGTGGGCGCTGCACCAGGCTTTGCCCGCGCATCAGCGCAAGGATGCGCTGGTACACCGATGTCGCCAGATAATCGGCCTGTTCGTCGGTATCCGCTGCTACCAACGGCACACCAAGCATCACGTAGGGCTTGTCGAGTACCGCCGACGGCTTGAAGTGGTTGCGATAGACGCGGATCGCCTCGTGCATGAAGCGTGGCGCAAAATGCGAGGCGAAGGCGTAAGGCAAACCGCGCTCGCCGGCCAGTTGCGCGCTGAACAGGCTGGAACCGAGCAGCCAGACCGGCACGTTGGTGCCGGTGCCGGGCATTGCGATCACGCGCTGATCCGGGGTGCGCGGGCCAAGATAACGCACCAGTTCGGCGACATCTTCAGGAAAATCGTCAGCGCTGCCGGAACGTTCGCGGCGCAAGGCGCGGGCGGTCATCTGGTCAGAGCCGGGCGCACGGCCCAGGCCCAGATCAATCCGTCCCGGGTACAGGCTTTCAAGGGTGCCGAACTGCTCGGCAATCACCAGCGGCGCATGGTTGGGCAGCATGACGCCGCCGGAGCCGACCCGAATCGACGAGGTGCCGCCTGCCAGATAACCCAGCAGTACAGATGTCGCCGAACTGGCGATGCCGTCCATGTTGTGGTGCTCAGCAACCCAGAACCGTGTGTAGCCGAGTTTCTCGGCATGCTGGGCCAGATCCAGCGAATTGCGCAGCGACTGCGCGGGGCTGCCGTTCTCGCGCACCGGCACCAGATCGAGGGTGGAAAATTTTACGTCGGACAGTTGTTTCATGAACCTGCGTCTCCAAGTGGGGAGGCAGGTTTTTCTTGCGAACGAAAACCTGCCGAATCCATAAGCGTGTTTTATGGAATGAGGGCATATACCCGAGATTCAATAGCAGCGAAGAAATTTCCTACTAAAAAAGTCAACGATTCAGCCAGGCTGAACTTTGTTCCGCCGTCTATCCTCAGAAGCCTTGCATGCAAGAACCACGACGGCGCGGCGTTGCGCGCCACATTTAGGAGGCAGACATGGCTATCGTGAAAAAGGCATCCGCGCATTGGGAAGGCGACCTGAAAACCGGTCTCGGCTCGATTTCCACCGAAACCGGCGTCCTCAGAGAAGCCCCCTACGGCTTCAAGGCACGCTTTGAAGGCGGCAAGGGCACCAACCCCGAAGAACTGATCGGCGCGGCCCACGCCGGCTGCTTCTCCATGGCGTTTTCGATGATTCTTGGCGACGCCGGCCTGAAGGCGGACAGCATCGACACCAACGCTGAAGTGACCCTCGATCAGGTCGATGGCGGCTTCGCGATCACCGCAGTGAAGCTGATTCTCAAGGCGAAGATCCCGGGCGCGACTCAGCAGCAGTTTGAGGAGTTGAGCAACAAGGCCAAGGAAGGGTGCCCGGTTTCCAAGGTATTGAATGCGAAGATTACGCTGGAGGCTTCGCTGGTCAGCTGATTTGGCGTTGGCAGGTCTGAAGTCTTCGCGAGCAGGCTCGCTCCCGCAGGGGATTTGTGCACGACGCAGATTCAATGTGGGAGCGAGCCTGCTCGCGAAGGCGGTCTCAAAATCCAACTCAGCAGCTGGCGATTGATACAAGGTGTGAGCAAAGTCAGAACCCGCTCTGTAAAAATATGCTCGAATATCGACAGCAGCTTCAGCGCACGCCCGTGCGCGCTGCCTCAAGGAGCTTCACTGATGAAACGTATTGGCTTGGCGATTCTCTGCAGTGCACTGGCCATGTCCGCTATCGCAGCCCCCAAGGACTGCGAAGAGCTCAGAAAAGAAATCGAAATCAAGATTCAGGCGAAAGCCATTCCGTCGTATACCTTGGAAATCATCACCGCTGAGGAAGCGAAACAGCACGACGAGGCCATGATCGTCGGTTCGTGTGAAAACGGCACAAAGCGAATCATCTACCAGAAAAACGGCAACTGAACCGCTAGATGATGCAGCTGAATTCCCGGTCTTCAGCAACGATCTCGCGCTTGGCATTGTACAAGCGTGCGCTTGGGGTGAACGCCAACGAGCGCCCTTCCAGCAGATAACGCTGACCGGCCTCGAAGTGGTCGTAACGGATCGTCAGGTAACACAGACGCTCTACCGGGCCGGTCATCAGACTGCCACCGCCGCCAAACACTTCGAAGTCGAAACGCACCCGCAACTCATGGCTACCGGGCGTTACCTGAAAAAAACGGCCGTCGCGCAATCGCTGGTTGTCGAGACGTTCGGCCATCAACAGCTTGCCGCCGGGGCTTGGCGTCGAGAATTCGACCCAGGCCATTTGCGGGTCGACGGCCGGTAACGGCGCCTGACAACCGGCGACAAGACTGGCGATGAGCAACAGCGGCAACCTACGCATGACGGATATCCACAGTTCTGAATCACCAGCATAGCGCCGATCAGCTGCTCTGGCAGCCCGCCGGCGTGCCCTGACCGACGACTTTGCGCTGTTCATCATAGAGCTTGGCCCATGGCCGGAAGCCGATGCTGCCAGCCTGCAGTTGATAACGCTGGCCGGCGTTGAACTCCTTGAATTTCACGCTCAACTGACAATCGCGCCACAACGTTTCGGCATCGGGGCCTATGTTGGTCGCCTCCACCGGGAATTGATAACGCACCTTCAACTCATGACTGCCGGGCTGCACTTCGAAATAACGTTTGTCGATGGCCTGTCTGGCATCGACTTGCAGCGCTTGCAGCGCCGTGTCCGGTTGCCGGGCATCGAGATCGATCCAGGCTTGCGAAGGGTCCGGATCGGGCATGCCAAAATTGGCGCAACCGGCCAGCATCAGCAGGCTTCCTGTCAGCATTAACATGCGCATAGCGGTGCTCCTTAAGGCGGGATAGTCTTGCGGGCAGACTCTCCGGGGGATTTCTTATTGTGATCAGGCCGTTTTCAAGCCTTGGGTTACTTGATCGCGTTTTTGCGTTTTTGTTTCCGGGTGTGTTGTTTTTGTTGCTCAACGGTTGCGCCAGCGTCAGCTATTACGGCCAGTTGGCCAGTGGACAACTGCAATTGCTGCGCGCACGCGAACCTGTGGAAAAGGTCATCGCCGACCCAAGCCGTGACGCAACTCTGCGCGCCCACCTGGCCCAGTCGCAAAAGGCGCGCGCCTTCGCCAGCGAACACCTGCACTTGCCCGACAATCAGAGCTATCGCCTGTATGCCGACATTGGCCGCCCGTTCGTGGTGTGGAACGTGTTCGCCACAGCAGAGTTTTCCCTGACCCCGCAAAACCACTGCTTCCCGATTGCCGGCTGCGTTGCCTATCGCGGCTATTACAGCCAGAGCGCCGCGCGGGGCGAAGCGGCAATCCAGCGCCTGCAAGGCATGGACGTGGCGATTGGCGGCGTCGAGGCCTACTCGACGCTGGGCTGGTTCAACGACCCGATTCTCAATTCGATGGTGGGCTGGGGCGATGAGCGTCTCGCCACGCTGATCTTTCATGAGCTGGCGCATCAACGGGTTTATGTGCAGGACGACACCGAGTTCAACGAGTCCTTTGCCACGTTTGTCGAGCAGGAAGGCACGCGGCAATGGCGCGCCTTTCGCGGGCTGCCAGCAGAGTCGGAGGCCAGGCTCAAGCAGCGTGACCAGTTCATCGGGCTGATACTCGACACGCGTTCACGGCTGGAGAAGCTGTACGCGCAGCCATTGGCGGCCGAGCAGATGCGCGAGCGCAAAGCCGCGGAATTCGAACGCTTGCGCCGCGATTATCGGGCCATGAGGGACAGCCAATGGGCCGGGGACAAGCGCTATGACGCCTGGGTCAATGCACCGCTGAATAACGCACGGTTGTTGCCGTTCGGGCTGTACGACCAGTGGGTGCCGGCGTTTGCCGCGTTGTTCAGGCAAGCTGGAGGGGATTGGTTGAGGTTTTATGCCGGGGTTGAGCGGTTGGGAGGATTGCCGGTTGATGCGCGCAAGGCGGCTTTGAAAGCTCTGGCACCCTCCTGATTGTGCGGAGGCAGATCGTGCCTCTTCGCGAGCAGGCTCGCTCCCACATCAGATAGAGGCGCCCCTGTGGGAGCGAGCCTGCTCGCGAAAGCTGTTTCATCAGCGCTGCAAAAACGCCTGATGCAACTCGTCCAGCGTCTGGAAGTGATAAGCCGGCGCCTCGGCCGTCAACTCCTCGAAACTACCAAACCCATAGCCCACCGCCACCGCCGCCAGGCCATTGCTGCGCGCCCCGATCAGGTCGTGTTTACGATCGCCAATCATCAGGGTCTGCGTCGGATCCAGCCCTTCTTCGGCGAGCAAGTGTGCAATCAGCTCGACCTTGTCGGTCCGCGTGCCATCCAGTTCGCTGCCGTAAATCACTTTGAAATGCCGGGCGAAATCAAAATGCCGCGCGATCTCACGGGCAAACACCCACGGCTTGGACGTGGCAATGTACAACTGGCGTCCCTGGCCGCTAAGCGTTTCCAGTAGCGGCGTCACCCCGTCGAACACGCGGTTCTCGTAGAGACCGGTGACTCTGAAGCGCTCACGATAGAAATTCACCGCGTCCCAGGCCTTGGCCTCGTCGAAATCGTAGAACTGCATGAACGCTTGCAGCAGCGGCGGGCCGATGAAATGTTCCAGTTTGCTCAGGTCGGGTTCATCGATGCCGAGCCTGGCGAGGGCAAACTGAATGGAACGGGTGATGCCCTCACGCGGGTCAGTCAGGGTGCCATCGAGATCGAACAGTACGGTTTGATGATGCATGGAAATTCCTGGGCAGTGGCGAATCGATTCAGAGTGTGTCGTAGCCTTCGGCCAGATGCAGGTCCTTGAGCTTCACATAGTTCGCCGCGCTGTAGGTGAAGAAGGCGTTTTCCTTTTCGCTCAAGGGCCGCACCTGTTTCACCGGGCTGCCCACGTAGAGGAACCCGCTTTGCAGGCGTTTGCCCGGCGGCACCAGGCTGCCGGCGCCAATGATCACGTCGTCCTCAACCACCGCACCATCCATGACGATGCTGCCCATGCCGATCAGCACGCGGCTACCGACTGTGCAGCCGTGCAGCATGACTTTGTGGGCAATCGTCACGTCATCGCCGATCAATAAAGGGAAGCCGTCCGGGTTGAACGGGCCGGCATGGGTGATGTGCAACACACAGCCATCCTGGACGCTGGTGCGCGCGCCGATACGGATCCGGTGCATGTCGCCGCGGATCACCGTCAATGGCCAGACGGAGCTGTCTTCGCCGATTTCGACGTCGCCGATCACCACCGCGGAGCCGTCGACAAACGCGCCTTTGCTCAACTGCGGGGTGTGATTCTGGTATTTGCGAAGGGACACGATTAGTTCTCTCTCTGTCGCCGATAGCTGCGGTGAGTGTCGATTGTAATTAAGATGGGCGCATGTTTCTTCCAGCCAAGGTGCCAACCGTGAGCGTGAACAACCCTCTGCTGCAGTCCTACGACCTGCCACCGTTCTCCACGATCCGTGCCGAACATGTCCTGCCGGCCATCGAAACCATTCTGGCCGACAACCGCGCTGCGATCGCCGACATCCTCAAGACCCAGGGCCAGAACCCGACCTGGGCGGGTCTGGTGCTGGCGATGGACGAACTCAACGACCGCCTCGGTGCAGCGTGGAGTCCGGTCAGCCATCTTAACGCCGTGTGCAACAGCGCCGAACTGCGTGAAGCCTATGAGTCGTGCCTGCCGGCCCTGAGCGCTTATTCCACCGAAATGGGTCAAAATCGCGAGCTGTTCCAGGCCTATGAAGCCCTGTCCAACAGCCCGGAAGCTGCCGGCTTCGACGTGGCGCAAAAAACCATTCTGGAACACGCCCTGCGCGATTTCCGTCTGTCCGGTATCGACCTGCCGCCCGCGCAACAGAAGCGCTACGCCGAAGTGCAGAGCAAACTCTCCGAGCTGGGCAGCCGCTTCTCCAACCAATTGCTCGATGCCACCCAGGCGTGGACCAAACACGTCACTGACGAAGCCGCCCTCGCCGGCCTGACCGATTCGGCCAAGGCGCAAATGGCCGCTGCCGCTCAGGCCAAGGGCCTCGCCGGCTGGCTGATCACCCTCGAATTCCCTAGTTACTACGCCGTGATGACTTACGCGCAAGACCGTGCGCTGCGTGAGGAAGTCTACGCTGCCTATTGCACCCGCGCCTCGGATCAAGGCCCGAACGCCGGTCAGAATGACAACGGTCCGGTGATGGAAGAGATCCTCGACCTGCGCCAGGAATTGGCCGGCCTGCTGGGTTTCGCCAGCTTCGCCGAGCTGAGCCTGGCCACCAAAATGGCTGAGTCCAGCGACCAGGTACTGAGTTTCCTGCGCGATCTGGCCCAGCGCAGCAAACCGTTCGCCGAACAGGACCTGCAACAGCTGCGCGCCTATGCCGCCGAACAGGGCTGCAGCAATCTGCAAAGCTGGGACAGCGGTTTCTATGGCGAGAAGCTGCGTGAACAACGCTACAGCGTTGCCCAGGAAACCCTGCGCGCCTACTTCCCGATCGATAAGGTGCTGGGCGGTCTGTTTGCCATCGTCCAGCGTCTGTACGGCATTGAAATCGCCGAACTCAAAGGCTTCGACACCTGGCACCCGGACGTGCGCCTGTTCGAAATCAAGGAAAACGGCCAGCACGTCGGCCGCTTCTTCTTCGACCTCTACGCTCGCGCCAACAAGCGTGGCGGCGCGTGGATGGACGGTGCCCGCGACCGTCGCCGGACTGTTGACGGCGTGCTGCAAAGCCCGGTGGCCAATCTGGTCTGCAACTTCACCCCGGCTGACAGCGGCAAACCGGCGCTGTTGACCCACGATGAAGTCACCACGCTGTTCCACGAGTTCGGCCATGGCCTGCATCACTTGCTGACCCGCGTTGATCATGCCGGCGTATCGGGTATCAATGGCGTGGCCTGGGACGCGGTCGAGCTGCCGAGCCAGTTCATGGAAAACTGGTGCTGGGAGCCGGAAGGCCTGGCGCTGATTTCCGGTCACTATGAAACCGGCGAACCCTTGCCTCAGGACCTGCTGGAAAAAATGCTCGCGGCGAAAAACTTCCAGTCCGGCCTGATGATGGTGCGCCAACTGGAGTTCTCGCTGTTCGACTTCGAACTGCACGCCACCCATGGCGATGGCCGCAGCGTAGCGCAGGTGCTCGAAGGCGTGCGCGACGAGGTTTCGGTGATGCGTCCGCCAGCCTACAACCGCTTCCCCAACAGCTTTGCGCACATCTTCGCCGGCGGTTACGCCGCCGGTTACTACAGCTACAAGTGGGCAGAAGTACTGTCCGCCGATGCCTTCTCGAAATTCGAAGAAGACGGCGTACTCAACGCGGATACCGGTCGCGCCTTCCGCGAAGCGATTCTGGCCCGCGGCGGCTCGCAGGCACCGATGGTGCTGTTCGTCGACTTCCGTGGCCGTGAGCCGTCGATCGACGCGCTGTTGCGTCACAGCGGCCTGAGTGAGGACGCGGCAGCATGAGCGAGGGGCCTGTAATTACCAAGAAACGCTTTATCGCCGGGGCGGTCTGCCCGGCGTGCAGCGAGCCGGACAAGTTGATGATGTGGAACGAGGATGGCGTGCCGCACCGCGAGTGCGTGGCCTGCGGTTATTCCGACACGCTCAACGAACAAGGTCTGTCGGTGCCCAAAGAGCTGGGCACGCGGGTCAACACCAGCGCCTCGAAGCCTGCGCCGGACAAAAAGGTTCAGGCGGTGCAGTTCTTTCCGAACCCGAAACTGAAGAAAAAGCCCGACGAGCCTCAGTGAGTCGGCACCGCCCCCCTGCCGATTGTCGGATGGGGGGTGGTAACTATCTACCACCTCGCCCCTGCGCTTCCTGATTAGGCTGGTCAATCCAGCCATACTTCATGGAAGACGCCATGCCTGACACCAATCCGCTGCTACAACACTGGACGCTGCCACCCTGGTCGGCGGTGCGCGCCGAGCACCTGGTGCCCGCGATCGAAACGATCGTTGCCGACAACCAACGGATCATCAAACACGTCATCGCCACTCAGGTGGAGCATCCCAACTGGGACGATGTGGTCATCGCCATCGATGAAGCCGACGCGCGCCTGCACGAAACCCAGGCGGTCATCGAATTCCTGACGGTGATCCGTTCCGACGATCCCGACTGGTTACAGCAGAGCGCCCTGAGCAGCGTTGTCGCAGAACAATTCATCGCCGCGAAAAGCACTAATCCGGCATTGCTCCAGACCTGCCAACGGCTGGCAGACAGTTCGATTGCGGCCAGCTTCAGCGCGTCACGCAAAGCCTCGCTGGCGAAGATTCTGCGTGAATTCCAAATGGCGGGAACCGGACTGCCGGACGCTCAGCGGGAAAAACTCGCGCAATTGAACACCGAGATCGACCTCATGCAGAAGCTGTTCATGAGCAATCTCAACGCTGCCAGTGGCGCCTGGAGCAAGCACATTGTCGACGTCTCCCTCCTGGCAGGGCTGACGCCCGTCATGCAGGCGCATCTGGCGGCCAATGCAAAACAGGCAGGACTTCCCGGCTGGCGACTGACACTGGAGCAGAACACCTATCAGCAGATCATGACTCAGGCGCAGAATCGCGCGCTGCGCGAGGAATGCTACAAGGCAAATTGCACACGTGCTTCGGATCAGGGGCCTGATGCCGAACACCTCGACAACGAGCCAGTGTTGATGGTGTTGCTGGCCTTGCGTCACGAAAAAGCCCGAACACTGGGCTTCGACAATTTCGCGCAGTTGCGCCTGCTTGATCGTCTGGCCACTGACACCTCTCAGGTCAGCGCTTTTCTGCGCAGACAAATAGCGCTCAATGCCGCCTCTCTGGCGGTTGAAACCGAGGAACTGCTGGCTTTCGCTCGCGAGCAGGGCATCGAGCAGGTCGAAGCCTGGGATCAGGATTTTCTGGCTGAGCAGTTTCGTCGTCAACGCGTGGACGGCGCGCTGGATGATTTGCGCGAGTATTTTGCGCTGAACACCACGTTGCGCAGCCTTTGCCGATTCAGCGAGCATCTGCTCGGGATCAAAATCAGCGAAGACACCCAAAGCGAGCGCTTCGACGACAACGTCCGCCTGTTCGAAGTCAGCGAACATGGCCAACCGATTGGCTACGTCTATGTCGACCTGTTCCGCCGCGCAGCCGGCAATGACTATGCCTGGACGGGCGTGTTGCGCAACCGGCGAATCAATGCCGAAGGCCGGCCAGCGCTGCCGATTGCCTCGCTTCAGAGCAATTTTACCGCCGCAGCCGCCGGCCATGAAAACCTGCTGTCGCACCATGACCTGCGCGTATTGCTGCACGAGTTCGGGCATTGCCTGCACCACGTCCTTACCCGTTCGCCGCATTACAACCTCTCGGGTATTTCGCAACTGAGCCGCGACGCTGCCGAATTCATCGGGCAGTTGTTTGAACAATGGGCGCACTCGGCAGAGTTTCTGCGCTGGCTGGCCATTCATCACAAAACCGCCGAGCGCCTGTCCGAAACCCGGATAGCCACCGCGTTGACCGCCCTTGACGCACAACGCAGCCGGGAAACCGCCATGTTATTGATGAGTGCGCTATACGATTTCGAGCTGCACCGCAGTCAGGGCGACGGACGCAGCATTGCGCAAGTATTCGACGACGTACAACGCGAATTCTCCCAGTTGGCGATACCGGATTACTGTCGGTTTGCCAACAGCTTCGATTATCTGGCAACCGGGTACGAAGCCTCGGTGTACGCCTATAAATGGTCAGGGGTGATGGCCAGCGAAGCCTTCAAACGCTTCGAGCGCGAGGGGGTGTTCAACCCGCAAACGGGCCGGGATCTGCGCGAGACGCTGCTCTCGGGCGATACGCAGTCACTGCCCGCCGCGCTGGAAACCTTCCTTGGCCAACCCATCAGCCACGCACTGTTTGCCGGGCTGCCGAACTGATCAGCGCTGGACATGAGCCGAGTCGAACCAGCTCTTCATTGAGCAGATGGCGAACGCACTGGTGCTGCATTCGCCATTGACCCAGGCTTCACGCAACCGGTCGACATCAACCTGCATCACGTAGCGCACACTGTCGCGAAAGTGCTGGCTGTCGCCAAAGCCGCCCTCGGTCATCTCCTTGAGCGCCTGCTCTTTGGTCCAGCCCTGCACCACCAAGCGGTACATCGCCGCCATCAGACCGGTGCGATCAGAACCGTGCTTGCAATGCATCAGCACCGGGCCGTCGGCTTCGGCGGATTGAATCGCGCGCAATACCTTGAGCACATCGCTGTCATCGACATGATTGGTGCGATACGGCAACTGCACCTGCTTGATGCCAGGATCCGACAGCCAGACGCTGTCCGCTTCGGGCAGGAAATTGATCACCGTGACGACGTGCAGATTTTTCAGTAGCGCCACCGCGCCAGCGCTGGGCAAGGCGCTGCGATACAGGGTCGGTGACAGGCGGAACAGGTTGAACTGCGCCTCGACTGGCTGCGCCCACTCGGCCGGGCGAGACTGCATCGCGTCGGCAGCCCGGGCGGCGATGCCATGCAACAGGGCAATCAGGGAAAAACACAACACAGGGAAAAAGCGCACTTGGGACATGCTGGGCTGACCGTTTCGGCAATGTTCGTTGAAGGAATCGCAGCTTCGGTGTTTGGCGGTCAAGGCGTCGTGAGCGGGCCGTCAAAGAATCGTGAACCGTTGCGTTCGCGGGCTTTTTTCCGCGCAAGCGGTTTTTCTTGATGCTTAGCCTGCTACCATTTGTCACATGATGTTGCAGACGTGTCGCCTTTTCCCGGGCCAGACTTCCGTCATCGCAACGCGAAATCCTTCGAGCTGCTCGCAGAAGCGGCTGACTTTTTTGCCTGATGAGGTGCCCTTCCATGTCTGATCAAGATCAAGACAACCCGCGGCGTGAGTTTTTACGCAAATCCCTGACCCTGATCCCGGTGGTCACCCTGGCCAGCACCGGCCTGGGCAGCAGCGTGCTGCAAGCCGCTCCGCAAAGCGCGCCAGCGGCTGCCGCGCCACAACCTGCCTCCGCCGATGCGCAGGTTTACCAGCCGAACTACTTCACCG
This sequence comes from Pseudomonas sp. SWRI111, assembly GCF_014268555.1. Taxonomy (NCBI): domain Bacteria; kingdom Pseudomonadati; phylum Pseudomonadota; class Gammaproteobacteria; order Pseudomonadales; family Pseudomonadaceae; genus Pseudomonas; species Pseudomonas sp. SWRI111. Next base: position 405,645 of record NZ_JABWQQ010000002.1, on the reverse strand, counting down.
CCGAAGAATGGGCGTTCATCAACGCCGCCGTCGCGCAACTGATCCCCAACGATGCCCAAGGCCCGGGTGCGCTCGAAGCCGGCGTGCCGGAATACATCGATCGTCAGATGAACACGCCGTATGCCGCTGGCGCCCTCTGGTATATGCAAGGCCCGTTCAACGCCGACGCCGCGCCGGAAATGGGCTGGCAGAGCAAATTGGTCCCCAAGGACATCTATCGCCTGGGTATCGCCGCCACGGACCAGTGGGCAAAAGCCCTCAACGGTAAAACATTTGCCGAGCAAGACAGCGCTACCCGAGACGAATTGCTCAAGCAACTCGAAGCCGGCAAACCACAGTTTGACGCCGTTCCGGCGAAGATTTTCTTCAATCTGCTGCTGCAAAACACCAAGGAAGGCTTCTTCTGCGACCCGATCCACGGTGGCAATAAAGGCATGGTCGGCTGGACCTTGATCGGTTTCCCCGGCGCTCGCGCCGATTTCATGGATTGGGTGGAACGCAACGAGCCATACCCCTTCCCGGCAGTGTCGATTCGCGGCGAGAGGGCGTAAGCATGGCAACGGTAATGAAGAAGGTTGATGCCGTCATCGTCGGTTTCGGCTGGACCGGCGCGATCATGGCCAAGGAATTGACCGAAGCGGGTCTCAATGTGCTGGCGCTGGAGCGCGGGCCGATGCAGGACACCTACCCCGACGGTAACTATCCGCAGGTGATCGACGAACTCACCTACAGCGTGAGGAAAAAACTCTTTCAGGACATCTCGAAAGAGACCGTCACCATCCGCCACAGCGTCAACGACATTGCCCTGCCGAACCGCCAGTTGGGCGCGTTCCTGCCGGGCAACGGCGTCGGCGGTGCCGGATTGCACTGGTCGGGCGTGCACTTTCGCGTCGATCCGATCGAGTTGCGCATGCGCAGCCATTACGAAGAACGCTACGGCAAAAGCTTTATCCCCAAGGACATGACCATCCAGGACTTCGGCGTCAGCTATGAAGAGCTGGAGCCGTTCTTCGACTTCGCCGAAAAAGTCTTCGGCACCTCCGGCCAGGCCTGGACCGTGAAAGGCCAATTGGTCGGTCAGGGCAAGGGCGGCAATCCTTATGCGGCGGATCGTTCCAACCCGTTCCCGCTTGAAGCACAGAAGAACACGGTATCGGCACAGCTGTTCGGCAAAGCGGCTACAGAAGTCGGTTACAAACCTTACAACCTGCCTTCGGCCAATACTTCCGGGCCGTACACCAATCCCTACGGCGCGCAGATGGGTCCGTGCAACTTCTGCGGTTTCTGCAGCGGCTACGTCTGCTACATGTATTCGAAGGCCTCGCCGAACGTGAATATTCTGCCGGCGCTCAAGCCCCTGCCGAATTTCGAACTGCGGCCCAACTCCCATGTGCTGCGGGTCAACCTCGACAGCAGCAAAACCAAAGCGACCGGCGTGACTTACATCGACGGTCAGGGCCGCGAAATCGAGCAGCCGGCGGATCTGGTCATCCTCGGCGCGTTCCAGTTGCACAACGTGCGCCTGATGCTGCTCTCCGGCATTGGCAAACCGTACGACCCGATCAGCGGCGAAGGCGTGGTCGGGCGCAACTTCGCCTACCAGAACATGGCGACCATCAAGGCGTTCTTCGACAAGGACACCCACACCAACAACTTCATCGGCGCCGGCGGTAACGGCGTGGCGGTGGACGACTTCAACGCGGACAACTTCGACCACGGCCCGCACGGCTTCGTCGGCGGCTCACCGATGTGGGTCAACCAGGCCGGCAGCCGACCGATCGCCGGTACGTCGAACCCGCCAGGCACTCCGGCCTGGGGTAGCGCGTGGAAACGTGCGACTGCCGATTACTACACCCATCAGGTGTCGATGGACGCCCACGGCGCGCATCAGTCTTACCGTGGCAACTACCTCGATCTCGATCCGGTGTACCGCGATGCCTACGGCCTTCCGTTGCTGCGGATGACGTTTGACTGGCAGGAAAACGACATCAAGATGAACCGCTTCATGGTCGAAAAAATGGGCAAGATCGCTGAGGCCATGGGCCCGAAAGCCATTGCGGTGATTGGCAAGAAAGTCGGCGATCATTTCAACACCGCGTCGTACCAGACCACCCACCTCAACGGTGGCGCGATCATGGGCACCGATCCGAAGACCAGCGCGCTGAACCGCTATCTGCAGAGCTGGGACGTGCACAACGTGTTCGTTCCGGGGGCATCGGCGTTCCCGCAGGGGCTGGGTTACAACCCGACCGGTCTGGTCGCGGCATTGACCTATTGGTCGGCGAAAGCCATCCGCGAGCAGTACCTGAAAAACCCCGGCCCGCTGGTTCAGGCTTAAGGAGCGATGACCATGAAAAACCTCGTTATCGCCACCCTGGTCCTGCTCGGCAGCGCCTCCGTTCACGCCGCTGAAGCTGATCAGAATCTGATCAAACAGGGCGAATACCTGGCCCGCGCCGGTGACTGCGTGGCCTGCCATACGGCCAAGGGCGGCAAATCGTTCGCCGGCGGACTGCCGATGGAAACGCCGATCGGCACGATTTACTCAACCAACATCACTCCGGATAAAACCGGGGTGGGTGATTACAGCTTCGAGGATTTTGACCAGGCGGTGCGCCATGGTGTCGCCAAAAACGGTAGTACGTTGTACCCGGCGATGCCGTATCCGTCTTATGCCCGTGTCAGCGAAGGCGACATGAAAGCGCTGTATGCGTATTTCATGCACGGCGTCGAACCGGTGGCGCAGGACAACAAGGCCAGCGACATTCCGTGGCCGCTGAGCATGCGCTGGCCGCTGATGGGCTGGCGCTGGCTGTTTGCGCCAAAGGTCGAGGACTACAAGGCGACAAGTGACGATGCGGTGATCAATCGCGGTGCTTATCTGGTGGAAGGCCTCGGCCATTGCGGCGCCTGCCATACCCCGCGCGCACTGACCATGCAGGAAAAATCCCTGAGTGCGGCGGACGGCAGCGAATTCCTCGCCGGCAGTGCGCCGCTCGAAGGCTGGATCGCCAAAAGCCTGCGCGGTGATCACAAGGATGGCCTCGGCAGCTGGAGCGAGGAGCAACTGGTGCAGTTTCTCAAAACCGGACGCAGTGACCGCAGCGCGGTGTTCGGCGGCATGAGCGATGTGGTCACTCACAGCATGCAGTACATGACCGATGCCGACCTGACCGCGATTGCTCGCTATCTCAAATCGCTGCCGGCCAGTGATCCAGCGGATCAGCCGCATCAGTACGATGCGAAAGCGGCGAACGCTTTGTGGAACGGGGATGACAGCCAACCCGGCGCCTCGGTGTACATCGACAACTGCGCGGCCTGCCACCGCACCGACGGCCATGGCTACACCCGGGTGTTCCCGGCGTTGGCGGGCAACCCGGTGCTGCAAACGGAAGACCCGACTTCGCTGATCCACATTGTGCTCAAGGGCGGAACCTTGCCGGCGACACACGCCGCGCCATCGACCTTCACCATGCCCGGTTTCGCCTGGCGCCTGTCGGACCAGGAAGTGGCGGATGTGGTGAGTTTTATACGGGGCAGCTGGGGTAACAAGGGAGGGTCGGTAAGCGCTGATGAAGTCAGCCATTTACGCGCCAGCGATATGAGCAGCACGTCCAACGATGATCTTGGTCAAGTGACCCAGAGCAAATAAAAAACTGCCCGCCTATATAAGGCGGGCAGTTTTTCATGCATTTCAAATTTCAACTTTGAGCATTTAACAATGTCATGGATTCATGATATTGACGTAAGCCTTGGCCAATGCCAGCAACTTGTTCTTGTCATCCGCATCAATATCACCGTCGCCATCGATATCCTTGTCATTACGCACATCGAAAGTTTCTCCTCCATCATAAGAGGCGGCAATAATAATCCGCGAATCCAGCAGGGACTCGGTCGGAACCGCATTGCGCGCGTCCCAGCCGGCTTGCTTCAGCGCGAATTGTATCGACACCAGTACTTCGTCTGGGTCAACCGGAGTTGGGCCGAGTTTTTGCAGAAAGATGCCACGCTGGTTGAAGCTGGACATTACTAATTCCTTTTAAATAGAGTTATAAGAGTTGCAACACGGCGAATACTAACGGGATAAACAGCACGCCTGATACTTAAAAGGTGTGTCTTCGGATTGCGATAATAGTTGGAATAGTTGGCAACTTTCGCGTTAATAATTTTATGGATAGACCTGAGCGCCCAACGGCAGTAGCTATCATTTGAAGCACAGGATACTGTATGCACATACAGCCAACAGGATGCCTGCGATGTCAATCTCCCCGCCCCTTCGTGGTCGCGGCACCGCGACCAACCCGCACAACCGCTTCGCCCCCAGCCGTTCGGTGGCCGAGGACGATGGCTGGTATCAGGAAGTGCCGGACACGCAAAACACCGAGGTGATCATCGAAAAGGCCAAATCGATCATCACCCGCAACACCTCGCCGGATCTGCCCTTCGACCGCTCGATCAATCCCTATCGCGGCTGCGAGCACGGCTGCATCTATTGCTACGCGCGACCCAGCCATGCCTATTGGGACATGTCGCCAGGCCTCGACTTCGAAACGAAGCTGATCGCCAAAACCAACGCGGCCCAAGTGCTGGAAGAGCAGTTGGGCAAAAAAGGCTATCAATGCGCGCCGATCAATCTGGGCTCCAACACCGATCCTTATCAGCCGATCGAGCGCGAGCACAAAATCACTCGCCAGACCCTGGAGGTGCTGCTGCGCTATCGCCACCCGGTGACCATCGTCACCAAGGGCTCGCTGATTCTGCGCGATCTCGACTTGCTGACTGAACTGGCGCAACAGCGGCTGGTGGCGGTGATGATCAGCCTGACCACCCTGGACGACGAGCTCAAGCGCATCCTCGAACCGCGTGCCGCTGCGCCCAAGGCGCGCTTGCGCGCAATCCGGGTGATGCGCGAAGCGGGCATTCCCGTCGGGGTGCTGTGTTCGCCGTTGATCCCGATGATCAACGACAGCGAGATCGAAAGCCTGCTGACCGAGGCCCACGCGGCGGGCGCGCAGAGTGCCGCCTACATGATGCTGCGCCTGCCGCTGGAAGTCGCGCCGCTGTTCGAAGAGTGGTTGCAGGCGCACTATCCGCAACGCGCCGCGCATGTGCTGAGTCTGATTCGCCAGAGTCGTGGCGGCGAGCTCTACGACAGCCGTTTCGGTGCACGAATGCGCGGTGAAGGGCCATTTGCCGACCTGCTCGCCCAGCGCTTTGCCAAGGCAATAAAAAAGCTCGGCTTGAACAAGCGTGATGGCTATAACCTCGATTGCACAGCCTTCTGTCCGCCGGGTCGCCAGATGTCGTTGATTTAGCGACAATTGACGCAGGGTTGAAGGGTTGGAATCCTTCCGTCGAAACGCCCGGTCACGTTTTTTGTGACCTGGAACACACGTTCTAGAGCGTTTGATTCAGTTTCAGTTAAGTTTCGGCGGCTACCTTGTTCATCGAGTGACTGACGGGTCGGGATGACCCGGATGGTTTAAACAGCCACTGGCTTCATACCGGAATACCGGGGCAAGACTCCCTGAATCCGCACAAGAGGATGAATCATGAGTGACAAGGATAAACAGTCGTTGGCTGCGTCGGGGCAAACCCCGGAAGCGGAATCCGCCGATGCAGCGCTGCGACAGATCGTTGACGGCTTTTTGCGTTTTCACCATGAAGTTTTTCCGCAACAGGAAGAACTCTTCAAAAAGCTCGCCACCGCCCAGGCACCCAAGGCCATGTTCATCACCTGCGCCGACTCGCGCATCGTTCCCGAGCTGATCACCCAGAGCTCGCCGGGCGACCTGTTCGTGACCCGCAACGTCGGTAACGTCGTACCGCCTTACGGTCAGATGAACGGCGGCGTTTCCACCGCCATCGAGTACGCGGTCCTGGCGCTGGGCGTGCAGCACATCATCATCTGCGGCCACTCCGATTGCGGTGCGATGCGTGCGGTACTCAATCCGGAAAGCCTGGAAAAAATGCCTACGGTCAAAGCCTGGCTGCGCCACGCCGAAGTCGCGAAAACCATGGTGCACGACAACTGTCACTGCGCCGACGAAAAAGAAAGCATGCCGATCCTCACCGAGGAAAACGTCATCGCCCAATTGCAGCACTTGCGTACCCATCCTTCGGTAGCCTCACGCATGGCGAACGGTCATCTGTTCATCCATGGCTGGGTCTACAACATCGAAACCAGCGAAATCAAAGCTTACGACGCGGACCAGGGACGTTTCCTGCCACTCGACGGCAGTCATCCGATTCCTGTGGCGACGCCCAAAGCGCGCTTCTAAATCTTCCCAACAATCTGTGTGGTATGACGCCGGCCGCTGACTCAGCGGCCCGGCATCCCCACGCCTGAAGAAAACTTCGGGAGAATCGCCATGCGTGCGGCTCAATTGAAAGCTGTGTTGCCACGGGAGCTGCTTGCTTCCGTGGTTGTGTTTCTGGTCGCCCTGCCACTGTGCATGGGCATCGCCATTGCCTCGGGGCTGCCGCCGGCCAAGGGTTTGATCACCGGCATCATCGGCGGTCTGGTGGTGGGCTGGCTGGCCGGCTCGCCGCTGCAGGTCAGCGGACCGGCGGCAGGGCTGGCGGTGTTGGTCTTTGAGCTGGTACGCCAGCACGGTATCGAAATGCTCGGGCCGATTTTGCTGCTCGCCGGCTTCCTGCAACTGGTCGCCGGACGCCTGAAGCTCGGCTGCTGGTTCCGGGTCACGGCGCCAGCGGTGGTCTACGGCATGCTGGCGGGGATCGGCGTGTTGATTGTGCTTTCGCAAGTCCATGTGATGCTCGACGCCTCGCCCAAGCCTTCCGGACTGGATAACCTCACGGCGTTCCCAGGTGCGGTGGCGCAGGCCTTGCCGTCGTTCGGCTGGCAGGCCGGTTTGCTCGGCCTGTCGACGATCGCGGTGATGTGGCTGTGGGAAAAGTTTCGTCCGCATAAGCTGCGCTTCATTCCCGGCGCACTGCTGGGTGTAGGCCTGGCGACGGGGGCCAGTCTGATGCTGGCGTTGCAGGTCAAGCGCGTCGAGGTTCCGGCGAATCTGGCCGAAGCGATTGATTGGCTGAAGCCGGCCGATTTGCTCAGCCTCGCCGACCCGACGCTGCTGATCGCGGCGTTTGCCGTAGCGTTTATCGCCAGCGCCGAAACCCTGTTATCGGCTGCGGCTGTGGACCGTATGCACAGCGGCGTACGTTCGGATTTCGACCGCGAACTGTCGGCCCAGGGTGTAGGCAACATGCTCTGCGGCCTGGTCGGTGCGCTGCCGATGACCGGGGTGATCGTGCGCAGCTCGGCCAACGTTCAGGCCGGTGCGACCACGCGTTACTCGACAATTTTCCATGGCCTGTGGCTGCTGGCGTTCGTGCTGTTGCTGTCGAGCGTGCTGCAAAGCATTCCGGTGGCGAGCCTGGCGGGTGTGCTGGTGTATACCGGGTTCAAACTGGTCGACCTGAAAGCCTTCCGCGGCCTGAGTCGTTACGGACGCATGCCGATGTTCACCTACGCCGCCACGGCGCTGGCGATCATCTTCACCGACCTGCTGACCGGCGTGCTGATCGGTTTCGGCCTGACCTTGGTGAAGCTGGCGTTCAAGGCCTCGCGCCTGAAGATCAGCCTGATCGACCTGCCGCAGGACGGCGAGATGGAATTGCGTCTGGTCGGCGCGGGGACATTCCTTAAAGTACCGGCGCTGACACAGGTGCTGAACTCGATTCCACACGGCACGACGGTGCATGTGCCGCTCAACAACTTGAGCTACATCGACCATTCGTGTCTGGAGTTGCTGGAAGAGTGGGGCCGGGCGAATGCAGCGAAGGGTTCGAAGCTGTTGATCGAATCCCGCGGGTTGAAGCGCAGGCTTGAGGGCCGGGTGCGGACCAATACCGGGATTGGTGCGGCGGGTTGAATATCCCGTCTGGAATACAACCCCTGTAGGAGTGAGCCTGCTCGCGATGGCGATTGAACATTCAACATCTTTGTTGACTGATCGGCCGCTATCGCGAGCAGGCTCACTCCTACATTGGGATCGGCGTCGGCTTCGAATTATGCAGCTGGCTGATCCAGCTCCAGTCCCACGCCCAAGCGGCGACTCATGCACGGCCAGCGCTTCCACGCCGCGCCAGTGTCGGGGCTGCTGAGTTTCTCGCGGTAGGCTTCCACCGATTCCAGGGCAAAGCTCTCGTCGTTGAGCATCTCGTCGAAGGCGTGGTGCACAACTTCATCCAGTTGGTTGGCAAATTCTTCACCGATCAATTGGTGAGCAATCAGGTTGGCGACCGTCATGTCCAGCGGGATCAGCGGCTGGCCGAAATGCTTGATGTACAGGTCGTTGACCTCTTCGACAAACCGGTGCGCCAGATAGGCTTCGTCCAGCAGGCTATCCAGACCGACATGCCCGGCCATGATTGCCGGCGGCTGGAGGAAATACTGCTCGGCGATTTTCAGTACCGGTTTGATCTGCGATTCGATTCCCGCTTCCCTGGCAACTTCATTGGCTGCATCCAGCAGGTCTGGCACTTCATCGATGTAGGCGGCGACAAATCGCGTCAGCACGCCTTGGGCGTCGGCTTCCGGCAACTGGATCGCCGGGTGTAGATGGGGCAGCTTGCTTTCCAGCTGACGGGTCAGCAGGCCGGTGTCTTTTTCGTGCTGTTGGGCTTTTTGGATCTGCTCGCGCAATGCGGCGGTGTTCATGAAAACTCCAGGAAACAAGGCAAGAAATAGGGAAGACATAACTTAGCTGGCTTACGAAAAACGCTAAGACGCATTTGTCATAATTATTTCATCCTTGATGCACCTGCGTTATATCCATTTGCCACCACTCGTCTGCATCCTTCTCCATTCGTGCCCTTGAATGCAAGTCCCGCCTGTTTCAGATCATTTACGTCTTCGGGTTGCAATTCCCGGTCGCTGTCTATACTCGCCAATGAATGGAGTTAGCTGATGACGCCCGACTGCACCTGCAGCAAGGCCCGGCGATTCAAGTTCGTAGTCTGATGCAGCCGCTCCCTTGCCGCAGGCGATACGCCGGCGGGATAACAAGAACGATAAGGGGAACCCGCAATGATGCGACATCCACATGTCTGGATGGGCCTCCTGTTGTGGTCGATTTTCAGCCAGGCCAATGCGGCCTGGACTGTGAATATGGCGCCTGGAGCGACTGAAATCAGTCACGCAGTATTCGACCTGCACATGACCATTTTCTGGATCTGTGTGGTGATCGGGATCATCGTCTTCGGCGCCATGTTCTGGTCGATGATGGTGCACCGCCGCTCCACCGGGCAGGTCGCGGCAAAATTCCACGAAAGCACCGGCGTCGAGATCATGTGGACCGTGGTGCCGCTGCTGATTCTGGTGGCCATGGCCGTTCCCGCCACCGCCACGCTGATCAAGATGTACGACACCAGCGAAGCGGACATCGATATCCAGATCACCGGTTATCAGTGGAAGTGGCATTACAAATACCTGGGTCAGGACGTCGAGTTCTTCAGCAACCTGGCCACCCCCGCCGATCAGATCCACAACAAGGAAGCCAAGGGCGAGCATTACCTGCTCGAAGTCGACAAGCCATTGGTGCTGCCGATCGGCGCCAAGGTGCGCTTCCTCGTCACCTCCGCCGACGTCATCCATTCATGGTGGGTGCCGGCGTTCGCAGTCAAACGCGATGCGATTCCCGGATTCGTCAACGAAGCCTGGACGCGCATCGACAAGCCCGGCCTTTACCGCGGCCAGTGCGCCGAACTGTGCGGCAAGGACCATGGCTTCATGCCGATCGTGGTCGAGGTCAAGGAGAAGGCCGACTACGAAGCCTGGCTCGCCGAGCGCAAGGCCGAGGCGGCGCAGCTCAAAGAGCTGACCAGCAAGGAATGGACCCTCGACGAGCTCAAGGAGCGCGGCGACAAGGTCTATCACACCGCTTGCGTGGCCTGTCACCAGGCCGAAGGCCAGGGCCTGCCGCCGATGTTCCCGGCACTCAAGGGCTCGAAAATCGCCACCGGCCCGATCAAGGATCACCTGAGTATCGTCTTCCACGGCAAGCCCGGCACCGCCATGGCGGCGTTCGGCAAGCAATTGTCGGAAGTCGATATCGCCGCGGTCGTGACGTACGAACGTAACGCCTGGGGCAACAACAAGGGCGACATGGTCACGCCAAAACAAGTGCTGGAGCTGAAACAGGCAGAAAGCCAATGAGCCGGTCAATTGCGTACTGCGTGAACCGGTCGGGGCCAGACGCCCCGGCCCGCCCCGTCCATTCACTTGAAGGAGACCGGCCATGAGTGCTGTCATCGATGACCACGGTCACGCCGACCACGCCCACGGCCCTGCCAAAGGCCTGATGCGCTGGGTGTTGACCACCAACCACAAGGACATTGGCACCCTGTACCTGTGGTTTGCGTTCTGCATGTTCCTGCTCGGCGGCTCGTTCGCCATGGTCATTCGTGCCGAGCTGTTTCAGCCCGGCCTGCAGATCGTGCAGCCGGAATTTTTCAACCAGATGACCACCATGCACGGCCTGGTGATGGTCTTCGGCGCGGTCATGCCGGCGTTCGTCGGCCTCGCCAACTGGATGATTCCGCTGATGGTCGGCGCGCCGGACATGGCCCTGCCACGGATGAACAACTTCAGCTTCTGGCTGTTGCCGGCGGCGTTTCTGTTACTGGTCTCGACGTTGTTTACACCGGGTGGCGGGCCGAATTTCGGCTGGACCTTCTACGCGCCGCTGTCGACGACTTACGCGCCGGAAAGCGTGACGTTTTTCATCTTCGCCATTCACCTGATGGGTATCAGCTCGATCATGGGCGCGATCAATGTGGTCGCGACCATTCTCAACCTGCGCGCCCCCGGCATGACCCTGATGAAAATGCCGCTGTTCGTCTGGACCTGGCTGATCACCGCATTCCTGCTGATCGCGGTAATGCCGGTGCTGGCCGGGTGCGTGACGATGATGCTGATGGACATTCACTTCGGCACCAGTTTCTTCAGCGCGGCCGGCGGTGGTGATCCGGTGCTGTTCCAGCATGTGTTCTGGTTCTTCGGCCACCCCGAGGTGTACATCATGATCCTGCCGGCGTTCGGCGCGGTGAGCCAGATCATCCCGACCTTCGCGCGCAAGCCGCTGTTCGGCTACACCTCGATGGTCTACGCCACGGCGAGCATCGCCTTCCTGTCGTTCATCGTCTGGGCGCACCACATGTTTGTGGTCGGCATTCCGCTGGTGGGCGAGCTGTTCTTCATGTACGCGACCATGCTCATCGCGGTGCCGACCGGGGTGAAAGTGTTCAACTGGGCCAGCACCATGTGGCAAGGCTCGATGACCTTCGAGACGCCGATGCTGTTTGCCGTCGCGTTCGTCATCTTGTTTTCCATCGGCGGCTTCTCCGGGCTGATGCTGGCGATCGCCCCGGCGGACTTCCAGTATCAGGACACCTACTTCGTCGTCGCGCACTTCCATTACGTGCTGGTGCCGGGGGCGATCTTCGGAATTTTCGCCTCGGCGTACTACTGGCTGCCGAAGTGGACCGGACACATGTACGACGAAACCCTCGGCAAGCTGCATTTCTGGCTGTCGTTCGTCGGCATGAACCTGACCTTCTTCCCGATGCACTTTGTCGGTCTTGCGGGGATGCCGCGGCGGATTCCGGACTACAACCTGCAGTTCGCCGACTTCAACATGGTCTCGTCGATTGGCGCGTTCATGTTCGGCGCCACGCAGATTTTCTTCCTGTTTATCGTGATCAAGACCATTCGCGGCGGCGAGCCGGCCCCGGCCAAACCGTGGGATGGCGCCGAAGGGCTGGAGTGGAGCGTGCCGTCGCCGGCGCCGTATCACACCTTCACCACGCCGCCGGAAGTGAAATGAAACGCCTGGCCTCTGTGGGAGGGGGCTTGCTCCCGAATGCCATTTTTCATTCAACAGTTGAGTTGACTGATCCGACGCATTCGCGAGCAAGCCCGCTCCCACAGGGGTTCTCGATTGGGGATTGGAACCATGGCTGACTCGATCTCGCTGAAGAAACTGGTCACGCGCCTGTTGCTCGTCGTGGTGGCGATGTTTGTCTTCGGCTTCGCCCTGGTGCCGATCTACGACGTGATGTGCAAAGCCTTCGGCATTAACGGCAAGACCGGTGGCCAGTACGCCGGTGAGCAAGTGGTCGACACCTCGCGCCAGGTGCGCGTGCAGTTTTTGTCGACCAACACCGCCGACATGCCGTGGGATTTCTATCCCAAGCACGACGAGCTGACCGCCAACCCCGGTGCGGTCAACGAGATGGTGTTCATCGCGCGCAACCCCACCGACAAACCGATGAGCGCACAAGCGGTGCCAAGTATCGCGCCGAGCAACGCGGCGGCGTATTTCCACAAGACCGAATGTTTCTGCTTTACCCAGCAGGTGCTGCAGCCCGGTGAACAGATCGAAATGCCCGTGCGTTTCATCGTTGACCGCGACATGCCCAAGGAAGTGAAGCACCTGACGCTGTCCTACACGCTGTTCGATATCACCGCCCGACATCCGCCGGTGGCCGTTAGCACTGGCGGTTGAGCGTGCCCGATAAGGAGAACAATAAATGGCAACTCATGAGCACTATTACGTCCCGGCCCAGAGCAAATGGCCGATCATCGCCACGGTCGGAATGTTCGTCACCGTGTACGGCCTCGCGACCTGGTTCAACGATCTGAAGGCGGCGCGTCCGGATTCCCACGGCCCGCTGATCTTTTTCGTCGGTGGGCTGCTGCTGGCGTACATGCTGTTCGGCTGGTTCGGTGCGGTGATCAAGGAAAGTCGCGCGGGGCTGTATAGCCCGCAACTGGATCGCTCGTTCCGCTGGGGCATGAGCTGGTTCATCTTTTCCGAAGTGATGTTCTTCGTCGCCTTCTTCGGCGCGCTGTTCTATATCCGCGTCGTCTCCGCGCCTGGACTTGCCGGCGAAGGCAGCAAGGGCCTTTCGGAGATGCTCTGGCCGAACTTCGAATATGTCTGGCCATTGCTGAACAACCCGGACCCGAAACTGTTTCCGCCGCCCAAGGACGTCATCAGCCCGTGGGGCTTGCCGCTGCTCAACACCATTTTGCTGGTCAGCTCCAGCGTGACCATCACCATCGCCCACCATGCGCTGAAGAAAGGTCATCGCGGCGCGCTGAAACTCTGGCTGGCGATCACCGTGCTGCTGGGCGTCGCGTTTCTTGGCTTCCAGGCTGAGGAATACATCCACGCCTACAAGGAACTTGGACTGACCCTCGGCTCGGGCATCTACGGCGCAACGTTCTTCATGCTCACCGGGTTTCACGGCGCCCACGTGACCATCGGCACGATCATTTTGTTCGTGATGCTGATGCGCATCATGAAAGGCCATTTCGACAACGAGCACCAGTTCGGTTTCGAAGCGGCGAGCTGGTATTGGCACTTCGTCGACGTGGTGTGGATCGGCTTGTTCTTCTTCGTCTACATCCTTTGACAGCCGACGCTACCAGGGCGCATGCGACACCAACTGGCCGCTGTAGAAACCCCAGGCCATCAGGCCGACGGTGACGGCGGCCAGTGCCACCCGAACACTCAAGGCGATGACCAGGCGATTTGAACTGCTGTCGTCCTTGACCAGGAAAAACAGGCCGCTGAACAGGCTGATCACCGTGGCAATCAGCATCAGGACGATCGCTGCTTTGAACATGGCAAGACTCCGGGGGACAGGCGATGCATTTGAGTATAGCGATCGCGACGACTGACTTTGTGGCGCAGCCATGAAGCACTTTCGCCCGGGCGTAATACCGACGGTGGTGGTCGCGTTGTTGCTGCCGCTGATGGTTGCGCTGGGCTTCTGGCAACTGGGCCGGGGCGCTGAAAAGACCGCCCTGCTCGCCAGCTACGCCGAACGTCGCGTGGCCGAACCGATGGCCAGCAGCGAATTGCCGGGCAGTGCTGACCCGGCTTATCGCCGCGTGCAGCTACATGGCCAGTTCGATGCTGCTCATACCCTGTTGCTCGACAACCGCCAGCGTGGCGGCAAGGTTGGCGTCGAGTTGCTGCAACCGTTTCAGGATCAGCACACGGGGTTGTGGCTGCTGGTCAATCGCGGCTGGTTGCCCTGGCCGGACCGGCGCGTGCCGCCGCAATTCAGCACACCCGCCGAGACACTGACGCTCGACGCCTGGGTCTACGTCGCCCCGGGCGCGACGTTCCAGTTACACGCCGACCCGGTCAGCCGTGTCTGGCCGCAAACCATTACCGCCGTCGAGCCGGCCAGACTCTGGCAAACCCTGGAACGCGACGGTTTCGCCTACGAACTGCGCGCCGAGCCCGGCCCGATCAGCTATCAGACCGATTGGCCGGTGGTCGCGATGGGTCCGGAAAAACACCTCGGCTATGCCGTGCAATGGTTCGCCATGGCCACGGCCCTGCTCGGTCTCTACCTCTATCTTGGCTGGCACAACGCAAAGGAGAAACGCCATGGGAAGCGCCATGAATCCACCCAGCATGTCTGAAGCCAAACCCGCCCTCAGCCGTCGGCGCGGGCGCATTCAATTGCTGCTGATCGTGCTCGGCGTGGTCGGACCGATGCTGCTCGCCACCGGCATGTACAAGTTGCAGTTCTGGGTGCCGGAAGGACGCAGTTATCACGGCGAACTGATCGGCAACGGCCAGACCCGCGCCGACCTCGGCGTGCAGGCCGATGAGCAGCGCTGGCAGATTCTGGTGACAGCGCCGAAGGACTGCGCAGTCGACTGCCAGCAACTGGTGTATCTGGCGCGGCAGATCCAGATCAGCCTGGGCCGCGAAGCCGGACGCGCCAGCCACGCTCTGGCCGCCGCGCAACCGCTGAGCGCCGACTACGCCGCCAGACTCGACCGCGAATACCCGCAGTTGCAACGCTATCCGCTGGATGCCGGCGTGTTCGCCAGGACCACCGGCGACAAGGCGGCGCCGCAGCTATGGATCGTCGACCCACACGGCAATCTCGTACTGCGCTACGAGCCGAATGTGAAAGGCAAGGATTTGCTCAACGACCTGCGTCACCTGCTGAAACTGTCGAACATCGGATAAGGGCATCGTCATGGCCAAACCTGGATTTCGCCTCGCTCTGTTTGCCACCCTGCTGGCGCTGATTGTGGTGCTGCTTGGCGCCTACACGCGCCTGACCCACGCTGGCCTCGGCTGCCCGGACTGGCCGGGCTGCTACGGCTTTATCAGCGTGCCGAAAAGCGAGGCGCAACTGGCCCATGCCGAACTGCATTTTCCCGACGCGCCGGTAGAAGCGCACAAGGGCTGGAACGAGATGATCCACCGCTACTTCGCCGGCAGCCTTGGCTTGTTGATTTCGGTGCTGGCCGGACGCGCCTGGGTCAACCGCCGCCACCCGGGGCAACCGGTGAAGCTGCCTCTGTTTGTGCTGGCGGTGGTCATCGCCCAGGCGATGTTCGGCATGTGGACGGTGACGCTCAAGCTCTGGCCGCAAGTGGTTACCGGGCATTTGCTGGGCGGTTTTGCCACGTTGAGTCTGCTGTTTTTGCTGACGCTGAGGTTGTCCGGCGTGCTGCCGGCACTGAGCGTGCCCAAGCGCTTGCAGTATTGGGCGACCGCGGGGCTGTTATTGGTGATCGGCCAGATTGCGCTGGGTGGCTGGGTCAGTTCCAACTACGCGGCGGTGGCCTGCATCGACTTTCCAACCTGTCACGGACAATGGCTGCCGCCTGCGGACTTCGCCAACGGCTTTCACCTGACTCAGCACATCGGCCCGAATTATCTCGGCGGACAGCTGGACAGCGATGCGCGCACGGCGATTCACCTGACCCACCGGATCGGCGCATTGCTGGTGACGTTGGTGCTGCTCGGTCTGGCCTGGCAGTTGAAAGTCGTCGGCATGACCCGTCTGGCCGCTCTGCTGTTGATCGCCCTCGCCGCGCAGATCACCCTCGGAATCAGCAACGTGTTGTTTCATCTGCCGCTGCCGATAGCCGTTGCCCATAACGCAGGCGGCGCGGCGTTGTTACTGACGCTGGTGCTGGTCAACTATCACGCGCGCACCAGTCTGCTCCAAGTGGCGCAACCGACGCTTGCGCGCTGGCGCTTCAGCCCGAATAAACCTGCCGTCGCGCCCATTGCATTAAAAGGAGAAACGCCATGGCGAGTCTGATCGGCGAACGTCCCGCGCAAGCGCTGTGGCGCGATTATCTGGAACTGACCAAGCCCAAAGTCGTGGTGCTGATGCTGATCACCTCGCTGGTCGGCATGTTCCTCGCGACCCGCGCCGGAGTGCCCTGGACGGTGCTGGTGTTCGGCAACCTGGGAATCGCGTTGTGTGCCGGCGGTGCGGCGGCGGTGAATCACGTAGTGGACCGGCGCATTGACGCGGTGATGGCGCGCACCCACAAGCGACCGTTGGCCGAGGGCCGGGTGTCGCCGGCGGCGGCGCTGACTTTCGCCCTGGTGCTGGCGCTGCTCGGTCAGGCGTTGCTGCTGACGTTCACCAATCCGTTGACAGCATGGCTGACCCTCGCCTCGCTGCTGGGTTACGCGGTGGTCTACACCGGTTTCCTCAAACGCGCGACACCGCAGAACATTGTCATCGGCGGCCTCGCCGGCGCCGCCCCGCCGCTGCTCGGCTGGACCGCCGCCACGGGCCACGTCAGCGCCGAACCGCTGCTGCTGGTGCTGATCATCTTCGCCTGGACCCCGCCGCACTTCTGGGCGCTGGCGATTCATCGCAAGGAGGAATACGCCAAGGCCGACATTCCGATGCTGCCGGTCACCCACGGCGAGCGCTACACCAAAGTGCACATTCTGCTGTACACCTTCGCGCTGCTGGCGGTGAGCATGTTGCCCTACGTGATTCACATGAGCGGCGTGCTGTATCTGATCTGCGCGCTCGCCCTGGGCGCAAGGTTTCTGCAATGGGCCGTGGTGCTGTACCGTGGCACTCGGCCGCACGCGGCGATCAATACCTTCAAGTACTCTATTTATTACTTGTTCCTGTTGTTCATCGCCCTGCTCGTAGACCACTACTTACTGTTGAACCTATGACCCGAACCCAGAAAACCGTCTTCATCCTCGTGGCCGTGATCGCGCTGATCCTGGGCCTGACCGTCAACAAAGTGCTGAGCGGCAAAGGCCAGGGCGACCCCACCGCGCTGATCGATGCCGGGATCATCCTGCTGCCGCAAAGCCGCAACCTGCCGGACGTGACGATGACCGATCAGGACGGCAAACCGGTGGCCATCGATGAGCTGAAAGGCAAATGGAGTCTGTTGTTCTTTGGCTACACCTTTTGCCCGGACATCTGCCCGACCACTCTCGCGCAACTGCGCCAGATCAAGAGTGAGCTGCCCAAGGACGCGGTGGACAAATTGCAGGTCGTGCTGGTCAGCGTGGACCCGAACCGCGATACGCCAAAACAGCTGAAGCAGTATCTGGGCTATTTCGATCCGCAGTTCATCGGCCTGACGCCGGCCTCGATTGAAGAACTGCAAAAAGTCGCCAATGCGGTGAGCATTCCGTTTATTCCGGCCGATACCAGCAAGCCGAATTACACGGTAGATCACAGCGGCAATCTGGCGGTGATCGGCCCGGACGGCACGCAGCGCGGGTTTATCCGGGCGCCGTTGAACAATGCCAAGCTGGTTGCGCAACTGCCGGCGATGCTTGAGCGCAAGTAACCGACCTTGAAACGTGCACAGAGCTAATGTGGGAGCGGGCTTGCTCGCGAATGCGGTGGGTCAGTCAACCTGTCTTATCTGACACACCGCATTCGCGAGCAAGCCCGCTCCCACAGGGTCTGTGTTTCAGGCACAAAAAAGGGGACGCACATGGCGTCCCCTTTTTTGTAGCAGCAACCGGAATCAGAACGCCGGCAACACCGCGCCTTTGTACTTCTCGGTAATGAATTTTTTCACTTCCGGCGTGTGCAACGCCGCCGCGAGTTTCTTCATTGCCTCGCTGTCCTTGTTGTCCGCGCGGGACACCAGGATGTTGACGTAAGGCGAGTCGTTGCCTTCGATCACCAGCGCATCCTTGGACGGATCGAGCTTGGCTTCCAACGCGTAGTTGGTGTTGATCAGCGCCAGATCGACCTGGGTCAGCACGCGCGGGATGGTCGCGGCTTCCAGCTCCCGGAATTTCAAGTCTTTCGGGTTGGTCGCGATGTCTTTGATGGTCGACAGAATGTTGGTCGGGTCCTTCAGGGTGATCACGCCAGCCTTGGCCAGCAGCAACAGCGCACGGCCGCCGTTGGTGGCATCGTTGGGAATGACCACGTTGGCGCCGCTTGGCAGCTCTTCGATTTTCTTGACCTTGCTCGAGTAGGCGCCCAGCGGCTCCAGATGCACGCCGGTCACAGCGACGAGGCTGGTGCCCTTGGCCTTGTTGAATTCATCCAGGTACGGCTGGTGCTGGAAGAAGTTGGCGTCCAGGCGCTTTTCGGCGACCTGTACGTTCGGCTGAATGTAATCGGTGAAGACCTTGACCTTCAGATCCACGCCTTCCTTGGCCAGGGCTGGCTTGACGAATTCGAGGATTTCCGCGTGCGGCACCGGGGTGGCGGCAACGGTCAGGGTTTCGGCATGGGCCGAAAACGCAGCAACGGCAGCGAAAGCAGCAATCAGTTTTTTCATTCAGCTAACTCCTTTTGATGGCGCCCGCCAGCGAAGGCCGGCGCCTCTTGATGACAACAAACCGTTATTTGCGCGAGAAATGCACGACCAGTCGGTCGCCAACCATTTGCAGCACCTGCACCAGAACCAACAGTAGCACCACGGTGACAATCATCACGTCGGTCTGGAAACGCTGGTAACCGAAACGGATCGCCAGGTCACCCAGACCACCGGCACCCACCACACCGGCCATCGCCGTGTAGGACACCAGTGTAATCGCCGTCACCGTAATCGCTGCGAAAATGCCCGGACGTGCTTCCGGCAGCAAGGCGTTCATGATGATCTGCCGCGTGGTCGCGCCCATCGACTGGGTCGCTTCGATGATGCCGCGATCGACTTCACGCAACGCGGTTTCCACCAGCCGCGCGAAGAATGGGGTCGCCCCCACTACCAGCGGCGGAATCGCACCGGCCACGCCCAGCGACGTACCGGTGATCAGCACGGTGAACGGAATCATCACGATCAGCAGAATAATGAACGGCAGCGAACGCAGAATGTTCACCGCCAGCGACATGAACGCGTAGAGGACACGGTTTTCCAGCAACTGACGCGGGCTGCAAAGGAACAGCAGCACACCCAGCGGCAGGCCGAGCAACACGGTGAACAGCAGCGAACCGCCGAGCATCAGCATCGTGTCGTTGGTGGCCAGGCCGATTTCGAGCCAGTCGATGTTCTGGAAGAACAGTTTGATCGCCGCGACTGCGGCGTCGTAATGCTTGATTGCAGCGTCGAACATTTCCATTAACGCAGAACCTCCATGTGAACGTCAGCGGCGGTGAAGCGGGCGAACGCCGCTTCCATGTCGCCACCGGTGACGGCGAGGGTCAATTGCCCGTACGGAATGTCTTTGATGCGGTCGATGCGACCGGCGAGGATGCTGTAGTCGACGCCGGTTTCCCGGGCGACAGTGCCGAGCAACGGGGCGTAGGTCGCGTCGCCCTGGAAGGTCAGGCGCACGATGCGCCCGGGCACGTGAGCGAAATCGTCGCGTTGCTCGTCCTCGTCGATCTGCTCGCTTTCCTGGACGAAACGTTTGGTGGTCGGGTGTTGTGGATGCAGGAACACATCGGCCACCGGCCCCTGCTCGACGATCACGCCGGCATCCATCACCGCCACCTGATCGCAGACGCGACGGATCACGTCCATCTCGTGGGTGATCAGGACGATGGTCAGTTTCAGCTCACGGTTAATCTCGGCCAGCAATTGCAGAACCGACGCGGTGGTCTGCGGGTCGAGGGCGCTGGTGGCTTCGTCGCACAGCAGAATCTTCGGCTTGGTCGCCAGGGCGCGGGCGATGCCGACGCGCTGCTTCTGGCCGCCGGACAATTGCGCCGGGTACTTCTTCGCGTGGTCAGACAGACCGACCCGCGCCAGCAACTCGTCGACGCGCTGAAAGATTTCAGTGCTCGACAACTCACCGGCCAGGGTCAGCGGCAACGCCACGTTGTCGGCGACGGTCTTGGAGGCGAGCAGGTTGAAGTGCTGGAAGATCATCCCGACCTGCTGGCGGAAACGGCGCAAGCCGTTGGCGTCCAGCGCGGTGACTTCTTCGCCGTCGACGATGATCTTGCCGCCGCTGGCGTTTTCCAGGCGATTGATCAGACGCAGCAGGGTACTTTTGCCCGCACCGGAATGGCCGATCAGGCCGAACACCTGGCCGTTCTCGATAGAGAGACTGGTCGGGTGCAGCGCGGGAATATCCTTACCGGCGACGCGGTAAGTCTTGTGGACGTTTTGAAACTCGATCACGTAGCGAACCTTGTGGGGCGCGTTAGAAAAGGATCAGCGGTTAGCCGGGCGCGCATTTTAGCCTGTCCGTATAGAGGTTCTTAGCATTTATTTCGCAATTAACCTTCGATTTGGCAATAACGCGATCAAAGGTCATATAAACGGAACGGCTGAAACTCTCATCAGTCACTAAGTAAGCGACTTGAAACCCTGGGTGCCGTGCCCGGGAATCACTCAAGGGTCTGCGGAAGGCATCCGGGGCCAAACGAGGAGTTTACGTCTGATGAGCATCAAAAAGCCTGCACCTGATAAAAGCGAGATGGCCGGGACCGATACCCCGGATCGCGCCAACACCAACGCCAAACTCGACAGCCTGGAAAAATTCCGCTCCGACGCTACAGGCCAGGCGCTGCGTACCAATCAGGGCGTGAAGATCGCGGACAACCAGAACACCCTCAAGGCCGGTCCGCGCGGGCCATCGCTGCTCGAAGACTTCATCATGCGCGAGAAAATCACGCACTTTGACCATGAGCGGATTCCAGAGCGCATCGTCCATGCGCGCGGCACTGGCGCGCACGGCTTCTTTCAGAGCTACGAGAACCATGCAGCACTGACCAAGGCGGGCTTCCTACAGGACCCGGGCAAGAAAACCCCGGTCTTCGTGCGTTTTTCCACGGTGCAGGGGCCACGCGGTTCCGGCGATACCGTGCGTGACGTACGCGGTTTTGCGGTGAAATTCTTCACCGACGAGGGCAACTTCGACCTGGTCGGCAACAACATGCCGGTGTTCTTCATTCAGGACGCGATCAAGTTTCCTGACTTCGTACACGCGGTGAAGCCCGAGCCGCACAACGAAATCCCGACCGGCGGCTCGGCTCACGACACCTTCTGGGACTTCGTCTCGCTGGTGCCGGAATCGGCGCACATGGTGATCTGGGCGATGTCCGACCGGGCCATCCCGAAAAGCCTGCGCAGCATGCAGGGTTTCGGCGTCCACACCTTCCGCCTGATCAACGCCGAGGGCAAATCGCGCTTCGTCAAATTCCACTGGCGCCCGACGGCGGGTACTTGCTCGCTGGTATGGGACGAAGCGCAAAAGCTCGCCGGTAAAGACACCGATTACCACCGTCGCGACCTGTGGGAAGCGATCGAGATGGGCGACTACCCGGAGTGGGAACTGGGCGTGCAGATCGTTGAAGAGGAAAACGAACACGACTTCGATTTCGACATCCTCGACCCGACCAAGATCATTCCCGAAGAAATCGTACCGATTACGCCACTGGGCAAAATGACCCTCAACCGCAACCCGGACAATTTTTTTGCCGAAGTCGAGCAGGTCGCTTTCTGCCCGGGCCACATCGTGCCCGGCATCGACTTCTCCAACGACCCGTTGCTGCAAGGCCGACTGTTTTCCTACACCGACACGCAAATCAGCCGACTCGGCGGGCCGAACTTTCATGAATTGCCGATCAACCGTCCGGTGGCGCCATTCCATAACGGCCAGCGCGACGCGCAACATCGCACCACCATCGACAAGGGCCGCGCCTCTTATGAGCCCAACTCGATTGACGGCGGCTGGCCGAAAGAAACCCCACCGGCGGCACAGGACGGTGGTTTCGAGAGCTATCCGGAGCGCATCGACGCGGCGAAGATCCGCCAGCGCAGCGAGTCGTTCAGCGATCACTTCTCCCAGGCCCGACTGTTTTTCAACAGCATGAGCGAGCATGAGAAAGAACACATCATTGCCGCTTACAGCTTCGAACTGGGCAAGGTCGAGCGTGAATTTATCCGCGCGCGCGAAGTGAACGAAATCCTCGCCAACATCGACCTGACCCTGGCCAAGCGTGTTGCGCAAAACCTCGGTTTGCCGGCGCCGGTCAAAGGCACGGTCGAGGTGCGCAAGACTGCGCTGGAACGCTCTCCGGCGTTGAGTCAGGCCAACCTGCTGCCCGGCAATATCAAGACGCGCAAAGTGGCGATTCTCGCCGCCAATGGTGTGGACGGTGCGGCCATCGATGCCATGAAGAAAGCGCTGGAAGGCGAAGGTGCCCACGCAAAACTGCTCGGCCCGACCTCGGCGCCGGTAAAAACCGCAGACGGCAAGGCATTGGCGGTGGATGCATCGATGGAAGGCATGCCCTCAATCGCGTTTGACGCGGTGTTCGTGCCGGGGGGCGCGGCGTCGGTCACCGCTTTAAGCGGCGACGGTGTGGCGTTGCATTACCTGCTCGAGGCGTACAAGCACCTGAAAGCAATTGCGTTGCACGGTGAGGCCAAGCAACTGCAAGACTTGCTGAAGCTGGACGCGGATGCGGGGTTGCTGCAGGGCAAGGATGTGGGTGCGCTGACCAAGCCGTTCTTTGCCGCGATTGGCGAGCATCGGGTGTGGGCGCGGGAGCCTAAGGCCAAGGCGATTCCGGCTTGATTATCGGCTGACAGGAAGGACGCTATCGCGAGCAGGCTCACTCCTACAGGGGTCTCAGGATGCACAGGGGTTGTGTGTCAAACCGAGATCCATTGTAGGAGTGAGCCTGCTCGCGATGCTTTTTTCAGGGTTTACGCGGACTCAGAACCATCTGCGCCGGCACTGTGCGCAAAATCTGCTTCTCGATCTGCAGGTCAAAATCCGGATCAAGCTTTTTCACGCGCTTGCTCAGCAACGTTGCCAACCACGGATAATCCGCCGTGCGCGGTGCCTGGATGCTGACAGCGCACTCATAGTTCACGACATCGGCGGCGATCGCATCGAGTTGGCGCTGAAGTTTGTGAATATCACCGATGTTCAAGGCAACCGTGGTGCTTTCGGCAGTCGGGTCGATCACCTTGGCTTTTGGCTTGGCTTCGGCGGCCAGCAAGGCAGCTTCGGCCTTCTCCAGCTCGGCTTTGCGCGCCTCGGTGATGGCGCCGTTGACGCCGCCGGTCAGTGCCGGAGCCGTGGGCATCAAGGCACGGGCACGGCTCAACGCGGTCGCGGCAGCGTTGACATCGCCTTTTTGCAGGACGATCTGGCTGCGACGCAAATACGCCTCGGCCAGTTGTCGCTGGTATTGCTCCAGGGACTGGTCGTTGGGGGATGCGGCCTGCAACGCGGCCAACTGGTCTTCGGCGGTGGCCAGTTCGCTGCTGGCCAGGCTTTGCTCCAGCTGTGCGATGGCCGTAGCTCGCGCATCGGGGACTTCAGCCACCGGCGGCGTGCTTTGGCAGGCGCCCAGCAGCACTGAAAATGCGACAAGGAGCAGATAACGGGAGGCGAACGGCTTCATTCCTGCGACTCTCTAATTGCGCAAAAAGCGAGCAAGTCTACACCCCTCGACGGGGCAGAACAAAACTCAGCAGAAACAATGCGGCCGCTGTCACAACGATTGACGGTCCGGCCGGGGTGTCCTTGAACCACGACAATGCCAGCCCGCCACACACCGCGAGCATGCCCAGCAGGCTGGCGCCCAGCGCCATCTGCTCCGGGGAGCGGGCGTGACGCTGTGCCGCAGCGGCCGGGATGATCAGCAACGAGGTGATCAGCAACACACCGACGATTTTCATCGCCACCGCGATCACCACCGCAATCAACAGCATCAGCGCCAGGCGCAAAGCCGCCACCGGCAGGCCTTCAACCCTGGCCAGTTCTTCGTGCACGGTGACCGCCAGCAGCGGCCGCCACAGGGTCACCAGCAACACCAGCACTGCCGCCGTGCCGCCGAGAATCCACATGAGATCGGTCGGACTGATCGCCAGCAGGTCGCCGAACAGATAGGCCATCAGGTCGATCCGCACTTCATGCATGAAGCTTAGTACCACCAGGCCAAGAGAGAGCGTGCTCGGCGCAAGAATTCCCAACAGCGTGTCGGAGGCCAGTGGCTGACGTTGTTGCAGGGTCACCAACAGCACCGCCAGCAGCAGGCAGCCGACCGTCACCGCGACGGTGGGACTGACATCGAGCAAGAAGCCCAGCGCCACGCCAAGCAATGCGGCATGGGACAAGGTGTCGCCGAAGTAGGCCATGCGCCGCCAGACCACAAACGAACCCAACGGCCCGGCCACCATTGCCAGCGCCAGACCTGCAAGCAGGGCGTACAACAGAAAATCAGCCATGCTTGCAGTGGTCTCCATGAACGTGAGGCTGCCCGGCAACCGGGCCTTTGACCACCGAACCGTGCAGGTCATGGGCATGGTCGTGATGGTGGTGATAGATCGCCAGGCTCGGCGCGTTCTTGCCGAACAACTCGACAAACGCAGGGTCGCCGCTGACTTGCTCGGGGTGCCCGGAGCAGCAGACATGGCGATTGAGGCAGACCACCTGATCGGTGGTGCTCATCACCAGATGCAAATCGTGCGAGACCATCAGCACGCCGCAACCGTGGCGGTCGCGCAGACGGGTGATCAAGCTGTACAGCTCGGCCTGGCCGGCGACATCAACGCCCTGCACCGGCTCGTCGAGCACCAGCAGTTCCGGCTCGCGCAGCAGCGCCCGGGCCAGCAGCACGCGCTGCATTTCGCCGCCGGACACACTCTGCACCGGACTGTCGATAACGTGTTCGGCGCCGACTTCCTTCAGCGCGGCCAATGCGCGCGTACGGTCAACGCCCGGCACCAGACGCAGGAAACGCAGGACCGAGAGCGGCAAGGTCGGATCGACATGCAGCTTTTGCGGCATGTAGCCGACGCGCAGCTTCGGCTTGCGCCAGACGCTGCCGCTGTCCGGTTTCAACAGCCCGAGTACAGCGCGCACCAAGGTGGTTTTGCCGGCGCCGTTGGGGCCGATCAGGGTGACGATCTGCCCCGGCTCGACGCTCAGCTCGATGTTGTCCAGCACGGTCTGTCCGGCAAACGTGACGGCGACCTGGTCCAGACGAATCAACGCGTTGCTCATCAAGCCCCCTGGCACCCGGAGCACAGGCCGACGACTTCGACGGTCTGTGCCTCGACAATGAACCCGACCTCTTTGGCGCTATTGATGATCGCGTCGCTGATCACTTTTTGCTCAAGCTCAATGGCCGCATGGCACTCGCGGCAGATCAGGAACTGGCCCTGATGCGCGTGTTCAGGGTGGACGCAGCCAACAAAGGCGTTCAGCGACGAGATGCGGTGGACCAGGCCATTTTCCAGCAGGAAGTCCAGCGCGCGGTACACGGTTGGCGGCGCGGCGCGGCGGCCATCCTGCTCGCTGAGTACGGCAAGAATGTCATAGGCGCCCAGCGGCTTGTGACTCTGCCACACCAGTTCCAGCACCCGGCGGCGCAACGCGGTCAGGCGCAAGCCTTTCTGGGCGCACAAGGCATCGGCCTCGGACAAAGCGCTGTGCACGCAATGAGAGTGGTCGTGGGGACGGCTGGCGATCGGTGTAATAGGCATGGGCGGCGACGAGATTTGATAGAGACGTTATTATGTTACCCGTTCTCGCCTCCTTGAGTGGTCATCGTGTCCCGACTTTTTTCTGTTTTTGTAGCTTTTGTTGCCAGTTTTCTGCTGATCGGCTCGGCTCAGGCCGAGGTCAAAGTCCTCACCAGCATCAAGCCGTTGCAGTTGATTGCCGCTGCCGTGCAGGACGGCGTGGCGATTCCCGAGGTGCTGCTGCCGCCAGGTGCCTCGCCGCACAATTACGCGTTGCGCCCATCCGACGTACGGAAAGTGCAGTCAGTCGATCTGCTTTACTGGATCGGTCCTGACATGGAGGGCTTCCTGCCGCGCGTGCTCAGCGGTCGCACCTTGCCGAGCATCGCCGTGCAGGATCTGCCAGGGCTCAAACTGCGTCATTTCGGCGAGGACAACCACTCTCACGCCGAAGAGGCCGACGAGGCCGACGAACATGATCACGACCATCGCCCCGGCTCGCTGGACGCGCACTTGTGGCTGTCACCGATCAACGCTCGGGTGATTGCCGACAGGATGGCCGCCGACCTGAGCGCCGCCGACCCGGCCAACGCCGAGCGCTATCAGCGCAATGCCAAGGCTTTCGATGAACGCCTGGATGCGCTGGATCAGCGTTTGAAAAAGCGCCTGGCCAGCGTTGAAGGCAAGCCGTACTTCGTTTTCCACGAAGCCTTCGACTACTTTGAAGACGCTTATGGGTTGAACCACGCCGGGGTATTCGCCGTGGCCGCCGAGGTGCAGCCAGGGGCGCAGCACGTCGCGGCGATGCGCAAGCGCTTGCAGGAAGTGGGCAAGACGTGTGTATTCAGCGAACCGCCGTTGCGCCCGCGTTTGGCGGAAACGCTGGTGGCCGGTTTGCCGGTGAAACTGGCCGAGCTGGATGCGTTGGGTGGCTATACACCGGCGACGGCTCAGGGTTATGAGCAGGTGTTGGAGAAACTCGGCAACGACCTGGCCGGGTGCCTGGAGTCGCTGTAATCCCAGCATCGGCGTTGACCCATTCGCGAGCAAGCCCGCTCCCACATTGGATTTGTGAACGACACAGATCTCATGTGGGAGCGGGCTTGCTCGCGAAGCTTTTAAAGGGCGAAAGGCAACGGTGTGCTGATCTTCTGCCGTTGCGCCAACCGCTGTTCGAATTCCCTCGGATCGTGGATCAACACGTCCTGCCCGGCGAACTGCTCAGCCGCGATCAAGCGTGACAGCCAGAACCGCACACACGCGACGCGCAACATCGTCGGCCACAACTCAGCCTCCGCCGCCGTAAACGGCCGCAGCGCCGCGTAAGCTCCGAGGAACGCCCGCGCGCGCGGGCCATCGATCACGCCCTCCTCATCCGAGCACCAGTCGTTCAAGGCGATCGCCACGTCATACAGCATCGGCCCCGAACAAGCGTTGTAGAAGTCGATCAGGCCGGTCAGGTGCGTGCCTTCGAACATCGCGTTGTCACGGAACAGATCGGCGTGAATATTGGCCCGTGGCAGCGCGAGAATCCGCTCCTTCTGCGCGCTGATCTCCTCCAGCGCCTGTTGCAGCAAAGCCTGCGGCTCATCGCGCAGGTGCGATAAAAATTCGCCGCCCTCCGCCAGCATCCAGTCCAGGCCACGATCGGTCTTGCGCTTGATCATGCGCTCGCCCTGGGTCGCCAGATGCAGGTGCGCCTGCAACTCACCCACCTGCGCGCAATGCTGGGCATTGGCGATCTTGATGTGTTTGCCCGACAGGCGCGGTTGCAGCAGCGCCGGTTTGCCTTTGAGCTCACGCAACGCCACGCCGTCAGTGGTGCGCAGCGCGTATGGCACCGGCAGGTCGGCTTGGTGCAGCACGTCGAGCAGGTCGATGAAGAACGGCATCTCCTGCACCGGGCCGCGTTCGACCAGGGTCAGGACAAATTCGCCCTGCTCCAGGCTGATAAAGAAATTGGTGTTTTCGCTGCCGGCGGCGATCCCCTGGAAATCAAGCAGGCGGCCGAGCCCGTAAGGGGCGAGAAAGGTTTCCAGCTCGGGCCGAGCCAGGGGAGTGAACACAGACATTGAAAACTGCTCAGTTTTGGCGCCGCAGTCAGGCGACGCCGGTTAAAAATCGGGAAGCTTACTTCCAGGTAAAGATTTCCCACGACGGAATCAGCATATCCGGCTGGTCGGATCTGATGTAATTGGCGTCCGAACCATCGGCGCGCACCAGGAAATACGGTTTGCCCTTCTTGGGCGTGACCTTGATCGCATAGACGAAGCCATTCCGGCTGTACTCCTGAATGGTCTTGTCGCCCTCCGTGCGGATGGTGACCTCGGGGTCGCCGCCCGGCGCATCATCCGCCGCCATCGCGGCCAGTGGTGAGACAGCGATCAACCCGACCAGCAGCAAGCGATTTAACGTACGCATGATAACCTTGTCCCTTTGTCGTCAACGGTCCCGCTATTCTAGCGCCGGACCCGCCGAAAAGGTTGATCCTGCTCATGAGCCAAGCCCCCCTCGTCCTGGTGGACGGTTCGTCTTACCTGTACCGCGCCTTTCACGCACTGCCACCGCTGACCACGTCCAAAGGCCTGCCGACCGGCGCGGTCAAAGGCGTGTTGAACATGCTCAAGAGTCTGCGCAAGCAGTACCCGGACAGCCCGTTCGCCGTGGTGTTCGACGCCAAGGGCGGGACGTTTCGCGATGAGATGTACGCCGAATACAAAGCCAACCGCCCGAGCATGCCCGATGACATGCGTGTGCAGATCGAGCCGCTGCACCAGAGCGTGATCGCCCTCGGCTTCCCGCTGCTGTGCGTGGACGGCGTCGAGGCCGACGACGTGATCGGCACCCTCGCCCGCAGCAGCGCGGCGGCGGATCGCCCGGTGATCATCTCCACCGGCGACAAGGACATGGCGCAACTGGTCGACGGCCACATTACCTTGGTCAACACCATGTCCGGTAGCTCGATGGATGTGGAGGGCGTGAAGGAGAAATTCGGCGTCGCACCGGAGCAGATCATCGATTATCTGGCGCTGATGGGCGATTCCTCCGACAACATCCCGGGCGTGCCGGGCATTGGCCCGAAGACCGCATCCGGCCTGCTGGTTGGCGTCAATGGTGGTCTGACCGAGCTGTACGCCAACCTCGACATCGTGCCGACCCTGCCGATTCGCGGCGCTAAAACCCTGCCGGCCAAGCTCGAAGAGCACAAAGAGATGGCTTTCCTCTCCTATCAACTGGCAACCATCAAAATCGACGTGCCGCTGGACATTGGTCTCGATGATTTGCAGATGGGTCCGGAAGATCCGGCCAAACTCTACGAGCTGTACTCCTTGCTGGAGTTCAAGAGCTGGTTGAACGACCTTGATCGGGACGCCAAGCGCCTGGAACTGAGCGCGGCTGTCGAGCCGGCGCCGGCCGCCGATCTGTTCAGCACGCCAGAAGCCGAAGCGCCTGCCCCCGCTCAAGCCGCGTACGAAACCATTCTCGATCAGGCACGTTTCGACGCCTGGCTGGAAAAACTGCGCAACGCCAGACTCTTCGCCTTCGACACCGAAACCACCGGCATCGACGCGCAACAGGCGCAACTGGTCGGTCTGTCATTCGCCGTGCAAGCCAACGAAGCCGCCTACATCCCGCTGACCCACTCCTACATTGGTGTGCCTGAGCAACTGGATCGCGACACCGTGCTGCGCGCGCTCAAACCGATTCTCGAAGACCCGAACAAACTCAAGGTCGGCCAGCACGCCAAGTTCGACATGAATATTCTGGCCAACTGCGCCATCGGCGGCGATCAGAACGACGGCATCACCGTGCGCGGCATCGCCTTCGATACGATGCTTGAATCCTATGTGCTCAACTCCACCGCGACCCGTCACGACATGGACAGCCTCGCGCAGAAATACCTCGACCACACCACGGTGAGTTTCCAGGACATCGCCGGCAAAGGCGCCAAGCAGCTCACGTTCGACCAGATCGCCCTGGAGCAGGCCGGGCCATACGCAGCCGAAGACGCCGATATCACCCTGCGTCTGCACCAGACTCTGTTTGACAAGCTCAGCGCCATCCCGAGCCTGGCGAGCGTGCTGACCGACATCGAGATTCCGCTGGTGCCGGTGCTGGCTCGTATTGAACGCCAGGGCGCGTTCGTCGATGCCGAACTGCTGGGCATCCAGAGCATCGAGCTGGGCAACAAGATGGTCGCGCTGGAGCGTGAAGCGTTCGAGATTGCCGGCGAAGAATTCAACCTCGGCTCGCCCAAGCAACTGGGGGTGATTCTCTACGAAAAACTCGGCCTGCCGGTGCTGAAGAAAACTGCCAAGGGCCAGCCATCCACCGCCGAAGAAGTGCTGGCGAAGCTCGCCGAGGACGATCACCGCTTGCCGAAGGTGCTGATGGAACACCGCTCGATGAGCAAGCTGAAAAGCACCTACACCGACCGCCTGCCGGAGCAGATCAACCCGCGCACCGGGCGCATCCACACCTCGTATCATCAAGCCGTTGCCTCGACCGGGCGCCTGTCCTCCAGCGATCCGAACCTGCAGAACATCCCGGTGCGCACCGCTGAAGGCCGACGTATTCGTCAGGCTTTCGTCGCCCCCAAGGGCTACAAATTGCTGGCGGCGGACTATTCGCAGATCGAACTGCGGATCATGGCGCATCTGTCCAAAGACGAAGGTTTGATGAACGCCTTCCGCCACAACCTCGACGTGCACACCGCCACCGCAGCCGAAGTGTTCAAGGTCGAGCTCGACCAAGTGACCTCCGACCAGCGCCGCAGCGCCAAGGCGATCAACTTCGGGCTGATCTACGGCATGGGTGCGCAGAAGCTCGGCAAGGATATCGGCGTCGACACCAAGACCGCCAAGGCCTACATCGACACTTACTTCGCCCGTTATCCGGGGGTTCGCGAGTACATGGACCGCACCCGCGCGCAAGCGGCGGATCAGGGTTACGTCGAGACGTTCTTCGGTCGCCGCCTGTACTTGCCGGAGATCAATTCGAACAAGCCACAGGAACGCGCCGCTGCTGAACGCACAGCGATCAATGCGCCGATGCAGGGCACGGCGGCCGACATCATCAAGAAAGCCATGGTGGCTGTGGATAACTGGCTGGCGACGTCCGGACTGGATGCCCGGGTGATCCTGCAGGTCCACGATGAATTGGTACTGGAGGTTCGCGAAGATCTGGTCGCGCAGGTCAGTGCCGAAATCCGCGTGCACATGAGCGAGGCGGCGAAGCTGGATGTGCCGTTGCTGGTCGAAGTGGGCGTGGGCAACAACTGGGATGAGGCTCACTAAGCCCTTTGAGGCCCCTGTTGCCGCGACATCGCGGCGCGGCAACCGGGGTAAAATCAGCTTAGTCCGAAACGCGCTTGAACTTATTCCAAAGCTTTTCGAAAAAAATCTGAACTAATCTGCCAACCGAACACTCAGAGGTACTGAATGGCTGGTGAAGCCCTTCGATGCTCCTATGTTGTGTTAAGTGTTGGCAGATATCTGAACCCCGCCCTAGCGGTTCGGAACTTAAACCCCGGAATTCTCCCTCCCCAATGAATCCCGGGGCTTTTTTTGCCTGCGATTTACTCCGCAGGCAATTCAGCGCCCTTGTCAGCCAGCTCCATCCAGCCCGCCAAGACAGTGTAGGCCTCTTCCAGGCCCATGCGTTTTGGCGCAGAAAACAGCTGGATCGTCACCAGATCACCCCAACCCTTGCGAATTTCCGCCTGCACTTTGAGCAGGGTGTTCTTGGCTGCGCCGTAGGTCAGCTTGTCAGCCTTGGTCAGCAGAATGTGCATCGGCATGCCGGCGGCCACGGCCCAATCGAGCATCAGCAGGTCGAAGTCGGTCATTGGATGGCGGATGTCCATCATCAGAATCAGCCCTTTCAAACTTTCCCGGCCACCAAGGTAAGCCTCGAGGTGACGCTGCCAGTGCATCTTCAGCGGGATCGGTACTTTTGCGTAACCGTAGCCCGGCAGGTCGACCAGACGCCGATCATCGTCTAGCTTGAAGAAGTTCAACAGCTGTGTGCGACCCGGAGTTTTCGAGGTACGCGCCAGGCTGGCATGCGTCAGAGTGTTCAATGCGCTCGACTTGCCGGCGTTGGAACGACCGGCGAAAGCCACTTCGAAGCCTTCGTCGTCAGGACATTGATCGACTTTGGCAGCACTGAGCATGAACGTGGACTGTTGGCACAGGCCGAGGATGGGATTCTTGAGTTGCATGGGATTTCCGATGTGGGCGGCGCCGGGATTGGGCGCGGAACGCGGTGTCGCTTCCGTTTCAGTGACGCCAGTATATAATGCCGCAGATTTTGTGTGTGCTTTGTCCCAGCGAAGGATGAAGTTCACGAGAGCGACAGACTTTGATTGCGCATTAGAACGCAGAACGCTCTCAACCCTGAAAAGGTCGTTTTATGACGAAATGGCTGCTGGCTGCCGGAGTCTTGATGCCGCTTTACAGCGCACAGGCTACACAGGATCCGGAAGCTGTGTACAACCGTGTTTGTGGTGCCTGTCATTCCGGCCAACTACCCATGGCGCCCGAAAGAGGCGATCAGGAAGCTTGGACGCCGAGGTTGGCGAAAGGTATGGGGACGCTGGTGCAACACGTGACCCAGGGTTTCAAGGCGATGCCGCCGCGTGGTTTGTGCATGGACTGCAGTGCCGAGGATTACCAGGCCATCATCCTGTGGATGAGCGAGAGTAAACCCGGTCCATAACTTAACCCTTAGCCGTAGTTGGATTAGCTGATGAACAAATTGATCGTGAGTCTGCTGTTGACCGTGGGAATCTCAGGCTTCGCCCATGCTGCCGGCGATGCCGCAGCAGGCCAGGCGAAAGCCGCCGTTTGCGGGGCCTGCCATGGCCCGGACGGCAACAGCATGGCACCAAACTTTCCGAAACTGGCGGGTCAGGGTGAACGCTACCTGAACAAGCAACTGCACGACATCAAGTCGGGCAAGCGCGTCGTTCTGGAAATGACCGGCCTGCTGACCAACCTGAACGATCAGGATCTGGCCGACATGTCCGCCTGGTTCGCCAGCCAGAAAGGCAGCGTTGGCGCCGCCGATCCGAAGCTCGTCGCACGCGGTGAAGCGCTGTTCCGTGGCGGCAACCTGGAAAAAGGCCTGCCAGCCTGCACTGGTTGCCACTCGCCGAATGGCGCGGGCAACGCGGCCGCAGGGTTCCCGCACCTGGGTGGCCAGCACGCTCAATACATCGCCAAACAGCTGACCGACTTCCGCAAAGAAGAGGCCGGACGCAGCAACGATGGCGACGCGATGACCATGCGCACCATTGCACGCAAGCTGAGCGATGAAGACATCGCTGCCGTTTCCAGCTATATCCAGGGCCTGCACTAAGACCTTGCTTTCGAGCGTTGAACGCGGCGCGCAGCGCCTGCCACGTTAACGCTCGATTAATCCATCGCAGCAAGTATAAAAAGGGTGGCTTAGGCCGCCCTTTTTTGTGGCCGCTGCCGTTACACTACAGCACTCATGCCCGCCAGGATCTGTCCCGAACAACCCGCGCGAGGCGACCCAAATTGTCCAGGAGTAAAGCATGCGTAATCTGATCATCAGCGCCGCCCTCGTCGCTGCCAGCCTGTTCGGCGTGACCGCCCAGGCCGCTGAAGCCCCTGCCGCCCCTTATGTTGAACTGGCTAACCCGGTCCCGGTTGCGGTGCCTGGCAAGATCGAAGTGGTCGAGCTGTTCTGGTACGGCTGCCCGCATTGCTACGCCTTTGAACCAGTGATCAATCCTTGGGTTGAAAAGCTGCCGTCCGATGTCAACTTCGTGCGCATTCCCGCCATGTTCGGTGGCCCGTGGGACGCTCACGGCCAGATGTTCCTGACTCTGGAAGCCATGGGTGTCGAGCACAAGGTTCACAACGCCGTGTTCAACGCCATTCAGAAAGAACACAAAAAGCTCACCGACAAAAACGACATGGCTGACTTCCTCGCCACTCAGGGCGTGGACAAAGACAAATTTCTCGCCACCTTCGACTCGTTCGCCATCAAGGGCCAGATCGTCAAGGCTCGCGAGCTGGCCAAGAAGTATGAAATCACTGGCGTGCCAACAATGATCGTCAACGGTAAGTACCGCTTCGACATCGGCTCCGCCGGCGGCGCCGAACAAGCGCTGAAGCTGGCCGACCAACTGGTCGCCAAAGAGCGTGCCGCCACCAAGGCCGCTGCCAACTAAGCGCGGCAACCGCCATGCGCCGCTGGAAGTCCGAACGCATCGTTGGCCTGCATGATCCGCAGGTCAACGAGCATCACCTGGCATCGACGGGCTTGCCCGCGGATCAGCGTCTGCGCCTGCTCAGCTTCAACATCCAGGTCGGCATCAGCACCGAGCGCTATCGGCATTACCTGACCCGCAGCTGGCAGCATCTGCTGCCGCACACCGGGCGCTCGGGCAATCTGCAGAAGATCGGCGACCTGCTCGGCGACTTCGATCTGGTCGCCCTGCAGGAAGCCGATGGTGGCAGCCTGCGTTCAGGCTACGTCAATCAGGTCGAACACCTGGCCCACCTGGGCGCCTTCCCCTACTGGTATCAACAACTCAATCGCAACCTCGGCCGGCTGGCCCAGCACAGCAATGGCGTGCTCAGCCGTCTGAAACCGTGGGCGATCGAAGATCACCCGCTGCCCGGCCCGAAAGGTCGCGGCGCGATCCTGCTGCGTTTCGGCGAAGGCCCGGAAGCGTTGGTGGTGGTGATGATGCACCTGGCCCTCGGTGCGCGGACGCGCAGCCTGCAACTGGCCTACATCCGCGATTTGATCGGTGGCTATAAACACCAGGTACTGATGGGCGACATGAACACCCATGCCAGCGATCTGCTGGAACAGTCGCCGTTACGCGATCTCGGCCTGCTGGCCCCGCAGGTGGAAGCGACCTTCCCCAGCTGGCGCCCACAACATTGCCTTGATCATATTTTGCTCAGCCCGACCCTGACCCTGGAAAAGGTCGAGGTGCTGGCCCACCCCATTTCCGATCACCTGCCGGTCGCGGTGGAAATTCGTCTGCCGGGTTCGCTCATGGCCGATGCATTGCCCGCGTTGAGCCCTGCCCCTCGCGGAACCTGTGAATGAGCGACGAAGCCCAGCGCTGGAAAGAGAAGTACCTCAAAAGCATCGAACAGCAGGACAAGCTCGAACGACGCTGGGCCGCCCGGCTTGATCTGCTGCGACGCGGACTGGTGCGCAGTACGCTGGCGGCCGAGGGCACCGACAAAGTCGTCGATCAATGCATGAAGGAGATGCGCGAGGTAGTACGCACCGACGACATGGACGCCGGCCTCGCCGCCCTGCTGCCACGCCTGGAAAAAGCCGTGCTCGATTCCGAGCAGCGCCGTGAAACCCGGATCGATCAGGTCAGCACCGCGCTGACGGCACTGGTCACGCAGTTGCAGTCCTTGCCGCTGCCACGCGAAGTCGCCCAGCCATTGAAGAAGTTCGCCAAGCAACTGGACAGCCGCGTCGGTTCGGCACGGGAAATGCCACTGCTGCTCAGCGAATTGAGCGGGCTGCAAGGCAAGGCATTGAGTCACTTGGAGACGCCAACCGAACCGGGGCGTCCGGGGCTGCTACAACGACTGTTCGGCAGCCGCGACAGCGAGGAAATGCCCGCACCGACCCCAGTCGCCGTCGCATCGACGCAGGAAGCACCTGCGGCACCAGCGCCGGTCACGGTCGAGCTACAAGCGCAATCCACGCCAGTGGCCCCGGCTTCTGGCACCGAACCGCGGGGCGTAGAACCTGCGCCTGTAGATGCGGCGACTGCGCCCGTACCCGAGACTCACGCGGAACCGGACGTGGTGGCCTTCGCCCCGCCAACGGTGTCCACCGACGTGGCCCCTGTGGCGATTACCGACGAAGCCGCCCTGCCGGCACTCGACGCCGTCGCCGAACCGGCTCAAACGCACGCCACGCCGACCCCTTTCAACCCCGACGAACTGATCCGTCCGGGCGATCCAGCGCCGCTGATCCTCGATAGCCTGCCGCTGCCCGAACCCATCGCCCAAGCTCTGGCCGCGATCGACCCGGAGCAATCGGAACACGACATCCTGTTCGCGCTCCCGGATTCGCCGGAGCCTTCCTACAGCTCGGTAGCCAGGCACATCGAAGAAACCTTGATCGGCCTGCTGGACGACCTCACGCTGCCCGAGCGCCATCGTCCGCAAGCCGAGGCCATGCGAGACCGCCTCCAACACGGGTTGAACTGGTACGAACTGATCCCCATCCTCGACGACCTTGCGACGTTGATGCTGGCGATCACCGACAGCGGCCAGCACGAATTCGAAGCCTATCTGCAACAACTCAACGAGCGCCTCGAAGCGTTCCAGAGCAACCTGCAGGCGGCCAGTGACGGCCATGCCGACAACCGTTCGGCAGCGCGGGCCATGGACACGCAGATTCGCGAGCAAGTCGACGGCT
This sequence comes from Pseudomonas sp. SWRI111, assembly GCF_014268555.1. NCBI lineage: Bacteria > Pseudomonadati > Pseudomonadota > Gammaproteobacteria > Pseudomonadales > Pseudomonadaceae > Pseudomonas > Pseudomonas sp. SWRI111. The sequence goes on along the minus strand of NZ_JABWQQ010000002.1, from coordinate 369,518 downwards.
TGCAGACCAGCGTGCAGGAAGCGGCGGATCTGGACGACCTCAAGCAAGTGCTGGAAAACCACCTCGAAGGCCTGCTCGGCACCATGGACCAGCACCAGAAGCAACGCGACGCCCGCGAGCAGGAAGTGGCGGCCCGACTCAAGGGCCTGTCCGAGCGCGTGGCCCACATGGAACAGGAAGCCCAGGGCTTTCGCGAGCATCTGGAGGAACAACGCCAGAAGGCCCTGATCGACCCGCTCACCGGTTTGCCCAACCGCGCGGCGTGGAGCGAACGCCTCGAACACGAGATCCAGCAGTGGCAACAACACGGCAACACCTTGAGCCTGGCGATGCTCGACCTCGATCATTTCAAACGGATCAACGACAGCTACGGCCATCTGGCGGGTGACAAGGTTTTAAAGATCATCGCCACGGTGCTGCGCAAACGCCTGCGCGGTTCAGACTTCATTGCCCGTTTCGGCGGCGAAGAATTTGTCTTGCTGCTGCCCGCAACGCCCCCGGCGGCGGGCGCCAAACTGCTCGAAACGTTGCGCGCGGCGATTGAAGCCTGCCCGTTTCACTTCAAAGGCGAACGGGTGACGATCACGATTTCCATGGGGCTGGCATCGTTCAGGGTCGGAGAACATAGCGATATGGTGCTTAAAAGAGCCGATCAGGCGCTGTATCGTGCAAAAAACGCCGGTCGCAACCGCGTGGAACTGAGCTGAAGCAATTGTTCCATTTTGTTTAAATCCGCTGGCTGACCGACTTCGGGCAAATCCGTACGTTACACTGTTGCATTATCGTCTTCTGCGTATCGCTCTCTGCCATGAAATTCTTAGTCCTTGTTGCCTCATTGCTCGTGCTGGCCGGTTGTGCCAGCGGTCCGCGCTTCGATACCAGCCATCCTTCGGCCAATTACGACAGCCGCATCCAGTTCGTGGTCGTGCATTACACCTCCACATCGCTGGAGCGCTCGCTGCAGTTGCTGACTCATGGCGACGTCAGCAGTCATTACCTGATCGGCGACGACAAGGGCGGCACCATTTACAAGCTGATGGATGAAAACCAGCGCGCCTGGCACGCCGGCGAAAGCCAATGGCAGGGCCGCACCTGGCTGAACTCCAGCTCGATCGGCATCGAAATCGTCAATCCCGGCTTCAAGGACACCCCGACCGGGCGCCTCTGGTACCCGTACAGCGAAGCGCAGATTCAATCGTTGATCGTTCTGCTCAAGGACATCAGCCAGCGCAACGGCATCAGTCCTCGCCATATCATCGGTCATAGCGATATCGCGCCACTGCGCAAACTCGATCCGGGGCCGTTGTTCCCCTGGAAGCGCCTCGCGGCCGAAGGCCTTGGCCTGTGGCCCGACGAGCAAGCCGTGGCGCGCCAGGAGGCACTGTTCAACAGCCGCGAGCTACCGGGCATTAGCTGGTTTCAGGCCCAACTGGCGCATCTGGGCTATGACACACCGCAGACCGGCGAACTGGATGTCGCCACGCGCCATGTCCTCGCCGCGTTTCAAATGCACTACCGCCCTTCGCGCTTCGACGGCACGCCGGATGCGCAAACGGCCGCGCTATTGCTGGTACTCAACCAGACAAAATAATGACGCCCGCCCGACGGTCAGGGCGAAATTGCAATCAGCAGCTATAACTCATTGGTAAATCTTCGGATATTCCATGATGGTTGCTACCCGAGAGACACTGCGTAGCGGACTCTATCGCCCCGGCGTTCTGGCGATGATCGCGGCTGTCCTCAGTGCGGGCCTGCTCATGGCTGGCGGCACGTTCGTCGCCATGCGCCAGCTCGAATACAACGAAAGTCAGGAAATGAACGCCCAGGGCGAGCGTTTTCTCGCGCGCCTTGAACAGTTGTTCGGTCAATTGCGTGAAAGTCTCGACGATCTCGAAGCCCAGCCTCTGCGCAGTTGTGACGACGAAATGATCGCCACCCTGCAACAAGTCACTTTCAATTACCGCTTCGTCTATGAGGCGGCTTTCATGGACGCTACGCGGGTCTGTTCCAATCGCCCGCGCCAGGACGGCTTGTCGATGGTCCGCGCACCGGACATCGAGGGCCCGACCTATAGCTACTGGCTGAACACCACCACCGAACCCGATGAAAATCGTGCCGCCTTGATGCTGGGGCGTGGCAATTTCCGTGTCGCCACCTCGCGCGGCCATTTGACTGACATGGTCGATTTGTCACCCGGTAGCAGCTTGCTCGTGGTGCTTGATCACGGCACCCGGGCAATCCCGGTGCTCGGCACGGCGCTGACGTGGCCCCCCACCGCACCCTGGCCACCGCAAACCGGCGATGCGCTGCAAGTCACCCAGACCCACCTGATCTACCGCATGCCCACCGATAACCCCGAATATCAACTGATGCTGATCACACCGCGTAACGGTATGCACATTCCGCCCGGCTGGTGGTGGCTGGTGCCGGCCTGTGTGCTCGCCGGGGCGATTGTCGGGTTTCTGGTGTTGTTACTGGTGCGCCAACGCCAGTCTCTGGACGCCGAACTGCACGGCGCCATTCGCCGGGGCGAGTTGCAGGTGCTGTATCAACCGATCTTCGACCTCGACAGCCGCAACTGCGTTGGCGCCGAAGCCCTGCTGCGCTGGCGGCGCCCCGACGGCAGCCTGACCAGTCCCGACCTGTTCATACCGATGGCAGAAAATACCGGACAGATTCGCCAGATGACCGACTTCGTCCTGCAGCGCTTGCTGGAGCAACTGGGCCAACTGCTGCGAGCCAATCCGCAGCTGTACATCTCGGTAAACCTCGCCGCATGCGATGTGATGGTGCCGCGCATCGGCCAGGTGATGGCGCGGCTTCTGACGCTGCACCGCGTCGCCGCGCGGCAGATCGCCTTTGAAGTTACCGAGCGCGGCCTGATCGATGTCGTGGTGGCGCGGGAAAACCTGCAGGCCCTGCGCGATGTCGGCCATCAAGTACTGATCGACGATTTCGGCACCGGCTATTGCAGCCTCGCCTACTTGCAGACACTGCCGGTGGATTGCCTGAAGATCGATAAATCATTCATCGATGCGCTCGGCCATGACGCGGCCAGCAGCGGCGTCGCTCCGCACATCATTCACATGGCGCAGGCGCTGGACCTGAAGGTGATTGCCGAAGGCATCGAGCTGGAATCACAAGCCCGACTGCTCAGCAGCGAGGGGGTGAAATTCGGTCAGGGCTGGCTGTTCGCCCATGCGCTGAGCGCGGTGCAGTTCATCGAACTGATCACCCGGGGGCGCCGGCTCGCCGCGCGCCGGATGGATGACGAAGCCTAAACCGCCAACGCCATGTAAAACTGCGTGCCCTGCCCCGGCCGCGAATAAACGCCCATCCGCCCACCGTGCAGCTGGACGATTTCCTTGCACAGAGCCAGGCCGAGACCCGCGCCGCCCTTCTTGCGCCCGACCTGCACGAACGGCTCGAAGATCCGCCCCTGCTGGCCGTAGGGAATCCCCTCGCCGTTGTCTTCGACACTGATGATCACTCGCTCGCCGTGGCGCCGCGCCTGCAAGCGGATCTGCCCGTCGCGCGTGGTATGGCGCAAGGCATTGTCGATCAGATTGTCGAGTACCCGATCAAGCTGCGCCTGGTCGGCCTGCAAACGCGGCAACGGGCCTTGCACTTCCACTGTCAACGCAATGCCTTGCGCTGCGGCGACATCGGCAAAGCGTGATTGCGCCTGCTCCAGCAAATCGTCGATGGAACACGGCGCCAGCGTCAGCTTCTGCAGGCCGTTCTGATACCGCGAGAAGTTGAGCAAGTCATTGATCAACTGCATCAGGCGCTGCATTTCTTCGTTCACGGTATCAAGCAGGTCGGCTTCGCGAGACTCGGGGGCAAACTGCGTCCGCTCGCGGAACAGACCAAACGCCATGTGCATGCCAGTGACCGGTGTGCGCAGTTCATGGGAAGCACGCAAGACGAACTCACTGCGCACGCGCTCAAAGGCGCGTTGCTCGGTAACGTCGTGCAAGACCATCACCGCGCCGAGGATATGTCCTTGCGTGTGGCTGACCGGCGTCAGGCTGTAGGTCAGCAAGCGCGACTCGCCATCGATCTCGATGTTCAAGTCTTCCGGCGCGCGCTCCAGCGTGCCGCCGCGCAACACCAGTTGCAGCTGCGCGTCGAGTTCCGGGCGCCCGAGAGCGGTCCCCAGTCCCTGCCCCAGACGATCGTCTTCCCAGCCCAACTGGCGCTGCGCCACCGGGTTGAGGTGCTCCAGATGGCCCTGTCGATCGATCATTAATAAGCCGTCGTCGATACTGTCGAGCACCGCCTGCAAACGTTGCTGGCCGGCGAGCAGCTCATCCACGTTGGTTGCCTGGTGCTGGCGCAACGCCTCGGCCATCAGGCCGAAACGCCGAGATAACAGGTTTACTTCCATGGCCGATGAAATCGGCAAGGTCACATCGTAATTGCCTTGGCCGATACTGTCGGCGGCCTTGGCCAGCGCCTCGATGGGCGCACCGAAGCGTCGGGCGATGCCCTGGGCCGTCACGAAACCGATGATCAACACCGCCAGGCCAACCAGCCCAAGCAGTCCGGCAATGAGCAAGGCGCGCTCACGCGCGGCGTGTTGCACCGCGTTGATATTGTCCAAGGCCTGCTTGTGCTCGGCGATCAAGCCACTGCGCAGAATATTGAAGCGCTCACGGAAGTCGGCACTGGCGCTGGCGTCTCTGGCCGCCTCTGCCGAGACATCGAAGGAGGCGAGAAACTTGAGGTAATCGGCCTTGGCCTGCTTGAAGCCATAGGCCAGCTCATCGCTGCCCTGTTGGGCGATACCCTGATCAAGCAATTGGAAATAATGCTGCTTGGACGCTTCAAACGCGACCGGATCGGGCTTCTGCGCGAGCATGATGATCAGTTGATCGCCCAGCGTCTGCCGCAGCTTGAGGCCCAGGTCCAGGGTGATGAAATTGCTGCGCACCAGCGCTTCCTGCGAACCGGCCATCTGCAACACGCTGACCAGCCCGAGCAGAAGCCCGAGCAAAGCCACCGTGATTAATGCAGAAATGCTCAGGAACAGGCGCGTGCGCAGCTTCATCGCCAGTTTCATCGCGCGGCGCTCACAGGTTGTACTGCTTGCGCTTGCGATACAGGGTCGAAGCGTCGATACCCAGGGTCTTCGCCGCCTGATCGAGGGTGCCGGCAGTGGCGAGCACGGCGCCGATATGCGCCTTCTCCAATTCATCGAGGCTCAGCGCTGCGCCGACACGAGGCGCATTGTTGGCCGGTTGCTCGGCCATGCCGAGGTGACTGATCTCCACGCGTTCCTGTGGGCAGATGATGCTCGCCCGCTCGACCACGTTGCGCAATTCACGAATATTGCCCGGCCAGCGATAGCCGAGCAGCGCTTCGCGGGCTTCATCGCTGAACCCCCGCGCTGGCCGCGCGTACTCTTTGACGAAACGCGCAAGAAAGCGGTCGGCCAAGGTCAAGATGTCCTCGGCGCGCTCGCGCAACGGCGGCAAGTGCAGCGTAATAACGTTGAGGCGATACAACAGGTCTTCCCGGAAACGCCCATCGCGGACCATGTCTTCAAGGTTGAGGTTGGTCGCGGCGAGAATTCGAACATCCGCCCGGCGCGTGACCGGATCGCCGACCCGCTCATATTCCTTGTCTTGAATGAAGCGCAACAACTTGGGTTGCAACGTCAAAGGAAAATCGCCGATCTCGTCGAGAAACAACGTGCCGCCGTCGGCCTGATTGACTCGCCCCAACGTGCTTTCGCTGGCGCCGGTAAAAGCGCCGCGGCTGTGGCCGAACAACTCGCTTTCCATCAATTCGGCGGTCAACGACGGGCAGTTGATGGTCACACAGGACTTCTTCTCGCGCTTGCTCCAGCCGTGAATGGCCCGGGCCAGCTCACCTTTACCGGTACCGGACTCGCCAAGAATCAGAATGTTGGCGTCAGTGCTCGCCACCTGCCGCGCCGTCTCCAGTACGACTTTCATCGCCGGGCTGTGGGAATCGAGACCGTCCTTGGGCTTGCGCATCTCGCCTTCGAGGGCTTCGAGGCGCGCCGAGAGCTGGCGCACTTCCAATTGCTTGGCGGTCGCCAGACGCAATTGATCGGGGCTGCACGGTTTGACCAGATAATCCGCGGCGCCCGCCTGAATGGCATCCACAGCGGTGTCGACCGCCGAGTGTGCGGTGACGATCACCACGCGCATCCACGGCGCCTGGATACGCATTTGCGCGAGGACGTCGAGACCGTTGTCCTCGCCCAGGCGCAAATCGAGAAAGCACAGATCAAAGACCTGGCGTTGCAGCAATGCTTCGGCCTGTGCCGCGCTGTTGGCGGTGGCCACCGTATAGCCTTCATCTTCAAGGCAATAACGGAACGTACGCAGGATGGCGGATTCGTCGTCCACCAGCAGAATGCGGCCTTGATGCTCAGTGGCAGATTCCATTTTTCCTACGCTCCATAGTGATTAGTCTTGGGTTAGTCCCGGAAAAATCGGGCAAGTTGCATGGTTGATTCTGAACGAAGCCAGTCATGGGAGGGTAGCCCTCTCCTGCCTTTACGGCCAATCCTTTGATTTTGTTGATTTTTTAAACAAACCGAGATTTTCACGACGCGCCTTACGTCCTGTTCTGACATCTGCATCCTGCCATCAATTCCATAACTATGAATTCTCCTACGAAATAATCGTGCATTGCGCACGACCGCAGATGAGCCATCGTGCAGGATGCGTCGTAGCCTTTTTCCATATCGATCATAACTTATTGATTTTATTGTATTTTTTTCAATGAAAAAACTGGCATGCAGACTGCAATACCTCCGGTAGCCCGGGCAGACATGAACTGCCCCAACCGAATAAGAGTGAGGAACCCAGGATGACTCGCCAACGTGCCGCCCAACTGCGTATTTCGCCACTGCACATTCAGCAAGCTCTGTTTGGCGCACTTGCCCTGTTGATCACCCTGATTGCCTGTCAGCAGTACCTGCGCTGGGAAAGCAGCCAGCAACCTGAGCCGCTGATCTCGGTCCAGCACACGACGCAAACGCACTTCAGTGCCGTCAGCAACAGCCAGGCCGAGAGCGCCTCGATGCGCATGATGGATGTCGACCAGGCGCAGCCACTGGACGAGCTACCGCAACAGGAACGCTGGGTGTTCTGAACGATTGAATGAATGAATTCGGGCGCCAGACGCCGGAAACGCAAGATCCCTAAATAGAGAAGTAAGGAGAATCACCATGTTGAGTTGGGCAATCACATTTCTGATCATTGCCATCATCGCTGCAGTTCTGGGCTTCGGTGGTATCGCGGGCACCGCCACGGGTATCGCCAAGATTCTCTTTGTCGTGTTCCTGGTGATGTTCATCGCTTCCTTCTTCTTTGGCCGTCGCGGCCGAGGTTAACGATGAGTGCGTTAAAGACATTGGCAGCCGCCCTGCTCCTGGGCGGCAGTGCCATGGTGATGGCGGCCAACGACGGCCAGACCCGGGTCAACGAATTGCTCGCCGCAGACGAGCAGTACCGCGAAACCTGGGAAGGCGTGATCAAAAAGGAAGAGCGTGTACCGGAGTGGGTGATCAACCTGTCGGGTACCTCCGAACAGCAGATGCACGCCGTGACTGAAGACGGCGACAAATATCTGGTCGGCCCGCTCTGCGAAAATCAGGACAAGTGCCTGAACCATCGCTTGATCGTCGCCTTCAGCTTCGACAAGGACGACGCTTACGCCATGCTGGTCGATGTGCCTGAAGGCCTGCCGCAGGACAAGTCGCCGACGCGACACGCCACCTACCGCTTCTTCGGCAAACCCGACCAGGGCATGCAGGATCTGTTGATGGAAACCCTCAAGAAAGATCCGAAGTGGTATTGAATTGATTCGCACATGAAGGCAGCAGCCCTGCTGCTTTCCACTGCCCGACCCACCCCAGGGTCGAGGCATGACCAGGGGGCCGGGACGCTCTGACTGTTGCAAGGTCGGAGTGACCTACGGGTACAGGGAGTGCCTGCGCGAGGGCCGGGTCAGGGTCAGTAAAAGCTGCAACGCAGGTTCGCCAGCCCACCGCGGCTCGACGGACTTGCGCTGAGCTTCCCATTCAGCAAAACGTTGATCCAGAGCGCCCAGCTCAGCGTTGGAAGCGACAATACTGCGCGGGAAAACATTTCGTAGTGTTTCCTGGCGACCGTATATCGACAAAGAGATCGTTCAAACAGTAAGACTTCTAGTCTCCCTACGTAGGCATTTTCCGAGATTTTTCGTCGATTTTTTTCGCTCAAAAAATAATCAATCTACGCTGCAATGGCCGGTTCACGGCACTTTTGCCGGCTGAAATGTCACAATCGAACCGGTTGGGACGCCAGTTTCATTTAAAAAAGCTCATGCCGATTCGGCATAGGGTAGGCGTTTACGGCATTAGACGGCGCAACCTTGCATCGGAATAGTTGCGCCTTTTTTCGCCTGCCGAAGAGCCGTAAATACGCGCTTCGGGGCACCTTATACGGAGGCAGATGCACAGACTTTTCCGCTGATGAGCGTTCCAGTTCCTGCATGTGCCTGAGTCAAACGCAAGTAAGGGTAAAGATAATGAAGAAGGCAAAGCTTAGCCTCGCCTGGCAGATCCTCATCGGTCTGGTATTGGGGATTGCAATTGGTGCGTTGCTCAACCACTTCAGTGCCGAGAAGGCCTGGTGGATCAGCAACGTCCTGCAACCGGCAGGCGATATCTTTATCCGTCTGATCAAGATGATCGTGATTCCGATCGTCATCTCTTCCCTGATCGTCGGCATTGCCGGCGTCGGCGACGCCAAGAAGCTGGGGCGGATCGGCCTGAAGACGATCATCTACTTCGAAATTGTGACGACCATCGCGATCGTCGTCGGTCTGGTGCTGGCCAATGTGTTCCACCCGGGCACCGGCATCGATATGAGCACCCTGGGCACGGTCGATATCTCGAAGTACCAGGCGACCGCCGCCGAAGTGCAGCATGAGCATGCGTTCATCGAGACCATTCTCAACCTGATCCCGTCGAACATCTTCGCGGCCATGGCCCGCGGCGAAATGCTGCCGATCATCTTCTTCTCGGTGCTGTTCGGTCTCGGTCTGTCGAGCCTGCAGTCGGACCTGCGCGAGCCGCTGGTAAAGATGTTCCAGGGCGTCTCGGAAAGCATGTTCAAAGTCACCCACATGATCATGAACTACGCCCCGATCGGCGTGTTTGCACTGATCGCGGTGACCGTCGCCAACTTCGGTTTTGCCTCGCTGGTGCCGCTGGCGAAACTGGTGATTCTGGTTTACGTCGCCATCGCCTTCTTCGCCTTCGTGGTGCTGGGCCTGATCGCCAAACTGTTCGGTTTCTCGGTGATCAAGCTGATGCGCATCTTCAAGGATGAGCTGGTGCTGGCCTACTCCACCGCTTCTTCGGAAACCGTGCTGCCGCGGGTCATCGAGAAGATGGAAGCCTACGGCGCGCCGAAAGCCATCTGTAGCTTCGTGGTGCCGACCGGTTACTCGTTCAACCTCGACGGCTCGACCCTGTACCAGTCGATTGCCGCGATCTTCATCGCTCAGCTGTACGGCATCGACTTGTCGATCAGCCAGCAATTGCTGCTGGTGCTGACGCTGATGGTCACCTCCAAAGGCATCGCCGGCGTACCGGGCGTGTCCTTCGTCGTGCTGCTGGCGACGCTGGGCAGTGTCGGTATTCCGCTCGAAGGCCTGGCGTTCATCGCTGGTGTCGACCGCGTCATGGACATGGCCCGTACCGCATTGAACGTGATCGGCAACGCCCTGGCAGTGCTGGTCATCGCACGCTGGGAAGGTATGTACGACGACGCCAAGGGCCAGCGCTACTGGAACTCCCTGCCGCACTGGCGCAGCAAGGAAAAACTGCCGGCGGGTGAGATCTCCAAGAACTGATACAAAACCTTGTAGGAGTGAGCCTGCTCGCGATAGCGGTGTGCCAGACAACAGAGATGTTGAATGTGCTGCCCTCAATCGCGAGCAGGCTCACTCCTACAGGGGACCGAGTCGAACACACGAACCCCGGAGCAATCCGGGGTTTGTCGTTTCTGGCGACCCCGCTATCATTCGCCGCATTCTTCGGGGGATTTGACTGATGCTTAATGGCCTGTGGCTTGGCTTCTTCATCGTGGCAGCCGTGTCGGCGCTGGCGCAGTGGCTGATTGGCGGCAACGCGGGGATTTTCGCGGCGATGGTGGATAGCATTTTTGCCATGGCCAAGCTGTCGGTCGAAGTCATGGTGCTGCTATTCGGCACGCTCACCCTGTGGCTGGGCTTTCTGCGCATCGCCGAGAAGGCCGGGATCGTCGAATGGCTGGCGAAAGTCCTTGGGCCGCTGTTCCTGCGGCTGATGCCGGAAGTGCCGGCCGGCCACCCTGCCCTTGGCCTGATCACCCTGAACTTCGCCGCCAACGGCCTGGGCCTGGACAACGCCGCCACGCCGATCGGCCTGAAAGCCATGAAGGCGCTGCAAGAGCTCAATCCCAGCGCCACCATCGCCAGCAACGCGCAAATCCTGTTTCTGGTGCTCAACGCCTCCTCCCTGACTCTGCTGCCGGTGACCATCTTCATGTACCGCGCGCAGCAAGGTGCGCCGGATCCCACCCTGGTGTTCCTGCCGATTCTGCTGGCAACCAGTTGCTCGACGATCGTCGGCTTTCTCTCAGTGGCGTTCATGCAGCGCCTGCGCATCTGGGACCCGGTGGTGCTGGCCTATCTGGTGCCCGGTGCGCTGATTCTCGGCGGTTTCATGGCCCTGCTCGGCACCCTTTCGGCCACCGCTCTGGCGGGATTGTCGTCGATCCTCGGCAATCTCACGCTGTTCGGGCTGATCATGCTGTTTCTGCTCATCGGCGCTTTACGCAAAGTGAAGGTCTATGAGGCGTTCGTCGAGGGCGCGAAAGAAGGCTTCGACGTGGCGAAGAATCTGTTGCCGTATCTGGTGGCGATGCTCTGCGCGGTTGGCGTGTTGCGTGCGTCAGGTGCGCTGGATTTCGGCCTGGACGGTATTCGTCATCTGGTCGAATGGGCTGGCTGGGACACGCGCTTCGTTGATGCGCTGCCGACGGCGATGGTCAAACCGTTCTCCGGCAGCGCCGCGCGGGCGATGCTGATCGAAACCATGAAGACTTCGGGCGTCGACAGCTTCCCGGCGCTGGTCGCGGCGACGATTCAAGGCAGTACCGAGACGACGTTTTATGTGCTGGCGGTGTATTTCGGTGCGGTGGGGATTCAGCGCGCGAGACATGCGGTGGGCTGTGCGTTGCTCGCGGAGTTTGCCGGGGTGGTCGGCGCCATTTTCGTCTGCTACTGGTTCTTCGGCTGATCACAGAGCCATTTGTAGGAGTGAGCCTGCTCGCGATAGCGGTGTAGCAGTCACCGATGATGGCGACTGCCACACCGCTATCGCGAGCAGGCTCACTCCTACAGGGGTTGTGGTGTGTCAGCGGGGTTGTGGAGCTAATTTCTGGCCTTGTTCTACCGCCCAAGCCACAACCTTGGCGGTAAGACGATCACTGGCCTGGCCAAACCCGGCCACCACCGCCGGGACCTGCACATCGTTCAGCGGCTGGCGCTCTTCAAAGCGGCGGCTCGCGAGAATCCGCTGATCGTAGCCACGCACCAGCAATGCATCGACCCGCACCACGACGCCGGCCTGCGTGCCCTGATACTCCGTCTGAAACGCCTGCAAGCTGCCGCCCAGTTCCAGATCCGCCTGGAAGTTGCTGTCATCAGTGCTCAGCAACGTCACCCGACCATCACGCGCAAAGCCGTCGAGCAAGCGGTTACGCAGCAACACCGGCGCCGGATCGCTCCAGCGCGAGCCCTTGTAGCTGCTGATCATGTCGCCCTGGGGGATCACCGCAATACTCGGCCGATTCAATGCTTCGCTCGCCTGCCATTTATTCAAGCGCAGCGACCACGATTGAGCCGCCGCCGGACTGGCCGAGGCGGGCGCCTGCGCGGCGGGCAAGCGGTAGACATCCGAAGGCTCCGACTGGGGCAAAATCGAGCAAGCGCCGATCAGGCTCAAGCCAGCGACGAGCAGGGCGATTCGAGTCAGTTTCATGGGGTGAATTCCTTGTTCTTGTCGCTGCCCAGCAGGTAACCGCTGGGGTTGGCCTCGAGGCGTTGGGAAATGGCGCGCAGCGAGGTCAGCGTCTCGCGCAGTTCGCGAATCGCCGGGGCCAGGCCGTTGAGGCCCTGCATGCCGTTATCCAGCGAATTCTGGTTTTTGCTGAGCAAGCCGTTGATGGTCACGCTGCTTTGCTCCAGCGACTTCATCGCCTGTTCGGCACTGCCCAAGGCCTGTTTGCCCTGATCGTTGAGCAAGCCATTGGCGTTGCGCATCAGCAGCGAGGTCTGTTCGAGCATGCTGCCGGCCTGTTTGCCGACAGTCGCCAATTGCTGCATGGCCTGTTTGATGTCGCCGCGTTGGTCGTTGATCGTCCCGGTGGTTTGCTCAAGGTGGGCGAGGGTGCTGCTGACGCGTTCGACGTTCTCGGCGGAAAACATCTGGTTGGCGTTGTGCAGCAGCGCGCTGATGCCCGTCATCAAGTCGCTGCTGTCGTTGAGCAGGCGCGAAATAGGCGAGGGCGAGGCGATGAGGGTCGGCAACTGGCCGTCGTGACCGCGCAGTTTCGGACTCTCGGGCGTGCCGCCGCTGAGCTGGATGATCGAGGTGCCGGTGATGCCAGTCAGCGCCAGTTTGGCCTGGGTGTCTTCCTTGACCGGCGTGTCGCCAGCGAGGCGAATCCGCGCCAGGACTCGCCGTGGATCCTGCGGGTCGAGACGCAGGCTGACCACGTCACCGACCTTGATCCCGCTGTACTGCACCGAACTGCCCTTGGACAAACCGCTGACCGCCTCGTTGAACACCACTTCGTAATCCTTGAACTCGGTGTCGACGCTGGATTTGGCCAGAAACAGGCCGAAGAGCAGGGCGCCCGCCACGACGATTACCGTGAACAGGCCAATCAACACATGATGGGCTCGGGTTTCCATGTCAGACCTCGTTGAGCAGTTTAGCGGCGTCCAGCGCCGAGCGGCCGCGCGGGCCGTGGAAATATTCGTGAATCCACGCGTCGTCGGTTTCCGAGACGACGTCGATGGGGCCGGCGACCAGCACCTTCTTCTGCGCCAGCACCGCCACGCGATCGGTGATGGTGTAGAGCGTGTCGAGGTCGTGGGTCACCAAAAATACGCTCAGGCCCAGCGCGTCACGCAGGGTCAGGATCAATTGATCGAACTGCGCCGCGCCAATCGGATCGAGGCCGGCGGTGGGTTCATCGAGAAACAGGATGTCCGGATCCAGCGCCAAGGCCCGCGCCAGTGCCGCGCGCTTGATCATGCCGCCGGACAGCGACGCCGGGTATTTGTCCGCCGCCGACAGCGGCAGCCCGGCCAGTGCCAGTTTTACCGCCGCCAGGTGTTCGGCGTCATGGCGGCTGAGGCCGGCGTGTTCGATAAGGGGCAGGGCGACGTTCTCGGTCACGGTCAGCGACGAAAATAGCGCGCCTTTCTGGAACAGCACGCCGAAGCGCCGTTCGATCAACGAACGCTCATGCTCAGCGAGGCTCGGCAGGTTCTGGCCAAAGACTTTGACGCTGCCTTCGCTGGGCCGGTTCAGCCCGACAATGCTGCGCAGCAGCACCGATTTACCGGTGCCGGAGCCACCGACCACGGCGAGAATTTCGCCTTTGTAGACATCCAGATCGAGGTGCTCGTGCACGCTCTGGCTGCCGAAACGATTGCACAGGTCACGGACTTCAATCACCGCCTCGGAGGGCGCGCGGGGTAAACGACTCACCAGCCCATCTCCATGAAGAACAAGGCGGCCACCGCGTCGAGCACGATCACCACGAAAATCGACTGGACCACGCTGGACGTGGTGTGAGCGCCAACCGATTCGGCGCTGCCGCTGACCTTGAAGCCTTCCAGGCAGCCAATCGCCGCGATCAGGAAGGCGAAGATCGGTGCCTTCACCAGGCCCACCAGAAAATGCTGAATACCGATGTCCGATTGCAGCAGCGAGAGGAACATCGCCGGCGAAATATCCAGCGACACCGCGCAGACCACGCCGCCGCCAACAATCCCCGAGAGCATCGCCAGAAACGTCAGCATCGGCAGCGCCACCAGGAGCGCCAGCACGCGCGGCACCACCAGCAATTCGATCGGGTCGAGGCCGAGGGTGCGGATCGCGTCGATTTCTTCGTTGGCCTTCATTGAGCCGATCTGCGCGGTGAAAGCACTGGCGGTGCGCCCGGCCATCAGGATCGCGGTGAGCAGCACGCCAAATTCACGCAGGAACGAAAAGCCGACCAGATCCACGGTAAAAATCGTCGCACCGAAACTGGCCAACACCGTCGCACCGAGAAAGGCCACCACGGCGCCGACCAGAAAGGTCAGCAGCGCCACGATGGGCGCGGCGTCGAGGCCGGTCTGCTCGATGTGCGCAATCATCGGCGTAATGCGCCAGCGTTTGGGCCGGAACAGGCCACGGGCGATGACTTCCAGAATCAGCCCGACGAAGCCGAGCAACTGCATCGTGTCTTTCCACACCGTATCCACCGCGCGGCCGATGCGCGTGAGCAGTTGCACGCTGACGCTGATTTCCGGCTCTTTGATCGGCACGCAGAAATCATTCAGCGAGCAATACACCGTTTGCAGCAGCGCGCGGTCGGCGGTGGACAGGGTGCAATCGGGGTGTTCGGCGGACTTGCCCAGGCGCTCGGCCCCAAGCAGTTCGACCAGCAACGAGGCGCCAGCGGTATCGAGGGCGCCGAGGCCATTGAGATCGATCGCAGTGTTGGCGTCGTACTGGCCGTGCAGTTTTTCGCTCAGGTGCTTGAGCGCGGTGTAATGGGCGAGCGTCCAGTCGCCGGTAATGCGCAGGCGGGCGGGGCTGAGCGAGGTGTCCAGGTGGGCACTGCCGGGCGTTGGGCTGCTGGTCATAAGCTCCGTGCTTATACGGCTGTTACAAGAACCTACGTAATAGCACGAACCGGATTACTTTTCTTTGGCCGGTGTGCTGTCCGTGATCGCGAAGCGCAGCACGCCGATCAACTGGCCATCCTCGGTCAGCACCCGCACCTGCCATTTGCCCGCCGGGTTGCCGGGGAAGTTCTGCTTGTGCGTCCACGCCCGATAGCCTTCCTTGCGGCCGCCATGGATATCGAGGGCGATGCGATCGACCTCTTTGCCGTTGAATTGCCAGACGTGATAAATCCGCTCGTCGAGGCCACGCGGTGCGTTGATCGCGGTGTAGGCATAGAGCCCGCCGTTGCGGATCTGCTCGGCGCTGACGGTATCCAGGCTGGCGCCCGGGGTGCGGTCCTGCAGTTGCGTACTGATCGCCACGTCAGTCATCCACAGCGTCGCCGGCGGCACCCACGAACGCAGCGCCCAACCGACGCCGCCGATGCCGACGGTGATAAACAGAATTGCCAGGGCGTTACGCACGGTGCGGATCGGGAAGATCGACGCCAGGCTCGGGAACGACAGCAGCACGGCAATCCCCAGCGCCCATTTGAAACTCTGCGCGGTGGTCAGGTGCATGATCACCGGCAGCGCCGTGAGCAGGGCGGCGAACAGGGTCAGGGTGTGCAGCGCCAGAAACGCCCAGCGCCGTGGTGCCAGCCATTTGTAATAGAGCGGATCGACGATGGAAATCAGCGCGGCGACGCTGAGCAGGCCGGTGAAAATCAACTGGCCGCTGTTCCAGGTCGTGGTGATAAAGAAAAACGGCAGAACGAAAAACAGGCTTTCCTGATGGATCATCTGCGTCGCGTAACGCAGCAACGGCTGGGGAATTTCGCGTTTGAAGATCCGCGTGAACAACCCGGTCAGGGTGTTTTCCAGCATCAGCCAGATCCAGCTCAGCAGCATGATCACGGTGATCCAGCTCGCCAGCCCCTGTTGGCGATCGACCAGAATGAAACTGCCGACCCCGGAGATGAAACCGCCCGCCGCAATGACCCCGGGATAGCGCTTCATCAGTTCGAGAAGGCGCTGGATCAGGAGGGTAATTTTCGACATGGGGGCGATTCACGACAAGGTAGGGAAATACTCCGACAGAGTAGCGTCCGCCGGGCGTTGTGGCGAGGTTGCGGATCGTAAATCACCCTCTGTCCTCTGTGGGAGCGGGCTTGCTCGCGAAGGCGGTGGGTCAGGGCAAGCATTCGTGTCTGATACACCGCATTCGCGAGCAAGCCCGCTCCCACATTTTGGGGGCAGTACAAGGTCAGTGTTCGGCGGGTTTTCGGCGGTGAAGGCGCCAGCCGATCACGATCAGCAGCAACACCCCGACACCACCCGCCACCAGCCACAGCACCTGATCATCACTGATCAACGGCTTTTCGACCCTGAAATACCCCGGTTGCAACAGCAGCTCGCGCATGGCCTTGTTCGCGTCTTCCAGCGTCACGCCTTGCAGCTCCCGCGCCGGGTTGGCGAAGCGGCCGTCCTCGTAGTCGTTCAGCGCGCTCCAGTAATAATCCGCCAGGGCGCTGTTGCCCTGCACGGCCCAAGCCTGGTGGGCGATGGCGGCTTGTTTGATGCGGGCGAAGGTGGTCGGGTCGAGGCCGTTTTTCAGCAGGTCGGCCTTGAGATCCTCGAGCACCTGGATGGCTTCGTCGACGTCATCGCGATCCAGGTCGGCATTGAGGCTCATGAAGCCGACGCCGCCAAACACTTCGCGCTCGGCCCACGGCCCGTAAGACAACCCATGGTTGAGGCGAATCTGCCGGTACAGCGCCCAGTCGAGGTAATCCTTGAGAATATCGAACGTCTCGTCGTGCTGATCGTCCAGCACCGGCTCCGGCACCAGCCAGTGCAGCTTGGCGCCATCGCCCATGAAACCACGGGTGAGGGTGCGCTCATGCGCGGCGCTGACGCGCAGGTCCGGCAGCGGACGATGTTCGCTCGGCTCGACGGCTTGCAACGCGCCCCAGGTGCGCTCCAGATACGCCGGCAGCAACTTGTCGAGCTCGCCGACGACGATCAGCGTCATGTTGTTCGGCGCGTACCAGGCCTGGCGCACTTTCTCCAGTTGCGCTTGGGTCAGGTGGCCGACTTCGGCGCGCTGCGGGCATTTCAGGCCCAGCTCGACCGCCAGTTGATTGCTCGCGGAGTGGCCCAGGTCCTGGCGATCGAGGAAGCGGCGCAGGCGCGTGTAATGGCCGCCGTCCTCACGCTCGACCACGCGTTTGGCGGCGTTGATCGCGTTCTCGTCGATGCGTGTCTGGGTCAACAGCGCGAGCAGCAGGTCGAGGACCTTGCGCTGGTTTTTCGCCGGAGCCTCGATAACAAACGTGGTGTCGGCGTTACTGGTGAACGCGTTCCAGTCGCCACCGAGCGCCTGCATGCGTTCTTCCAGGCCGCCTTCGCCCGTGGCGTCGATGCCGCTGAACAGCAAGTGTTCGAGCAAGTGCGGCAGCTCTTTGTCTGCGCAATCGAAGTCATCGAGACCGACGCCGACCACCAGACGAATCGCCACGTGGCCGCGCTCGGTGCCGGGTTTGAGCAGCAACTGCAAACCGTTGGGCAACGCATAGCCTTCAACCTGAAAACGATCCAGGGCAAAAGCGGGCAGGGAACCGAGCAACAGACAGGCGAACAACAGGCAACGCATAACAGGCTTCCATACGGCTGGTTTGGAGATCCGTGTCGTCAGTCAGACCGCTATTCGCAAGCAGGTCGAATCGTCACACCCTGTGGGAGCGAGCCTGCTCGCGAAGATCTTGAGGCTGAATCACTGTAACTGACTGACCCCAGCCCCAGACGTTCAAGGCGAATGCGTAATGTCGGCGATATCATCCACCGCCAGCGCCCCGGTATCCGCCGTTTCCAGCACCACATAGGCACTGCCGCAAAACAGCGAGTTCAGACGTTTCATATCGGCAATCAACTCCAGGTGCAACGAACTGGTCTCAATACTCTGCACGATCTTGCGTTGCAAACGGCTGACGTGGGCGTGGGCCAAGCGTCGTTCTTGTGCGCGAAAGCGGCGTTTTTCGCGCAGCAACTGCCGGGCACTCTCCTCGTCGCCACTGAGAAACACCGACAGCCCCAGCCGCAGGTTGGCGATCAGTTGCTGCTGCAGCCCGGCCAGATCTTCCAGGCCTTCCTCAGAGAACGAACGCCGTTGCGAGGTTTTCTGCTGCTGGATTTTGCGCAACATGCGCTCAATCAAATCAGCACCCAGTTTCAGGTTGATCGCCAGTTCGATGATCTCGGCCCAGCGCCGGCTGTCCTGTTCGCCGAGGTCCTCGCGCGGCATCTGCGCCAGGTAGAGCTTGATTGCGCTGTACAGCGACTCGATGTCGTCCGTCATCCGGCGAATTTCCTGGGTCACTGCCGTTTGCTTGCCGCGCAGGACATCAAGGCTGGCGTCGAGCATGTTGTCGAGCAGATCGCCCATGCGCAGGGTTTCTCGCGCCGCGTTGGCCAGCGCCAGGCTCGGCGTCGACAGCGCCGTCGCATCGAGGTGACGGGGCTTGGCCGTGCCATTGATCTCCGGGCGCTCCGGCAACAGCCAGGCACACAGCCGCGCCATCGGCCCGACGCTTGGCAGCAGAATCAGGCAGCGCGCGGTGTTGTACAGCAGGTGAAAGCCGATGACCATTTCCTGCGGGCTGAAATCGAGGCTGTCGATCCAGTGCACCAGTGGATCAAGCACCGGGATGATCAGCAGCAGGCCGATCAGTTTGTACAGCAGGCTGCCCAGCGCCACCTGGCGGCCGGCGGCGTTCTGCATGCTGGTGCTCATGAACGCAAGAATGCCGCTGCCGATGTTGGCGCCGATCACCAGACCGATCGCCACCGGTAAGCTGATCACCGCAGCGCCAGCCAGCGTGGCGGTGAGCAGCACGGCAGCGAGACTGGAGTAGGAAATCATCGCGAACAACGCGCCGACCAGGGCGTCGAGCAGAATGTCGCCGGTCAGCGAGGCGAAGATCACCTTCACCCCTTGCGCGTGGGTAATCGGCGCGGCGGCCTCGACGATCAATTGCAGCGCGAGAATGATCAGCCCCAGGCCGATCGATACCCGGCCCATCTGCCCGAGCCGCGTCTGTTTGCGCGAGAGAAAGAAAATCACCCCGAGGAAAATCAGCAGCGGCGACAGCCACGACAGATCGAAAGTCAGCACGCGCGCCATCAGCGCCGTACCGACGTCGGCGCCGAGCATGGTCGCCAGCGCCGGGGTCAGCGCCATCAGGCCCTGGCCGACAAACGAGGTGACGAGCATGGCGGTGGCGTTGCTGCTTTGCACCATCGCAGTCACCAGAATGCCGGCGACAAACGCCAGCCATTTCTTCGACATGTTCTGGCCGATCACATGTCGCAGGTTGGTGCCGTAGACCCGCAAAATGCCGGTTCGGACGATGTGCGTACCCCAGATCAGCAGGGCGACGGCGGAGAGCAGATTGAGCAGGGTGAGCATGCAGACCCCCTGAGTAGCAGCGCCCCAGAGGGGCAAGTGGACGGCACCGCGCGGTTTCTACGTGTTGGATACTTAAGCTGTAGTTGGCGAACGGTCTCGGCGCCAGCATTGCACAGCTAAAGAGTGGATTGAAACAAAAGTGTCATGGAGACAGGTGCACCCACCTCATCTGAATCAACACGATCCCCTGTAGGAGTGAGCCTGCTCGCGATAGGGCCATAAGCTTCAAAATTGTTGTCGGCTGACAGACCGCTATCGCGAGCAGGCTCACTCCTACAGGTTTGTGGCTTTGCAGGATCAATCGCTGAAGTGGTCTCTGCTCAGGCCAACGTCAATTAAATACCTGGCCGTCTTCACATTCCGCTCATCACAGCGCCAATACGAACAACCAGAAAATCCATTGGAAAGTGAAAAGACGTCAGGCACACGAACAACAAGCAGAACACTGCTGTGCGCCAGCATCGACTGTGCCCCCCGTAGCAATTTTTCACTTGCGACTTCGGTTATGAGCCGTATAGCGCTTGCTCATTCGCTGTAGTAATCCTTTCCTACGCTGACATCGATCAGATACTTAGCTGTCTCCGGATCGCGCTCATTACAGCGGGCGTAACATTTGACGTTGAGCGCGAGACTGTACTTATGAGGGATCAAGAGCACTGTCACCTTGACGTTATCAAACAACTCGACCTGGAGCGTCTTTCGACTGGTTTCATCAGCCGTATTCACCCAAGGATTTGTCTCACTGTTCCACTCTACCCATCCGGCGCTTTTAAGATGGCTCTGAAGTTGATCAAGCACCGCCATGAGTTGGTCGAAGGGCAACGTTTCGAGCATCGGAGAGGTCGTCATATTCGAAACCTTTCCCTCGTCAAATCCGATTGAGGCGAATTTGGTGGCAGGCAACGTAAAGCCGTGCTCCGGGTCATCGAAATGGATAATAACTGGTGAGGAAATCCAGGCTGAGCTCGGATGCGGAGGATTTCCAGGGTAAGTCACAGTGTGAGCTGCCACGCTAAATGTGGAATCGGCAACTGTCGCATCGTAAGTCTTTCCGATATGAACTCGCAGGGTGTCCGTACCCCAAGTGGAATACGCGATTCCCGCCCCAATTAAAGCAGCAGCGAGAATTATCACGAAGCGCTTTCTCGACAGCTGGATCACTGCACTCCCCCACCCTTAGAAATTTCTGTTATGGACTGCGTGAGTTTTGCTCGTGAAGCAGGGTCTTTGAGCAATGCATCGAACTGACTAGCCGCTCGGATGACGAACTCCATTCGTTGATCTTTGTCAGCCAAATTAGCCAGTGGGTTGCTACCAAATGCGACTTTTCTTTCGTCCGGAGCTTTGCATTGACTTGCAAGGGTCAACTGAATTTCCTCAGCGGCTCCTGACATAATTCCGGTAACCACGGATACCGCGTTGCCTGCGTGTGTTCCGCGCATCAGGTAGGAAAAGTGTGCATCGTCATACATCGCTGGCTGCAAAATATTGATTTGTTCGTGCTGAGCCATGAACTCAACACTTTTGGAAATCCTTCCTTCATCAATGGCTTTGAACGTGTCACTGACTTGCGATTGCACCAGCCCAAATTCAACTTTACTGGAAATAGGCCACAGCACTTCGTTTTTAAGTTTATTGCGCAGTGGGAGACACGCTTGCATCTCTTTGAATCCCCGCACCATAAAAAATCGGTGCAGCGGATAAACGTCCAGAAACAGCGATGTATTACCCAGCGCCAACATCTCATACACGTAGTCCAGCTGCTGCTGAACCACTGAACGTGGGTTGTCACCGAAGGTGATGTCCTCCGTCGGCATCGGATTGGCCGCCCGAGCCTTTTCCAGCTCCTGTTCCGCCTCGGGATTGGTCCTGCTGAATTTGAAGCCGAAACCTTCGAACAGGGTTTCAGATGGCGCGGTTCGGATCTTCTCCTGCGCAGCTTTCTGCGCAGCGATGGCGGTTTGCAGTTTAGTGGCGTGGATCAGCCCACACCCCACCTGCTTCGAAGCAAACGCCGCCAACCCTGCCCACTGAAAACGGTTATCCGCCAACCACAACTGCGCGTACGCGGCGTTGATCTTACGGTTGCGAGCCTGGGGGTCGGCGATGAGGACGCCGCCGGGGGCGACCCAGTCTTCGGCTTCTTTCTGGAAGCGCCGCCACAGGCAGTTGCAGGTCAGCAGCGGGACTTCGACGCGGGTTTTCGGATTGGGGCCGGCGGTGCTGGTTTCCCGTTTGCAGGTGGGCAGCTCGCAAGTGCTGTCCCAGAGTTTTTTCATGTCCAAGTCGTCTGGCGCGATGCATTGTGCAGTCATTGTTTCTTCCTTGAAGCTCAGGCAGTCCAGCGTACGACGGCGAGATCGGGCTGCAGGGTCGCGACGCTCTGGGTCATGCCCTGCGCATTGGTCAGGCCTTTGACGATACGGCCTTCAGCAGTTTCGATTTCATAGCCCTGTTCGGCGATGGGTTCGCCGTTGCCGGCACTGATCGCTTTGAATTCGACCACGGGCTGGCCGATGATCGGCAACGGTGGAACGAACGGCGCAGGGGTGTGCGAGCTGCCGATAATCACATTGCCGGAACCGCCAATCACGACGCCGCCATGGCTGGCGGTGCTGTCGATAGTCATGGCGTTCTTGCCGTTGATGAACACAGTCGACGAAAAGGCGCCGCTGAGCGCCTGGCCGCAGGTGCACTTGTCGCCGAGGCGGGCGGCGGCGAGGCCGTTGAAGAAGACGTCGCCGGAACCGCTGGCAATCGGGTTGGTGCCGTGGCCGGGAATCGGTCAAGTGGTCGGGTCCGTGACGCGCGCGGCGGGTTTTCCAGACATGAACGTTCCTTGTTTGTCGCTGAGGCGAGCAGGGACGCTAACGAGCGAAGGTCGGTGAGTCAACCTTTTCGGCCCGTTTCGAATGGATGCGATATGCCGCTGTGGGAGCGAGCCTGCTCGCGAAAGCGGTGGGTCAGACAGCCTCTTCTTCGACCGATATGGCGCCTTCGCGAGCAGGCTCGCTCCCACAGGTTTGGTGTCCGATCTGGAGCGAAATTCGTTGTTGGGGATCCAGCAAGTCATCATGTTGGGTGAGCTGGCCATCAACCGCGTCCTCGACAACCTCGTGCCGCCAGCCTGAACACAGAAACAAATGTAGGAGTGAGCCTGCTCGCGATAGGGCCATCAGCTTCAACATCATTGTTGACTGACAGACCGCTATCGCGAGCAAGCTCACTCCTACAAGGGGTGTTGCCTGAAGACTACCGGGTTATTGGCCCGGCATATCCTTGCGCAGTTTCACCGGGTCCTGCTGCTTCTTTTTCCGGTCCATCGCGCCGCGCAACTTGATGTTGATCGCTTCCACCGCCAGCGAGAACGCCATGGCGAAGTAGACGTAGCCCTTTGGTACGTGCACGTCGAACGACTCGGCGATCAGCACGGTACCGACCACCAGCAGGAACGACAGCGCGAGCATTTTCAGCGACGGGTGCTTGTCGATGAATTCGCTGATCTTGCCCGACGCCAGCATCATCACCAGCACCGCAACGATAATCGCCGCAACCATGACCGGGACGTGGGACACCATGCCCACGGCGGTGATCACCGAGTCCAGCGAGAAGACGATGTCGATGATCGCGATCTGGATGATGGTGTAGAGGAAGTTGCCGCCCTTGCCCGAAGGCGCGTCGTCGCTTTCGTCTTCGCCTTCCAGCGCGTGGTACATCTCCTGCGAGCTTTTCCACAGCAGGAACAGGCCACCGAAGAACAGAATCAGATCGCGGCCGGAGATGCCCTGGCCGAACACTTCGAACAGGTCGGCGGTGAGGCGCATGACCCACGTGATCGAGAGCAGCAACAGGATCCGCGTGATCATTGCCAGGGCAAGACCGAAGATCCGGGTGCGCGCCTGCATGTGCTTGGGCATGCGGCTGACCAGGATCGAAATCATGATGATGTTATCGATACCGAGGACAATTTCCAGGGCGGTCAGGGTAAAGAAGGCAACCCAGATTTCGGGGTTGGTCAGCCATTCCATGTGTATTCCTTTGATGTGTTAAACCAAGACGCCAGCGGGCAGCTGGCGTGTTGGTGAGTTGATGCCGTTACAAAGTGCTGAACAGCGGGAAAGTTCCCAACAGCAGGGCGGCCACCAGTATGCACAGGCAGACCAGAACTGCCCACTTCAGGGTGAAACGTTGATGGTCACCGAACTCGATACCGGCCAGGGCCACCAGCAGGTACGTCGACGGAACCAGCGGGCTGAGCAAGTGGACGGGCTGACCGACGATCGAGGCACGTGCCATTTCCACAGCGGTGATGCCGTAGTGGCTGGCCGCTTCGGAAAGCACCGGCAACACGCCGTAGTAGAACGCGTCGTTCGACATGAAAAACGTGAACGGCATGCTCACCAGCGCCGTGATCACCGCCAGGTACGGGCCGAGGAAGTCCGGAATCACTGCCAGCAAACTTTTCGACATGGCGTCGACCATCCCGGTTCCCGACAGGATACCGGTGAAAATGCCCGCTGCGAAAATCAGACTGACCACCGACAGCACGCTGCCGGCGTGGGCCGCCACACGATCCTTCTGCATTTGCAGGCACGGGTAGTTGACGATCATCGCGATACTGAACGCCACCATGAACAGCACCGGCAACGGCAGCAGTCCGGCGATCAGGGTGCACATCAACACCAGGGTCAAGAGGCCGTTGAACCAGATCAGCTTCGGACGGCGGGCGTCGGGGAACTGCGACACGCTGATTTCGCTGTGATCGAGGTCATCGCCGATCAGGTGCAGTTCGCCCAGGCGCGCACGTTCACGCTTGCCGTAGAAGTAGGCAATGATCAGGATCGCCACCACACCGGCGCACATTGCCGGAATCATCGGCACGAAAATATCCGACGGATCGACATGCAGCGCACTCGCCGCACGGGCAGTCGGGCCGCCCCACGGGGTCATGTTCATCACGCCGCCGGCGAGGATGATCAGACCGGCCATGATCCGCGGGCTCATGCCGATGCGGCTGTACAGCGGCAGCATGGCGGCCACGCAGATCATGTATGTGGTCGCGCCGTCACCGTCCAGGGAAACGACGAGCGCCAGCACGGCGGTGCCGACCGACACTTTCAGCGGGTCGCCCTTGACCAGCTTGAGGATCTTGCGCACGGCCGGGTCGAACAGGCCGGAGTCGATCATCAGGGCGAAATAGAGGATGGCGAACATCAGCATCACGCCGGTCGGCGCGAGCTTGGTGATGCCTTCGAGCATCATCGGACCGATCTTCGGCGCGAAACCACCGAACAGGGCAAACAGGATCGGGATAATGATCAGAGCGATCAGCGCGGACAGGCGCTTGGTCATGATCAGGAACATGAACGTGATGACCATGGCAAAGCCAAGGAAAGTCAGCATGGGAATACTCCAGGCGTAGCGCAGCGAATGAAATGAGCGGATCGGGCGCGATCAGCGCAGAGCAGCAAGCACAAGGCGTACGGGCGGAGTGACAGCGAAGAGGCGGGTTACAGAGAACATCAGAATCACCATTGTTGTTGTTAATTGGGCCGGGCGTGCAAGCCATCACACGCGTTGGGCCAACCGGTCTGTTGCCGGAGGTGGGGCGATCCTAATCGCGGAAGCTTTCAGCTACCTTTCGGTAGCGAAAGCGTCGAATGAACGGTCAACCGGCTGTCGGTTGCGGCCAAAGTCAATGAATACGGAAACGGGAGCTTTCGGAATGAGCCAATTGCACAGCGGTGGTTGCCATTGCGGACATATCCGCTATCAGTTCAGCGGTGCGTTGCAGGACATCGCTCATTGTCATTGCTCGATCTGCCGCAAGGTCAGTGGCGGGATCGTCACGACGTGGATCACCGTGCCCGCAGCGAATTTTCGTTGGCTGGCCGGTACGCCGGCGCGTTACGACTCGTCGTCCAGTTGCAGGCGGTTTTTCTGCCCGAACTGCGGCGCACATCTGGCGCTGGTGACATCGCTCAGCCCGGACAGCATCGATGTGACCATCGCCACCCTGGAACACGCGGAGCGGGCCGCCGCCGAGCGGCATATCTGGACCGACAGCCAATTGCCGTGGCTGCATCTGGATGAGCACCTGCCCGGCGAAGCCGAAGAAACGCTTGATTAGAAAACCGACAAATCCAACCGCCGGACCGCGCCCATCCAGATCGCATGCTCGGTGTGATCAAGCAAATCATTGCCCGTGTCCGGGTGCAGGAACACCACCAGGCCTTTGCGGTGGAGCGCAAGCCACGGCAATACCTCGCCAAGGAGCTCTGGACCGAAGGCCAGTTGGCAGCTCCAGTCGGGGTGCGGTCCCACCGGACGCTCATGCACACGGCCCATTTTCACTGCGAACAACTGCACAGCCTGTTCGCACAAGGCGCGCGCCTGCTCGATGGTTTGTGCATCGAAATAGACATGGGCGTGGTAGCCCTTGATCGCTTGCATGTGTACCTCTTCTGAATCGGTTCGAACCCTTGGCGGTTTCCACCGTCACAGGCCATATAGGACAACGATAAGGAAAACAGCCATGAAAAATGCCGAAACCCCGGCGATGAAAGTGGCGCTCTATGGTGCCATGGCCAGCCTGGGCGGTGCGTTGATGGCTGAATTGCTGCGTCGCCAGCACGAAGTCATCGCCATTCTCGACGATCTCACCGCGCTCGCGCCGCGCCCTGGGCTGCGCACTAAAACCGGCGATCTGTTCGACGCCGAGCGGGTCAATCAGAGTGTCGCCGGCAGTTCGGCAGTGATCTGCCTGCTGGACGCGCCGGGTTTGCCCTTCAATAGTGACCACGTTGAGCGTTCGGTAACGCTCGGGCCGGTCGAACAAGTGCTGGCCGTCGACGCGTTGGTTGAAGGCTTGCAACTGGCCAGCGTGCCGCGCTTGTTTCTGGTCGGCAATTTCGGCGTACTCGACGAGCGGGACAGCGACGAGCGCCTGCAACGCCATGCTGCCGAAGAAATGCTCGAGGCCGTACAAAGCAGCTCACTGCGCTGGACTTTGGTCAATGCGCCGCATGGCGTGGCCGGATTGACGATTGAGCATTTCAGCCAGGTCGGCGGCAATCTTGAGCCGGGTCTGGCCGAACCGCTGGAGCGCTTGAATCGCGTCGCGGTGGGTATCGCCGATGAGCTGCGGCTGAATCTGCATGTGGGGGAGCATGTGAATTTCGTGGCGGCTTCAGCGATTTGAAAGATCGTCCGAAGGCTCGGGCCGCGATCGGACGATCTCTTGATCTTCACACCGCAATCGAGGGCAGGGCCAGACCGTTGAGCGATTCGGCGCTGCTGGCCTGCTCGGACATCAACCAGTCGACAAACTGCTGGATCAGCGCCCCGCGGCGTTTGCGTTGCGGCAGCACCACGTAATACCCGAGTCGCGACAACGTGGTTTGCGCCAGCGGCCGGCACAGCAGACCCTGGACCAGCAAGTTATCCACAAGGTGGCGCCAGCCGATCGCCACGCCCTGACCACCAATCGCCGCTTGAATCAGCAAGGTGTAATTGTCGAAACGCAACTGCCCCGGTGCCGGCGGCGTGGTGATGCCCAGTTCGCGAAACAGACCACTCCAGTCAAACCAGTTGCTGCTGTTTTCCCCGCGCAAGTGCAGCAGCGGAAACTCCAGCAGCGCCTGGGCGGGCAGGGGCAATGGACGATCCTTGAGCAATTGCGGACTGCACACCGGGAAGACCTCCTCGCTGAACAGCCAATGGCTTTCGCCCTGCTTGAATCGACCGTCGCCAAACAGGATGGCCACATCGATATCGGTGCGCAGCATGTTGTGGTTGCGCTCGCTGGTGACCAGGCTGACGTCGACCTGAGGATTGGCGGCATGGAAGCGGTGCAAACGCGGCATCAGCCAATATGCGGCGAAGGCAAAATCCGTGGCGACCTGCAGCACTTCGTGCTGCTGCTGTGCGCTGATCGCGCTTAATCCGGCGTCGATATGGTGCAAACCGAGGGCCACTTGCTCAAACAGCAGGGCGCCGACCTCGGTCACTTCGATCCCCCGATAAATCCGATCGAACAGCCGCGCGCCGAGCTGCTCTTCCAACCGCTTGATTTGCTGGCTGATCGCCGGTTGCGTGGTGCCCAGCTCCACCGCTGCCGCCGTGAAGCTGCGATGGCGAGCGGCGGCTTCGAAGGCACGCAGCAGGTCAAGGGACAGGCTTCCCAAGGCTTCATACATAAGCTGTGCTTATCCTAGTCATTGCCCGGCGCGGGCTTTACCCGATACAGCATGGACTCCATGCTCAATCGCAGCAATGTCGCATAAATATTCACTATGGAATGCCGCGATCAGATGAAGCGCAAGAATATCCTGTTCATCATGGCCGATCAGATGGCCGCGCCCCTGTTGCCTTTCTACGGCCCGTCGCCGATCAAATTGCCCAATCTTTCGCGCCTCGCCGCTCAGGGCGTGGTGTTCGACGCGGCGTATTGCAACAGCCCGTTGTGTGCGCCGTCGCGTTTCACTCTGGTCAGCGGCCAGTTGCCGAGCAAAATCGGCGCCTATGACAACGCCGCCGATTTTCCCGCCGACATCCCGACCTACGCCCACTATCTGCGTCGCCTCGGCTACCGCACCGCGCTGTCGGGCAAGATGCATTTCTGCGGCCCCGATCAACTGCACGGCTATGAAGAACGCCTGACCAGCGACATTTATCCGGCCGATTACGGTTGGGCTGTGAACTGGGACGAACCGGATGTGCGGCCGAGTTGGTATCACAACATGTCGTCGGTCTTGCAGGCAGGGCCGTGCGTGCGTACCAACCAGCTCGATTTCGACGAAGAGGTGGTGTTCAAGGCGCAGCAGTATCTGTTCGATCACATCCGCGAGGAGGGCGACCAGCCGTTCTGCCTGACCGTGTCGATGACGCACCCCCACGATCCGTACACGATTCCCAAGGCATTCTGGGATTTGTATGACGACAGCGATATTCCGCTGCCGACAACGCCGGATCAGCACGAACTCGATCCGCACTCGCAACGCCTGCTCAAGGTCTATGACCTGTGGGACAAGCCGCTGCCTGTGGATAAGATTCGCGACGCACGCCGGGCCTACTTCGGTGCCTGCAGCTACATCGACGCCAATGTCGGCAAACTTCTGCAGACCCTCGAAGAAACCGGGCTGATCAACGACACCATCATTGTTTTCTCCGGCGATCACGGCGACATGCTTGGCGAGAAAGGCCTCTGGTACAAAATGCACTGGTACGAAATGGCCGCGCGGGTACCGCTGCTGATCAGTGCGCCCGGGCAGTTCGGTGCCGGTCGCGTCAGCGCTGCGGTTTCCACCGCCGATTTGCTGCCGACCTTCGTCGAACTGGCCGGCGGCACGCTGCAGCCGGGCCTGCCACTGGACGGCCGTTCACTGGTGCCGCACCTGCAAGGGCAGGGCGGCCATGACGAGGTGTTCGGCGAATACATGGCCGAAGGCACCGTCAGTCCGCTGATGATGATCCGCCGTGGCGCCTACAAATTTATCTACAGCGAAAGCGACCCGTGCCTACTCTTCGATGTGCATAACGATCCGCACGAAAGGGAAGAGCTGAGCCAGTCACCGCAACATCGTCAGCTGTTTGAAGACTTTCTCGCGCAAGCGCGGGCCAAATGGGACATTCCGGCGATCCATCGGGACGTACTTGCCAGCCAGCGCCGACGCCGTTTCGTCGCCGACGCCTTGACCATCGGCAAGCTGAAGAGCTGGGACCACCAGCCGCTGGTCGATGCCAGTCAGCAATACATGCGCAACCACATCGACCTTGATGATCTGGAGCGCAAAGCCCGTTATCCACAACCCTGCCAAAACCAATAATCTCAAGGGGAAGTCCATGCGCAAGTTATCCACAGCAGTGACCGTCGGCCTGATCGCGTTGAGCAGCGCCTCGGCCTTCGCCGAGCAAGGCTGCGAAACCGTGAAAATGGCCGATCCGGGCTGGAGCGACATCGCCGCGACCAATGCCATCACCGGGTTTCTGCTGGACGGCATGGGCTACAAGGCCAAGGTCGATACCCTCGCGGTGCCGATCACCTTCGGCGGCTTGAAGGACGGCCAGGTCGATGTGTTCCTCGGCAACTGGATGCCGGCGCAACAGGGTTTCTACGACAAATTCGTCGCCACCGGCGATGTCACGCAACTGGCGAAGAACCTCGAAGGCACCGAATTTACCCTCGCCGTACCCGATTATGTCTGGGAGGCGGGTGTGCATGATTTCGCCGATCTGAACAAGTTCGCCGACAAGTTCGACAAGAAGATCTATGGCATCGGTTCGGGCGCACCGGCGAACATCTCGTTGCAGGACATCATCAAGAAAAACGACTTCAACATGGGCCAGTGGAAACTGATCGAATCCAGCGAGCAGGCGATGCTCGCCGAAGTATCGAGGGCGGTGAAAAAGCAGAAATTCGTCACCTTCCTCGGCTGGACGCCGCACCCGATGAACGTGCAACTGAAGATGCGTTACTTGAAGGGTGGCGAAAAGTACTTCGGTGACACCGGCAGCGTATTCACCCTGACCCGCAAGGGCTACGCGGAGGCTTGCCCGAATGTGGGTAAATTGCTGACCAATCTTTCGTTCACTCAGGAAATGGAGAACAGCATCATGGCCGAGGTGGTGAACAAGAAGATCAGCAATGCCGAAGCCGCCAAGGCGTGGATAAAGGCCAATCCCGCGGTGTTGGATAAGTGGCTGGATGGCGTGAAGACTGTGGATGGCAAGGATGCGTTGGCGGCGGTGAAAGCCAAATTGTAATGCTATCTGACTGTCGACCACTTACCTGTGGCGAGGGGATTTATCCCCGATCGGCTGCGAAGCAGTCGCAAGACCCATGAACTCGATATACCTGACTCACCGAGAACTCTGGGTTTGGGGCCGCTTCGCGGCCCATCGGGGATAAATCCCCTCGCCACAATGATTGCTGTGTCCTGATAGGCTTGCCTGAAAACCCCAACCGCGAGGACCCATGGCCTTCCCCAGCCGTCACTCACTGTTCCCCTTCCTCGCCTGGCTGCCCCGGCAAACCCGTGCCAGCGTCGGACGGGATCTGGTCGTTGGCCTTAGCGGTGCGATTCTCGCCTTGCCCCAGTCGATTGCCTACGCGCTGATCGCCGGTTTGCCCCCTGAATACGGCCTGTACGCTGCGATTGTTCCAGTACTGATCGCCTGCCTCTGGGGCTCGTCCTGGCACCTGATCTGTGGCCCGACGGCGGCCATTTCGATTGTGCTGTATGCCAGCGTCAGTCCGCTTGCCATGCCGGCTTCCGAGGATTACATCACGCTGATTCTGCTGCTGACCTTGCTCGCCGGGGTTTTCCAGTGGCTGCTGGGTTTACTGCGCTTCGGCGCGCTGGTGAATTTCGTTTCGCATTCGGTGGTGCTCGGCTTCACCCTCGGCGCAGCGGTAGTGATTGCCATCGGCCAATTGCCGAACCTGCTGGGACTTGAGTTGCCGGCCAGTGCCACGGCTCTTGCCAGCCTGATGGATCTGCTGCGCCACCTCGGCGCTGTGGATAACCCTTCGCTGATGCTTGGCGCAGCGACGGTGGTGCTCGGCGTGGCGTTGAAACGCCTGTTGCCACGCTGGCCAACCCTGCTGATCACCTTGGTGTTGGCCAGTCTGTGGGTGTGGTTGTGGCCGGCCATGTTCGCGCATGTGCATCTGGTCAGCGCCTTTGTCGGGCGCTTTCCGCCCTTCAGTGCGCTGCCGCTGGATCTGGATCTGGTCCTGCGGTTGCTGCCCAGCGCCGTGGCCGTCGGCATGCTCGGGCTGGTCACCAGTCTGTCGATTGCCCGTTCGATTTCGGCGCGCTCGCAGCAACTGCTCGATGCCAATCAGGAAGTGCGTGCCCAAGGCTTGTCGAATATGGTCGGTGCGTTTTTTTCCGGATCGTTGTCGGCGGGGTCATTTACCCGTTCCGGTCTGAGCTACGAAGCAGGCGCCTGCTCGCCGCTGGCCGGGGTGTTTTCAGCGCTCTGGGTGGCGCTGTTCGCGCTTTTCGGTGCAGGGTTGATCGCGCACATTCCGATCCCGGCCATGGCCGGCAGCATTTTGTTGATCGCCTGGGGTCTGGTGGACCATCGCGGCATTCGCGCCTTGTGGCGGGTCAGCCGCGCCGAATTCGTGGTGATGGGCCTGACGTGTCTGGCGACACTGCTGCTGGAATTGCAGACGGCCATTTACGCCGGGGTGCTGGCCTCGTTGTTCTTCTACCTCAAACGTACCTCGCAACCGCGGGTGCAGCATTGGCGCGACGGTGAAGACGATGTGCTGCGGGTCGGCGGTTCGATCTTTTTCGGCGCCAGCCATTACTTGCAGGTGCGCCTGCAACGCCTGCACGGCACGCGAGTAGTGATCGAGGCGCAGCAGATCAACTTCATCGACTATTCAGGGGTGGAAATGCTGCATCAGGAGGCACGGCGCCTGCTGCGCCAGAATCGCAGCCTGACCTTGCGCCGGGCGCGGCCGCAGGTGGTGGAGGAGTTGCGGAAACTGGAAGGGGCAGAGAAATGCCCGATCCGGTTTGAAGACTGAGCATCACATACCCCTGTAGGAGTGAGCCTGCTCGCGATAGCGGTGTATCAGTTGAAACATTTATATCTGACGCACCGCTATCGCGAGCAGGCGAAGGCCTACAGGGAATTATTGCACTAGCTGGCGGCGCAGTTCGGCCAGCACCGGCGCCGTATCCGGGCGCACCCCGCGCCACAGGAAAAACGCCTCGGCCGCTTGCTCCGCCAGCATTCCCAGGCCATCCATCGAGACCGCCGCGCCGTGCTCACTGGCCCAGCGGCAGAACGCGGTCGGCTCCTTGCCATACATCATGTCGTAGCACAGCGTCTGCCCCGGTTCGATCAGGCTCGCGGCGATCGGCGGCACATCGCCGGTCAGGCTGGCGGACGTAGCGTTGATGATCACATCCACCGGCTCGCGCAGCCAGTCGAACCCACTGGCCGACACTGGCCCCAGATCGCCGAACAATTCGGCCAGCCGCTCAGCCTTGTCTACGGTGCGATTGGCGATGATCACCGACGCCGGTCGTTCCGCCAGTAACGGCTCCAGCGCGCCCCGCACTGCGCCCCCGGCCCCCAGCAGCAGGATGCGTTTGCCCGTCAGGCTGAGCCCGGCATTGACGGTCAGATCGCGTACCAGCCCGGCGCCGTCGGTGTTGTCGCCGAGCAGTGACGCGTCGTCCAGTTTGCTCAAGGTATTCACCGCACCGGCTCGCTGTGCGCGCGCGGTCAGGCTGTTGGCCAGACGATAAGCGTCTTCCTTGAACGGCACGGTGACATTGGCGCCGCGGCCTTCCTGAAAAAATACAGTGGCGCAGCCGACAAAATCATCCAGCGGCGCCAGCAGCGTGCTGTAGTCCAGCTGCTGGCCGGTCTGTTCGGCGAACAGCTTGTGAATCATCGGCGATTTGCTGTGGCCGATCGGGTTACCGAAAACGACGTAACGATCCATCGAAGGTCCTCAGGCCTGGGCCAGCCAATCGCGGTCTTGCAGGAAGTAGTCGGTCAGGCGCGCTTCTTCGCTGCCCGGTTCGGCCTTCCAGTCGTAGCCCCAGCGCACTTGGGGCGGCAGCGACATCAGGATCGACTCGGTACGCCCGCCCGATTGCAGCCCGAACAGCGTGCCACGGTCGTAAACCAGGTTGAATTCGACGTACCGGCCACGACGAAACTCCTGGAACTCGCGCTGCTGCGCAGTGAACGCAGCGTTCTTGCGGCGTTGCACGATGGGCAGGTACGCCTCGATATAGGCGTCGCCGATGGCACGCATGAAGGCGAAGCTGGTGTCGAAGTCCCATTCGTTCAGGTCATCGAAAAACAGACCGCCGATACCACGCGGTTCATGCCGATGCTTGATGTGGAAGTAGGTATCGCACCAGGCCTTGTAGCGCGGATAGACGTCCGCGCCGAACGGTGCGCACGCTTGCGCGGCGACACGGTGCCAATGAATGCAGTCTTCTTCGTTGCCATAGTAAGGGGTCAGGTCGAAGCCGCCGCCGAACCACCAGACCGGCTCTTCACCTTCCTTCTCGGCAATGAAAAAGCGCACGTTGGCGTGGGACGTCGGCACGTGCGGATTGTGCGGGTGAATCACCAGCGACACGCCGAGGGCTTCAAAACCGCGACCGGCCAATTCCGGGCGATGAGCGCTGGCCGAGGGCGGCAGACCGCTGCCGAAGACGTGAGAAAAGTTGACGCCGCCCTTTTCGATCAGCGTGCCGTTCTCGATCACGCGCGTGCGACCGCCACCGCCGGCAGGCCGGGTCCAGGCGTCTTCGACGAAGCGCGTGCCGCCGTCCTCGGTTTCGAGCGCGGCGCAAATGCGGTCTTGCAGGTCGAGCAGATAGGCCTTTACGGCGTCGGTGCGGGTCGTCATGGCATCACCTTGGATCGAGCGGCGCCCCAGGCAGGCGGGCAGCGCAAATGGGCGCGTAGCATACCATCGCAGACTGGCGCGCCGCAGTTGACGAAGATCAACCAGGGGAGTTGCATAGGGGCCTCGCAACAATCCCAAGGAGACAGGCAGATGGCAAAGCGTATCCAGTTCCGCGCCCATGGCGGTCCCGAAGTGCTCGAGTATGTTGACTACGAACCTGCCGCGCCCGGACCTCATCAGGTGCGCGTGGCCAACCAGGCGATTGGCCTGAATTTCATCGACACTTATTACCGCAGCGGGCTGTATGCGCCGCCCGCCTTGCCCTCCGGCCTGGGTGCCGAAGGCGCCGGTATTGTTGATGCGGTGGGCAGCGAGGTCACCCGGTTCAAGGTCGGTGACCGCGTGGCGTATGGCAGCGGCCCGTTGGGGGCTTACAGCACGCAACACGTTTTGCCCCAGGACAATCTGGTGCACCTGCCTGACGAAATCAGCTTCGAAACCGCTGCCGGGGTAATGCTCAAGGGTCTCACCGTGCAATACCTGCTGCGCCAGACCTACG
Source organism: Pseudomonas sp. SWRI111 (assembly GCF_014268555.1). NCBI lineage: Bacteria > Pseudomonadati > Pseudomonadota > Gammaproteobacteria > Pseudomonadales > Pseudomonadaceae > Pseudomonas > Pseudomonas sp. SWRI111. Next base: position 335,129 of record NZ_JABWQQ010000002.1, on the reverse strand, counting down.
AATTGAAGGGTGGCGAAACCATTCTGTTCCACGCCGCTGCCGGTGGCGTCGGGTCACTGGCCTGCCAATGGGCCAAGGCGCTGGGGGTGAAACTGATCGGCACGGTCAGTTCGAAAGAAAAGGCTGAACTGGCGAAGGCTAACGGCGCATGGGCAACCATCGATTACAGCCATGAAAACGTGGCCGAGCGCGTGCTGGCGTTGACCGATGGCAAGAAAGTCCCGGTCGTGTACGACGGGGTCGGCAAGGATACCTGGCTGACGTCGCTGGACAGCGTCGCACCGCGCGGGCTGGTAGTGAGCTTCGGTAATGCGTCAGGTGCGGTGGACGGCGTGAACCTGGGCATTCTGGCGGCGAAAGGCTCGCTGTACGTCACCCGTCCGACCCTGGCGACGTACGCCAATAACGCCGACAACCTGCAACGCATGGCGGATGAGCTGTTCGAGATGATCATCAGCGGCAAACTCAAGGTGGACATCAGCCAGCGCTACTCGCTGGCTGATGCGGCAAAAGCACAAACCGAACTGTCGGCACGGCGCACCACCGGTTCCACCATTCTGCTGCCCTGAACCCGTTGCTGACCCGACCCGTCACGCCAGGCGGGTCGGCGCCTGTTGCAACTCGACAAAGAACGGCGTCTTGCCGGCCGTGGTGGTCGCGAAGGCTCCACGGGGCAGCCGCCGCACCTGCAACCCAAGCACGCCAGGCAATTTGAGCAATGCACTGGCCTGCGCCTCGGCGTGCAAAGCCTGCTCTAGGCCACCCTGCGCAGCAGCGGGCAGTCTGTCCTCGGCGATGACCAGACGCATGTACGTGCCGTTCACCTGTCGCTCAATCTGCACCTGAATATCCGCCGCATGCAGATCAGGAATTGCTTGTGCGAGCACACTCAGAATCTGCCGCTGGGTAATGATCGCGCCGCCCAGCTTGATCGTCGTCTCTACTCGCCCCACAAGCTCCAGCACTGGCAGGGCACTGCCACAGGCGCACTTGGGCAAGTTGGGCACGATTCGCCCCCGGTCACCAATGCGGTAACGCAGCAACGGCACATGGTCCGGCAGCAAGGGCGTCAGCAGAAACTCGCCGCATTCACCGTCGGGCAGTGCTTGCAGGGTAAGGGGATCCACCACCTCGACCAGCATCGCGTCGGCATGCAGATGATAGAAACCCGGCTCCAGATGGGCGCACTGAAAACCGATCGGGCCGGTCTCCGTCGCGCTGTAGCCCAGTGATCGCAAGGTCAGGCCCGGCCAGTCTCGGGTCAGTTGCTCACGCAGCAGCGCGCTGCACGGTTCCCCAATGTAGTAGAGCCACTTCAGGCTACCCAACTGTCTTCTGTCGACAGCGACATCATTGAACAGCGCCGCCGCGAAGGAGGGCGTGCAGATCAGGGCATCGGCCTTTTGTGACTGGACCAATTCGGCAATGCGTTGAAGGCCCATCAGTGAGCCGGCGGGTAACAAGCGCTCGCCGAGGCGCTGAACGATGGCCGCCGCGTATTGAAACGCGCCCTGCATTTCGCCGGCAGTGAGGCAATTGACCACCACAGAGGGGGTCTGGCCCGTCGCAAACATCCGTACGCCCAAGCGCACGATGCTGTCGTTGAAGGCCCAGGAGTGGGTGATGTGTTTGCGGTTGCCGGTGCTACCGCCCGATGTCAGGGTCAGCCCACCGCCCGCCGCCAGATGCGATGCCTCGCCCAGCAGAGAAAACAGCAATCCACCCTGCTCGTCCTCTACGGCCTGAACCGGCAGCAGGTGCAGATCCTCCGCGCTCTGCACGCGCCGTATCGGCGGACACACCGTACAGAACCAGGACAACGAACGCGCATGGGCGAACTTGCGCGCAAGGGCTTCGGTCGCTGCCGCGTAAACCGTGGCAGCGCTGGCAAACAGCAGCGGATCATCGGTCATGGGTGCGTTCTCCCTGACGGATGCACAACTCGTCGAAGCCAGTGCTCACGGCTGTCGCCAGGTGTTCGAGCTGGGCCTGGCTGTGATTCGCGCTGATTGCCAGACGCAGCATCGCCTCGCCTTTGGCCACCACCGGAAACAGCGCAGTGGTGACCGCAATGGCCTGCCGGCGCAGATGCAGCGCCAGACTCACTGCATCACGCTCGGCGCCGACCCGGACGAAGCGTATGGGCGATGCGATTCGGTGATTGCCCAGTCGCGCTCCCAGCAAGTCATCGATCAGCGCGACATTGCGCCACAACGCGGCCTGAAGCGGACCCAACTGCGGTGAAAGATGAATGTTCGCAGAGGCGACCGCAGCACCGACACCGCCCATGGACAGAGGGCCGCCGAAGGTATAGGTCGAGGCGTGGCGCCGTATCAGTTCGGCATCGGCCACCGCCCGCACGGTAATTGCCCCACCGGTTGCGCCAAAGGCCTTGGACAGGGAAGACAACACAATCATGCGATCGCGCAGTGACTCCGTGGCGGCGACAAGCGCATATCCGCCGCCTGCCAGCCCGTGGATCGAGGTGCCATGGGCGTCATCTGCATACAGGTAACCGTCAAAGCGCTCGGCCAGTTGCAGCAAGCGATTGACCGGATACACCCCGCGCATCGAACCGATGCTGTCGGTCAGGATGATTGGCGTATTGCCTGCCGCGACGGCTGTTGTACAGGCATCTTCGACTTGCTGCACATCGCTGCAATCACAGCGCAGCACGGGTCCGAACTGGCACAGGATGCCTTGCAATACCTGCATTGAGGCATGGGCAGCCCGGTCGACGATCCAGCCGGGACCTCGACGCAGGGGATACGAGGGCAACTCGCCGGAGCCGAGCAGCGGCAGGCAACCGAGGTGTGCGCTGCCGACCGAGTTGAAGGTGACCGTATGCCCCTGGAAAATCCGGTTCAGCCGCTCATCAAGTTCGCGCATCGGCGGCAGCAGTGCCCGGGTGCGCGCGGCAGCGAACTGCACGCCGAACATTTCCACGGCCTGCACCGCGCCTTCAATCAAGCGGGGATCGCATTCGAGTCCCAGATAAGAGCAGGAAAGAAATTCAGTCAGGCATTCGCCACTGTCCAACTCGATGTTCTTGCCTTCGCGCTTCACGACTTTGAGACCGTTGAGGCCGGCATCGAACAGTTGCTGTTGGTCGTCACGGGCCTGGCGAACGCGATTGCTGACCCAGTTGACGGTCGGATGAGGTGTATTCATCGGGATACCTGCGCAGGTGAGGTCTGGCGATAGACCTGTACGCGCCAGAGCTGGGTTTTTTCACGCGCAATCGCTTCGTGATACTGCGAGCTGACATCACGGAAGCCTTCGCAATCGGGCCGGACCACGCGCAAATGACCGCGCATCACCGTGAGGGCATGCTCGGCCAGCGCCGGCCGCAGCCGCTGCAGAACCGTGGCGGCAGTAGCATCGGGCAAAAATGAAGGCACATCCGACAGCGAGACGAAATCCACATCAGTGCACGCGGCCACGCAATCAACGATGTCGCCCTGCACCACGCTCACTCGGCACTGCTTCAACGCTTCACGAGCACTTTGAAAAATCTGCGGATCACACTCCAGCGGGTAGCCTTGCGGATACCGCAGCTCACCGAAGAACAGCATCTGCAGAAAGAAGCTTTCGCGCACGACCTGTGTCGTGAACAAGGCATGGAAAATGTCGAGGTAGACCTTGCGCGAACTGATTCCGAGGTTATTGGCCGGAAACGCACCGCGGTACAGCAACGAGTTGAGTACGGCGGCATTGCCCAGCAACCCGATGACGGCTTTCCAGCGCCGAAGTGGAAAACGGCGGCGGTAATAGTCCGATTGCTCGCCAAGGTCGCAACACTGGAAAATCCCACGACCGGCCTTTCCAGTGACCAGAGCGTTGATCCTCGCCAGGCGCCGCAAGGTCTGCTCGAACGCGCCCAGATAGATCGGCGCGTGCCAGTGACTGGACTGGAACAGGTCCGCCAGCCAGCGGCGATCCGCCAGGGGCAGGTCCAGTTGCCGGAAAACCGACTGGCGCCGCGTGATCGAGGTGTCTGGCCGATACCCCATGAAGTCCATGAACGACTCATGGTCGGCCTGCTCCAGCAGGGCCAGGCGCAACCGGGTGAACGCCAGTTGCGGTGCACTGATATCAGCACAGGTCAGGCGTGCCGGGCATCGGGCGAGCAAGGGCAAAAGCCGGCTGCCACATCCGGCGACGTCCACCACATGCCGGGCATGCTCGGGCACAATCTCGTGCTCGAGCGCGGCATCTTCATCACCCAGCGAATAATTCAGCCGCTCGAAGTAATCAGCCATGCCGGCCTCCCTGCGTCCGCTGCGAAAATGAACAGGCACGCGTCATGATTGATCCAGGGCATGCAGAAAGTCGTAGCGGGGCGCCTGGCCGCTTTGCCAGGCTTCGTACTGCTCATACACCGCTTCGAGCATGTTGCCGGTCAGGCGCAGACTGGTTTCCATCACCACCGTAATGGCGTCCCAGTCAGCCTGACTTTTGCAGGTTCGCTGCAGGATGAGTTTGATCTCGTTGAAGTGCTCGATATCGATATCGGAGTGCGCAATAAAAAACGTCAACTGGGCAGGTTTCAGCGCCAGAACTTCGCTTATCCGCGTGATCAATGGCGTGATGAACTGATAGGCGTTTTCTGCCCAATAACTGTAGCCAAGTCGCTGTAAGGGATTCCCGGTGAAAGAGATCCAGTACAAATAAGCGATCAGCACTTCTGTGGCCGGAAGTGCAGGCGGCATATCGAAAACTTCGCTCTTGAGGCCCAGACTCATGACATCGTGCAGGGCCATTTTTTCATGGCCGACTTCTTGGGCGGCATGTTCGAAGCAGAACTTTGCATAGACCGGATTATCGGCGTGACGCACGCCCACCAATCCCTGATTACGGGCATTGTGCGCGGTGTAGTGGAATGTTTCGATCATATAGAGGGCATATAACGCTTTGCTCACGCTTCCTTCGCGGATGGCCCTGACCAACCGTGAGTTGTCGAGAATACCGGCCCATGATTTTTCGATTCGCTGGTCAAGCAGAATCAACTGCTGTTCAAAACTGACGGACGTGTTCATCGCAATTCTCCGAAGGGTTGGCGTTGAGGGCGACGGGTTGCTGCAGGGCTGCAAGGATTTCCCGCCATTGCGCCGCGAGCAGCCAGTAATCGCCACGCGCGCGTTGCTCGATATGAAGTGCGGTGGAGGGAAGCGGGGTCAGGCCGAAACGCTGGAACATGCGCCGCTGTGGCGACCGGCACAAGGCGGTGATCCCTTGATAGCCACGGTTGATCGCCCACTCGGTAGCAACCGCCAGCAGGCCATTGATCGGTACGGACCGGTGCTGTTGCGAATGGGTAATCAGGCGACTGAACTCGACATGACGCGCCAGCGCCACCGTCGGTGAAAGATACTGTTGCGCCAGGGAGGCCCATTCGAAAGGCGAGGGCGTTACCCTCAATACGCCCACCAGTTGGTCACGCTGGTACATCAGAAAATGAGTACTGCGCGCCACGATCGCCAGGCTGGTTTCCAGCGCCCGGGCTCTGGAGGTCAGCATGTAATGTTGTAAGCGCAAACGAAACTGCCGCCCGACAAATCGCTCAAATTCGCGAGCATCCGAGCCGGCTTCAAGAATAACGACACGATAACCGCCTTGCTGATTAATCAATGCCACTTGCAGTCGTTGCAGATAGTCCCTGAGTTGTAAATCCGTAGTATCCATTCCTTCTCCGCAAACGTTAACTTATCGAAGTTTTCTGCGCGCATTTGAATAATGGATGCTTTTGGAAATATCGCCACTGCGCGACTTCTGATAATCACGTGGGAAAAATTACTGGATTTTTATAGTTATCGATTCGTCTGACACACAAAGAAACAGCACAACAAACAAGTTGTTTAAATTACGAGTGAGATTGAAAGACGAATAACCAACGGATGTAGTACTCCTCGTCTGGACGATCGAGGAGTACTCACGGATTGCGGGAAAAAATGCTGTCAGTCGGGACGAATGACGTTGCCGGTGACCAGATCGCGGATGACGCTGGGGTTCTTGCGGCCTCCCAACTGCCCGCCCAGCACGCGGTCGATCTGCCCGCGAAAATATTGCTCGACCCGCAGGCGAGTACGCGCCGCCGGGCGCCCCTGTGGGTTGGCCGAGGTGGAGATCAGCGGCCCGACCATCGAGCACAGATCGCGCACCTGTGGATGATCGCTGACGCGCAGCGCCACGGTGTCGTGCACCCCAGTTACCCATTCCGGCAACAGGTTCTGGTGCGGTACCAGCCAGGTGTTCGGCCCCGGCCAGGTGCTGGCCATGCGGTCGAGCCACTCTTGCGGGAAGTCTTCAAACAAAAAGTCGAACTGGCGGATGTTGTCTGCCACCAGAATCAGGCCTTTATTGACCGAGCGATTTTTGATCGCCAGCAGCCGATCCACCGCTTCCTCGTTCCACGGGTCGCACCCCAGCCCCCAGACGGCTTCGGTTGGATAGGCAATCACCGCGCCGGCGCGAATATCTCGTGCGGCTTGCTGCACACGCCAACTGTTGACCATGAAAAAATCTCCGCAAACAGGTTTCGCGCAGTTTACCGATCTTCCCCGTAAAACCTAGCTTGTCCTGGCCAGCCAGCGACCGTTTTCGCACACGGCGCGGCCGTCCATTTCCAGTTCGGTCAGCGCTGCCAGCACTTTGGGCAAGGCCCAGCCACTGCTGTTGGCCAGCGCCTCGCTGGTATGAGGCGCCGCGTGGAGCAACATGAGCAGCGGATGATCGGCCTCAGCTATATCGGTGGATAAAGGCAGATGTTGCCAGCCACGCAAGGCTTCGAGGATATGTTCTATGGTTTCCACCAGGACTGCGCCGTCACGGATCAACTGGTGACAGCCACGCGCACCGGGATGGTGGATCGACCCCGGAATCGCATACACCTCGCGCCCCTGTTCCGCCGCCAGCCGGGCGGTGATCAGCGAACCGCTGGCGACACTCGCTTCGACCACCAGCACGCCGAGGGACAAGCCGCTGATAATCCGGTTGCGCCGGGGGAAGTTGCTGGCGCTCGGCCCGGCATCCAGCACCAGCTCCGACAGCACGGCACTGCCTGACTCGATCATGGCGTCGGCCAACCGCCGATTGCGCTGTGGATAAAATTTTTCAAGCCCGGTGCCAAGGACGCCAACGGTCTGCCCGCCGACGTCCAGCGCAGCTTGATGGGCCGCCGCATCAATGCCCAGCGCCAGACCACTGGTGATGACGAAACCGGCCCCGGCGAGACTGCGCGCAAACGCGGCCGCGGTGTCCATTCCCGGGCGCGATGCGCGGCGGCTGCCAACCATGGCCAGTTGCGGCTTTTCCAGAATCAGCGGATCCCCGGCCACAAACAGCAGCGGCGGCCGGTCGGGAATCTGCGCCAGCAGCGCCGGGTAATCCGGCTGGTCCCACATCAGCAGATGTTGGCCCGGACGCTCTAGCCAGCGCAGTGCATGGCTGGCGCCATCACGAACTTCAGGGCTGCGCCGGGCCTCGGCGCACGTTGCCGGCAACCCCAGCGAGCGCCAGGCGCTGGCCGGTGCGCTGAGGGCTTTTGACGCCGAGCCGAAGGCTTCGAACAATTTTGCAAAACGCTTTGGACCGATGTCCGGCAAGCGGTGCAAGCGCAGGCGCGCTTCCAGTTCTGCCGGCGAAACCGGCATACAGACAGACGACATCATGGATCATCCTTGATCGTGGACAAGCCCCGAACCCTTCGGGACAAGTTGTGGATAACTCTGTTTATAACTTGTTGAGCAAGCTTACGGATTGCGTACCTTGTCGAGCACCGCCAGCGAGCGCGATGCGTTGAGGACGAGGCCATAGCTGAGCTTTTCGTACGTACGGAACACCATCAGCAAACCGGCGCGTTCGTCGGGAATTTTCACCGGCTGGCCGGTGATCCGGTCGCGCACGGTTTCGCCGGTTTTCATCACCGCCAGCACGTTTCCTTCGGCCAGACCGTCGCGCCTGCCCTTGTTCAGGGTAACGACATCCATCACGCCGATCTGCGTGACACCGCGTGGCACGTCGATGATCACGCCGTTAATGGCGGTAGTGGGCGCGCCGGGCATGAAGGTCGAGTTGATCGAGCGCTCCTCACCGCTGAACAAGCGGTCCCCCAAACGGACTTCCTGGGTGGTGCGTTGCAGCGCGAGCGTGGCGACGTCGCCTTCGGTGGCGATAATTTCGCCGCCGCCAATGTCGTCGGCATTGATGCCGAGAAATTCCTGGGTCTGCGGGTCGGTGTAGACCTTGCCCTGGCGGAAGATCCCGTAGACCGGCTGATCCAGGTCGAAGTGACCACGGGCAAAGATGCGATCGCCGGTGCCGCTGAGGACGCGTTCGGCATCACCGGCAACGATATAGGGCGCCTTGTCGAAATCTTCGGCCGTGTCGACGATACGGTTGCTCAGCAGAAAGCTGTTGATCGACTTCAGTGGAATGCTCGGAATCGCCTCGGCCACCGGGCTGGTGCGGATCCGTGGCGACAGTTTGATGGTGCCGCGTGATTCGCCGCGCTTGACCGTCAGTTGTGGCTGGCCGTTGACGTAGCTGAGCGTCAGCGTGTCGCCGGGGTAGATCAGGTTGGGGTTTTCGATCTGCGGGTTGGCCCGCCACAGTTGCGGCCACTGCCAGGGCTCGCGCAGGTATTTGCCGGAAATGTCCCAGAGGGTATCCCCTGTCATCACCGTGTATTGCTGTGGAAAACCATCCCTGAGTTGCACTTGCCCTTGGGCCACGCCGGCCGAAGCCAGCAACAGCAGGGCGAGTAGTGTTTTCCTCATGCAGTGAATCCCTTTATCATGTGCGTTCGCGTGAATCGTCAGAGCCCCCGTGGCTCGCTTCTGATTTTGTAGAAGCTACGCTTCACAACGGTAGCCTGCATCCTCGGACCTGCCAGGCCATCGACCCGACTTTACTCAACGTGTGCAGCAATCAAAGCCTATGGCCATTTTAAACATCCTCGAATTTCCGGACCCGCGTCTGCGCACTATCGCCAAACCAGTGGCTGTAGTGGACGACGAAGTGCGTCAGTTGGTCGACGACATGTTTGAAACAATGTATGAAGCGCCCGGCATCGGCCTCGCCGCGACCCAGGTCAACGTGCACAAACGTATCGTCGTGATGGACCTTTCCGAAGACCGTACCGAGCCACGGGTGTTCATCAACCCCGAGTTCGAACCGCTGACCGAAGAGATGGACCAGTATCAGGAAGGCTGCCTCTCGGTACCGGGCTTCTACGAAAACGTCGACCGCCCGCAGAAGGTCAGAATCAAGGCGCTGGACCGCGACGGCAAGCCCTATGAACTGATCGCCGAGGGCCTGCTCGCGGTGTGCATCCAGCACGAATGCGACCACCTCAATGGCAAATTGTTCGTCGATTACCTGTCCACGCTCAAACGCGACCGGATCAAGAAGAAGCTGGAAAAGCTGCACCGCCAGAACGCTTGATGCCCCTCTTCAAAGGCTTGCTGCGGCAAGCCTTTTTCTTTTTGTGAGACGCCTTTCATGACTGAGCCATTGCGCATCGTATTTGCCGGCACCCCGGAATTCGCCGCCGAACACCTCAAGGCCCTGCTGAGCAGCCCTTACGAGATCGTTGCGGTCTACACCCAACCGGATCGCCCGGCCGGTCGTGGACAAAAACTGATGCCGAGCCCGGTCAAACAGCTGGCCCTGGAAAACCATATCCAGGTGTTGCAGCCACCGACGCTGCGCAACGCTGACGCTCAGGCTGAACTGGCCGCGCTGAAACCAGACCTTATGGTGGTGGTCGCCTACGGCCTGATCCTGCCGCAAGCGGTGCTGGATATTCCGCGTCTGGGCTGCATCAACAGCCATGCGTCCCTGCTGCCGCGCTGGCGCGGTGCGGCGCCGATCCAGCGCGCCGTCGAACACGGCGATGCCGAAAGCGGCGTGACCGTGATGCGCATGGAGGCCGGTCTCGATACCGGACCGATGCTGCTCAAGGTCGTCACCCCGATCAGCGCCGAAGACACCGGCGGCACGTTGCATGATCGACTTGCCGAAATGGGGCCGCCCGCCGTGGTGCAAGCGATTGCCGGGCTGGCTGCCGGCACGCTGGAAGGTGAGGTGCAGAACGACGAACTCGCCACCTATGCGCACAAACTGAACAAAGACGAAGCGCGTATTGACTGGAGCCGTCCGGCAGTTGAACTCGAACGTCTGGTGCGCGCCTTCAACCCTTGGCCGATCACCCACAGCACCCTCAACGGTGAAGCACTGAAAGTGCTGGCAGCGACGCTCGCCGAAGGCAAAGGCGCACCGGGTGAAATACTCAGCGCCAGCAAGGACGGCCTGATCGTCGCTTGCGGCGAACAGGCGCTGTGCCTGACCCGCCTGCAACTGCCCGGCGGCAAGGCACTGAACTTCAGCGACCTGTTCAACAGCCGCCGCGAGAAATTTGCCGTCGGCACCGTGCTGGGTAAAGCGGTGGACGCACAATGAATCCGCGTCTGGCTGCCGCCAAGGCACTCGCCGCCGTGCTCAGTGGCAAAGCTTCGCTGAACAGCTCCCTGCCGACACAACTGGACAAGGTTGAAGATCGTGACCGTGGCTTCACCCAGGACCTGGCCTTCGGCACTGCGCGCTGGCAGCCACGGTTGTCGGCGCTGGCGGAAAAGCTTTTGCAAAAGCCGTTCAAAGCCGCCGACGCCGATGTCGAGGCGCTGCTGCTGGTCGGTCTCTACCAATTGCTCTACACCCGCGTTCCGGCCCACGCCGCCATCGGCGAAACCGTCGGTTGCGCCGACAAGCTGAAAAAACCATGGGCTAAAGGTTTGCTCAACGCGGTGCTGCGCAATGCCCAACGCGAAAGCGAAACCATCTTTGCCGAGCTGGAACGCGACCCGGTGGTGCGCACTGCCCATCCTCGTTGGCTGCAAAAATCCCTGAAAGCATTCTGGCCGGAGCAGTGGGAAGCCATCTGCGAGGCCAACAATGCGCATCCGCCGATGATTCTGCGGGTCAACCGCCGTCATCACAGCCGCGACGCCTACCTCGCCCTGCTGGGCGAAGCCGGGATCGCCGCAACGCCGTGCGTGTACAGCCGCGACGGTATTGTCCTCGAAGCCGCTGCCGACGTGCGCAGCCTGCCGGGCTTCGCCGAAGGCTGGCTCAGCGTGCAGGACGAAGCCGCGCAACTGGCCGCCGACCTGCTCGACCTGGCGCCGGGCCAGCGGGTGCTCGACGCCTGCTGCGCGCCCGGCGGCAAGACTTGCCACATCCTCGAAGCCGAACCGGCGCTGGCCGGCGTGGTGGCGGTGGATCTGGAAGCCAAGCGCCTGGTGCGCGTAAAGGAAAACCTTGAACGCCTCGGCCTCAGCGCTGAACTGATCGCCGCCGACGGTCGTGATATCGATAAATGGTGGGACGGCAAACCGTTCCAGCGCATCCTGCTCGATGCGCCTTGCTCGGCCACCGGCGTGATCCGTCGGCATCCGGACATCAAACTGACCCGTCAGCCCGACGACATCGTCGCGCTCGCGCAACTGCAAGGCGAACTGCTCGACGCGATGTGGAAAACCCTTGAAGTCGGCGGCGTCCTGCTCTACGCCACTTGCTCGACGTTGCCGACCGAGAACACCGAAGTGATTGCCGCGTTCCTTGAACGCACGCCGGGCGCCCGCGAACTCGATCTGGCTACTGCGGCGGGCATCAAGCAGCCCCACGGTCGCCAGTTGCTGGCCCAGCAGGGTGGGCATGACGGGTTCTACTACGCCAAGCTGATCAAGATCGCTGCCGCGCGCGGCTAAACAGATTCGATGGAGTGACTGGATGAAAATCATCATCCTCGGTGCGGGACAGGTCGGCGGTTCGCTGGCCGAACATCTGGCCAGCGAGGCCAACGACATCACCGTGGTCGACACCGACGGCGAACGCTTGCGCGACCTTGGCGACCGCCTCGACATCCGCACGGTGCAGGGCCGCGGCTCACTGCCGTCGGTGCTGCGCCAGGCCGGTGCCGACGACGCCGACATGCTGGTGGCCGTGACCAACAGCGACGAGACCAACATGGTCGCCTGCCAGGTCGCCCACACGCTGTTCCACACGCCGACCAAGATTGCCCGGGTGCGCGAGGCCTCCTACCTCAATCGCGAGGAACAACTGTTCCAGAACGAAGCGATTCCAGTCGATGTGCTGATCAGCCCCGAGCAGGTCGTGACCAATTACATCAAGCGCCTGATCCAGCATCCCGGCGCCTTGCAGGTGATCGACTTCGCTGAAGGCGCGGCGCAACTGGTGGCGGTGCGCGCCTATTACGGCGGGCCGCTGGTGGGTCAGCAACTGCGCCAGTTGCGCGAACACATGCCGAACGTCGAAACCCGCGTGGCAGCGATTTTCCGTCGCGACCGGCCGATCCTGCCGCAGGGCGACACGGTGATCGAGGCCGACGACGAAGTGTTCTTCATCGCCGCCCGTGAGGACATTCGAGCGGTAATGAGCGAGATGCGCCGCCTCGATGAAACCTATAAACGCATTGTCATTGCCGGCGGTGGGCAGATCGGTGAGCGCCTGGCCGAAGCCATCGAAAGCCGCTATCAGGTAAAAATCATCGAGATGAGCCCGGCGCGCTGTCGCTACCTCTCCGACACCCTCGACAGCACCGTGGTGTTGCAGGGCAGCGCCTCGGACCGTGATTTGCTGCTGGAAGAAAACATCGCCGACGCCGATATTTTCCTCGCCCTGACCAACGATGACGAAGCCAACATCATGTCGTCGCTGCTGGCCAAACGGCTGGGGGCGAAGAAGGTCATGACGATTATCAACAACCCGGCCTATGTCGATCTGATCCAGGGCGGCGACATCGATATCGCCATCAGCCCGCAATTGGCGACCATCGGCACCTTGCTCGCCCACGTCCGTCGCGGCGACATCGTCAGCGTGCACTCATTGCGCCGTGGTGCGGCGGAAGCCATCGAGGCGATTGCCCACGGTGATTCGAAATCGAGCAAGGTCATCGGCAAACCGATCGAGAAGATCGGCCTGCCGCCAGGCACGACCATCGGCGCGGTGATCCGCAACGAACAAGTGATCATCGCCCACGACGACACGGTGATCGAAGCGGGCGACCATGTGATTTTGTTCCTTGTGGATAAAAAGCATATCCGCGATGTGGAGAAGCTGTTTCATGTGGGGTTGAGCTTTTTCTGACCTGAAGACAACGTTGCCCGTGATGGCCCTTTCGCGAGCAGGCTCGCTCCCACATTTGAAATGCGGTCCCCCTGTGGGAGCGAGCCTGCTCGCGAAGGCTGCCTCACTGGTTAGAAGACCGTCCTGACGATCAATAGAAAGGGATCCGCTGATGCTCGAATCTTTGGAAAAAATGCTCGCCAAGGGTGTGGATAACTCACTGCTGCGCTTCGGCCTGGGCAAGGGCTATCTGGATCAGGGCGAGCACGCCAAGGCTGCCGAACATTTCCAGCGCTGCGTCACGTTCGACCCAAAATACTCGGCGGCGTGGAAGCTGCTGGGCAAGGCGCACTTGGCGCTGGGCGACCACGCGGCGGCGCGTCAGGCCTGGGAGCACGGTCTGGAAGCGGCCCGCGCCCATGGCGACAAGCAGACAGAGAAAGAAATGACGGTGTTTCTGAAGAAGCTCGAGCGTCAGGCGCCTTGATCTACAAATAGCGCAGGCCGATGCCCTCGGCGTCTACGCTGATCACTTCCATGCGCACGCTCGGCGCGCCTGAGGGTAAGTCCTGAACCTGACCGTAGACCACCGCGCCTTTGGGCAATGACGCCAGTTTCGGATGCTGAACGTAGACCCCGGTCGGTGACAGGTTGCGCGTCTGCCCCAGGCATTCGCCGAAGCTGTCGTGGGTGATCTTGATGCGAAACGATTTGCGGTGTTCGGACATCTGCTGCGCCCTTGAATGAACGATTGTGGATAACCTCGCCAATGAGGTTATCCACAGACCATGCCAATCCCGTCGAATCTGTTCAGTACCAGCGTGCCTCACCCGGCGGACGTTTCTTGAAGCGTTTCATGCTCCACATGTACTGGCTCGGGTACGCCGCCACGTAACGCTCCACGACCTTACTCATGGCCGCGCAGGATTCAGCGGTATCCGTGCTGTACATGGCTTCGGGGGCCGCTTCGAGAATCACTTTGTAGCCTGAACCGTCCGGCAGGCGCAGGGCATGCAGAAACACACCGACCGCTTTGCCGCCGGCCAACATGTTCGGGACGAATTTGCTGGTCAGCGCTTGCGTGGCAAAGAACGGCACGAAGATCCCGGCGGATTCGGCCGGTTCCGGGTCGGCGGGAATACCCACTGCACCACCTTTGCGCACTTCCTTGATGACGCTGAGAATGCCTTCCTTGGTGGAGGCGGCGACCTTGTTGCCCAGTTGCACGCGCTGCTTGCGCAACAATTCATCCACAGCCTTGAGCTTGGGCGGGCGATAGAAAATGATCGGTTTGCACTGGCTGCAATAGAAGTGGTTGAGCACTTCCCAGTTGCCCAGATGGCTGGTGATGCCAACCACGCCTTTTCCCGAAGCCAGCGCATCCTTGAGGATGTCGAGGCCCTCGACTTCGCGCACCAGATCGATCGAACGCTGCGCCGGCCAGATCCACGCGCAGGCGCTTTCGGTCAACGACTTGCCGATGTCCTTCAGGCTCTGACCGACCAGACGCTCGCGTTCGGCCGGGTCCATCTGGGGAAAACATTTGGCGAGGTTGATCCGCACCACATCGCGGGAACGGTTGGGGGTTTTCCACATGATCCAGCCGATCGCCGAACCCACGGCTTGCACGGCCCGCCATGGCAGCAGGGCAAACAGCCGCAGAGCGCCTACCAGCAAGGCGCCTTTAAACTTTTCCACAGGTCACTCCTGATCTTGTGCGGTGCGCGAGGCGGCCATTCTAACCGCCGTTGGCGAGCTGCGCGTAGCGGTCGCAGTCTTGCGTGTGGTCCATGACCATGCCCGAGGCCTGCATCAGCGCGTAGCAAATGGTCGGGCCGACGAACGTGAAACCGGCTTTTTTCAGCGCTTTGCTCATCGCCAGCGCTTCAGCGGTGATCGCCGGGACTTCGCTGCGATCCTTGAAATGATTGATGATCGGTCGGTCGCCAGTGAACGACCAGAGCAACGCCACCGGATCCTCCAGCGCCAGCCACGCCTGGGCATTGCGCCGGGCGGCGTTGAGTTTCAGGCGATTGCGGATGATGCCCGGATCGAGCATGAGTTCGTCGATCTCGGCGTCGCTCATCTGCGCCACGCGCTGCACGTCGAAGCCGAACAGCACTTCACGATAACGCTCGCGTTTGCGCAGCACCGTGATCCACGACAGCCCGGCCTGGAACCCTTCGAGCAAAAGCAACTCGAACAAACCCTGCGCATCGCGTAGCGGCGTGCCCCACTCCTGATCGTGATAAGCCATGTACAGCGGATCTTCGGTACACCAAAAGCAGCGTGGCATAAGGCTCCAGGGGGCGTGCGCAGCAACGAATCGGGTATACTCCCGCTCTTTAAATCGCAGCCCAAGAAACAGGTGAATTTCGTGAGCCAGCCTACGCCAGCCGTGCGTACCTTCCAAGACTTGATCCTCGCGCTCCAGCAATACTGGGCCGAGCAAGGTTGTGTGGTACTTCAGCCCTACGATATGGAAGTAGGCGCCGGCACTTTCCACACCGCGACCTTCCTGCGCGCCATCGGCCCGGAAACCTGGAACGCCGCCTACGTGCAGCCAAGCCGCCGTCCGACTGACGGCCGTTATGGTGAAAACCCGAACCGTCTGCAGCACTACTATCAATTCCAGGTCGTGCTCAAGCCAAACCCGGACAACTTCCAGGAGCTGTACCTGGGCTCGCTCAAGCATGTCGGCCTCGACCCGCTGGTCCACGACATCCGCTTCGTTGAAGACAACTGGGAATCGCCGACCCTCGGCGCCTGGGGTCTGGGCTGGGAAGTCTGGCTCAATGGCATGGAAGTCACTCAGTTCACTTACTTCCAGCAGGCCGGCGGCATCGAGTGCTACCCGGTAACCGGCGAGATCACCTACGGTCTCGAGCGTTTGGCCATGTATCTGCAAGGCGTGGACTCGGTCTACGACCTGGTCTGGGCTGACGGTCCGTTCGGCAAGGTCACCTACGGCGACGTGTTCCACCAGAACGAAGTGGAGCAGTCCACTTACAACTTCGAACACGCCAACGTCGACAAACTGTTCGAACTGTTCGACTTCTATGAAAGCGAAGCCAAGCGCCTGATCGAACTCGACCAGCCGTTGCCGTTGCCGAGCTATGAAATGGTTCTGAAGGCCTCGCACACCTTCAATCTGCTGGATGCGCGCCGGGCGATCTCGGTGACCGCGCGTCAGCAATACATTCTGCGCGTGCGCACCCTGGCGCGTTCCGTTGCGCAAGCCTACCTGCTGGCGCGCGCCAAGCTGGGCTTCCCGATGGCGACCCCGGACCTGCGTGACGAAGTACTGGCCAAGCTGGAGGCTGCACAATGAGTGCGCAAGATTTTCTGGTTGAACTGGGCACCGAAGAACTGCCACCCAAAGCCCTGAACACTTTGGCTGAAGCGTTCCTCGCCGGTATCGACAAGGGCCTGCAAGCCGCCGGCCTGAGCTACGGAAGCAAAACCGTTTACGCCGCGCCGCGTCGTCTGGCCGTGCTGATCACAGCGCTGGACACCCAGCAGCCGGATCGCAGCATCAACCTCGACGGCCCGCCACGTCAGGCCGCGTTCGACGCCGAAGGCAATCCGACCCAGGCCGCCCTGGGCTTTGCCAAGAAGTGCGGCGTCGAGCTGAGCGAAATCGACCAGAGCGGGCCAAAACTGCGCTACAGCCAGAACATCGCCGGCAAGCCGACCGCGAGCCTGCTGCCGACCATCGTCGAAGATTCGCTGAACGACCTGCCGATCCCGAAACGCATGCGTTGGGGTGCGCGCAAGGAAGAGTTCGTGCGTCCGACCCAGTGGCTGGTAATGCTGCTCGGCGACCAGGTCATCGACTGCACGATCCTCGCGCAGAAGGCTGGTCGTGATTCCCGTGGGCACCGCTTCCACCATCCGGAATCCGTGCGCATCGGTTCGCCGTCGAGCTACCTCGCCGATCTGCGTGCCGCCTACGTGCTGGCCGACGCCAACGAGCGTCGCGAGATCATCAGCAAGCGCACCGAAGAACTGGCCACGCGCCAGGAAGGTACCGCGATCGTGCCGCCGGCGCTGCTCGATGAAGTGACTGCACTGGTTGAATGGCCGGTGCCGCTGGTGTGCTCGTTCGAGGAACGCTTCCTCGACGTGCCGCAGGAAGCCCTGATCACCACCATGCAGGACAACCAGAAGTATTTCTGCCTGCTGGATGCCGACGGCAAGTTGCTGCCACGTTTCATCACTGTGGCCAACATCGAAAGCAAAGACCCGCAGCAGATCATCGCCGGTAACGAGAAAGTGGTGCGCCCACGCCTGACCGACGCTGAGTTCTTCTTCAAGCAAGACAAGAAGCAGAAGCTCGAAGACTTCAACCTGCGCCTGCAGAACGTGGTGTTTCAGGAAAAACTCGGCAGCGTCTACGACAAGGCCGAGCGCGTGTCGAAACTGGCGGCGTACATTGCCGCACGCATTGGCGGCAACGCTTCCTGGGCCGCCCGCGCGGGCCTGCTGTCGAAGTGCGACCTGGCCACCGAAATGGTCGGCGAGTTCCCGGAGATGCAAGGTGTCGCCGGCTACTACTACGCGCTGAATGACAACGAGCCGCAAGACGTTGCGCTGGCGCTGAACGAGCAGTACATGCCACGTGGCGCGGGTGCTGAACTGCCGGCAACGCTGACCGGTGCGGCCGTCGCGATCGCCGACAAGCTCGATACCCTGGTCGGCATCTTCGGTATCGGCATGTTGCCAACCGGCAGCAAAGACCCGTATGCCCTGCGCCGTGCCGCCCTCGGCGTGCTGCGCATCCTGATCGAGAAACAACTGGATCTGGACCTGAACGACGCCGTCGCCTTCGCCGTGAATGCGTTCGGCAGCAAGGTCAAGGCTGCCGGTCTCAACGAGTCCGTGCTGGAATTCATCTTCGACCGTCTGCGTGCGCGTTACGAAGACGAAGGCGTCGATGTTGCCACCTACCTGTCGGTACGTGCCCTGAAGCCGGGCTCGGCGCTGGACTTCGACCAGCGCGTGCAAGCGGTGCAGGCGTTCCGCAAACTGCCGGAAGCGGCAGCGTTGGCGGCGGTGAACAAGCGCGTGTCGAACCTGTTGAGCAAAGTCGAAGGCTCGGTACCGACCGTGGTCGAGGCCAAATACTTCGACAACGCCAACGAGTTCTCGCTGTATTCGGCGATCCAGCAAGCGGATCAGGCCGTGCAGCCGATGGCCGCGGCGCGTCAGTACAACGAATCGCTGGCGCGCCTGGCGGCGCTGCGTGAGCCGGTGGACGCGTTCTTCGACGCGGTGATGGTCAATGCCGACGACGCCAAAGTGCGGGCCAACCGTTACGCGCTGCTGGCGCGTCTGCGCGGTCTGTTCCTCGGCGTTGCCGACATCTCGCTGCTGGGTTGAGGGATTGCTGGTGAAACTGCTGATTCTCGATCGGGACGGAGTCATCAATTTCGACTCCGACGCTTACATCAAGTCGGTAGAGGAGTGGATTCCGCTGCCCGGCTCGATCGAAGCGATTGCGCAGTTAAGCAAGGCCGGCTGGACGGTGGCGGTGGCCACCAACCAGTCGGGCATTGCTCGCGGCTATTACGACCTCGCCACCCTCGAGGCCATGCACGTGCGCTTGCGCGAACTGGTCGCGGAACAGGGCGGCGAAGTCGGGCTGATCGTGTATTGCCCGCATGGTCCGGACGAGGGTTGCGATTGCCGCAAGCCGAAACCTGGGATGCTGAAAACCATCGCCGAGCATTACACCGTGCCATTGACCAACGTCTGGTTCGTGGGTGATAGCCTTGGTGACCTGGAGGCTGCCAAAGCCGTCGATTCACAGCCAGTTCTGGTGAAGACCGGGAAAGGCGCAAAGACTCAGGGCAAACCCCTGCCGGTTGGCACTCTGATTTTTGACGATCTGGCGGCGGTTGCCGCAGAACTTATCCACAAATAGAGTATTTCCGATTTCCTGACCAGGGATTGATCGGGAGTGCGCTTGAACAGTCGGGCATTGACCCGTAACGGTAAACGTCACTATGTCGATACTGCGGGCCATCAGGATTTTTCTCTTTTACCTGCTGCTGGGCACCACTTCCCTGCTGTGGTGCACTTTGAGTTTTTTTATCGCGCCTTTTCTTTCGTTCAAGGCGCGTTATCGTTTTATCAACGTGTACTGGTGCCGCTGCGCCTTGTGGTTGACCAAGGTATTTCTCGGTATCCGCTACGAAATCAAAGGCGCGGAAAACGTGCCAGACCGGCCCTGCGTGATTCAATCGAACCACCAGAGCACCTGGGAGACCTTTTTTCTCTCCGCTTATTTCTCGCCATTGAGCCAGGTGCTCAAGCGCGAATTGCTCTATGTACCATTCTTCGGCTGGGCCATGGCCATGCTGCGACCGATTGCGATCGACCGGGACAACCCGAAAGCCGCGCTCAAGCAAGTGGCGGCCAAGGGTGACGAGCTGCTCAAGGACAATGTCTGGGTGTTGATCTTCCCTGAAGGCACGCGCGTTCCTTTTGGCACTGTCGGCAAATTCTCACGCAGTGGCAGCGCATTGGCGGTGAATGCGGCGCTTCCGGTACTGCCGATTGCACACAATGCCGGCAAGTTCTGGCCGAAAATCGGTTGGGGCAAGAAGTCCGGCGTGATTACCGTGGTCATCGGTGAACCGATGTACGCCGAAGGCACGGGTCCTCGTGCCATCGCCGAGTTGAACGACCGTGTGCAAGCGTGGAACGAAAAAACCCAGCGCGAAATGGGCTCGTTGCCAGCGGCCCCACAAGCCCCGGCTGCAACCGACCAGTTGGCTGTCTGAGATTTGTGGATAACCTGTGTACGGTTTTCTCTATAACGCCCGTAATCAAGACTTAACTATTTGATTTTTCTATATATTTCTTGAACGACTAAAGCGCCGCAAAAGGTGCATAAGTTTTTTGCGCTCGTCATTCGGCGACCAATGGCAGGCCGAGTCGAAACGTCGTCCCGTGATTAACCACGCTATGGCATTCAATCGTGCCGCCATGGTGATCGACCACAGCCTTGACCATCGACAGGCCCAAGCCGACGCCGTCGATGCCCTGCGCGGAAGAAAAACGCCGATACTGGCTGAACAGATCGGGCAACTCGTCGGCGGCGATGCCTTTGCCCTGATCCGTCAATTCGCAACACAGCCAGTCCTTTTCGCAGCTGACGCGCAATTCAATCGATGTCTCTGCCGGACTGTACTTGATCGCGTTTTCCAGCAGGTTAAACAACGCTCGGGTCAATAAGCCTTGATCCGCCATGATCAGCCGCTCCTGGCAGGCCTCATCAAGATCATGAAGCAGTTCGATGCGTTTCTGCCGAGCGATGGGCATCGCCTGGTCGAATACATCCAGCACCAGCATGGCGAACAGACTTGGCTGGAACTGATAGGCCTCGGACTCGGCCCTCGCCAGCAAGACAAAGCCATCGGTGAGTTCCAGCGCCCGGCGCACTTGACGCTCAATCTGCTCGAACAGCGGCGCGTCGGTGCCGGCCTCATGTCGATGCACATCCAGCAGCGCAAGAATCGCTGAATGCGGGGCACGCAAATCATGGGAAAGAAAGCGCAACAAAACCCCACGCTGCTCTTCGGCTGCGCGCTCGGCGCTCAGGTCGGTGAGGCTGAGCAACCAGCCGATCGGGGTGTCGCCGTCCACCGGCAGCAATGCTGCACGTTCCAGGCGCAGGCTTCGTTCGCGCAGGTCACGAAACTCAAGCAGGGGCAGGGCCGACAAGGCAGGGCGCGCACCTGTGGACAAGTCGGGATAGCCGAGCCGCGCCAGTTGTTCGAGAATGCCATCGCCCACCAATTCGCTGTCGAAGAGCTGCCGGGCCTTGCGATTGCCCAAAAGGATCTGCCCCTTCGGGTCACTGATCAGCGTCGCCACGGGCAAGTACTCCAGGCCATCGGCGATGAAGCGACGCGTATCGCGCGTGCGGCTCATGGCTTGTTCAAGGGCCATGATCTGTCCTTGCAACCGATCAGCGCCGGTAAATTGTGTGCGTCGGCGTTCGGGGAACACTTTGGGTTCGCTGTCCAGCCGCGCCAGTTCCCAACCAAAATAGGTCAGTACCACGCTCAGGCGCCGCCAGTTCCAGATCAGATAACCAAACAACATGCCCAGCACAGCCGGTGTCGGCGACCACCAGCGCTGTATTTCGGCCAGACCGGCGCTGGCCGCCAGCGCACCGGCCATGCCGGTCAGGGTGATCCACAACGCCAGGCGTGGACGCCACAGCAACAGCCCGAGCACACAGGCGACCAGCCCTGCCGAGAACAACGCTCCGATGATGGGCGCTATATCCCGCAGGTTGACCTGCGCGCGATACGACAACAGTGCAGTCAGCGGCAACAGCACTAGACTTATCCACAACCACTCGCGCACCAATTGCCGAAACAATCGCTGAACTTGGCTGGGCTCGCGGCTTTCACGTCGGCGCGGGTTAGACATGGCAAACAGGGCAGGGCAGTGGGAATGGTTTCATGGGCCACAGGTCAGAGACGTAGACCCAGGAATCATAGCGGACGTCGACCAATGTCGGGCTGCGGACTTTCATCGCGTTGATCGAGCGACTATCGTGCGAGACTCACCGCCCAAGCAACAAGGAATCGTCACCCATGCGCGTTGCCATTCTGGACGACGAGCCCGCCGAGTTACGGCGGGTCGAGCAAACCCTGCAGCAAATTGCCGATGCCGACGGACAGGTCTGGTCGCTGCACAGTTTCGAACGCGGCGAAGACCTGCTGCGTCAGCTGCGCAGGGAGACCTTCGACTTGCTGATCCTCGACTGGCAACTGCCCGACCTCACCGGCCTTGCGCTGCTGCGCTGGACTCGCGAACACATGGAAGCGCCCCCGGCGGCGATCATGCTCACCAGTCGCGATGGCGAAAACGATATCGTTCAGGCGTTGAATGCGGGTGCCGATGATTACGTCAGCAAGCCGTTTCGACCCAATGAACTGAAGGCCCGGGTGGCTGCCGTTTTGCGTCGGCACAGCCAGCAACGCACCGCCAGCGCCGAAGTGCTGAGCATTAATGACCTGACGTTTGACGATGCCGAGCTGACCGTAACCCGCGAGGGCAAGCCGATCGTCATGACCGAACGCGAGTACCGACTGGCCCGCTGCCTGTTCAGTAATCTGGGGCGGCCGTTGTCGCGGGATTATCTGTATGAGCGGTTCTGGCCGCACGAAGAAATGGCGTCGTCGAGACCGCTGGATACGCATATCTACCGCTTGCGCAACAAACTGGGGTTGACGGCTGATCGCGGTTGGCAGTTATTGACGATCTATGGGTATGGGTATCGATTGGAGAGTGTGGCGGGAGCTGCCGAATAACGCGACAGGACGCAGGCTGGGCAACGCTGGCACAACTGCGATCTTTTGATCCGCCAACAAAAAGGCCAACGCAATGCGTTGGCCTTTTTTTATGCAACCCTGATCAGAAATCCAGGTTGGAAACCGCCAGCGCATTGCTCTCGATGAAGTCCCGGCGAGGTTCGACCGCATCACCCATCAGGGTGTTGAAGATCTGGTCTGCGCCGATGGCGTCTTCGATGGTGACCTTCAGCATGCGACGCACGCTTGGGTCCATGGTGGTTTCCCACAGCTGATCCGGGTTCATTTCGCCCAGACCTTTGTATCGCTGGATAGTGTGGCGCTTGGTGCTTTCGGCCATCAGCCAGTCCAGGGCTTCCTTGAACTCGGTGACGGCTTTCTTGCGCTCGCCACGCTGGATGTACGCGCCTTCGTCGAGCAGGGTGCTCAGTTGCGCGCCAAGCGTAACAACGGTTTTGTAATCGTTGCTGCCGAAGAAGTCGCGGTTGAAGGTGACGTAGTTCGACAGGCCGTGGGAGATCAGTTCGACCTCTGGCAGCCATACGCCACGTTCACGGTCCTCGCGCAGGCTGGCCTTGTAGACCAGACCCGACTTCTCGTTGGTGCGCAGGCGTACTTCGTACTGGGCCAGCCACTCTTGCATCGCCGCGTGGTCGCCAAGCTTTTCAAGACTGACGGCCGGCAGGTAGATGAAGTGTTCGGTCAGTTCCTGCGGGTACAGACGCGACAGACGCTTGAGGGTCTTCATCACCATGCGGAAATCGTTCACCAGACGTTCCAGCGCTTCACCGGAAATGCCCGGAGCGTCTTCGTTCAGGTGCAGGCTCGCATCTTCCAGGGCCGACTGCGTCATGTACTCTTCCATGGCGTCGTCGTCTTTGATGTATTGCTCTTGCTTGCCTTTCTTGACCTTGTACAGCGGCGGCTGGGCGATGTAGATGTAGCCGCGCTCGATCAGCTCCGGCAACTGACGGAAGAAGAAGGTCAGCAGCAGGGTACGGATGTGCGAACCGTCGACGTCAGCATCGGTCATGATGATGATGTTGTGATAACGCAGCTTGTCGATGTTGTACTCTTCGCGGCCGATGCCACAGCCCAGCGCGGTGATCAGCGTGCCCACTTCCTGGGACGAGATCATCTTGTCGAAACGGGCTTTCTCGACGTTGAGGATCTTGCCCTTCAACGGCAGGATCGCCTGGGTCTTGCGGTTACGTCCCTGCTTGGCAGAGCCGCCCGCGGAGTCACCTTCCACCAGGTACAGTTCGGACAGCGCCGGGTCTTTTTCCTGGCAGTCAGCGAGCTTGCCCGGCAGGCCGGCGATGTCCAGCGCGCCTTTGCGGCGGGTCATCTCACGGGCCTTGCGCGCGGCTTCACGGGCACGGGCGGCGTCGATCATCTTGCCGACGACCAGCTTGGCTTCGTTGGGGTTTTCCAGGAGGAAGTCGGAGAAGTACTTGCCCATTTCCTGTTCGACCGCGGTCTTCACTTCGGAAGACACCAGCTTGTCCTTGGTCTGCGAGCTGAACTTCGGATCCGGCACCTTCACCGAAATGATCGCGGTCAGGCCTTCGCGGGCATCGTCACCGGTGGTGGCGACCTTGTGCTTCTTCGCCAGGCCTTCCTGCTCGATGTAGTTATTGAGGTTACGCGTCAGCGCCGAACGGAAGCCCACCAGGTGGGTGCCGCCGTCGCGCTGCGGAATGTTGTTGGTGAAGCACAACAGGTTCTCGTTGAAGCTGTCGTTCCACTGCAGGGCGATTTCCACGCCGATGCCGTCTTCGCGCTGGATGTTGAAGTGGAACACCTGGTTGACCGGGGTCTTGTTGGTGTTCAGGTACTCAACGAACGCACGCAGGCCGCCTTCGTATTTGAACAGCTCTTCCTTGCCGCTGCGTTCGTCCTTGAGGACGATGCCGACACCGGAATTGAGGAAGGACAGTTCACGAATTCGCTTGGCGAGGATGTCCCAGCTGAAGTGAATGTTCTTGAAGGTCTCGCTGGAAGCCTTGAAGTGAATCTGCGTACCGGTGGTCTCGCTGTCGCCAACGATGGCCATCGGAGCCTGAGGCACGCCGTGGACGTAGGTCTGTTCCCAGATCTTGCCGCTGCGGCGAACGGTCAGTACCAGCTGTTCCGACAACGCGTTCACTACCGACACACCTACACCGTGCAGACCGCCAGAAACCTTGTAGGAGTTGTCGTCGAACTTACCGCCCGCGTGGAGGACGGTCATGATGACCTCGGCGGCAGAAACGCCTTCCTCTTTGTGCACGTCTACCGGGATGCCACGACCGTTGTCTTTAACGGTGATGGACTCGTCCGGATGGATGATGATGCTGATGTCGTCGCAATGGCCGGCGAGGGCTTCGTCGATCGAGTTGTCGACCACCTCGAACACCATATGGTGCAGACCGCTGCCATCATCGGTGTCACCAATGTACATACCGGGACGTTTGCGTACGGCATCCAGGCCTTTCAGCACTTTAATGCTCGTTGAGTCGTACGTATTTTCTTCGCTCAATGCCTTCACTCCCGATGGTCGTGGGTCTGGGTGATACGGCCCTGTTCCACGTGGAACAGAGCGACTGGCGTTTCCGTCTGCCAGCCTTCCCTCAATAATTCGTGATCTACACAGGTGATGAAAACCTGGCAGCGTAAGTCTTCCAGCAAGCGGCACAGCGCGCGGCGGTGACCCTCGTCCAGCTCGGACGGCAAGTCATCCACCAGATAAATACACTGACCGCGGCGAGCCTGGCTGACCAGATGCCCTTGGGCAATCCGCAGTGCACAGACCACCAACTTTTGCTGACCCCGCGACAAGATGTCCGCGGCGTTGTGTGCGCCCAATCTGAGACGCAAATCAGCCCGTTGCGGTCCGGCTTGGGTATGGCCCATTTGCTGATCCCGTTGTACGGAACCGGCGAGCACGGCGCTCAATTCCCGGTCTTTGTCCCAGCCTCGGTAATAGCTGAGCGTCAAACCCTCGAGCTCAACCAGTTCGCTCAAGGTCTGTTCGAAGACCGGTTTCAAGGCTGTGATGTAAGCGCGGCGGTATTCATCGATTTCAGCGCTGGCCTGGCACAGTTCCCTGTCCCAAACCGCTTGCGAAACGGCGTCAAGTGTACCATGCCGCAGCCAGGAGTTTCTCTGGCGCAAGGCCTTCTGCAAACGCTGCCAGGTTGCCATGAAACGCGGTTCGACGTGGAACACGCCCCAGTCGAGAAACTGCCGGCGAATCTTCGGCGCTCCTTCCAGCAGACGAAAGCTGTCCGGGTTGATCAACTGCAGCGGCAGGATCTCCGCCAACTGCGCAGCGCTACGGGCATTCTGGCCGTCGATGCGGATCTGGAATTCGCCCTGACGGTCGCGGGAAATCCCCAACGCGCTATGCCTGCCCTCAGCCAGTTCAACCTGGCCGAATACGGTGCAAGCCAATTGTTCGTACTGGATGACCGGCAACAGCCGCGTGCTACGAAACGAACGGGCAAGCCCCAGCAGGTGTATGGCTTCCAGAACACTGGTTTTGCCGCTGCCGTTGGCGCCGTAAAGAATATTGATGCGGGGAGAGGGGGAGAAGGTCACCGGGTGCAGATTGCGCACCGCGGTGACCGAAACACGACTTAAGGACATCCAGATTCAGCTGATTACAGACGCATCGGCATGACAACGTAAGCCGAGTCGTCATTGTCGGACTCTTGCACCAGCGCACTGCTGTTGGAGTCGGACAGGATCAGGCGAACCTGCTCGGTGGTCATCACGCCCAGCACGTCGAGCAGGTAGCTGACGTTGAAGCCGATTTCCAGCGAGCCGCCGTTGTATTCAACGCCCACTTCTTCTTCCGCTTCTTCCTGCTCCGGGTTGTTGGCCTGGATCTTCAACTGACCGCTGGCCAATTGCAGACGGATGCCGCGGTACTTCTCGTTAGACAGGATCGCGGTGCGGCTGAACGCTTCGCGCAGCGCCTGACGATCGCCCAGCACCAGCTTGTCGCCGCCCTTCGGCAGTACGCGCTCGTAGTCCGGGAATTTGCCGTCGACCAGTTTCGAGGTGAAGGTAAATTCACCCGTGGTCGCGCGGATGTGGTGCTGACCCAGGACAATGCTGACATTGCCGTCCGGTTCGGTGAGCAGACGCGCCAGTTCGAGGATACCCTTGCGTGGCACGATGACCTGGTGGCGATCCGGCTGACCGATATCGGCCTGCATCGAGCACATGGCCAGACGGTGACCGTCGGTGGCCACAGCGCGGATGATGCCGGCGGAAACCTCCAGCAACATGCCGTTGAGGTAATAACGCACGTCCTGCTGGGCCATGGCGAAGCTGGTGCGCTCGATCAGGCGGCGCAGCTTGCTTTGCTCCAGGCTGCAGGTCAGCGAACCCGGGCCTTCCTCGACAGTCGGGAAATCGTTGGCCGGCAAGGTCGACAGGGTGAAACGACTGCGACCGGCCTTCACCACCAGCTTCTGCTCGTCGACCTTGATGTCGATCAGCGCATCGTTGGGCAGGCTTTTGCAGATATCCATCAGCTTGCGTGCAGGCACGGTGATGGAGCCTGTTTCAGCCGGCTCTTCAAGTTGCACACGACCGACCAGTTCGACTTCAAGGTCGGTACCGGTCAGCGACAGTTGCTGGCCTTCGACAACCAGCAGCACGTTGGAGAGTACCGGCAAGGTCTGTCGGCGCTCGACAACGCCTGCGACCAGTTGCAGGGGTTTCAACAGGGCTTCGCGTTGAATGGTGAAATGCATGGTCTAGTCCCTTGCCTTAATAAGCTGCGCTGGTGTTCATCAAGTGGTCAGTGTACGCAGCAGGTTCTTGTAGTCCTCGCGGATGTCCGCGTCGGATTCCTTAAGTTCGTTGATCTTGCGGCAGGCGTGCAACACGGTGGTGTGATCGCGGCCGCCAAACACATCGCCGATTTCCGGCAGGCTGTGGTTGGTCAGCTCCTTGGACAAGGCCATGGCCACCTGACGCGGACGAGCCACCGAGCGCGAACGGCGCTTGGACAGCAGGTCGGAGATCTTGATTTTGTAGTATTCGGCGACCGTGCGCTGAATGTTATCCACAGAGACCAGCTTGTCTTGCAACGCCAGCAGGTCTTTCAGCGATTCGCGGATCAGTTCGATGGTGATGTCGCGGCCCATGAAGTGCGAGTGGGCAATCACGCGTTTCAGCGCGCCTTCCAGCTCACGGACATTGGAGCGAATACGCTGGGCAATGAAGAACGCGGCGTCGTGGGGCAGCTCGACTTTGGCCTGGTCGGCCTTTTTCATCAGGATCGCCACACGGGTTTCCAGCTCTGGCGGCTCGACGGCCACCGTCAGCCCCCAGCCGAACCGGGACTTGAGGCGCTCTTCAAGGCCTTCGATTTCTTTCGGGTAGCGGTCACTGGTAAGAATGACTTGCTGGCCACCTTCAAGCAAAGCGTTGAAGGTGTGGAAAAACTCTTCCTGCGAACGCTCTTTGCGGGCGAAGAACTGAATATCGTCGATCAGCAAGGCGTCCACCGAACGGTAGAAGCGCTTGAACTCGTTGATCGCATTCAGTTGCAGCGCCTTGACCATGTCAGCGACGAAACGCTCGGAATGCAGGTACACGACCTTGGCATTCGGGTTCTTCTTTAATAGGTGGTTACCCACCGCATGCATCAAGTGGGTCTTACCCAGGCCGACGCCACCATAAAGGAAGAGTGGGTTGTAGCCATGCTTGGGGTTGTCCGCCACTTGCCAGGCCGCCGCACGGGCGAGCTGGTTGGATTTACCCTCGACGAAATTTTCAAAGGTAAACGTGCGGTTCAGGTAGCTGGTGTGCTTGAGCGCGCCTTCCACCTGGACCGTGCGCTGTTCAGCGCGGACCGGGGCCTGTTGCGAAGCGGCGCCGGACATCGGGTCGAAACTGTCGCGAGACGGTTCATCGCTGACTTCGGGGCTTTTCTGCGTCGAGCGCTTGGCGGCCGGGGCTGGCGTCTGAGCTGGCGCCGGAGCGCTTACCGGCGCGGCATTGGCCTGAGCCTGGGACACCTGCGCGGCAGCCAGCGGCGCATTCGGCGCGGCACGCGGAGCGGAACTGCGTTTGCTGCCTATTAATAAGGAGAGCGCCGGCGCCATGCCGTTGCCATGCTCATCCAGCAGTTCAAGGACGCGCCCCAGGTACTTTTCATTGACCCAGTCGAGCACAAAACGGTTCGGTGCGTAGACGCGCAACTCGTCGCCTTCGGCTTCGACCTGTAGTGGACGGATCCAGGTGTTGAATTGTTGGGCAGGCAGCTCCTCGCGCAAAAGCTCCACGCACTGCTGCCAAAGTTCCACTGACACGGATATCCCCTAAGTTGAAAGCCGGTGAGGCAAAAACAAGCGGCCATTGTAGCGGCGAGCGGTTCACTTATCCACATGCAGGTTGCCCGCCGACCATGATTTATCAATGCCTTAAGTGATGAAAAAGCGACCAACGGTGTGTGCATAAGGTCTGTGGATAACCCCGACTGAGCTCACTGGACAACTGGGGGTTGAACTCGGTGGATAACCCGCCTGTGGATAAACAGCCATTTCACGCACAGCTTATCCGACAGCGCAGCACAGGCTTGTCACCGCTTACCACGGTAGTTGTCATTCTCTGTACACCTTGTATTCAAAGGCTTGATGGTACTTATCCACAGAGGAAGGCGGGTCTAGCTTTTATAAGCTTTACAGAAAAGCTTTAAATAATTCCCTTCTTTATTTTTATGTATACCGGGCAGGTGTTCTGGCAAAGACGAGCCTCGGATCTATTTATAAGGAAACGCTGGTTGGAAATTGACCTGAAGGCTTGCTTTCTCTAGAATCCCCGGTCTCTTAAAACGGGGGCCATTCCGGCCCGTTGTGGACGAACCAGGTAACACGACATGAAACGTACTTTCCAACCAAGCACTATCAAACGCGCTCGTACCCACGGTTTCCGTGCTCGCATGGCTACCAAGAACGGCCGCGCAGTCCTGTCGCGTCGTCGCGCCAAAGGTCGTGCGCGTCTGGCAGTTTGATAATCCGGTACTGGAGGTGAGTCAGGACTTCAGTCGGGAAAAGCGTCTGCTTACTCCCCGGCATTTCAAGGCAGTCTTTGACTCCCCTACCGGCAAGGTTCCGGGGAAAAATCTCCTGCTCCTTGCACGCAACAACGATCTCGATCACCCCCGTCTCGGGCTGGTTATCGGGAAAAAGAGCGTAAAGCTCTCCGTTGAGCGCAATCGCCTCAAACGTCTGATGCGCGAATCGTTCCGTCTGCACCAGGATTCACTGGTCGGCTGGGATATCGTTATCGTCGCGCGCAAAGGTTTGGGTGATGTAGAAAACCCCGAATTGATTCAGCATTTCGGCAAACTCTGGAAGCGTCTGGCACGCAGCAAGCCCGTTCCGGCAGTTAAAACCGAAACTGTAGGGGTAGACAGTACCGATGCGTAAACTGGCCCTCGTTCCGATCCAGTTTTATCGCTATGCCATTAGTCCTTTAATGGCCAGCCACTGTCGTTTCTACCCCAGTTGTTCCTGCTACGCGTATGAAGCCATTGAAAATCATGGCCTTCTGCGCGGTGGCTGGCTGACCTTTCGTCGTTTAGGTCGCTGTCATCCGTGGAATCCCGGTGGTTATGACCCGGTTCCACCTATCCCTACCTCCCGTTCTTCTTCGATGGCCGAGTAATCATGGATATCAAACGCACGATCCTGATCGTCGCCCTGGCAATCGTGTCCTACGTCATGGTTCTTAAATGGAACCAGGACTATGGCCAGGCTGCCCTGCCGACTCAGAATGTTGCTTCCAGTACGACTACATCCGGTTTGCCGGACACCGCCACAGGCACTAATGCTGCTGCCAGTGACGATATTCCGCGTGCCGCCAGCGATACCAGCGCACCTGCCGAAACGCCGGTCGCCGCCAGCAAGGATCTGATCCAGATCAAGACCGACGTGCTCGATCTGGCGATCGATCCACAGGGTGGCGACGTTGCCCAACTGACTCTGCCGCTGTATCCGCGTCGTCAGGATCGTCCTGATGTGCCGTTCCAGCTGTTCGATAACGGTGGCGAGCGTGTTTATCTGGCACAAAGCGGTCTGATCGGCACCAACGGCCCGGATGCAAACCCGGCCGGTCGTCCGGTTTACTCCTCGGAGAAGAAGACTTATCAACTGGCTGACGGTCAGGACCAACTGGTCGTTGACCTGAAATTCAGCAAGGACGGCGTCAATTACATCAAGCGTTTCACGCTGAAACGCGGCCTGTACGACGTAGCCGTTTCCTACATTGTGGATAACCAGAGCGCTCAGCCCTGGAACGGCGCAATGTTTGCCCAGTTGAAGCGCGACGCCAGCGCTGATCCCTCGTCGACTACGGCGACCGGTACCGCGACTTACCTGGGCGCAGCCCTGTGGACAAGTTCGGAGCCGTACAAGAAAGTCTCCATGAAGGACATGGACAAGGCGCAGCTCAAGGAAACCGTCACCGGTGGTTGGGTGGCCTGGCTGCAACACTACTTCGTGACCGCGTGGATTCCGGCGAAGGGCGAGAACAATATCGTCCAGACCCGTAAAGACAGCAAAGGCAACTACATCATCGGTTACACCGGTCCGACGTTGACCGCTGCTCCGGGTGCCAAGGTTGAAACCAGCGCTGTG
This sequence comes from Pseudomonas sp. SWRI111, assembly GCF_014268555.1. NCBI lineage: Bacteria > Pseudomonadati > Pseudomonadota > Gammaproteobacteria > Pseudomonadales > Pseudomonadaceae > Pseudomonas > Pseudomonas sp. SWRI111. Next base: position 304,006 of record NZ_JABWQQ010000002.1, on the reverse strand, counting down.
CTGTACGCCGGCCCGAAAAGCCAGGCCGTGCTGAAAGAGTTGTCCCCAGGTCTGGAACTGACCGTCGACTACGGCATTCTGTGGTTCATTGCCCAGCCAATCTTTTGGTTGCTGCAACACATCCACGCCATTGTCGGTAACTGGGGCTGGTCGATCATCTTCCTGACCATGCTGATCAAAGGGATCTTCTTCCCGCTGTCGGCCGCCAGCTACAAATCGATGGCGCGCATGCGTGCCGTGGCGCCGAAACTGGCTGCATTGAAAGAGCAACATGGCGATGACCGGCAGAAAATGTCGCAAGCCATGATGGAGCTGTACAAGAAAGAGAAGATCAACCCGCTGGGCGGCTGCTTGCCGATCCTGGTGCAGATGCCGGTTTTCCTTTCGCTGTACTGGGTGCTGCTGGAAAGCGTGGAAATGCGCCAGGCGCCGTTCATGCTGTGGATCACTGACCTGTCGATCAAGGATCCGTTCTTCATTCTGCCGATCATCATGGGCGCAACCATGTTTATCCAGCAGCAGTTGAACCCGACACCTCCGGATCCGATGCAGGCGAAGGTCATGAAAATGATGCCAATCATCTTCACCTTCTTCTTCCTGTGGTTCCCGGCCGGTCTGGTGCTGTACTGGGTGGTGAACAACTGCCTGTCGATTGCACAGCAGTGGTACATCACGCGTAAGATCGAAGCGGCGACGAAAAAAGCCGAGGCGTAACTTGCACTGTGGATAACACCACTCAAAACGCCCCCTAGTGGGGCGTTTTGCTATCTGCCACTTTTGTCTGGATTCCGGTTTATGAGCACACCTCGCGAAACCATTGCCGCCGTCGCCACCGCCCAAGGCCGTGGTGGGGTGGGTATCGTCCGTATTTCCGGGCCGTTGGCCAGTGTTGCAGCGAAAGCCATCAGCGGCCGCGAACTGAAACCGCGTTACGCACATTACGGTCCATTTTTCAGTGATGATCAGCAGGTGCTCGATGAAGGTCTGGCCCTATATTTCCCGGGTCCGAACTCGTTCACCGGCGAAGACGTTCTGGAATTGCAAGGTCATGGCGGTCCGATCGTTCTGGACATGCTGCTCAAGCGCTGCCTGGAACTGGGCTGTCGTTTGGCGCGGCCGGGGGAATTCAGCGAGCGGGCGTTCCTCAATGACAAACTCGATCTGGCTCAGGCCGAGGCGATTGCTGATTTGATCGAGGCCAGTTCTGCCCAGGCTGCGCGTAACGCTTTGCGTTCATTGCAGGGCGCGTTTTCCCAGCGTGTGCATAACCTGACCGAACAGCTGATCGGCCTGCGTATTTACGTCGAGGCCGCCATCGACTTCCCGGAAGAGGAAATCGACTTTCTCGCCGATGGCCATGTTCTGAGCATGCTCGACAAGGTGCGTGACGAGTTATCCACAGTCCTCCGCGAAGCCGGGCAGGGTGCCTTGTTGCGCGACGGCATGACCGTGGTCATTGCCGGCCGGCCGAACGCCGGCAAATCGAGTCTGCTCAATGCCCTGGCGGGTCGCGAAGCAGCGATCGTGACCGAAATCGCCGGCACGACCCGGGATATCCTGCGCGAACATATCCACATCGATGGTATGCCGCTGCACGTTGTCGACACCGCAGGCCTTCGTGATACCGACGATCATGTGGAAAAGATCGGCGTCGAGCGCGCATTGAAGGCTATCGGTGAAGCGGACCGCGTTTTGTTGGTCGTCGATGCAACCGCACCGGAAGCGCTGGATCCGTTTGCACTTTGGCCAGAATTCCTGGAAACCCGACCAGATCCGGCAAAAGTTACCCTGATCCGCAACAAAGCGGACCTGACGGGTGAAGCAATTACCCTGGAAACCAGTGAGGATGGCCATGTGACGATCAGTCTCAGCGCCAAGTCCGCCGAAGGACTGGATCTGCTGCGCGACCATCTCAAGGCCTGCATGGGTTACGAGCAGACTTCAGAGAGCAGCTTCAGCGCACGCCGTCGGCACCTCGAAGCGTTGCGTCACGCCAGTACGGCGCTGGAACACGGCCGTGCGCAGTTGACCCTGGCAGGCGCGGGAGAACTGCTGGCCGAGGACTTGCGCCAGGCTCAGCATTCCCTGGGGGAAATCACTGGCGCGTTTAGCTCTGATGATCTGTTGGGAAGGATCTTTTCCAGCTTCTGCATCGGTAAATAGTCCCTTCGCTACTCCCGGCAGGTCCGCTCGCGACCTGCCATCTCCCCTCTCAGCATTATTTCCGCTCGCTGTTTGTCTGACTTTTCGGTCCCGACAAGGATTTTCTGCGTCTGCGATTCGCCTTTTCAGTCAATATCTGTGGATTAAGCCCTGTGAATAACTGCCGCTAAGGTCGGTTGATAACAGGGCCTGAAAACTGGATATAAACCCCTCTGTGGATAACCGTCTCTTTAATCCACAGGCTTACACCGATTATCCAAGCCCCTCACTGGCACATGGTCACAGGGTTTTGAAACTCTGTACATGTAGAAAAATAAGGCCTACAGCGATCTATCCACAGAATTGGTGCCCAGTAAGAATAAACATAAAAACAAAGGTTTTATAAATTTCTCTCTTTTTTATTCTTTTAATCTTGAGTTCTCCACAGCTGGTTAAATTTTGTGCAAAGGGTTCTTTAGGAAGGGCGAAGTCCCTATACTTGTCGACCAGGTCCAGAAACCTGATCTCAAACTAATTCCTGAATGACCTACATAAGCAGGCACGAGGTGCGTGGTGGATTTCCCTTCCCGTTTTGAAGTGATCGTCATCGGCGGCGGTCATGCCGGTACCGAGGCAGCACTGGCCTCAGCACGTATGGGGGCAAAAACCCTGTTGCTGACGCATAACGTGGAAACCCTCGGTGCAATGAGTTGCAACCCGGCCATTGGTGGCATTGGCAAAAGCCACCTGGTCAAGGAAATCGATGCCCTCGGCGGCGCGATGGCCATGGCCACCGATAAGGGCGGCATCCAGTTTCGCGTGTTGAACAGCCGCAAAGGCCCTGCCGTACGGGCGACCCGTGCGCAAGCCGACCGGATTTTGTACAAAGCCGCTGTCCGCGAAATCCTCGAAAACCAGCCGAACCTGTGGATATTTCAACAGGCTGCTGATGATTTGATCGTTGAGCAGGACCAGGTGCGCGGTGTTGTCACTCAAATGGGTCTGCGTTTCTTCGCCGATTCCGTTGTGTTGACCACAGGCACGTTCCTCGGTGGACTTATCCACATCGGTTTGCAGAATTTCTCCGGCGGCCGCGCTGGTGATCCGCCATCCATCGCTCTGGCCCACCGTCTGCGTGAGTTGCCATTGCGGGTAGGCCGCTTGAAAACCGGTACGCCGCCGCGCATTGACGGCAAGTCTGTGGATTTCTCGGTGATGACCGAGCAACCTGGCGATACGCCGATCCCGGTGATGTCGTTCATGGGCAACAAGGAGCAGCATCCGCGGCAAGTCAGTTGCTGGATCACGCATACCAACGCTCGCACCCACGAAATCATCGCGGCGAACCTTGACCGTTCGCCGATGTACTCGGCTGCCGGTGAAATCGAAGGCGTCGGCCCGCGTTATTGCCCGTCGATCGAAGACAAGATCCACCGCTTTGCCGACAAGGAAAGCCATCAGGTATTCATCGAGCCGGAAGGCCTGACTACCCATGAGTTATATCCGAACGGGATATCCACAAGCTTGCCGTTCGACGTGCAATTGCAGATCGTGCAATCGATCCGCGGCATGGAAAACGCACACATCGTGCGGCCGGGTTATGCGATCGAGTACGACTATTTCGATCCGCGCGATCTGAAGTACAGCCTCGAAACCAAAGTCATCGGCGGTCTGTTCTTCGCCGGGCAGATCAACGGCACCACCGGTTACGAAGAAGCCGGCGCCCAGGGTTTGCTCGCGGGGGCCAATGCCGCGTTGCGCGCCAAAGGCAAGGAAGCCTGGTGCCCGCGCCGCGATGAGGCGTACATCGGTGTGTTGGTCGACGACCTGATCACCCTCGGTACCCAAGAGCCGTACCGCATGTTCACGTCCCGTGCCGAGTACCGCCTGATCCTGCGTGAGGACAACGCCGACCTGCGTCTGACCGAAAAAGGTCGCGAGCTCGGCCTGGTCGATGACGCGCGTTGGGCGGCCTTCTGCAAAAAACGCGAGAGCATCGAGCTCGAAGAACAGCGTCTGAAAAGCACTTGGGTTCGTCCGGGCACGCCGCAGGGCGAAGCGATTGCGGCAAAATTCGGCACACCGCTGACCCACGAATACAACCTGCTCAATCTCTTGAGTCGTCCGGAAATCGACTACGCTGGTCTGGTCGAAGTGACCGGGCAGGGCGCAGAGGATCCACAGGTCGCCGAGCAGGTCGAGATCAAGACCAAATACGCCGGTTACATCGACCGCCAGCAGGACGAAATCGCCCGTCTGCGCGCCAGCGAAGACACGAAACTGCCTGTGGATATCGATTACACCAACATTTCCGGTCTCTCCAAGGAGATCCAGAGCAAGCTCGGTGCAACGCGTCCAGAGACGCTGGGCCAAGCTTCGCGAATTCCGGGTGTAACCCCGGCGGCGATTTCGCTGCTGATGATTCATTTGAAAAAACGCGGCGCGGGCCGTCAGTTGGAGCAAAGCGCTTGAGTTCTAAGGTCACTTCGCAGCACGCCGAAGAGTTATCCACAGGAGCCCGCGCGCTCGGTGTCCATCTGACGGAAACCCAGCATGAATTGCTGCTGGGTTACCTGGCCCTGTTGATCAAATGGAACCAGGCCTACAACCTGACCGCCGTGCGCGATCCGGATGAAATGGTTTCTCGTCACTTGCTCGACAGCCTCAGCGTGATGTCGTTTATCGAAAACGGCCGTTGGCTCGATGTTGGCAGTGGCGGCGGCATGCCCGGTATCCCGCTGGCGATCCTGTATCCGGACTCGCAAGTGACCTGTCTGGACAGTAACGGCAAGAAAACCCGCTTCCTGACTCAGGTCAAACTCGAACTGAAACTGGATAACCTCCAAGTTATCCACAGTCGTGTCGAAGCGTTCCAGCCTGATCAGCCGTTCAACGGGATCATTTCCCGGGCGTTCAGCAGCATGGAAAACTTCACCCACTGGACGCGTCACTTGGGCGATGCCAATACACGCTGGCTGGCAATGAAGGGCGTTCATCCGGCCGATGAGCTGGTAGCATTGCCGGCAGACTTCAAACTCGATAGCGAACACGCCCTGGCCGTACCCGGTTGCCAAGGCCAACGCCATCTGCTGATACTGCGCCGCACGGCATGATTGGGAACACAAGCAAGAATGGCTAAGGTATTCGCGATAGCGAACCAGAAGGGTGGTGTGGGCAAGACCACCACCTGCATCAACCTCGCAGCATCCCTGGTCGCTACCAAGCGCCGGGTGCTGTTGATCGATCTCGATCCACAGGGCAACGCCACCATGGGTAGCGGTGTGGATAAACACGGCCTGGAAAACTCGGTCTACGACCTGCTGATCGGCGAATGCGATCTGGCCCAGGCCATGCACTACTCCGAGCATGGCGGTTATCAGTTGCTGCCGGCCAACCGCGACCTGACGGCGGCCGAAGTAGTGCTGCTGGAAATGCAGATGAAGGAAAGCCGCCTGCGCAGTGCGCTGGCGCCGATCCGCGATAATTACGATTACATTCTGATCGACTGCCCGCCGTCGCTGTCGATGCTCACGCTCAACGCGCTGGTTGCCGCTGACGGGGTAATTATCCCCATGCAGTGCGAATACTTTGCGCTCGAAGGGTTGAGCGACCTTGTGGATAACATCAAACGCATCGCCGAGTTGCTGAACCCGAACCTGAAGGTCGAAGGTTTGCTGCGCACCATGTACGACCCGCGCCTGAGCCTGATGAACGATGTCTCGGCACAGCTCAAGGAGCACTTCGGCGAGCAGCTCTACGACACGGTAATCCCGCGCAACATCCGCCTGGCCGAAGCGCCAAGCTACGGCATGCCGGCGCTGGCCTACGACAAGCAATCGCGCGGCGCGCTGGCCTATCTGGCGTTAGCGGGTGAGATGGTTCGCCGTCAGCGCAAAAATTCACGCACCGCCGCCGCTCAGGCAATTTAAGGAATCCCCATGGCCGTCAAGAAACGAGGTCTCGGACGTGGACTGGATGCACTGCTGAGTGGTCCGACGGTCAGCGCGCTGGAAGAACAAGCTGCGCAGGCCGACACCCGCGAACTGCAACACCTGCCGCTGGATTTGCTGCAGCGTGGCAAATATCAGCCACGCCGCGACATGGACCCGCAGGCGCTGGAAGAACTGGCGTCGTCGATCAAGGCCCAAGGCGTCATGCAACCCATCGTGGTGCGCCCGATTGGCGGCGGACGCTTTGAGATCATCGCCGGTGAGCGACGCTGGCGAGCCAGCCAGCAGGCCGGGCAGGAAACGATCCCGGCCATGGTTCGCGATGTACCGGACGAGACGGCTATTGCCATCGCGCTGATCGAGAACATCCAGCGCGAAGACCTCAATCCGATCGAAGAAGCGGTCGCCCTGCAACGCTTGCAGCAAGAGTTCCAGCTGACCCAGCAGCAAGTGGCTGACGCTGTGGGTAAGTCGCGGGTGACTGTGGCTAACCTGTTGCGACTTATTGCACTGCCGGAAGTGATCAAGACCATGCTGTCCCACGGCGACCTGGAAATGGGTCACGCCCGCGCTTTGCTTGGTCTGCCGGACAATCAACAGGTCGAAGGGGCGCGACATGTTGTCGCACGAGGGCTGACCGTGCGCCAAACCGAGGCACTGGTTCGTCAGTGGTTGAGTGGCAAACCGGAGCCTGTCGAAGCAAGCAAACCCGACCCGGACATTGCTCGCCTCGAGCAGCGCCTGGCCGAGCGCCTAGGCTCTGCGGTGCAGATTCGCCATGGCAAGAAGGGCAAAGGGCAACTGGTTATTGGTTATAACTCGCTCGATGAGCTGCAAGGCGTGCTCGCACACATTCGCTGAAACAATTCCTCATGTAGCGCGCAGTCGGAAATCACTACCTGACAGTTGAATAGGGGCAGAACCGCCCCTATACTCTGCGCGCATTTTGTCGGCACAAATTATGCCAAGTTATTGAATTCTGGCAGCCGACCATTGGAGAGCAAACGTGATGGAAACCCGCAAGCCAAACCGCCTGCCCTTCCATCGCCTGGCAGTTTTTCCGGTGCTGATGGCTCAATTTGTCATTTTGCTCATTGCCGCTTTGGCGCTCTGGCAATGGCATGGAGTCGTTGCCGGATACTCGGGACTTTGCGGAGGCCTGATAGCCTTGCTGCCCAATGTTTATTTCGCTCACAAGGCATTTCGGTTTTCCGGCGCCCGAGCAGCCCAGTCCATCGTCCGGTCTTTTTATGCCGGCGAGGCAGGCAAACTGATTTTGACGGCAGTGCTGTTTGCACTGGTGTTTGCAGGTGTGAAGCCACTGGCGCCGATAGCAGTATTCGGCGTGTTCGTGCTGACTCAGTCGGTCAGCTGGTTCGCTCCCCTGCTGATGAGAACAAGACTTTCGAGACCTTAGGGCGTTTGAGGCAACCATGGCAGAGACAACCGCTTCGGGCTATATCCAGCACCACTTGCAGAACCTGACTTTCGGTCAGCTACCCAACGGCGGCTGGGGCTTTGCCCACACCGCAGCAGAAGCCAAGGAAATGGGCTTCTGGGCTTTCCACGTCGATACTCTCGGCTGGTCGGTCGCGCTGGGTCTGATCTTCGTTCTTCTTTTCCGCATGGCGGCAAAGAAAGCGACTTTGGGTCAGCCGGGTGCCTTGCAGAACTTCGTTGAAGTATTGGTCGAATTCGTCGATGGCAGCGTGAAAGACAGCTTCCATGGCCGTAGCCCGGTGATTGCACCGCTGGCACTGACCATCTTCGTCTGGGTGTTCCTGATGAACGCTGTCGACCTGGTACCGGTCGACTGGATTCCTCAGCTGGCCATCCTGATCTCCGGTGATGCGCACATCCCGTTCCGCGCCGTGTCGACGACCGACCCGAACGCGACCCTGGGCATGGCCTTCTCGGTGTTCGCACTGATCATCTTCTACAGCATCAAGGTCAAGGGCATCGGCGGCTTCATCGGCGAACTGACCCTGCACCCGTTCGGCAGCAAGAACATTTTCGTTCAGGCCCTGCTGATCCCGGTGAACTTCCTGCTGGAATTCGTGACTCTGATTGCCAAGCCGATCTCCCTGGCTCTGCGTCTGTTCGGCAACATGTATGCCGGCGAGCTGGTGTTCATTCTGATCGCTGTGATGTTCGGCAGCGGCCTGCTCTGGCTGAGTGGCCTGGGCGTTGTTCTGCAGTGGGCGTGGGCTGTGTTCCACATCCTGATCATCACCCTGCAGGCGTTCATCTTCATGATGCTGACCATCGTCTACCTGTCGATGGCGCACGAAGAAAACCATTAAGACCAGTCTCGACTAGTCTGATGTCCTTCCCGGTAAAACGGGAAGGGGCTCCTGACGGGGCATCTGAAACGATTTGTTTTACCGCTTTAATCTAAAAAACCTAAACCATACGACGTAAAAGTCGGGAGGAAAGATGGAAACTGTAGTTGGTCTAACCGCTATCGCTGTTGCACTGTTGATCGGCCTGGGCGCACTGGGTACCGCAATTGGTTTCGGCCTGCTGGGCGGCAAGTTCCTGGAAGGCGCCGCGCGTCAGCCAGAAATGGTGCCAATGCTGCAAGTTAAAATGTTCATCGTTGCCGGTCTGCTCGACGCCGTAACCATGATCGGTGTTGGTATCGCTCTGTTCTTCACCTTTGCGAACCCGTTCGTTGGTCAGATCGCTGGCTGATTACTCGGATATTCCGGGTAATTTGGTGTGATGGACAACGTAACTGCGAGGTGTTGGCGTGAACATTAATGCGACCCTGATTGGCCAGTCCGTTGCGTTCCTGATTTTTGTACTGTTCTGCATGAAGTATGTATGGCCTCCGGTCATCGCTGCTCTGCACGAACGTCAAAAGAAGATCGCTGATGGTCTGGACGCTGCCAGCCGTGCAGCTCGCGACCTGGAGTTGGCCCAAGAAAAAGCGGGTCAGCAACTGCGCGAAGCGAAAGCTCAGGCAGCTGAAATCATCGAGCAAGCCAAGAAACGCGGTAACCAGATCGTCGAAGAGGCTGTTGAAAAAGCCCGTATCGACGCTGACCGTGTGAAGGTTCAGGCTCAAGCCGAGATCGAACAGGAACTGAACAGCGTCAAAGACAAGCTGCGTGCCCAAGTGGGCTTGCTGGCTGTTGGCGGCGCCGAGAAGATCCTGGGTGCCACAATCGATCAAAACGCGCACGCAGAGCTGGTTAACCAACTGGCTGCTGAAATCTAAGCGAGGGCGATCATGGCAGAACTGACCACGTTGGCCCGACCTTACGCTAAGGCGGCCTTCGAGCACGCTCAGGCCCACCAGCAACTGGCCAATTGGTCAGCCATGCTCGGCCTGGCAGCGGCGGTGTCGCAAGACGACACCCTGCAGCGCGTGCTCAAGGCCCCGCGACTGACGAGCGCAGAAAAGGCCGCCACGTTCATTGACGTGTGCGGCGACAAGTTTGATGAAAAGGCACGCAATTTCATCAACGTCGTTGCCGAAAACGACCGTCTCCTGCTTCTGCCGGAGATCGCCGCTCTGTTCGACCTGTACAAGGCCGAACAAGAGAAATCGGTAGACGTTGAAGTAACCAGTGCTTTCGCATTGAACCAAGAACAGCAAGACAAACTCGCCAAGGTTCTCAGTGCACGACTCAACCGGGAAGTGCGCCTGCAAGTTGCGGAGGATGCTGCCCTTATAGGTGGTGTCGTTATCCGCGCCGGCGACCTGGTTATCGATGGCTCGATTCGCGGCAAAATCGCGAAACTTGCCGAAGCATTGAAATCTTGAGTTTGAAGGGGCAGCAGAGCAATGCAGCAACTCAATCCTTCCGAAATAAGTGAAATTATCAAGGGCCGCATCGACAAGCTCGATGTGACCTCCCAAGCCCGTAACGAAGGCACTGTCGTCAGCGTATCTGACGGCATCGTGCGGATTCACGGTCTGGCCGACGTCATGTACGGCGAGATGATCGAGTTTCCGGGCGGCGTCTACGGTATGGCCCTCAACCTGGAGCAGGACTCCGTAGGTGCCGTGGTATTGGGCTCCTACCAGTCGCTGGCTGAAGGCATGAGCGCCAAGTGCACCGGCCGCATCCTTGAAGTTCCTGTTGGTAAGGAATTGCTGGGCCGCGTAGTCGATGCACTGGGTAACCCTGTTGACGGCAAAGGTCCACTGGGCAACACCCAGACCGACGCGGTCGAAAAAGTTGCTCCAGGCGTGATCTGGCGTAAGTCGGTAGACCAGCCTGTACAGACTGGCTACAAGGCTGTCGATGCCATGATCCCTGTCGGCCGTGGCCAGCGTGAGCTGATCATCGGTGACCGTCAGATCGGTAAGACCGCTCTGGCGATCGACGCGATCATCAACCAGAAAGACAGCGGCATTTTCTGCGTCTATGTGGCCATCGGTCAGAAACAATCGACCATCGCCAACGTGGTTCGCAAGCTGGAAGAAAACGGCGCCCTGGCCAACACGATCATCGTGGCTGCCAGTGCTTCGGAATCTCCTGCGCTGCAATTCCTGGCACCGTACTCCGGTTGCACCATGGGTGAATTCTTCCGCGACCGCGGTGAAGACGCGCTGATCGTTTATGACGATCTGTCCAAGCAAGCAGTGGCTTACCGCCAGATTTCCCTGCTGCTGCGCCGTCCACCAGGCCGTGAAGCTTACCCAGGCGACGTGTTCTATCTCCACTCCCGTCTGCTGGAGCGCGCATCCCGCGTTTCGGAAGAATACGTAGAGAAGTTCACCAACGGCGCAGTGACCGGCAAAACCGGTTCCCTGACCGCACTGCCGATCATCGAAACCCAGGCTGGCGACGTTTCCGCGTTCGTTCCGACCAACGTGATTTCCATCACCGACGGTCAGATCTTCCTGGAATCGGCCATGTTCAACTCGGGCATCCGCCCTGCAGTGAACGCCGGTGTTTCGGTATCCCGTGTGGGTGGTGCCGCTCAGACCAAGATCATCAAGAAGCTCTCCGGTGGTATCCGTACCGCTCTGGCTCAGTACCGTGAACTGGCGGCATTCGCCCAGTTCGCTTCTGACCTGGACGAAGCGACCCGTAAGCAACTTGAGCATGGTCAGCGCGTTACCGAGCTGATGAAGCAGAAGCAATACGCACCAATGTCGATCGCTGACATGGCGCTGTCGCTGTATGCCGCTGAGCGTGGGTTCCTGACTGACATTGAAATCGCCAAGATCGGCAGCTTCGAACAAGCGCTGATTGCTTTCTTCAACCGCGATCACGCCGATTTGATGGCCAAGATCAACGTTAAAGGTGACTTCAATGACGAAATCGACGCTGGCATGAAAGCCGGTATCGAGAAGTTCAAGGCCACCCAAACCTGGTAAGCCGCAGCGGGAGCCGCGAGGCTCCCGCTTGCTAACCTGATAGGTGTTACATGGCAGGCGCAAAAGAGATTCGCAGTAAGATTGCGAGCATCAAAAGCACGCAAAAGATTACCAGCGCCATGGAAAAAGTGGCGGTCAGCAAAATGCGCAAGGCACAAATGCGCATGGCTGCTAGCCGTCCTTATGCGGAGCGTATCCGCCAGGTAATTGGGCATCTGGCCAACGCCAACCCGGAATACCGCCACCCGTTCATGATCGACCGCGAAATCAAGCGCGTCGGTTATGTCGTCGTGAGCAGTGACCGTGGTTTGTGCGGCGGCTTGAACACCAACCTGTTCAAGGCCCTGGTCAAGGACATGGCGGTAAACCGCGAAAACGGCGTTGAGATTGATCTGTGTGTAGTCGGTAGCAAGGGTGCGGCCTTTTTCCGCAACTTCGGCGGTAACGTCGTTGCAGCTATCAGCCACCTGGGTGAAGAGCCGTCGATCAATGATCTGATCGGCAGCGTCAAGGTGATGCTGGATGCCTACCTGGACGGCCGTATTGACCGCCTGTCCGTGGTGTCCAACAAGTTCATCAACACCATGACGCAACAGCCTACCGTGGAGCAGTTGATTCCATTGGTGGCGACCCCGGATCAGGATCTCAAGCACCACTGGGACTATCTCTACGAACCGGACGCCAAAGAGCTGCTTGACGGCTTGATGGTCCGTTACGTCGAGTCGCAGGTCTACCAGGCGGTGGTCGAGAACAACGCGGCTGAACAGGCTGCGCGGATGATCGCGATGAAGAACGCTACCGACAACGCCGGTGATTTGATCAGCGATTTGCAGCTGATCTACAACAAGGCGCGTCAGGCTGCGATCACCCAAGAGATCTCGGAAATCGTCGGCGGCGCTGCCGCGGTTTAACGGTTCAAATATTCAGAGGATCCAGCTATGAGTAGCGGACGTATCGTTCAAATCATCGGCGCCGTTATCGACGTGGAATTTCCACGCGACAGCGTACCGAGCATCTACAACGCGCTGAAAGTAGTGAGCGCGGCTGAAACCACCCTGGAAGTTCAGCAGCAGCTGGGCGACGGCGTGGTTCGTACCATTGCGATGGGTTCCACCGAGGGCTTGAAGCGCGGTCTGGAAGTCACCGACTCTGGCGCAGCCATCTCCGTACCGGTCGGTAAAGCGACCCTGGGCCGGATCATGGACGTCCTCGGCAACCCGATCGACGAAGCTGGCCCGATCGACACCGAAGAGCGTTGGGGCATTCACCGTCCAGCACCTTCGTTCGCTGAACAAGCGGGCGGCAACGACCTGCTGGAAACCGGCATCAAGGTTATCGACCTGGTTTGCCCGTTCGCCAAGGGCGGTAAAGTCGGTCTGTTCGGTGGTGCCGGTGTAGGCAAAACCGTAAACATGATGGAACTGATCCGTAACATCGCCATCGAGCACAGCGGTTATTCCGTGTTCGCCGGTGTGGGTGAGCGTACTCGTGAGGGTAACGACTTCTACCACGAGATGAAGGACTCCAACGTTCTGGACAAAGTGGCACTGGTTTACGGTCAGATGAACGAGCCGCCGGGAAACCGTCTGCGCGTAGCCCTGACTGGCCTGACCATGGCCGAGAAGTTCCGTGACGAAGGTAACGACGTTCTGCTGTTCGTCGACAACATCTATCGTTACACCCTGGCCGGTACCGAAGTATCCGCACTGCTGGGCCGTATGCCTTCGGCAGTAGGTTACCAGCCGACCCTGGCTGAAGAGATGGGCGTTCTGCAGGAACGTATCACTTCCACCAAGGAAGGTTCGATCACTTCGATCCAGGCGGTATACGTACCGGCGGACGACTTGACCGACCCGTCGCCAGCGACCACCTTCGCCCACTTGGACGCCACCGTCGTTCTGTCCCGTGACATCGCTTCCCTGGGTATCTACCCGGCGGTAGATCCACTGGATTCGACTTCGCGCCAGCTGGACCCGAACGTGATCGGCCAGGACCACTACGACACCGCTCGCGGCGTCCAGTACGTTCTGCAGCGTTACAAAGAGCTGAAAGACATCATCGCGATCCTGGGTATGGACGAGCTGTCGGAAGCCGACAAACAGTTGGTAAACCGTGCTCGTAAGATCCAGCGCTTCTTGTCGCAGCCGTTCTTCGTGGCTGAAGTCTTCACCGGTGCCTCGGGTAAATACGTTTCCCTGAAAGACACCATTGCTGGCTTCAAAGGCATCCTCAACGGTGACTACGACCACCTGCCAGAACAAGCGTTCTACATGGTTGGCGGCATCGAAGAAGCGATCGAGAAAGCCAAGAAACTGTAATCCCGGCGCCCGGCAACGGGCGCTAATTTAGGTTGAGGCAATCAGATGGCTATGACAGTCCATTGCGATATCGTCAGTGCGGAAGGGGAAATCTTCTCCGGTCTGGTCGAGATGGTGGTTGCGCATGGTGAGCTGGGCGATCTTGGTATCGCCCTGGGTCACGCACCGCTGATCACTAACCTGAAACCAGGTCCGATCCGCCTGATCAAGCAAGGCGGGGAAGCCGAGGTGTTCTACATCTCCGGTGGTTTCCTCGAGGTTCAGCCGAACATGGTCAAGGTGCTTGCCGATACTGTGCAACGTGCCGCCGATCTGGATGAAGCTCAGGCTCAGGCAGCGCTCAAGGCTGCCGAGAATGCGCTGAACGAAAAGGGCGCGGACTTCGATTACGGCGCTGCATCCGCTCGTCTGGCCGAGGCCGCAGCTCAGCTGCGCACCGTCCAGCAGATCCGCAAGAAGTTTGGCGGTTAATCCGTCAGCCGCTTGTTGTGCGATTGATAAAAAAGGGTAGCCTCGGCTACCCTTTTTTCTTTTCCGAATTTCAAACCCCGGTCGCAGTTGCTGACCACCCAGGATTGGTAGCCAGTCATGTCTCTCGAAATCGTTATCCTCGCGGCCGGTCAAGGCACTCGTATGCGCTCGGCACTGCCGAAGGTATTGCACCCGATTGCCGGCAACTCCATGCTAGGTCATGTTATCCACAGCGCGCGGCAACTTGATCCGCAGCGCATTCATGTGGTCATTGGCCATGGTGCCGATGCGGTGCGCGAGCGTCTGGCCGCCGACGATCTGAACTTCGTTCTGCAGGACCAGCAACTGGGTACGGGCCACGCCACGGCTCAAGCAGTGCCATTCATCAGCGCCGACACGGTATTGATACTCTATGGTGACGTGCCTTTGATCGAAGTCGAGACCCTGCAGCGCCTGCTCAAGCATGTCGTGCCCGGGCAGATGGGTTTGCTCACTGTTGAGCTGGACGATCCGACCGGTTATGGCCGCATCGTGCGCGACGCTGATGGCAAAGTTGCGGCGATCGTAGAACACAAAGATGCCAGCGAAGCACAACGGGCAATTACCGAAGGCAACACCGGAATCCTCGCCGTGCCGGCCAATCGCCTGGCCGACTGGATGAGCCGCCTGTCGAACAACAATGCCCAGGGCGAGTATTACCTGACCGACGTGATCGAGATGGCGGTCAGCGACGGTCTGGTGGTGGCCACTGAACAGCCGCACGATCCGATGGAAGTGCAGGGTGCCAACGATCGCAAACAGCTGGCCGAGCTGGAGCGTCATCACCAGTTGCGTGCCGGTCGCCGTTTGATGGCGCAAGGCGTGACCCTGCGTGACCCGGCGCGCTTCGATGTGCGCGGTGAAGTCACTGTGGGCCGCGACGTACTGATCGATATCAACGTGGTCCTCGAAGGTCATGTGGTGATCGAAGACGACGTTGTCATCGGCCCGAATTGCGTAATCAAAGACAGCACTCTGCGTAAAGGCGTAGTGGTCAAGGCCAACAGCCACATCGAAGGCGCTGTGCTGGGCGAGGGCAGCGATGCCGGTCCGTTCGCGCGGCTGCGTCCTGGCACGGTGCTCGAAGCGCGCGCGCATGTGGGTAACTTTGTCGAGTTGAAAAACGCTCATATGGGTGAGGGCGCCAAGGCCGGGCACCTGACCTACCTGGGCGATGCCGAAATCGGCGCGCGCACCAACATCGGGGCGGGCACCATCACTTGCAACTACGACGGCGCCAACAAGTGGAAAACCGTATTGGGTGCCGACGTGTTCATCGGTTCGAACAATTCGCTGGTCGCGCCTGTGGATATCTCCAACGGTGCAACCACCGCGGCCGGTTCGACCATTACGCAGAATGTGGATAACGCGCAATTGGCCGTTGGCCGTGCACGGCAAAAGAACATCGACGGCTGGAAGCGGCCGGAGAAGATCAAGAAAGACTGAGTTATCCACAGCGGAAAACATGTGGGAGCGGGCTCGTTCACGAATGCAGAGTATCAGTGCTGAAATGTGCACCTGATACACCGCATTCGCGAGCAAGCCCGCTCCCACATTCGTTTCGCGTCTGTAAAAAATCAATCAGCGACTTGACGATTTTCCTCTAATAGGTTTTGATTGCTTTCGTTAACTTTCGAATCGAAACTTAAGCCGCCATGTCGAAACGCAATACGCCCCAGCGCCGCCACAACATTCTCGCCTTGCTCAACGAGCAGGGCGAGGTCAGTGTCGACGAGTTGGCCAGACGCTTCGAAACTTCGGAAGTTACGATTCGCAAGGATCTGGCTGCGCTCGAAACCCATGGTCTGTTGCTGCGTCGCTACGGCGGAGCGATCACCATGCCTCAGGAGTTGGTCGCGGAACCTGCCCAGAGCGTTTCCAGCTACAAGCAGGCGATCGCTCGCGCGGCGGTCAAACGCATCCGCGAACACGCGCGCATCATCATCGACAGCGGCAGCACCACCGCGGCGATGATTCCCGAACTCGGCCAGCAGCCGGGTCTGGTGGTGATGACCAATTCCCTGCACGTCGCCAACGCCCTGAGCGAACTTGAGCACGAGCCGGTGCTGTTGATGACCGGCGGCACCTGGGATCCGCATTCGGAGTCCTTCCAGGGCCAGGTCGCCGAGCAAGTACTACGCTCGTATGACTTCGATCAGTTGTTCATCGGTGCCGATGGCATCGACCTGGTGCGTGGCACCACCACCTTCAATGAGTTGCTGGGTCTGAGCCGCGTGATGGCCGAAGTCGCGCGCGAAGTCATTGTCATGGTCGAAGCCGACAAGATCGGTCGCAAGATTCCCAATCTGGAGTTGCCCTGGAGCAGCATCCATACCCTCATTACCGATGATCGCCTGCCCGATGCTGCACGCGATCAGCTCCAATCCCGCGGTATCACAGTGATTTGCGCGGCTGTCAGTCAGGAGAAATAAACATGTGTGGAATTGTTGGCGCAGTGGCTGAACGTAATATCACTGCCATCCTTCTCGAAGGCCTCAAGCGCCTCGAATACCGCGGCTATGACAGTGCCGGTGTAGCGGTTTTTACCAACGACGCAACCCTTGAGCGCATGCGCCGCCCGGGTAAAGTCAGCGAACTTGACGCCGCGCTGGCCGAGCATCCGCTGGTGGGTCGTCTTGGCATTGCCCACACCCGTTGGGCCACCCACGGCGCCCCGTGCGAGCGCAACGCTCACCCGCATTTCTCTGGCGATATCGCGGTGGTGCACAACGGCATCATTGAAAACCACGAAGCGCTGCGTGAACAGCTCAAGGCGCAGGGTTACGTGTTCACCTCGGACACCGACACCGAGGTGATCGCGCACTTGCTGACGCACAAGCTCAAGGACCAGCCTGACCTGACCGTTGCGCTCAAGGCTACGGTCAAGCAATTGCACGGTGCGTACGGTCTGGCGGTGATCAATGCCAGGCAGCCGGATCGTCTGGTCGCCGCGCGCAGTGGCAGCCCGCTGGTGATCGGCCTCGGCCTGGGTGAGAACTTCCTCGCGTCCGACCAACTCGCCCTGCGTCAGGTTACCGACCGCTTCATGTACCTGGAAGAAGGCGATATCGCCGAAATCCGTCGCGACAGCGTGCAAATCTGGGACGTCACCGGCAAAGCGGTCGAGCGTCAGACTGTGCAATACAGCGACGGTGCCGAAGCGGCCGACAAAGGCGAATTCCGCCACTACATGCTCAAGGAAATCCACGAACAACCGGCGGTGGTACAACGCACGCTCGAAGGTCGTCTGAGCGACCACCAAGTGCTGGTACAGGCCTTCGGACCGCAGGCACCCGAGCTGTTCGCCAAGGTCCGCAACGTGCAAATCGTCGCCTGCGGCACCAGTTACCATGCCGGCATGGTTGCCCGCTACTGGCTTGAAGAACTGGCCGGCATCCCCTGCCAGGTCGAAGTCGCCAGCGAGTTTCGCTACCGCAAAGTCGTGGTTCAGCCGGACACCTTGTTCGTGACCATCTCGCAGTCCGGCGAAACCGCCGACACCCTGGCGGCCCTGCGCAATGCCAAAGAGCTGGGTTTCCTCGCCAGCCTGGCCATCTGCAACGTCGGCATCAGCTCGCTGGTGCGTGAATCCGACCTGACCCTGCTGACCCAGGCCGGTCGCGAAATCGGTGTGGCTTCCACCAAAGCCTTCACCACGCAACTGGTCGGGCTGCTGCTGTTGACCCTGTCGCTGGGTCAGGTTCGCGGTACGTTAGGCCAAGGCGTCGAAGCCACACTGGTCGAAGAACTGCGCCGCCTGCCCACCCGTCTGGGCGAAGCGCTGGCGATGGACAGCACCGTGGAAAAAATCGCCGAGCTGTTTGCCGAGAAAAACCACACCTTGTTCCTCGGCCGAGGCGCGCAGTTCCCGGTGGCGATGGAAGGCGCCTTGAAGCTCAAGGAAATCTCCTATATCCACGCCGAAGCCTACCCGGCCGGCGAACTGAAGCACGGCCCGCTGGCGCTTGTGGATAACGACATGCCGGTGGTCACCGTCGCGCCCAACAACGAGCTGCTGGAAAAGCTCAAGTCCAACCTGCAGGAAGTCCGCGCCCGTGGCGGCGAACTGGTGGTGTTCGCCGACGAGAAAGCCGGGATGACCAACGGCGAAGGCACCCACGTCGTACAGATGCCGCACATCCACGACATCCTCTCGCCGATTCTCTACACGATTCCGCTGCAGTTGCTGTCGTACTACGTCGCGGTGCTCAAGGGCACGGATGTTGACCAGCCGCGTAACCTGGCGAAGTCGGTGACGGTGGAATAAGTTATCCACCGCCAAAAAGATTTTCGAGCAATGCCAAAGCCCCTGATTTCAGGGGCTTTTTCTATTTAAGGGCTTCTACCGAATGTACGAATGGGCGTTGCGGGATTATCGATGTCGAAGAGCGGGTTGCGGTGAGCCCTGCTCACCACAGTCGGCAATAAATTTCTCGCCCCTGTGCAGGTGACGAGAATACGCCGTTAAACCACCGCGGCAGCCGCGCCGGGTTCACCGTCGACCACTACGTTGTACGGTGCCTGTTCGCGATCACGCAGACCGTAATCACGAATCACCGATGTCACACGCACGCGATAGTCATCGAAGATTTTGTCGCGTCCGGCGCGCTGTGCCGACAGGTGGGCTGTCACGTTGCGCCATTGCACCACGGCCTCCTCATCGCGCCAGGTAGTGACCGACATCACCTTCTTGGGGTTGAGCGTGCTTTGAAAGCACTCGACGGAGATAAACCCGTCCATGGGTTCAAGCAGCGGGGTCAGCTTGTTGACCAGGTCAACATAGGTCTCGCCCTGGCCTGGCAGTGCCTGTAACTCAAACAAAACGACGATCATTTTTGATTCCTCATCCTTGATATTTTTCAGGTGGTTTTACACGGTGCAAATGCGCTGGGCGGGTGCCCGACCGCTATCAGTGTTTTATCGGGGTGCCCAGGTTGTTCAGCCAGGCCCGCATGACTTGGCTCGCGGCGCGGGTGAGGCGGTCGCCGAGGTGAATGGCCTCGCTGCGCAGCGCAACAGGGTCGATGCCGGTTTGTGCCAGTTCGCTGGCATGGCCAACCAGCCATTGCTCGATGTTGGCGGTATCGGCTTCGAGGTGAAATTGCAGGCCGAGAATCGTGTTGCCCACGGCGAACGCCTGATGAGCACCCACCGGGGTACTGGCCAGCAGCACAGCGCCTTCTGGCACATCGAACTGATCGCCGTGCCAGTGCAGCACGGGGGTGTCCATCAGTGCGGCGAGCGGCGAGTCTTGACCGGCCGCGGTCAGGGTCAGCGGTGAAAAACCGATCTCCTTGACCCCCATCGGGTAGACGTCGGCCTGCATGGCCCGGGCGATCAGTTGCGCACCGAGGCAGATGCCCAGCAGGGGATTTCCCGACGCAACGCGCTGGCGCACCAGTTTCAACTCGTCGTGCAAAAACGGATACGACTGCTCGTCATAGGCTCCAATCGGGCCGCCGAGCACGATCAACAAGTCGGCCTGCAGCACCGGCTCGCTGTAGATGGCGTCGACCGTGGGGTCCAGGTAAATCAGCGTATAGCCTGCTTCGGCGAGAACGGCATCCAGGGTGCCAACGTCTTCGAAGTGAATGTGGCGCAATGCAATGGCAGTTTTCATGGAAAAAACCAGTTGTTGAAGTAAGGGCGGTAAGTGTTCATACCGTGGTGGAGAGGTCGACTTTGATCGTCCCGGATTGCGGGAAGGTGCAGCAGGCGAGGGCGTAGCCGTCGTCCTTGTCCTTGTCGGTCAGGCAAAAGTCGGGTTCAAGGGTGTAGTGACCCTCCGATACCTTCAGCCGGCAGTGACCGCAGATGCCGGCGCGGCAAAGGCTGCGCACCGCGATGCCGCTGGTTTCAAGCATCTCCAGCAAACTCTTGCCGGCGGGCGGCTCCAGCACCTGATCGTTGTGGTTCAAGTGCAGGCGCAGCGTCGCGTCGGCTTGAGCCTGCGGCTGAGCGGCGCAGGCCGGCGCGGCCGGTGGTGTGAATGACTCGATGAGCAAGCGGCTCGCGGGGAACATGGCCAGGGTGTGTTCGCGCATGCCCTGGGCGAAGCCATGGCTGCCGCAGATCACCACGCGGTCGGGATTACCCAGCCGGCTCAGGTCCTGGATCTGGGGACGACCGGCGCTGAAGTGTCCGTTGTTGTTGACCGCTTCGCGGGTTACGAACACCTGCAAGGAGAACCACGATGTGGTCAGCTCAAGCTCCAGCAACTCCTGTAGAAACGCAATCTCGGCGATGGACGGCACACACAGCAGCAGGCTCACATCGGGCACCGCCAATCCGCGTCGCGCACGCTCGGCCAGGCCACGCAACAATGCAATCGGCAAGGTGATGCCGATGCCGCCGGCGAGCATGCCGACCTGGCGGCAACCCAGAACCGACTCCAGCGAAATATCACCTGCGACAAACTGCATCGCGATGCTTGAGCCGGCTTGCAGCGTAGTGTGCAACTGGTCCGAAACTCCGCCATGGCCTTCACGCTTGATCGCAATGTCGAACCGGTCGACGCCATGCTTGCGCGTGATCGAATACAACCGTTGGTGATAGGTGCCCGCCATGTCAGCGGCGTGCAGGGCCACGTGTCTGCCAGCCTCCAGGCTGTCGAGAAATTCGACGGGGGCGTCCACCGCGCGCAGGGTGAAGACTTTTACGTTGGCCGTTTCAGTGCTTACGTGTTCGCACAGGGCCGTGAGGAATGCCATGCCGTTCATGCGCGGGCCTTCTCGCCTAAGGTTTCAATGGCATGCTCGGCACTGCTGAGGCCGTTGCCGGTCAAGCCGATCCGGTCTATCAGGGCTTCGAGCGAGTCGGTGTAGACGCTGATTTCGTTGTTGTCGCCCACGTCACGCACGATCTCGCCGGCGTGGGGGAAATCCAGCATCGAAAACACGCTGGACCATGCGCCCATTTCGTTATTGGCGAACATCTGCACCGTGCGCAGGATGATCGCGCGCAGGTACTCGCGTTCCTTGCGGCTCAGGCCATTGACGATGTCGGAAGCGACGAAGCTGAAGACGCTGGAATGGCTCCACTCGTCCATGGCATGGGTGCGCGTGACCTCATGGCACACCGCCTGAATGCTGGCGTCCTCGGCCATGGTCTTGAGGTAGTCGGTGATGAGCGTTTCGCTGGCACACGCGACGCCGAAGCGGGTCAGGCGTCGCTCCCATTCGGCAGTGCAGTTGGCCAAGAGGGCCTCGCGCCAGGTCACCAGGTTGAACGCGCTGAAGTCCAGAGGGGGGAGTTTGCGCATGTCATAGATATAGTTGCAGGCCATGATGGACATGCGCGTGTGCAGGGCTTCGTCGAGCAGTGCCTGAGACATCACGTCTTGCAGCAGGGCGCGGTTGTTGCTCGGCGGCGGGGTCTTGATAATGTCCTCGCAGGCCGGCACGACCACATTGCATTCGATGTAGATGGTCTTTAGGTTGTAGATGCCCCACGCATAGGACAGACATTTGGATTGCAGGTCCTGAGGGGCTTCGAGCCAGGCCTGGTGATGACGAAACGGTAACAGCGACAAACTGAAGTCGTGCTTGTCGGCATCGAAGGCGAGGCCCCAGTAGTTCGGTTGCGGGTTGTTGACGGCCGCGCGGGTATTCCAGAGCATGGAGAGTTTGGCCAGCATGTTTTTTACTACGTCATCGGTACCACAATTCAAACGTTCCATGTTTTAACTCCAAGGGAATCGGCTATTGGTGTTGGGGTTTACCGTGCAGTCCTTGCAAAAATAACGAGTGCGCACAAGCGAGGGGTGCAGCGCAATAAATGCGGGACGGCGCCCTTCAAGTCTGCGGCAAAAACACGTGGCGGCTATTGATTCAGGTCACTTGAAAGCCACTTGGAGTGCTGCCATTTTTCGGACCCTTGCCATGGACCGCTCCTGTATCAGGGTCAGTACAACGGTCAGGCTCATGAAGGCGGCGCTGGCCCAGAAAATGGCGTTGGGCTGACCTTGGTCGAGCAGCCAGCCGAACCCGACTGGCCCGATGGCGCCACCGATGTTGAAGCCGGTAGAGACGATGCCGAAGGTTTTGCCTTCAGCACCCTTCGGGGCAGCCGCCCGTACCAGCATGTCGCGGGACGGGGCGATCACTCCAGTCAGAAAGCCCGCAGCCCCCAGCACGATCAGCAGTGCGGGCTCGCTCAAGCGTGCCGTGGCGACCAGCAGCATCAGCACGGTGGCCAAGGCGAACGCGCTGGCCGCGACTACGCCATGGCGGCGAGTCCGGTCGGCCAAGGCTCCCCCCGCCAGCACGCCGAAAGCGCTGGCAAAGAGGAAGGCGGTCAACGCCGAGTTGGCCCAAGTCAAGGCCACGCCCTGACCTTGCATCAGGGCCGCGACCGAGAACTTCTCAATCGCGCCGGTGCTCAGGTTCAGCAGCACGAACAACAGGGTCAGGCTGAGCACCATAGGCGAGAACAGCGACAGGCGACTGGCGCCGATGGGTGTCGGCTCTGCGGCGGGATACACGTGAGTGACTCGGGCCAGTGCGGAGCCAGGGAGCAACAATAGCGCCAGCACGAAAAAGCCCACCAGGGCCGCCGCCGCGAAGGCCATGGGCAGGTTGCTCGCCATCGCGATACTCAGCAAAAACACCGGGGCCACGGCCGCGCCAAGGAACCCGGCAAAGGTATGCACGGAGAACGCCTTACCGATGTGGGCGGGGTCAATGTGGCGCGACAGCAGGGCGTAGTCGGCCGGGTGATAAATGGCATTGGCGACACCGGCCAGCACCATGCCGATCAACAAACAGGTGTAGCCGGGCATGAGTGCAATCAGCAGGAAAGTGCTGCTGCCCAGTGCCAGCGCGACCGAGAGCAAACGCCTGGCACCGTAGCGGTCCACGGCAAACCCCATGGGTGCCTGCACCAGCGCCGTAACGATATTGAACAGACTCAACGCCAGGCCCAGCTCCACATATTCCACGTTGAAAAAAGCCGGAAGCAGGGGGAATAGCGCCGCCAGCACCATGATGTGCAAATGACTGACAAAGTGTGCGGCGGCGACCTGAGGCAGCAACCCAATACGAATCGTCATGGCGAAACCCGTGTAGTGAGCATGGCAAATCCGGCGCAGAGCTTAATAAGGCGCCGGTCTTGCGCGATAGTCCATTACCGATGCGGCCACCAGACCACTTTTAATGGCGGCGATTTCACCACGCCTGCCCCCGCTTAGACGCGTGGCAAGGACTTTGGGTGCGGTGGTCTGCAACAACCGAGCGAACTGGTATGGTTGGCCGGCCCTTGGGCGGCTAGGGTAGTGCGGCGTGTTATCGGGCGTTTACAAAGGAGTGACCATGCCGCATTTCGCTTATCAGGAGGGCCACGCGCTGCCTGGGGTCAGTGGCGTTGCGCTGCCCCAGGTGGACGGGCAGGTGTGGCGCGCCATTGACGCCGAGCGCCAGCGCCAAGTGCAGTCAATCGAGCTGATCGCCGCTGAGAATGTGGTCAGTCGTGCGGTGCTCGAGGCCCAAGGGTCGGTACTGACCAACAAATATGCCGAGGGCTACGCAGGGCGTCGCTATTACGCCAGTTGCTGCAATGTCGATGCAATTGAAGAGCTCGCCATCGAACGGGCCAGGCAGCTGTTCAGCTGTGCCTATGCCAACCTGCAGCCTCATTCGGGCAGCCAGGCCAACCAGGCGGTGTTTCTGGCTCTGCTGGCGCCGGGGGACAAGATCCTCGGCCTTGACCTCAAGTCCGGTGGGCACCTGTCCCATGGTGCTGCGTTCAACTTGTCCGGGCGCTGGTTTCAGGCCCTCAGCTATGGCGTGCACCCGGTGACCCACAGGGTCGACATGGATCAGGTCGAGCAGATCGCCCGACAAGAACGTCCACGCCTGATCATCGCAGGGGCCTCGGCGTATTCACGAGCGCTGGATTTCGCCCGGTTTCGTGCGATTGCCGACGAGGTGGGTGCGTACCTGATGGCCGACATTGCCCACGTTGCAGGGCTGGTCGCGGGTGGTGCGTATCCGTCTCCTGTGCCGTTCGCCCATGTCACTACCCTCAGTACCCATGCCACATTGCGCGGCCCGCGTGGCGGGATGATCCTGTGTAATGAGCAGGCCATTGCGCAGAAGATCAATGCAGCGGTGTACCCCGGCCTGCAGGGCGCAGCACTGATGCATATCGTTGCAGCCAAGGCCGTGGCGCTGGGTGAGGCATTGCAACCGGCGTTCGGCGCTTACGCCCATGCCGTGGTCGCCAACGCCCAGGCCTTGTGCGGCCGATTGGCTGAAGGTGGGTTGTTGGTCGTGTCGGGAGGGACCGACTGTCACTTGGGGGTGATTGACCTGCGGCCGTGGGGCCTGGCAGGGAATGTCGCCGAACGAGCGCTGGAGGCAATCGGTATTACCGTGAACAAAAATGTGGTGCCCGGCGATGAGGTCAAGCCCACCGTGACGTCCGGGATTCGTCTCGGCAGTGCGGCGTGCACTTCGCGTGGCATGGGGGTCGATGAATTCAGAGAGATAGGCGACATGATTCTGGCCATGCTCGGTGGCGTACGCAGCGGTGCCCTTGACGGCCGCACTGAACGCTCGATTCGTGAAGGTATCAGCGACCTGACCAAGCGTTTCAGGCTGCCGTATTAACTGTCTGCGCTTTTTTGCAAAGGAATTCCGATGCCCGACATCATCCCCACCGGCCGCCTGGCGGCTACCCGCACGTCACGTTTCAGGTTGTTCACCACCGCCAAGCCGCAACCCGTCAGCACGGCTGAACACTCCATGCTGCCCCGGCGTGCGCGGATGGCCGTCCAGGCCCAGCAGTTGCTGATGAACTATGCGCTGGGCCATTAGATTTTCAGGGCGTTGGCCAGACGCAACATGGCGGCTTCTATTTCATACGCGGTCAGTGAGGAGTAACCCAGCAGCCAGCCCTGTTGCTTCGGTTCGCCCGCGTACAAGCCGCTGAGGCCGGACAGTTGCACGCCGGCAGTGGCGGCCTGGCGGATGGTTTTTTCCTCGGACCATCCGGCTTTCAACAAGCAGGGGATTTGCAACCCGCCCGGCGGCAGTTCGGCGCTGACCACCGTGCTCAAGTACTTGCCGATGGCGTCGTGCATGATCGATCGGCGTCCGGCATACAGCTTGCGCATGGCCCGGACATGCGCGTTGTAATGGCCGTCCTCCATAAAGCGCGCCAGCGTCAGTTGCAGCGTTTGCGGAGTGTGGCCGTCCATCATGCTGCGCGCATAGGCAAAGGGCTTGACCAGTTCGCAGGGCAGCACCATGTACCCCATGCGCAGTCCGGGGTAGAGGGTTTTGCTGAACGTGCCGATGTAGAGCGTGCGCTGATACTTGTCCAGGCCTTGCACGCACGCCGTGGGTTGCCCGTCGTAATGGAACTCGCTGTCGTAGTCGTCCTCGATGATCCACTTGCCTTTTTGCGCCGCCCAATTGATCAACTCAAGACGCCGCTCCAGCGGCAATGTCGCGCCGGTGGGGTATTGGTGAGAGGGCGTGACATACACGCAATTGGCGCCGCTGCGGTCGGCGTACAACAGGTCGGTACGGATGCCCTGTTCATCGACATCAATGGGCATCACCTTGGTTTCGGCGATCTGGAAGGCCTTGCGGGCGCCATAGTAGCCGGGGTTTTCCATCAGGATCGGCTTGCCGGCGTCTACCAGCAATTGCGCGCACAGATACAACGCCTGACGCGTACTGCTCAAGACCAGTATCTGGTCGGGGGAGCATTTGGCGCCGCGTTCGAGGTTCAGGTAGGTGGCGATCGCTTTGCGCAGGGGCTCAGCCCCTTGTGGATCGCCATGCAGCAGCACGCTTGCGCGATAGTCCTTCATGACCTGGCGCTGCAAACGCTCCCAGACATCCGTCGGGAAACTGCGGGTTTCCGGCAGGCCGGTGGCGAATGCCTTGATGACTTGCTGATCGCGCACGCCGCCGGTGTCGAAAATCATGCGTCCGCGTTGGCTGAGCGCTGCGCCCGGTGCGGCGACGCTGCTCCTGATTTCCTGAGCCCTGAGGCGTCGGCGGCCAGCACCGCGCAATTCGACGCCCACCGTGTCGCAGACGTAACTGCCGGCACCTTCTCGGCGCACGATAAACCCGTCCCGATGCAACTGCACATAGGCGTTCTCAACGGTATCGCGGGCGCACCCCAGTGACTTGGACAGCACCCGCGTGGCGGGCAGTTTCAAGCCGGGGCCGAGGGCGCCGTCGAGAATCAGCGCACGCAATGCACGCTGGATCCGCTGATGCAGATCCAGCAGCTGAAATTCAGCGTCGTTGAGGCGCATCTTCAGGGTTTCCAGCTCGAAGGTCTTGGCCATGTGGTCTGCTCTCTTTCCATGAACTGGCAGGTAAAGGCAGGCCAGTTTATCCGTAGACTCTGGCCCTCGCTACTGCACCTTTACCTCGATTGATGACGCGAGGGCGAGCGTTCTCGAACAGGAGTTACTCAACCATGGCTCGGTCACACAACTTCAGTGCAGGCCCCACCGCGGTGCCGTTGGACGTCCTCACTCAGGCGCACGAGGAGTTTTTCGATTTTGCCGGCACCGGCATGTCGGTGATGGAAATCAGCCATCGTTCGCAGGTGTTCATGGCGGTGGCCCGTGATGCCGAACGGGACCTGCGCGATATTCTCGGGGTGCCGCCCGCCTACAAAGTGCTGTTCCTGCAAGGCGGCGCCTCGTTGCAGTTCGCACAAGTGCCGATGAACCTGATCGGCGATAAAGGCACGGCGGATTACCTGCACACCGGCCTCTGGTCGGGCAAGGCGATCGAGGCCGCCCGGCGCTACTGCGATGTGCGCGTGGTTGCCAGCGCCCACGCGTCCGGTTTCGACCATGTCCCCCACGCCTCGGACTGGCGCCTTAACGCCGACGCCGCCTACCTGCACTACACCGAGAATGAGACGGTGCACGGCGTGCAGTTCATCGACACGCCCTCGAGCGACGCGCCGCTGGTATGCGATGCCTGTTCAAGCCTGCTGTCCAAGCCGATCGACATCGCCAGGCATGGGCTGGTGTATGCCGCCGCGCAGAAAAACATGGGCGTGGCCGGGTTGACGGTGGTCATCGTGGACCCGGCGTTGCTGGAGCGTTCCCATGCCTTTACCCCGGACATCCTCAACTACGCGCGCATCAGCGACGCGCAGTCGATGCTCAATACCCCTGCGACCTTCCCCTGGTACCTCACAGGCCTGACGCTCAAGTGGATCAAGCGCAGTGGCGGTCTGCAGGCCCTGCATCAGCGCAACCAGGCCAAGGCGCGAATGCTTTACCGCGCCATCGATGAAAGTGACGGGTTTTATCGCAACTCGGTGCAGGCACCCTATCGCTCCATCAATAACGTGCCCTTCCGCTTGGCCGAAGTGGCGCTGGAGAAGACCTTTTTGCGGCAAGCGGCGCAGGCCGGCCTCAACGGCCTCAAAGGCCACGTCAGCGTCGGCGGCCTGCGCGCCAGCCTCTACAACGCCGTTTCAGTGACGGCGGTCGAAGCGCTGTGCGATTTCATGAGCGCCTTTGCACGTGAGCACGGCTGAGCCGACCACAAAAAGTGGTCTGGTCTGCTGCGTTAAAGCGTAGGGGTAAAACCCTCCATTCAACCGCTATAAATGACCGCCTACCAGCGGCCGGATGCATCGTCCAGCAAGGAGCCAAGACCTATGTCATCTACTCAATCCCTCTCGTCCCTGCGTCTGCGGGACCTGCTGCACCCGGTGGTTGCCGGGTTGATTTCGGTGATCGTCAATTACGGCGGCACCTTCATCCTGGTGTTTCAGGCCGCCAAGGTCGCAGGGCTCAGCCCCGAGCTGACGGCTTCGTGGGTCTGGTCTGTGTCGATCGGGGTAGGGGTGACCGGGCTGTTCCTCAGTTGGATGAGCCGCGAGCCGATCATCACCGCATGGTCGACCCCGGCGGCGGCATTTTTGATCGTCGCCCTGGCGACCACACCCTACGCCGAAGCCATTGGGGCGTACATGATTTCGGCTGCAGCGTTCGTGCTGCTGGGCGTATCCGGTTACTTTGAAAAAGCCGTCCGCCTGATCCCGCCGGGTGTAGCAGCGGGCTTGTTGGGCGGCATCTTGTTGCAGTTCGGCATCGGTGCGTTTGCCAGCATGAGCGTCGACCCGTTATTGGTCGGGGTGTTGATCGGCGCCTACATTCTGTTCAAGCGTTTAAGTGCGCGCTACGCGGTCGTCGGCATTCTGCTGCTGGGGCTTGGCTTTCTGCTGATGCAGGCACGCGTGGATTTCACGGGGCTGGCGCTGGAGTTTGCGACACCGGTGTTCACCCGCCCGGAGTTCTCGATCAATGCGTTGTTGAGCGTGGCGTTGCCGCTGTTTCTGATCACCCTTACCGGGCAGTACATGCCGGGCATGCTGGTGCTGCGCAGTGACGGCTTCAACACCAGTGCCAACCCGATCCTCAGCGTGACCGGGCTGGGTTCTCTGCTGATGGCGCCGTTCGGTTCTCATGCCTTCAACATCGCGGCCATTACCGCCGCTATCTGCACGGGCAAGGAAGCGTCGGAAGACCCGTCCCAACGCT
Organism: Pseudomonas sp. SWRI111; assembly: GCF_014268555.1. NCBI lineage: Bacteria > Pseudomonadati > Pseudomonadota > Gammaproteobacteria > Pseudomonadales > Pseudomonadaceae > Pseudomonas > Pseudomonas sp. SWRI111. The sequence continues at coordinate 275,215 of NZ_JABWQQ010000002.1, read as the reverse complement.
GGATCGCAGGCGTGGCCGCGGGCATCTTCTACATTCTGGTGGGGATCTTCGGCGTAACCCTGGCGGCGGTGTTCATGGCCTTCCCGGCGACCTTCATCACCACCCTGGCCGGGCTGGCTCTGCTGGGCACACTCGGCGCGAGCCTGGCCAATGCCATGGCGGACGTGAAATCGAGGGAAGCGTCGCTGATCACGTTCCTGGCCTGCGCGGCCAATATCACCTTGCTGGGCATCGGTGGCGCGTTCTGGGGTCTGGTCATCGGCCTGGCCGCCTATGTCGTACTCAATGGGCAGTTGCCGCGTCGTGAAAAGACTGCAGGCCCACAGGCCGAACCGGTTGCAGTGTCCACCAAGGGAGCAGCCAACTGATGCCTGATCAAACCGAAGACCTCAACATCCTGCATGCGCGCCATGGTCGTTACCCACAGGCCGACAGTGTCGAAGACTTTCGCCGCAACCTGGCCGCCGTGCAGCAACGCATTGTCCAAGCGTGCCATCGGGTAGGGCGGGATCCGGCCGGTGTGCGCTTGCTGCCGGTCAGTAAAACCTTTGATGAAGCTCATCTGCGTCTGGCCTATGCCGCCGGTTGCCGCCTGTTGGGCGAGAACAAGGTGCAGGAAGCACAGCGCAAGTGGGAAGCCATGACCGACCTGCAAGACTTGCAATGGTCGGTGATCGGCCACTTGCAGACCAACAAGGCCAGGCAGGTCGCGCGCTTCGCCAGTGAATTCCAGGCCCTGGACAGCCTGCGGGTGGCCGAGGCGCTGGACCGTCGCCTGCGCATTCTGGATCGGCAGATGGACGTGTTCGTTCAGGTCAATACCTCCGGCGAAGCCAGCAAGTACGGGCTGGCGCCCGATGACGTGGCGGCTTTCCTTGAGGCAATGCCAGCGTTCCCGACGCTGCGGGTTCGCGGGTTGATGACGCTGGCGCTGTTCTCGGCCGACGCGCTGCGGGTACGCCCTTGCTTCGTCCGGCTGCGTGAATTGCGCGACCGGTTGCGTCATTGCGCCCCTGACGGGGTGTCGCTGCAAGAGTTGTCGATGGGCATGTCGGGTGATTTTGAAGTCGCCATTGAAGAGGGCTCGACCGTGGTGCGCGTCGGGCAGGCGATCTTCGGTGCCCGAGCCATGCCGGATGCGTATTACTGGCCGACCGCTGATGCCCGCCCTCCCATTGAAGACACGTTGTTATCGATCACACCCAGCCGTTGATCCCCCTCTACAGGAGGCCCGCAATGTCCGCTGCACCCGCTTACCTCATGCACACCTCAGCCCGACAACCGGTTTCGTTCAGCCGAGGCCAGGGCGCCTCGTTGTGGGACACCGAGGGTGTTGAATACCTGGATGCCATCGCCGGCGTGGCGGTGACGAGCCTGGGGCATGCCAACCCCGAAATTGCCGCGGCCATCGCCGAACAGGCCTCGGTGTTACTGCACACGACCAACATGTTTCGCATCCCATGGCAGGAGCAATTGGGCGAACGACTGTGCCTGTTATCGGGCATGCAACGGGCGTTTTTCTGCAACTCCGGAGCGGAGGCCAACGAGGCGGCGCTCAAACTGGCCCGCCTGCATGCCAACGCGCGGCAGGTGGCCCAGCCGCAAGTATTGGTGATGGAAAACAGTTTTCACGGGCGAACCCTGGCCACTCTCGCCGCCACCGGCAACCCCGCCGTGCATCGCGGCTTCGAGCCCCTGATGCCGGGCTTTGTGCGGGTGCCTTTCGACAACATCGAGGCGATTCGCCAGATCGCGGCGCAGTCTCCCGATATCGTCGCGGTGCTCGTCGAGCCGGTGCAGGGTGAGGGGGGCGTGCACGCCGCCTCTGCCGGCTACCTGCAGGCCCTGCGCCAAGTGTGCGATGAACACGACTGGCTGATGATGATCGATGAAGTGCAGACCGGGCTGGGCCGCACCGGTACCTGGTTTGGCTTTGAGCATGCGGACATCAAGCCGGACGTCATTACCCTGGCCAAAGCGCTGGGCAACGGTTTCCCCATCGGCGCATGCCTGGCGCGGGGCAAGGCCGCCCAGCTGTTTTCCCCCGGCCACCATGCGTCCACGTTCGGCGGTAACCCGCTGGCGTGCCGCGTGGGCTGCACAGTGCTGGACATCATGCAGCGCGATCACATCCCGCAACGCGCCGCAGCCTCGGGCCGCCGCTTGTTGGCGGCCTTGAAGCTCGCGCTGGGCAACCATCCTCAGGTGGTGTCCGTTCGCGGCATCGGCCTGATGATCGGCATTGAACTCAATGGCCCGTGCGCCGAACTGGTCGGCCGGGCCCGTGAAGAACAACGTCTGCTGATCACCGTCACACGCGGCAACACCGTGCGCCTGTTGCCGCCGCTGATCTGCGATGACGCACAGATCGACGACATCGCCGCGCGCATCACCCGCCTGCTGTCACCCGCCGCTTGAATTCTTGACCAAGGACACTTTGCCCATGTACGACTCGACGCTGACCCTCCACGCTTTCGATCCTGAGCTGTATGAATCGATTCACAACGAAGAGCATCGCCAGGAAGACCATATCGAGCTGATCGCCTCGGAAAACTATGCCAGCCCGCTGGTCATGAAAACCCAGAGCACGGTGCTCACCAACAAGTACGCCGAAGGCTACCCCGGCAAGCGCTATTACAGCGGTTGCGAGTACGTCGATGTAGCCGAGCGGCTGGCCATCAAGCGGGTCAAGGCCCTGTTCGACTGCGACTACGCCAACGTACAACCCCATGCGGGCGCCCAGGCCAACGCGGCGGTCTTCCTGGCGCTGATCAACCCCGGTGATACGGTGATGGGTATGAACCTGGCCCAGGGCGGTCACTTGACCCACGGCAACCCGGCCAATTTTTCGGGGCGTCACTACACCATCGTGCCTTACGGACTGGACCCGAAAACCGGCTTTCTCGACTATGACGAGATGGAGCGAATCGCACTGCAGACACGCCCAAAAATGCTGATCGGTGGTTTTTCTGCGTATTCGCGGTACAAGGACTGGGCACGCATGCGCAGCATTGCCGACAAGGTCGGGGCTATTTTCTGGGTCGATATGGCCCACGTCGCCGGGCTGGTCGCCGCGGGCGAATACCCAGACCCGCTGCCCCATGCGCATGTGGTCACCAGCACCACACACAAAACCCTGCGTGGGCCACGCGGCGGTTTGATTTTGTCCAAGGGACAGGATGAAGCTTTCTACAAAAAGCTTGATTCCGCTGTGTTTCCCGGCGTTCAGGGCGGGCCGCTGATGCACCAGATCGCAGCCAAGGCCGTGGCGTTCAAGGAAGCGCTTGCGCCTGAGTTCAGCATCTATCAGACCCAAGTGGTCATCAACGCCCGGGCCATGGCCGGGGTGTTGCAGAAGCGCGGGTACAAGATCGTCTCGGGCGGCACCGACAACCACATGATGCTGATCGACCTGTCCGACAAGCCCTACACCGGCAAGGAGGCAGACGCGGCCCTGAGCAATGCCTATATCACCGCCAACAAAAACTCGGTACCGAATGACCCGCGCTCACCGTTTGTGACATCCGGCCTTCGTATCGGTACCCCGGCGGTGACCACCCGCGGGTTTGGCGTGGAAGCCTGCGAGCAAGTGGCCGGCTGGTTATGCGACATACTGGACGCCCTGGAAAACGGAAGCAGTGACAAGGTCGGGCACCACGTGCGCGAACAGGTTGTCGCGCTGTGCCGTCGTTTTCCGGTCTATCGCTGAGTCTGGCCCGGCCATTGCCTGATCGGGTGGTGGCCTGGTATTAACTGTTTTATCAGGCGATCCCTTTGGCCACGCCCACGCACCATTGACCTGGCAATTGCCCACAATCCTCTAAAGCCGCATCCAGATGCCAGGACAACAGGCGCTTGCGACTCTGATAAATTGATCATTGTGATCAATTCGCTTTACGCCCAATGTACCGGGACGGCAATGTTGATGTTTCACTGCTCGCATGACTGGCTGTCAGGGCGGCATCAAGCCCAGTGCGACAGTTCTGATTCACAAAATTCAACACTCCAACAATCGCAGCTTCGGCTGCGATTGTTGTGTCCGACCCGGGGGAATTTCATGGACCGCTTCCAGGAAATGCACATCTTCATCACCATCGCTCAAGAGCAGGGTTTCTCTGCCGCTGCGCGGCGGCTGGGGTTGTCGGCGGCGAGTGTGACGCGGGCGGTGGCGGCGCTGGAGCTGCGGATCGGTACGCAGTTGTTGGTGCGGACCACGCGCAGCGTGCATCTGACCGAAGCCGGTCAGCGTTATCTGGACGACTGTCGGCGGATTCTGCTGGAAGTGCAGGAAGCTGAGAATTCGGCGGCGGGCAGCCATGCGCAGCCGCGCGGGCAATTGACGGTGACGGCGCCGGTGTTGTTTGGCGAGCTGTTCGTGACGCCGCTGATGGCGGCGTATCTGACGCAGTATCCGGACGTTTCGATCAATGCGCTGTTGCTCGATCGGGTGGTGAGCATGGTCGAGGAGGGCATTGATGTGGCGGTGCGCATCGGTGAACTGCCGGACAGCAGTCAGCATGCGATTCGCGTCGGCGAGGTGCGGCGCGTGGTGTGTGGTTCGCCGCTATACCTGGCGCAACATGGTCGGCCGCAACATCCGCAGGCGCTGTCCGCAATGCCGGTGGTGGCGACTTCTGCTGCCTGGCAGCCACGCAACTGGCCGTTTCTGGAACACGGCGAACCGTTGCTCGTGCGCCCTGAGCCGCGGCTGGTGGTAACTGCTAACCAGGCGGCTATCACGGCGGCCTGTCTCGGCCTGGGGTTGACGCGGGTGCTGTCGTATCAAGTGGCAAGCAAGGTGGCGGCCGGCGAACTGGAGATCGTCCTCGCCGAGTTCGAGCTGCCGGCATTGCCCATTCATGTTGTCTATCAGGGCGGACGCAAGGCTGCAGCACGGGTGCGCAGTTTCGTCGACTTCACCGTGCAGGCCTTGCGCGAGCACCCGGCCCTGCAGAACGCAGCGTTATTACACCCAGTGAAATAATCGATTGCGGTTGCTGGTTATTCTGTTGTTTTGAACAAACGTGGAAGATTGCTGCCATCGGTGACGTCAACTCGGACGCCACCCTCACCCAGCGGAGTCGACCATGCAAGCGATCAAACTCTACAACTTCCCGCGTTCCGGCCATGCCCACCGCGTCGAGCTGATGTTGTCCCTGTTGCAGTTGCCGACCGAGCTGATTTTCGTCGATCTGGCGAAAGGCGAGCACAAGCAGCCTGCCTATCTGGCGATCAACAGTTTTGGCCAGGTGCCGGCCATCGATGACGGCGGCGTGGTGCTCGCCGACTCCAACGCGATTCTGGTGTACCTGGCGCAAAAATACGGCAACGGGCGTTGGTTGCCGGCCGACCCTGTCGGTGCGGCGCGGGTGCAGCGCTGGTTGTCCGCCGCGGCCGGCCCGATTGCCTTTGGCCCCGCGGCCGCGCGTTTGGTGACAGTGTTTGGTGCCCAGTTGAACGCTGAAGAAGCGATCGCCCGTGCGCACAATCTGCTCAAGGTAATGGATGTCGAGTTGGGCAAAACTGCGTTCCTGGCCGGCGCCGAACCGAGCATTGCCGACGTTTCCGCCTACAGCTATATCGCCCACGCGCCGGAGGGCAATGTCTCGCTGGACGACTATGGCAACGTTCGCGCCTGGCTGGCCCGGGTCGAAGCCTTGCCCGGTTTCGTCGGCATGCCGCGCACGATCGCCGGTCTGCAAACTTCAGCCTGACAGGCGCAGGGGGGGAATCGTGATGGAACGTTCACCTTGGCACGCCGGCGAGCAGCGGTTGCAGTCCCAGTGCACAGCCGCTGGTGCTGGATCTCTAAAGCGCACCCATCGGAACCTTGTGGGAGTGAGCCCGCTCGCGAAATGCGGACTGCCAGTAACGACTTCAGCGGCTGACTTGACGCTTTCGCGAGCAGGCTCGCTCCCACAGGGTGAATGTGTTTCGACCTGAATCAAGCGTAGGACAGGGCCTTTTCTTCCAGCAGTTCCTGATACAGCGCTGTCCACTTGCGACCCATGTCATCGGCGGTGAATAGCTGCCGGTATCGCGCCTCGGCCTTGAGACCCATGGCCGCGGCACGATCCGGGTTGTCCCAGAGCGTGCGCATCGCCTCGCGAAATGCCTGTGGATGACTGGGTGGCACCACCAGTCCGGTTTCGTTGTGGATATTGATGTAGCTGGTACCGGTGCCGATCTCGCTGGAGATCATCGGTTTGCCGTACATCGCTCCTTCCAGCAGCGAAATACCAAACGCTTCCGAGCGCAGATGAGACGGGAAGACGATGGCGTAGCTCAATTGCAGCAGCGCCACCTTGTCTTCATCACCCAGACGTCCGAGAAAGTGAACGTTGCGCAGGCCCAATGCCTGCGCCTGGGCATGCAGTTCCAGCTCCAGCGGACCGGCGCCGACAATCACCACCGGATAGTCGATGTCTTTCATGGCGTCGAGCAGGATGTGCAAGCCTTTGTAATAACGCATCACGCCGACGAACAGGAAAAACTTATCCCCAAGCTGCTGGCGCCAGTGATTCATGCGCTCGCTGTCAGCCTGTGGATAACCGGCCTTGTTCAAGCCGTAGGGGATGACCCGGGTCTTGCTCTGGAATTGCTGCAACACATCGCTGGTGTGCAGGTAGTTCGGCGAGGCCGCGACGATGCGATCGGCGCTGGCGAGAAAGCGGTTCATCAGCGGTCGGTAGAGTTTGAGCAGGTGTTTCTGGCGGATGATGTCCGAGTGGTAGGTGACCACGCTGGGTTTGTTCAGGGCGCTGGCGAAATGCACCAGGTCCATGAACGGCCACGGAAAGTGGTAATTGACCACGTCGGCTTCAGCGGCCAATTCGCGAAACTGTTTGAACACGCTCCAGGAAAAACCGGTGGAGGCGAACTGAATATCCAGGCGCGCCCGGTGGACTTCATGCTGACCCAATTGCACCACCGCCGGCGTCGGATCGGCGCTGAGCGTCAGGACCTGGCCGTCAATGCCATGCTGGGCACCGCTCTCGCAGAGCTGGAAGATGACTTGCTCGATGCCACCGACCGAGTCCGGCAGGTACGTCTTGAAAAAGTGAAGAACTCGCATTCAACCTCCCATGGCCTGGCGGTAGGCACCGGCCGTGGCCTGTGCACAACGTTCCCAGGAAAACAGCCTTGCCTGCTGCAATCCGGCGTGTCGGCATGCCTGCCAATGCGCGGGATCGTCGATCAGCCGGCTCAGCGCATCACGCAAGCCTTCTGCATCGTCAGCTTCAATGTAGTTGCCCGCCGGGCCCGCGACTTCGGGCATGGCCGAAGCGTCAGTGAGCACCACCGGTGTACCGCTGGCCATGGCCTCCAGTACCGGCAGACCAAATCCCTCATACCGCGACGGAAAAATCAGCGCCCTGGCGCCAGCCAACAATTGCGCAACCTGTTCATCGGGCAAATAACCGAGCAGGCAGACATGTCCGCTGGCCAGCGCCTGACGCAGGGGGTCGTTGAACTGCTCGCGTTGCCACCCGGCCATGCCCACGATCAGCAGCGGAAAGCGCTGGCGCACGCCTTCGGGTAACAGCGCGTGAGCGCGCAAGGCCAAGCCGAGGTTCTTGCGCGGCTCCAGCGTGCCGACACAGAGGAAATATTCGCGCGCCGTCACCGCATGGGCCTTGAGCACCGCATCAATGGCGCTCGCTTCGCGCGGATGAAAGCGTTCGGCGACCCCCAGCGGCGCCACCACAAAACGTTCGGCGGGCAGGGCGAAATAGTCTTGGGCTTCGTCGGCAATGGCTTGCGAGTCGGTGAGAATCACTTGTGCCTGCTGCACACCCAGAGCCAGTCGCCGCTCGATCTCCTTGAGCCGTGCCGGTGGCTGGGTCTGCGGGAAATGCAGATGAGTCAGGTCATGCAGGGTGATTACCGTCGGGCCGTCGAAGGCCAGCGGCCACAGGCTCGGCTCGTGATAGAGGTCGATGCCTTGCGCGCGGCCCTGATCGAAGCGTCGCTGTTCCAGCCAGCGGCGCGCCTGATACGCCCCGGGAATTTGCCGCAGCAATGGTGTCAGCCGCGAGTAGCCGGGCATGGCCGCTTGCGGCAGCGCCGAGCTCCAGCCCCAGCCATGGAACAGCGTCACCTCAACGTCGGGCTCGTTGCGCAAGGCGTTGACCAGTTCAGCCACGTAATGGCCGATGCCGGTGCGCGGCGCCTGCAGAATCCGCGCGTTAAGAGCAATGCGCATGCTGACCTTCACGTGCCGGCAGGGCAGGGTTGAGGTGACGTTCGATGCGCTCGACCAATTGTCCGCTTGCCTCGCGCCAGCTCAGCCAGCGCCAGTGTTCCAGGCTCAATGGCGCCGGGAAGACTCGGGTGCGCTCCATGTCGATCAGCAGTTCGGTCAGGCTCTGCGGGTCGGCGAGGTCGAAATAGGCCATGTAATCGCCGCCGATTTCGCGAAACACCGGAATATCGCTACCCATTGCGGGCAAGCCGCGTTGCATGGCTTCTACCAGCGGCAGGCCGAAGCCTTCGACGTGGGACGGGAACACCAGTGCCGTAGCGTGGGAGTAGGCGTGCTCCAGGCTTTTGTCCGAGAGTTCGTTAAACATGAACAAGCGTCGGTTCAATTCGGGGTGCTGACGGATGCGTTCGATCAGCGCCTCGCACTTCCAGCCGATCTTGCCGACGATGCATAACCTGGCGTTGCCGCCCGCAGCCCAGGCACGTTCGAACGCATCAAGCAGATAAGCATGGTTTTTGCGCGGCTCGATGGTGCTGACCATGAGAAACACCGGCTGCGGTTTTTCAAACATCTTCAGCAAGTTCCGGTCGACCGCAACATCGGCTGCACTCAAATCCAGTTCCGAGCCCAGGTGGAAATAATCGAACCAGCGGTGCGCGACCTGTTGTGCGCCGATCCTGCGCAGCATTTCCTCGCGCACCTGATCGCGAATGGTGGTCGAGATCGCCACATAGCCGTCGGCGGTGCGGGCGATCCAGTCGAACCAGTCGTTGAAGACCTTGACCAGTCCGGCGTCGCAAAACTGTGGGTGAGTCAATGGAATCAGGTCATAAATGACCGACACGATGCCGACGCCGTCACGTTTGAGTTGTTCGGCCAACGGGAAAAAATTCGCGTGCCAGGACGAGTCGAGCAGCACCAGTTGATCGCCGGCCCGGTGCGCCAGTGGCACGCAGCGTTGCGGAATCTGCTGGCCCCTGAGCACCCGATCGAGCAGGCGCATCGGCACACTGAAACAGGCGAGTGCCGTGAGCCTGCAGCCGACGTAAAGCACCCGGCGGGCAAAGTGTGAGTGACTGAAGGGACGTCGCCGCTCCACGGCGCGATGGCGTAGCCAGAAGCCGTTTCTCCATTGCTCCAGCTTCACCCGCAGGCCGGTCAGATCGAGCTTCAGCGACTTCAACGGTGCCAGGCTTTTTACCTCATACAGGCCGCCATGGATCATCACCACCGGGATGCATTGGGTTTTTTCGTTGGGCGGCGGCAGTTGCTGAATGACGTTACGCACCACCCGCTGAATGCCCGAGTTGGCGGTGGGGTGTTCGAAGACGTAAGTGCATTCCACCAATAATCGCGTCATCGCAGCATCTCCGTATCCGGCGCTTGTTCAAGGTGGTCACTGCTACGGCTGATGGCGGTCTGCGCCTGGAGCCACGAGCAGCCGACAAAATCTTCCTGGCGGTTGTTGATCACGTGGAAGACCAGCCCGTAGTCGCGCCATTCGTAATTGCGGTCCAGGTGCGAGTCCAGGCGCGAGAGGCTCAGGGCCACCGAATAATTGCCCTTGCCCAGGCGCATGTCGAAGGCGAAACGGAAGGTCACCCGCTCGCCAGCGGTCAGGTCTGTGACGGCCTTGTCCAGACGGTGGGTGTTGATCCCATAGATCGCCTGGCCCAGGCGATCCTTGATCATGAAGCCCAGCACCAGGCGCTCGATGTCCTGACGGACTTCGGTCTGGACTTCCAGCACCACGGGCTGGCCGACCTCGGCCACTTCCAGGCTGCGGCCCTGCGCATCGAGCAAGCGCACACTGACGATGCCAGCTTCTCCCGTGCCGGAAATGGTTTGCACCTGACCGTTGGCGAGCATTTCCTGGCGCACGGTCTGGCCCTCGCGCTGGGCGAGCATGGCGTTGTAGTAGTCCATGACTTCTTCCGGCTTGCCGCGCATGGCCAGACGACCGTTTTCCAAGAGGATGGCCGTGTCGCAAATCGACTGAATGGCGGAACGGTCATGGGAGACGATCAACAGGGTCGTCCCGGCCTTGCGAAAGCTGCGGATGCGGTCGAAGCTTTTGTGTTGGAAATAGGCATCGCCCACCGACAACGCCTCGTCGACGATCAGGATGTCCGGACGTCGCGCGGTCGCGACGCTGAACGCCAGACGCATCTGCATCCCGCTGGAATAGGTGCGCACGGGGTGATCGATGGCCTCGCCGATTTCGGCAAAGTGCTCGATTTGCGGCATCAGCGCTTCGATCTCTTCAACCTGCATGCCCAGCAACTGCCCGGCCATGAACGCGTTCTGGCGCCCGGTGAAGTCTGGGTGAAAGCCCATGCCCAGTTCGAGCAAGGCGGCCACGCGGCCTTGCAGTTGAATCTGTCCACGGGTCGGTTGCGTGGTACCGGTGATCATTTTCAGCAGGGTGCTTTTACCCGCGCCGTTGACACCGACGATGCCCACGGCTTCACCGGGTTTGATCTCGAAATCGACGTCTTGCAGGATCCAGTGCAAGTGATGGCGGGGCCGTGAGAACGGCACCAGCCACTCCAGCAGGCGGCTCCAGCGATTGGGGTATTGCTTGTAGGCCTTGGCCAGGCCAGTGACGCGTATATGTCCCATCAGAGTTCGTCCACCATTTCACCGACACGCTGACGAAACAGGCGCAAGGCCATGGCACAGCACAGCAGGCCGAGGATCAGCAGCGGCAACAGGGAATGCCAGTCGGGCCATTGGTTGTAGAGGAAAACGTTCTGGTAGCTGGTCATCAGCGCCGTCATCGGGTTCAGCCCGATAAGGTGCTGGATGCCGGGGGGGAGAATCGACAGCGGATAAACGATCGGGGTCAGCCAGAACCAGAATTGCAGACAGATACCGAACATCTGCCCGACATCGCGAAAGAACACGTTGAGGACGCCGAGCAACATGCCCAGTCCGGCGGCAAACAGCACTTGCAACATCAGCAACGGTATCAGCGCCAGCAACGCCATGCCGGGCAGACGCCCGCTGATCAACAGGAAACCGAAAAACAGGCCCAGGATGATCGCAAAATTGACCCCGGCATTGAGCAGCGTAATGACCGGCAGACAAATGCGCGGGAAGCTGATTTTCTTCAGCAGGTTGGCATTTTCCAGAAACATGCTCTGGCTGCGCGTGGTGATCTCGGCGAACAGGCCCCAGGTCAACAGGCCTGCGCACAGGTACACGCTGTAGGCCAAGCCATCCTCTACGCCGGGCAGGCGGGCGCGCATGATCTGGGAAAAGATCACGGTATACACCACGATCATCGATAACGGATTGAGTACCGTCCACAGCGCACCGAACAGCGAATTGCGATAGCGCGTCTGGAATTCTCGCTTGACGCTGCCGAAGATGAATCCGCGGTAGCTGCGCAGCGAGCGGTAAAGGGAAAGCAGCATTCAGACCGTCCTGCCGTATTGGTCTTCGAAGCGGACGATATCGTCCTCTCCCAGGTATTCGCCGCTCTGCACTTCGATGATCACCAGATCGATCACGCCGGGGTTTTCCAGGCGATGCTTGTGGCCGGCGGCGATGAATGTCGATTCGTTCTTGGCGACCAGCGTTGTACCGCTGCCATTGTTGGTGACCTTGGCCATGCCCTCGACGACCACCCAGTGTTCGTTGCGATGATGGTGCATCTGCAGCGAGAGCTTGCCGCCGGGCTTGACCACGATGCGCTTGATCTTGAAGCGCGGACCCTCCTCGAGCACGGTGTAGGTGCCCCACGGGCGGCTGACCGTGCGGTGCAGGCGATAGGCCTCGTGGGATTTGTCCTTGAGTTGCCTGGCGACGCGACGCACGTCCTGGGCGCGGTCGGCATGCGCTACCAGTACCGCATCGGCAGTGTCGACGATGATCAGGTTGTCCACACCGACGGTGGCCACCAGGCGCCCGTCGCTCTGGACGAAGTTGTTATGGCTGTCGATGAAAATCGCTTCGCCGTTGGCGCGATTGTTGTCGGCATCGGCGGGTATCAGTGCCGCGACGGCGCCCCACGAACCGATATCGCTCCAGTCGAAGCCGGCGGGCACCACGACGACTTTGTCTGAGCGTTCCATCAACGCGTAGTCGATGGAAATATCAGTGATTTCAGCGAACAGCGCCGGCGCCAGTTCCTGTTGCAGACAACCGGCGTTTTCCACCGGAGCGCTGGCGGCCATGCACGCTCGGGTCTGCTCCAGCAGCTCGGGCGCATGCACTTGCAGCTCGGCAATCAGCGTCGCGGTGGTAAAGCAGAACATGCCTGAGTTCCACAGAAAGTCGCCGCTTTCCAGGTAGTGCGTGGCGGTTTGCAGGTCCGGCTTCTCGACGAAGCGCTGGACCTTCGCCGCACCTTTGGCGTCCAGTGGCGCGCCGGTCTCGATGTAGCCGAAGCCGGTTTCCGGTGCGGTCGGGATCACGCCGAAGGTCACCAGATAACCGTCTTTCGCCAGATTCACGGCATGCTCGACGGCGCTTTTCAGCGCGTCCTGATTAACGATCAGATGGTCGGCGGGCATCACCACCATAATCGCGTCGTCACCGTGCAAGGCTTGCAATGAGAGCGCTGCCGCAGCGATGGCGGGGGCTGTGTTGCGCCCGCTCGGTTCGAGCAGAAAGTGGCCGCGATGGCGCGACACCTGAGCCGCGCAGTAGTGATCCTTGCTCTGGAAGTAGTACTCGCGGTTGGTCACCGTGACAATGTCGCCCCAGCCGTCGAGCAGCGCGGCAGCCCGCTGGTAGGTCTTGACCAGCAGCGACTGGCCGTCGGGCAGAATCATGAACGGCTTGGGATGGCCCTCGCGGGACACCGGCCATAAACGGGTGCCGGCACCGCCGGACAGAATCACGGGAATCAGCATGGCCTACTCCTTGGCAACGCGTTGCATGTCCGCATCCATCATCATGCGGATCAAGGTGTCCAGGTCGGTTTTCGGCTTCCAGCCCAGCACGCGCTGGGCCTTGGCCGGGTTGCCGAGCAGCACTTCGACTTCCGCCGGCCGGAAGAACGCCGGGTCGATCTTGACGTAGTCGCGGTAATTGAGGCCGACGTGATCGAAAGCGATGCGGCACATCTCGCGTACCGTGGTGGTGACGCCGGTGGCGACCACATAATCGTCAGGCTTGTCCTGTTGCAACATCAGCCACATGGCTTCGACGTAATCGCCGGCAAAACCCCAGTCGCGTTTTGCGTCGATGTTGCCCAGGGCCAGCGCCTGCTGTTTGCCCTGCTTGATGCGTGCAGCGGCATCGGTGACTTTGCGGGTGACGAATTCGATGCCGCGCAGTGGCGATTCATGGTTGAAGAGGATGCCGCTGCTGGCGTGCAGGTTGAAGCTTTCGCGGTAGTTGACGGTGATCCAGTGACCATACAACTTGGCCACGCCGTAAGGGCTGCGCGGGTAGAACGGGGTGTTCTCGTCCTGCTGCTCAGCCTGGATCAGGCCGAACATTTCGCTGGTCGAAGCCTGATAAAAGCGCGTGTGCGGGCTGAACTGGCGAATCGCTTCGAGCAAGTGGGTGACGCCCAGGCCATCGACAATGCCGGTGGTCACCGGTTGATCCCAGGACGCGGCGACAAAACTCTGCGCGGCGAGGTTATAGACCTCGTCCGGCGCCGACTTGATGACCGCGCGCTGGACCGAGCAGGCATCGGCCATGTCGCCGTCCAGATAGACGATGTCGGCTTCGACCCCCATCTCGCGCAGGCGCCAGCGCGAATCGCTGCTGCGTCGTGCCACCAGGCCGTGGACCTTGTAGCCCTTGTCCAGCAACAGTTTGGCCAGATACGCGCCGTCCTGACCGGTGATCCCTGTGATCAATGCACTTTTTGTCATTCTTGTCGTACTCGCGTCTCCCAGTCGGACAGAATCGCCCGCAGGGATTGTTGTGTGGTGATGGCCGGCGACCATCCGGTGGTTTTCGCCAGTCTGGCGTGGCTGCCGCAAACGCGGCGCTGCTCGGCACGGCGCATGCGCGCCGGGTCCTGAACCAGTTGCACTTCGACTTCGGCCAGATCAGCCAATTGCTCGATCAGGCTGCGGATGCTTTGCTCACGGCCCGAGCAGATGTTGTAGACCTGCCCCGGCGTGGCGTTTTCCAGGAGTGCGAGGTAGGCCGAAACCACATCGCTGACATCAAGAAAATCGCGGGTCACGTCGATATCGCCGACTTCCAGTTGTGGCGCCTGCAGACCCTGTTTGATGCGGCAAATCTGCCGGGCGGCACTGGCGATGACGAAGCTGTCCTTCTGCGCGGTGCCGATGTGGTTGAACGGCCGCGCAACCAACACCGGCCAGGCTTCGCTCAGGCCCCATTGCAGCGTGAGAAATTCCGCTGCGAGTTTGCTCACCGCATAGGGATTGCGCGGCAGGGGCGCTTGTTGCTCGGTGATCGGCAGGGCGCTGGTTTCGACCTGACCGTAAACATCGCCCGAGCTGACATACAGGAAGGTGCCGCAAAAGCCGCGTGCCTTGAGCGCCTGCAACAGATTGAGGGTACCGAACAGATTGATGTCGAGGGTGCGGGCCGGGTCGCGAAAGGCTTCCGGCACGAAGGTCTGGCCGGCCAGATGTATGACCGCGTCCGGCATCTGCGGCCATAGCCCGGTGAGGCTATCGGTGTCCGTCAGGTCGTAAGGGGTGGCGGCAGGCAGCAGCTCCCACGACGAGTCGGGCAAGGCCAGACGTGATTGAAGATGTTGCCCCACGAAGCCACTGAGGCCCGTGACGAACAGACGCTTTTTCAAACAGCGACCCCTTGGTCTTTGACTTTTGCCCATTTCCCACAGGCTTTGTGGGAAACGTCTGTCTGACCGATAGAAAGGTCCGACAGGAAAACAGGCGAAGTCGTTGTTGTAGTTGTTTGGTTGCCAATCTGTGCCAATTGCGCGGCGATTTCAACAGGGCAAACCGTGACCGGTCAGTTCTCGTCAGCGTAGTCCGATTTATTCTTGTCGGGCGGTTCCCGGATCGTTGATGGATGTGTTTAGAATGGCCCTCGTCGCCGCTTCCCCGGTCCACCGCGGGCGCAGCGCAACAGGGTGAAACTGACCACTAAAACAAGAACGAAGACGTAACTGAGGATGATGGACAAGCAACGGCGCTGCCGGCTTGATCCAGCACCCGGTCGTCATAGCATGAGGTTGCCGGGACGGCTGCTTCATCGTGGGATGCCATGAATTTCATTCTTTACTCGGACGTCAACGACCGCACCATCAGCCACAGTCTCGGGCGTCCCGAATACAGTTATTACTTCGTGCTCAAGGCCTACCGCCCGGTGCTGGAAAGCCTCGGACAAGTGCACGTCGTGTCCTCGGTGGCCGAGGTCGATCCGCTGTATCGGCAACTGCAACAGGCCGGTCAGGACAGCCTCTTTCTTTCGTTTGCGCCGCCGCACAAGACCCCGATCGACCTGCACTGCCCGATGGTCTGCGTGATCGCCTGGGAGTATGACTCGATTCCGTCCGAGGTCAGCGATGACGATCCTCGCCACGACTGGCGCCAGACACTGGCGCGCCATGGCCGGGTGATTACGCTGTCCACCCACACGGCGCAGGCCATCCGTCGCAGCCTGGGTGAAGATTTCCCGGTACTGGTATTGCCCACGCCGCTGTGGGAACGCTTCGCCGAGGTACGGCGCGACTATCCCAGTGTCCCGGTAAACCCCGGCAGCACATTGCAGATCAAGGGCTGCATCATCGACAGCCACGCGCTGGGACTGTCGGCGGATGGCTTGATCGCACCGATACTCGATGAGCAGCAAATGCCCGAGCCAGAGGCGATCGAGCCAGTGCCGGAGCCGACTCCGGAACCGCCGCCCGAACTGACCCTGCGACGGCGGGCTTTCATCACCCGGCATTATTTGTACGAAGGCTACAAGGCCCTCGCGAGGCCCTCCGAGCACGCACCGCTGTTTTTGCTCAAGCACAACCTGCGGCAGTGGTATCGCGAAGCGGTCAGTGATCTGCTGCCAAGAACCATCCGCGAGGAACGCCCTGAGCTAGCGCCGCCGGTGCCTGCGGTGGTTGAAGCGCCGGCGCAGCCTGAGCATCCGCAAGCCTTGCTGCCCGATACCCGTCAACACGTGCAGATCGACGTCAGCGGCGTGGTGTATGTCAGCGTGTTCAACCCCGAGGACGGACGCAAGAACTGGCATCACTTGATCACCGCGTTCTGCTGGGCCATGCGCGATGCCGACGACGCGACTCTGGTGCTGAAAATCACCCAGAACGACCTGTCGAGCTATTACGTTCACCTCATAACCTTGCTCTCGCAGCTCTCGCCATTCGCCTGTCGCGTGGTGGTGATGCATGGCTATCTGGAAGATGAGGAGTTCGCCCGGCTGTATGGCGCTGCCAGTTTCTACGTCAATGCATCACGCTGCGAAGGACTGTGTCTGCCGCTGATGGAGTTCATGTCATGCGCACGCCCGGTGATTGCGCCGAACCACACGGCGATGGGCGATTACATCGATGAACGCGTGGCGTTCATCGTCAAGTCCGGCCGCGAGCCGGCCATCTGGCCGGAAGACGCGCGCATCCTCTATCGGACCCTGCGTCATCGCCCCGACTGGGGCTCCTTGAAAGCCGCTTATGAGGACAGCTACGCCATGGCCAAGAACCATCCAGAGGCCTATGTGGCAATGGCCGCTGCCGCCAATGAACGCATGCGTGAATATTGCGGTTTCGCCCCGGTACAGCAGCGCGTGGAGGCGTTTTTCGGTCTGAAGGCTACTAGCGAAAGCAGCGCCATGGCACTTGCGACCGGAGCGGCGTCATGCTGATCATCATTCATTCGGAAACCAACAAGAGCAACATCCAGCAGAACCTCGGTCGGCCTGAGTACAGCTACTATTTTGTGCTCAAGGAGTTTCGCCCGGTTCTGGAACGCATCGGCCAGGTACTGGAAGTCAGCCACCCTGACGAGCTGGTGGATCGTTTGTATTTCGACTGTTTGAGCCGGGGCGAAGACTGCGTCTTTCTGTCGTTCTCGCCGCCGCACCGCACGCCCGTTCATTACGCTTGCCCGACCATCCCGGTGTTCGCCTGGGAATTCAGCACGATCCCCACGGAAAGCTGGCAAGGCGAGCCGCGTCACGACTGGCGTACGGTGCTTCAGGCCTGTGGCCGGGCGATTACCCATTCAACGTTCACGGTGAATGCGGTGCGTGACGTGATGGGGCCGGATTATGCGATCTGCGCGATCCCGGCACCGGTATGGGACCGCTTTGCCGCGCGTGGCGCGTCCTTGGCCAAGCGGCCGGTGATTGACCCGGTCACGCTGAATTTGCGTGGGTTGCTGATCGACAGCCGGCGCACCGATTTGCGTCCCTACGGTCCTCCGGGATTGCGTGACGGATCGCCGTTAGACTTGTCCGCACCGGCCGCGGATTGCCAGTTGCAGCTTGAAGGCGTGGTCTACACCTCGGTGTTCAACCCTTACGACGGTCGCAAAAACTGGCAGGACATGATCAGCGCGTTCTGCACAGCGTTTCGCGACATCAGCGATGCGACGCTGGTGCTCAAGCTGACCCACCATGACATCGCCGATGCGCTGACCGACATGCTGCATCACCTGTACAAGAACCAGTCGTACCAATGCCGCATCGTGCTGATCCACGGCTATCTGGCCGATGCCGATTACGAAGCGCTGGTGCAGGCCACCAGCTATGTGGTCAACAGTTCCTACGGAGAAGGACAGTGCCTGCCGCTGATGGAGTTCATGTCCTGCGGCAAGCCGGCGATTGCGCCGTTGAACACGGCGATGGCCGATTATGTGAGCAGCGATAACGCCTTTATCGTCGACTTCACCGAAGAGCTCACCGCCTGGCCGCACGACCCGCGCGCGGCCTATCGCACGCTGCGCTACATCACCGATTGGGATTCGTTGTGCCTGGCGTACCGCGCCAGCTATGACGTGGCAAAAGCTGATGAGCCGCGTTACGCCGCCATGTCCGCCGCGGCGATTGGCAGTCTGCAACGCTTCTGCAGCCAGGCCAGTACCGAGCAGCGACTGCGCGCGTTTTTCGCCCAGCCCCTGCGCACCGTCGGATCGCTGCCTGCGCAAGTCACGCTCGCATGATCCGCCGTTTGCTCGGCCGATGGCGTCCGGCGCGTGCCGCGCATGCGGTGCCGGCACCGTCGGCCAAAGTGTCGCCACGGGATGTCGGTCTGCATGACGCAGTGCTCGACGGCTGGTTCCTGAACGACAGCGGCGAGTTGCTCAAGGGCTTTGCGATAACGGCTGACGACACGTTGCTCGATGTCGGTTGCGGCGAAGGCGTGGCGACGCTGTTTGCCGTGCGTCAGGGCGCTTCGGTGATTTTCACCGACAGCGAACATGCCAAGGTGCGCGACCTTGCGCGGCAGGTCGAAGCGCAAAGCGACAACGCCAGTCTGGGACTGGTCAGCAACAGCCTGCCGTTGCCTCTGGCTGACGGCTGCGCCAGTAAAGTGGTGTGCATGGAAGTGCTGGAACACATTGATCAGCCTGAGCCGTTCATGGCTGAACTGGTGCGCATGGGGCGCCCCGGTGCGCAGTATCTGCTCAGCGTGCCGGCACCGCTGGGCGAGCACCTGCAAAAAGGCATCGCTCCCGACAGCTACTATCGGTCGCCCAATCACGTACAGATTTTCACCCCCGAGCGCTTCGCTGCGCTGGTAGAGGAGGCCGGGCTGGTAATCGAGCATCGTCAGGCCAGCGGATTTTTCTGGGTGATGGGCATGATATTTTTCTGGGCCGGCGAACGGGCTGCCGGGCGCGATCCGGGCGGTGCGGTGCGTGACCGTATTCAGGCGCCGTTCATGCCGTTGATGGAAAGCTGGGCGAGGACCTGGCAAGAGCTGCTCGCACAGCCGGACGGACTGGCGGTCAAGCAGACGCTCGACCGCTTCATGCCCAAGAGCCAGGTGATCATTGCGCGCAAGCCAATGGCTGCGAGGGAGGCGCCATGAACGGCAAGCGCATCATGGACATCGAAGTGCTGCGCGCCATTGCCGTGCTGGGCGTGTTGTTCCATCACTTGCAGGGAAGCCTGTTTACCGATGTCGTGCCGACGCTGGAAAAAATTCATGCCTGGGCGCAACCGTGGTGGGGCGTTGACCTGTTTTTTGCGATCTCCGGTTTTGTCATTGCCCGTAGCCTGATTCCGGCGCTGCGAGGTTGCACAAGCGGCCAGGAACGCTGGCAACAGACGCGCAACTTCTGGCTTCGTCGGGCTTTCCGGTTATTGCCGTCTGCCTGGTTATGGCTGGCGCTGATGTTGCTCGCGTGCCTGTTCGTCAATCGCTCGGGGGCGTTCGGCACGTTGCCCGCCAACCTGCAGGCGACGCTGGCCGGGGTGCTGCAGTACGCCAACTTCCGTTTTGCCGACAGCTTCTTTCGCTACGAGTACGGCAGCAGTTTCGTCTACTGGAGTCTGTCACTGGAGGAGCAGTTCTATCTGCTGTTTCCGCTG
This sequence comes from Pseudomonas sp. SWRI111, assembly GCF_014268555.1. Classification (NCBI taxonomy): domain Bacteria; kingdom Pseudomonadati; phylum Pseudomonadota; class Gammaproteobacteria; order Pseudomonadales; family Pseudomonadaceae; genus Pseudomonas; species Pseudomonas sp. SWRI111. The sequence continues at coordinate 255,552 of NZ_JABWQQ010000002.1, read as the reverse complement.
CTGATTGTGTTCTGTCGCAAGCATCTGGTCTGGGCATTGCTGGCGCTGATCGTGGTACAGATTTTCAGCGTGCGCACGCCGTTGCTGATGGTGGTGCGCACCGATGCGCTGGCCCTCGGTGTGCTGCTGGCGATGTGGAGTGCGCAGCCGGGTTATCAACGGTGGCGGCCGGCGTTTCTCGCGCGGCCCTGGGCGGGGGTTTCGGCGTTGATCATGATCGGCGCGCTGCTGAGCTTCATGGCCACTGACCGCTTCACGCTCGCCTGGTATCGCATCGGTTCAATCGCCGTGCTGAGCGCGATACTGGTGTGGATTGCCTCGTATAACCGCGATTACCTGATGCCCGCTGGCGCCGTGCAGCGGCTGCTGGGCTGGATCGGCAGCCGCTCCTACGGCATCTACCTGATTCACATACCCGCCTATCAACTGGTACGTGAACTGATCTTCCGCCTGCAGAGCGCCGGTCTGCCCAGTCCCGCTGGCCACCCTGTGCTGACGGTGCTGATCGCTTTCTGTCTGATCGTGCTGCTCAGCGAGCTCAATTACCGCCTGGTCGAAATGCCCATGCGCAACCGCGGTGCTGCGCTTGTGCGTCGCCTCGGCACGTCCCGTTCCGTCGTCCCAACCTCTGGAGCCACCCCATGCTGAGCCTATTGAAGAAACTCACAGCGGCGACGCCAGCGCCGGCCCCGACTGCGCCCGCGGAACCGCCCGCCGGCAAGGTCGATCCGTACATGCTCGGGCTGTACGATGCCAAGCTCAGCGGCTGGTTCAACCAGGAGACCAACGAGCTGTTCAAAGGCTTTGTGGTGTCTGCCGATGACACCCTGCTGGATGTCGGCTGCGGCGACGGCGGCAACGTGCATTTCTGCGGCATGCGCGGGGCGAAGATCATCATTGCCGACATCGATGCCGCCAAGGTCGAAGCGACCCGCCAGCGCTTGAGCGATACCCCGGCGCGTGACGTCGAGTGTCACGTCACCGACTGCAATCCGTTGCCGATTGCCGACGCCACCGCGTCGCGCGTTGTATCCACGGAAGTGATTGAACACGTCGACGATCCTGCGCAGTTTCTTGCCGAGTTGGTCCGTGTCGGCAAACCTGGCGCGCTGTACCTGCTGAGCGTGCCGCACCCGAGTTCCGAGGACCTGCAAAAAGACCTCGCCGCGCCCGAGTATTTTCAGAAGCCCAACCACATTCGCATCCTCAGCGAGGCGCAGTTCAAGGCGCTGGTCAGTGAGGCTGGATTGGAGATCATCAGCCACAGCCAGTACGGTTTTTACTGGTCGATGTGGATGCTGCTGTTCTGGGAAGCCAAGGTCGATTTCAGCGACCCGGATCATCCGCTGCTCAATCACTGGGCCGAGACCTGGCAGGCCGTGCTCGATTCACCGCGCGGCGCACAGATCAAACAGGCGCTGGATGCGGTGGTCGCGAAAAGCCAGGTGATTATTGCCCGCAAGCCCTGATCATGATTTGTGTAACCTTGCAGCCTCGTAGTGTCAGGGATCTGCAAGGTATGCGCTTTATCGTCGGTCTGTTTGCGTTGATGGTGCTTTCTGCTTGCCGGCAGCAGGACGCGCCCGCTCTCGACCAACAACTCTACATCTGGCAACGCCAATGGACGCCGGCCCATGAACAGGCGTTGCGTGACAGCCGCGCGGACTTCTCGACGCTGCGTGTGCTGGCGCTGCAGGCCTTCCCCAATACGGGACTGAGCCGGGCGCGGATCGATGCGCGCTTATTGAAAGCCGATGGCCGTCCGTTGATCGCGGTGATTCGTCTCGACGGACAGCTCAAGTCGCTGGATCGGGATCAAGTCACCGCGCAGATTTTGCAAGTGCTGAGCGACTGGCAGGCGCAAGGGCTGGTGCCGAGCGGTGTCGAGATCGACCACGACGCGGGCACTGCGCGGTTGCCGGCTTATGCCGAATTCCTCAACCATCTGCGCTCGGCATTGCCGACCTCCCTGCCGTTGAGCATCACCGCGCTGCCAGCCTGGCTTAACAGTGCGCAACTGCCGGCGTTGCTGCAAACCGTCGACAGCAGCGTGCTGCAAGTCCACGCGGTCAGCGATCCGCGCCGTGGTCTGTTCGATGCCAGGCAAGCGTTGAAATGGGCAAAGGCCTGGGCGCGCAGTACGGACAAGCCTTTTTATCTGGCGCTGCCGGCTTACGGCGTGGCGCTGTTGCCGGATGACGGCGGTGCGCCACAGATAGAGAGCGAAGTGCAGCTTGAGCGGGGCGGGCAGCGTCGGGAATTGCTAGCCGATCCGCTGCAACTGAGCCAATTGGGCAAAACCCTGCGCGACGATCCGCCACCACACCTGGCCGGGCTGATCTGGTTTCGTCTGCCCTTGGCCAATGATCGTCGTGCCTGGAGCCTGACCACGCTGCGCGCCGTCGCCCGGGGGGATGCGTTGGGCAGCCGCCTCGGCGTGACAGTCAGCGCACAGGACGGCCTTTACGATATTCAGCTCGACAACCCGGGCAATCTCGACAGCGCCTGGCCAGCGCGCATCACCTTAACGGGCCGAGGCTGTGAGAGCGCCGATGCGCTTGCCGGTTACTCGTTGCAACAGCGTGCGGATCTGCTTACCTTCACCCGCTTGCACGACGGCCGCTTGCTGGCGGGCGGGCAGCGCGCCATCGGTTGGGCGCGTTGCGCAATCATTGATCAAGGAGGTTCGCATGTTGACCCGTAACTGGCCTCGCCATCTGCTCTGTCTGAGCCTCAGCCTGCCGCTGGGTTCGGCGCTGGCCTGTGGTCCGGACTTCCCGATGCGGCTGCTCGACAATCGCGCGCAGACGCTGGCCGATCTGCCGGAGGGCAGCTTCAGCTTCGAAGTCAGCCGCCTTGGCAAAACCATCGCCGGCCTGAAAAACGTCACGGCAGCGACCCATAACCCCAACGATTACACCGAAGACAATGCTTCTGAAATGGCCCGCGAACAGGCTGAGCAGGTGGGCCTGAGCGCCGAGCAACAAGGCGTGGTCGAACGCTTGCGCGGGTTAAGCGATGCCCGTCAGGTTGAAGAGCAGGGCGCCAGTCTGCCCGCGGAAATTCGTTTGTACGTGGCCGGTGCGGTGGCCTTTGCCACCGGCGATCATCAAATGGCAGCCGACTACTTCAACAAGGTCTTGGCATTGCCGGCAGACCAGCGTCCATTGCGCAGCACCTGGGCGGCCTATTCCCTGGGGCGTCTCGCCTTCGCCACGAGCAGTGCGGCGCAGAACCGCATCGAGGCGCTGGAGCAGGCGCGGGATGCCTTTCGCCAGACCCGCCAGTTGAGCATCGACGGCTTCAGCGATCCGCTCGAACTGGGTGTCGCCAGCCTGGGCGAGGAGGCGCGGGTATTGCGCACCGCTGGCGACTGGAGCGGCGCCATCCAATTGTATGAAGCGCAGAACCTGCACGGTTCCGCCGTCGGCTATACCTCGCTCAAACAGGTGATGAACGAACTGGCCGAGTTGCCCGAGGCGCAGCTGGCGCGATTGCTGGAGCACAAAGCGGTGCAGCAACTGGTCACCGCATCGCTGGTCAGCCGCCAGGGCTGGTCGTTTGGCGATGAGCCGCCGCACCAGAAGAAACTGGTGAAGCTACTGCAGGACAGCACCCGTGGCAGCCTCGAAAACGCCGATCGGCTGGCCGCGATGAGTTATCAACAAGGCGACTACGCCGGTGCCAGGGCCTTTCTGGAAAACGCCGGCGACGGCGGGCTGGCCTGGTGGCTGCGGGCCAAACTGGCGGTGCGTGACGGCGACAGGAACGCGGCAGCCGCCGCCTATGCCAAAGCCGCGCAGGCCTTCCCGCAGAACGAAGACTGGGGCTACCGGCGTACGCCTGACTGGGCGTTTGAAACCGTGCAGCCCAAGTGCCGGGTCGAGGGCGAAAGCGCGATTCTCGCGTTGCAGCGCGGCGAATACCTGCAAGCTTTCGTGCAGTTGTACCGCAGCAACAGCGTTTATTGGTTCGATGCCGCAACCGTCGCCGAACGGGTGCTGACGGTTGCCGAACTCAAGCAGTACGTCGACGAAAACGTCCCCGCACCGCCCGCATTGACCCAGCAGGAGCGCGACAACTACGTGCCGCTACCGGTCGCTGCCAGCCTGCGCAACTTGCTCGGTCGGCGATTGCTGCGCGAGGGCCGCTACGCGGAAGCTGTGGCTTATTTCGACAATCGCGACCTGCAAAAAAAAGCGCAGCTCTACGGCGAACAACGGCTGAAGGCTGACGCTGCGTGGTGGCCGACCAAACGCGCCAGTGCGTTGTACAACGCTGCCTGGACGGCGCGTGAATGGGGTATGGATATTCTCGGTTACGAGATGGCGCCCGACTACGCCACATTCGGCGGCAACTACGCGCTGGAGAGCGCCGAGCTGCAAGTCGGTCCGCTGGTGAGCGAGGCCGAAGTGCAGCGTCAGGTCGCCAGTGCAGCGAAACCGGATCAGCGCTACCACTACCGTTTCGTCGCCACTGCGCTGGCAGCCCGCGCTGCTGATAACTTGCCGCACACCAGCCAGGCGTTTGCCGCTGTGCTGTGTAACGCGGCCGGCTGGAACAGCAGCCTGGAAGATCAGAGCGCGCTGTATCAGCGTTATGTGAAGGAAGGTCCTTACGTATTGTGGGCGGTAGATTTTGGCAACCAGTGTCCGTACCCGGATTTTGAAAACGCCGATAAACGTTACGTCACCCAGGTCACCGATGCCGTGCGCGCCACGTTGCGCCCTTACAAGTGGCCAGTGCAGGTTGGGGCGATTGTGCTGATCACGGCCGCCGCGTTACTGCTGATTACCCGTCGCCAACGCAAGGCCCGTCGGGACTAAGCCTGCTGGACGAAGGTCAGGCGCACGGCGAAACCGATCAGCAGGCTGCCGAACAGCCATTGTTGGACGCGTTGCGCCGTTGGGTTGTGTTGCAACCAACGGCCCAGCGCGGCGCCGGCGAGGGCGTAGGCACTGTCGAACATCAGGCCGACGCCGACCAGCAGCAGACCGAGCACGGCAAATTGGCTGAGCACGGAGGCGCCGTCATTGACGATGAATTGCGGCAGCAGCACCGAGCAGAACAACAGTGCCTTGGGGTTGAGCAGGTTGGTCAGCAATCCCCGACGGATCGCTTCGCGCCATTGGCCGTGGGTATCGCCAGCCTCGTCAGCATTAAGGTTCGGCAGCAATGTGCTGCGCAGGCACTGGATGCCGACCCAGAGCAGATACGCCGCCCCCGCCAAGCGCACCACCTCGAATGTCCATGGCGCCGCTTTGAACAGTGCCGCCATGCCCAGCGCTGCCAGCGCCACATGACAAGCTCGGGCGACAGCAAGGCCGACCGCGGTGGCCAACGCCGCGCCGCGTCCCTGGCGCGCACCGGTTTGCAGCAGCAGGATCATGTCCGGGCCGGGCAATAGAAAGACCACGGCCAATGCCAGGAAAAACAGCCAGAGATTCGCCATGTCGCAGCCCTTTCGTTGTCGATTCGGTCCGCCAAGTCTAGGGCTGAAGGGTGGGGCAGGTGCTTGCGTAGTCAGCTTCAAATCCACGTTGGATTGGCATAGTCTGCCGCTCTACGTGCAGCAACTATTGGAATCTGCCAAACATGAAACTTGATGCCTTCGACCGCAAGATTCTCGCGGCCCTGCAACGCAACGGTCGTCTGAGCAACGTCGAGCTGGCCGACGAAATCGGTTTGTCCGCTTCGCCGTGTCTGCGTCGGGTGCGGATACTGGAAGAGGCCGGGGTGATTCGCGGTTATCAGGCCAATCTCGATCGCGACGAAGTCGGGCTGGGCCTGACGGTATTTGTCGGGGTCAAGGTCGAGCGCCACAACGATCAACAGGCGGAGGCGTTTTATGCCGCGGTGACGGCACTGCCGGAAGTGATTTCCGCGTTTCTGGTATCCGGTGAATCGGATTTTCTCTTGCAAGTAGTGGTGCCGGATCTGCGCGCTTATGACCGGTTTCTCAGCGGCTGTCTGCTGAAACTGCCGGGGGTGAGTGACATTCGCAGCAACTTTGCGATTCACACGGTGAAGGCGCCGGGGCCGTTGCCGTTGGGGCATCTGCCGCTGTGAACCGGGGCGCGATCCCGCATTCGAGCGCATTCTCCTGAAGAAATACGCTCGAATGTGGGAGCGAGCCTGCTCGCGAAAGCGCCGGTTCAGCCAATAAAATTGGCGAAACCTACATCTGCGTCGCCATCCCCTCGACATTCATCGCCGCCTGGCGCAACGCCTCGGAGCGGGTCGGATGTGGATGGCAGGTCAGGGCGATGTCTTCGGCCGAGGCACTAAACTCCATCGCCACACAAAACTCGCCAATCATTTCACTGACACTCGGGCCGACCAGGTGCACGCCGAGCACTTCGTCAGTGCGCTCGTCAGCCAGGACTTTGGCAAAGCCCTCGGTCTCATGGTTGATTTTTGCCCGGCTATTGGCAGTGAACGGAAACTTGCCGACCTTGTAGGCGCGTCCTTCGGCCTTGAGCTGTTCTTCGGTCTTGCCGACGCTGGCCAGTTCCGGTTTGGTGTAGATCACGTTGGGGATCAGCGCGTAATTGACCTCGCCGGCCTTGCCGTGAATCTGCTCGACGCAGGCCATCGCCTCGTCTTCGGCCTTGTGCGCGAGCATCGGCCCGGAGGTCACGTCGCCGATGACCCAGACGCCCGGGGCTTCGGTGCGGTGTTGTTGGTTGGCGAGCATGCCGCGCTTGTCGGTGCTCAGTCCGACGTTTTCCAGGCCCAGCCCTTGGGTGTAAGGACGCCGACCGATGGCCACCAGCACGTAGTCGGCTTCGAGCAACTCAGCGCTACCGCCTGCTGCTGGCTCAACACTGAGCTGTACGCCAGTGGCTGACGTCGTCGCGCCAGTAACCTTCGAACTCAACTTGAACGCGATGCCCTGTTTGCTCAACGCGCGCTGCAAGGTTTTTCCGGCTTCGCCGTCGACGCCGGGACAGATCCGGTCAAGGTATTCGATCACTGTCACCTGCGCGCCCAGACGACGCCATACTGAGCCCAGTTCGAGGCCGATGACCCCGGCACCAATCACCACCAGATGTTTCGGCACCTCGCTCAGGGACAACGCGCCGGTGGAGTCCAGAATACGTTGGTTGTCGATCTCGACGCCCGGCAGGGGAGTGGGTTCGGAGCCGGTGGCGATGATGATGTCTTTGGCGGTCAGCCCGATTTTGCCGCCCTGATCATCGGTGACCGTGACCTTGCCCGGTCCGTCGATGTGGCCCCAGCCCTTGATCCAGTCGACTTTGTTTTTGCGAAAAAGGAATTCGATGCCTTTGGTCAGACCGGCCACGCTCTGGTCTTTTTGTCTCATCATCTGCGCAAGGTTCAGCGTCGGTTTGACCTCGATGCCGAGGTTGGCAAACTCCGCGCCCATTGCCGCGTCGTACAACTCCGAAGCATGCAGCAAGGCCTTGGATGGCATGCAACCGACATTCAGGCAGGTGCCACCCAAGGTCGCACGGCCTTCGACACACGCGGCCTTGAGGCCCAGCTGTCCTGCACGGATAGCGGCGTTATAGCCGCCGGGGCCACCGCCGAGAATCACTACGTCATAGTTGCTCATGCGCCTTGCTCCTGATTGAGGGATGCGGATCGCTACACGTGGTTGGCTAAGATTACGGACGTAATATGTTGCTTTCGAGAGCTTTCGGTCAAGGCTTCAGCCAAGCGACAGGTGGCAGCCTTTTAATAAACCTGATTGTGTACGAATATTTCACGTTTTTCGTTATATCGTAACGCTATGAATGGCGAGCCAAAGAGTTTGGGGTGATATGCAAGTCGATCTGCAGGTTGATGGCACGTCGGTCAGCGCATTGCCGCGCTTTCAGCAAGCGGCGGTGCAGGGGCGACGATTGCGCAGGCTGGCCTTCGGTCTCGGCACACTGGCCGGTGGTTCATGGGCACTGGCGTTGTTGGTTGCGCTGTTTGCGGCGCAATCGCTGTGGATCCCGTGGCTGGTTAATCAGGGGGCGGCGCTATGGCTGCTGGTCGCCGGGCTGCAATCGGCTTGGCGGGTGACGCAATGGCGCGCGCGGGTGATTACGCCCGTGGAGGCGCCGCCTTCGCAGGATGAGCCCGTGCCGCCTGAGGGTTGGTATGAGCGGCTGTTGGACCGGCTGAGTCAGCGCGGTGCGCAGGCGCTCGACCAAATCGGCCCGGCGACGCTGTGGCTGGGTGGATGGGCGCTGCTGGTGTTGCTCGGCATCGAACAGGCCTGGGGCCTGACGTTGCCGAGCGCAGCGTTGGGTGTGTCTGCTTCCGTCGGCGCGGCATTGGCGTTGTCGCTGGCGTTCGGTCTGTTGGTCGTGGAACGGCAACTGGCTCAGGAGCACCCGGCGCAATGGCCTGAGGCGGCGGCGCTTGCCCGGTTGGTCCGGGTGCCGATTACCAGTTTGGTGTTGGGCGGGCTGTGTTTGTTGTTTGCCAGCGAGGGCGCGATATGGCCGGTGCGCCTGGCCGTGTTGATCGGGCTCTTGCCAGGCCTGGTCGCGATCGAGCTGCTGCTGCGCGCGGTTCTGTCGCTGTTCACGCCTCGCCGCGAACAGCTTGAACCGACGTTGCTGTCGCGCAGTTTTGTCGCCGATCTGCTGCGCTGGCCGCCACAACCGTTGCTTGCCTTGCAGGATGAATTGCACAACCGTTTCGGCATTGATCTACGGCAGATCTGGGCGTTCAGCTACATGCGCCGTGCGTTGCTGCCGGTGCTGGCGCTGGTTGCTGTGGTGGCTTGGCTGCTGACCGGCATTCATGAAATTCCACTGCAAGGTCGGGGCATTTATGAGCGGTTCGGCAAACCGGTGCAGGTGTTCGGCCCCGGCCTGCACGTCGGCTGGCCCTGGCCGTTAGGGCGGGTGTTGAGCGTTGAGAATGGCGTGGTGCATGAGCTGGCCACCAGCGTCGGCGCCAATCCTGCGCCGGCCTCACTCGATCCCGCTGAAGGCCCGGCACCGCTTGCGGCCAACCGGTTGTGGGACGCCAGTCATGTCAACGATAAGTCGCAGGTGATTGCCAGCAGCCGGGGCGGGCAACAGAGCTTCCAGATCGTCAACATGGACGTGCGCTTCGTTTACCGGATCGGTCTGGACGATCAAGCAGCCCTCGCCGCTACCTACAATCACGCCGATGTACCGACGCTGATTCGCAGTACCGCCAGCCGAATTCTGGTGCACGACTTTGCCTCGCGCACGCTGGATGGTTTGCTCGGACAGGACCGGGTCGGTCTGGCCGAGGAAATCGGTCGCGCGGTGCAAAGTGACCTGAAGACCCTCGACAGCGGGGTGGAAATACTCGCCACGGTCGTCGAAGCCATTCATCCACCCGCCGGCGCGGCGAATGCTTACCACGGCGTGCAAGCGGCGCAGATTGGCGCGCAGGCGCTGATCGCCCGGGAACGCGGTGCCGCCGCGCAAGCCAGCAATCAGGCGCAGTTGCAAGCCACGCTTGCGCGCGACAGAGCCAGCGCCAGCGCCCGCGAGAATCAGGCCACCGCGCAAGCGGCGGACCTTAAATTCAGCGCCGAGCAAAAAGCCTATGCCAGTGCCGGTCAGGCTTTTGTGCTGGAACAATACTTCGCGCAACTCAGCCAGGGCCTGGGCAAGGCCAAACTGTTGCTGCTCGACCACCGTCTGGGCGGCAGCAGCAATGCGCCGACCATCGACCTGCGTACGTTTACGCTGCCGGCTGATCCGACGCCCGCGCGCACCACCGTTCAACCAGGAGTCGCCCCTTGAGCCAGTCGCCCACTCACGACCATCACGATCACAGCGGCCACGCTCATCACCACGGCGGGCACCACCATCATGGGCATCATCACCACGGTGCAGGGGAGGAAGCGGCGGGACCGTTTCCCTGGCGACGCATGGCATGGGCGGCGCTGTTAGTCGCCTTTGCTCTGGCGGCCGCAAGCCTGGTGCAAGTGCGTTCCGGCGAAGCGACTGTGATTACCCGTTTCGGCAATCCCGCCCGGGTCCTGCTTGATCCGGGCCTGAGCTGGCGCTGGCCAGCACCGTTCGAAGCGGCGATTCCCGTTGACCTGCGCCTGCGGACCACCTCCAGTGGCTTGCAGGATGTCGGCACGCGCGACGGTTTGCGCATCATTGTGCAGGCTTACGTGGCATGGCAGGTGCAGGGCGATCCGGACAACGTACAGCGCTTTATGCGTGCGGTGCAGAATCAGCCGGACGAAGCCGCGCGGCAGATTCGTACCTTCATCGGTTCGGCCCTGGAGACCACTGCCAGCAGTTTTGATCTGGCCAGTCTGGTCAACACTGATGCCAGTCAGGTGCGCATCGGCGATTTCGAGGCGCAGTTGCGCCAGCAGATTGATCAGCAATTGCTCGCCACTTATGGCGTGCGTGTATTGCAGGTCGGTGTTGAGCGGCTGACATTGCCGTCCGTAACGCTCACGGCCACGGTCGACCGGATGCGCGCCGAGCGTGAAACCATCGCCACCGAGCGCACCGCGATCGGCAAACGCGAAGCGGCGCAGATTCGCTCTGCTGCCGAGCGCGACGCACGCATCGTCCAAGCGGACGCGACGGTGCAGGCCGCCGAGATCGAAGCGCAGTCGCGCGTCGAAGCCGCGCAGATTTACGGCCGCGCCTACGCCAGCTCACCGCAGCTCTACAACCTGCTGCGCTCGCTGGATACTCTCGGCAGCATCGTTACCCCAGACACCAAATTGATTTTGCGTACTGACGCCGCACCTTTCCGCGTACTGGTAGACGGCCCGCCGACACTGGACAGCAAAGCCGGGTCGCAGCCATGAATGATGAAGTTCCACGTGGAACACCCGCATTGAACGGTCCATGGATTCAGGCCGGACGTTTGGCTTTTTTAGCCCTGTATGCGGTGACGGTGCTGGCCGCGCTGGCTTGGGCATTCTCCAACGTCCGGCAGATTGATCCGCAATATCGCGCAGTTGTTTTGCACTTCGGCGCTCTCGACCGGGTGCAAAATGCCGGTCTGTTGCTGGCTTGGCCACAGCCGTTCGAGCAGGTGGTGTTGCTGCCGGCAGCGGATCGGGTGATTGAGCGCCGAGTCGAGAATCTGCTGCGCAGCGATGAAGCGCTAAAGGCCGATCGAGTCGCGTCCTTTGCCACACCGTTGAGCGATGCGCTGGCCGGCTCCGGTTATCTGTTGACCGGTGATGCCGGTGTGGTGCAACTGGATGTGCGAGTGTTCTACAAAGTCACCGACCCCTATGATTTCGTCCTGCAGGCCGATCACGTGCTGCCGGCACTCGACCGACTGGTGACGCGCAGTGCGGTGGCGCTCACCGCTGCCCGTGACCTGGACACCATTCTGGTCGCTCGCCCGGAATTGCTCGGATCTGACAATCAGGCCGCCGAGCGCCGCGAACGCCTGCGTGGCGATCTGGTCCACGGCATCAACCAACGCTTGGCCGAACTGAAGGCGGCGGGGCAGGGTATCGGTATTGAAGTGGCGCGGGTCGATGTGCAATCGAGCTTGCCGGATCCCGCCGTCAGCGCGTTCAACGCGGTTCTGACGGCCAGTCAGCAAGCTGACAAGGCAGTCGCCAATGCGCGCACCGACGCCGAAAAAGTCACCCAGATGGCCAACGAACAGGCCGATCGAACTCGCCAAGTGGCCCATGCGCAAGCCGGCGAACGTTTGGCCAAGGCCAGCGCTGACACGGCCACCGTGTTGAGCCTGGGCAATACCCGCGATCCGCAATTGCTCCTGCGTTTCTACCGTGAGCGCATGCCGAAAATTCTTGGTCAGGCCGGTTCCGTGACCACAGTCGACCCGAAAGACGATTGCCGCCTGATCATTCAGGGAGCCAGCCAATGACTGCATCCACCCCTGCACCGAGTCTGTTGTCCTCGGCCGAGCAACGCCGCGCCGCCCGTCAACTGACCCTGGCGATGCTGGCGCTCGGTCTGTTGGGCCTCGGCCTGGTCTGGCGCTGGCTGTTGCCGGAGCAGACCGGCGTCAGTCAGTTGCTGCTCGGCGTCGCTTCGTTGCTGGTGGCCGTCCCGGTGATGCGTTCGGCCTGGTACAGCCTGCGGTATCCGAGTCTGCACGGCATCACCGATCAATTAATCGCCCTGGCAATGTTGGGCGCGTGGGCGACCGGCGATCTGCTGACCGCTGCGTTGCTGCCGATCATCATGATTTTCGGCCACGTGCTGGAGGAGCGGAGCGTCATCGGCTCCCAGGAAGCCATTCATGCGCTCGGCCAATTGACCCGCAGCCACGCTCGCAAGATTCTGGCCGATGGCACGATCGTCGAGGTGGACAACGGCACACTCCGATCCGGTGACACCGTTGAGGTGCGTGCCGGTGATCGGGTGCCCGCGGACGGGCGAGTGTTGGCCGGCCAGGCGAGCCTCGACACCGCGTCGATTACCGGTGAATCGGTGCCGGTGGAAGCGGGCGTCGGCATGTCGGTGTTTGGCGGCGCGATCAACCTCGATGGGCTGCTGCGCATCGAAGTCACGCGCACCGGGGATGAATCGACGCTCGGCAAAGTCATCGCACTGATGCAAAACGCCGAGCGCTCGAAGCCGCCAATCACCCGTTTGCTCGAACGGTATGCCGGCAGCTACATGGTGTTGGTGCTGATGCTGGCGGCGGTGACCTGGTTCATTACCCACGACGCGCAAGCGATGCTCGCGGTGCTGGTGGCGGCGTGTCCCTGCGCGTTGGTCCTGTCGGCGCCAGCCACCGCGATTGCCGGGGTTGCCGTCGCTGCGCGGCACGGGATTCTGATCCGCAGCTCGGCGTTTCTCGAGGAGTTGGCCGACCTCACCTCGTTGGTGGTCGACAAGACCGGCACCCTCACCTTCGGCACTTTGCGTTTGCACTCGATCAACACGCTGCACGCGGACACCTCGACGCTCCTGGCGCTGGCCGCCAGTTTGGGCGCGGCGAGCAGTCATCCGGTGAGCCGGGCGCTCGCCGGACTGGGCCAGCAAAAGGATGCGCTGCCACTGAGCGACATCCACGAACGGCAGGGCCTTGGTGTGGTTGCCATGACCGCGCAGGGCCAGGCAGCGCTAGGCCGGCCAGAGCTGTTTGCGCAACTGGGCGTAGTCACCACAGCTGTCCCGGCTCACGACGGGCCGATTGCCGGCTTGGCGTTGAACGGTGAATTTCTCGCCTGGCTGTTGCTCGCCGACACGGTCAAACCGGAAGCGCGATTTGCCCTCGGCGAATTGCGCGAACTGGGCCTCGGCCGTCAATTGCTGCTGACCGGTGACCGTCAGAGCGTGGCGCAGTCGCTGGCAGAGGAGGTCGGCTTGCACGAGATCGAAGCCCAGGCCTTGCCCGAGGACAAACTGAATCGGGTGCTCAAGGAAATCGACAGCGGCTTCCGCCCGATGGTGGTGGGCGATGGCATCAACGATTCGCTGGCTCTGAAGGCCGGCGTAGTCGGTGTGGCGATGGGCGCGGGAGGCGCGGATATCGCGCTGGCCTCGGCGGACATCGTGCTGATCGGCAGCGATCTGCGCAGGCTGGGTACTTGTGTACGGCTCAGCCGCCAATGCCGGCGGACATTGCAGGTCAACGTAATCATTGGGCTGGGCTGGACGCTGGCCATCGTGGTGTTCGCCGCGTTCGGCTGGCTGGGCGCCGCCGGGGCGATGATTGCCGCGTTGTTGCATAACCTCAGCACGTTGCTGGTGTTGGGCAATGCTGGTCGCTTGTTACGCTTTCAAGAGCCGCTGCTCAAGCTCGAGGCCGATACATGACAAGAATTTCATCGAACTGCGCCTGACGTTGGCAGTCCTTTATTCTGAGGGCGTTCGCCAATGACTGCCTGGCTGAAGCGTCCGTAGCGATAGATACGGCTAATCATATCGATAGCCTGCTATTTTTCTGCAATGGGCTACCCTCAGATCTGACGTCTGAAACAAGGGGGGATTTCCATGCTCGCGCAACTTCCACCGGCCTTACAGAATCTGCAGCTTCCGCTTCGCCTGCGTCTCTGGGACGGCCATGAGTTCAATCTGGGGCCAACGCCCAGCGTTACCATCGTGGTCAAGGACCCACAGATGGTCAGTCAGTTTACCCATCCAAGCCTGGACGCCCTCGGGGCCGCCTTCGTCGAAGGCAAACTCGAACTGGAGGGTTCGATCAGCGAGGTGATTCGGGTCTGTGACGAATTGAGCAGTGCCTTGCTCGATGAAAACGAAGGCAGTCATCCCGAGCGCAAACTGCACGACAAGGAAACCGACGCCAAAGCCATTTCCTACCACTACGACCTGTCGAACGCGTTCTACCAGCTCTGGCTGGACAGCGACATGGCGTATTCCTGCGCGTACTTCGAAACCGGCAGCGAGACGCTTGAGCAAGCGCAACAAGCCAAATTCCGTCATTTATGCCGCAAGTTGCGTTTGCAACCGGGCGAATACCTGCTGGATGTCGGTTGCGGATGGGGTGGTCTGGCCCGCTTTGCGGCCCGCGAGTTCGGCGCCAGGGTGTTCGGTATCACCTTGAGCCAGGCGCAACTGGAACTGGCCCGGGAACGGGTCAAAGCCGAGGGCCTGGACGACCAGATCGAACTGCAACTGCTCGATTATCGCGATCTGCCCCAAGATGGTCGCTTCGACAAAGTCGTCAGCGTGGGCATGTTCGAGCACGTCGGCCACGCCAATCTCGCGCAGTACTGCAAAGCCCTGTTTGGCGCGGTGAAAGAGGGCGGGCTGGTGATGAACCACGGCATCACCGCCAAGCACACCGATGGCCGCCCGGTCGGGCGAGGCGCCGGGGATTTTATCGAGAAATACGTGTTCCCCAACGGCGAACTGCCGCACCTGTCGATGATCAGCGCCGAGATCAGCGAAGCGGGGCTGGAAATCGTCGACGTCGAGAGCCTGCGGCTGCACTACGCGCGCACGCTGGATCACTGGAGTGAGCGGCTGGAGGACAACCTCGAAGCCGCCGCAAAACTGGTGCCAGAGCAAGCCCTGCGCATCTGGCGCCTTTACCTGGCCGGTTGCGCTTACGCTTTCGCACGCGGCTGGATCAATCTGCACCAGATCCTCGCAGTGAAAGCGCACCCCGACGGTAGCCATGAACTGCCATGGACGCGCGACGACCTCTACCACCCGTGACGCTCAACTGGCTGAGACGCTGAGGCTGTTCAGAGGATCGGTGAAATCAGCCGGGCGATTCGCATGCCGACCTGTTGCAGGCGGTGGATCTCCCGGCTTTCCTCTTTGGCAATTTCACTGGCCTGGGCGAAGTCATCGATCAGCATCTGCTCCACGGACGTGGCGAACTCGCTGTCGACGGTCAGCAACATCACTTCGAAATTCAGCCGGAACGAACGGTTATCGAGGTTGGCGCTGCCGATGGCGCTGATCTCGCGGTCGATCAATACCACTTTCTGATGGAGAAACCCGGGCTGATAGCGGAACACCCGCACCCCGGCTCGTACCGCTTCGAAGGCATACAGACTGGAAGCTGCATAAACGATGCGGTGATCGGGCCGCGACGGCAGCAACAGTCGGACGTCCACGCCGCGTAAAACCGCCAGGCGCAGCGCGGCGAACACGGCTTCATCGGGGATGAAATAAGGGCTGGTGATCCACACCCGTTCGGTTGCCGCATGGATTGCTTCGACGAAAAACAGCGAACAGGTTTCGTAGGCATCCGCCGGACCGCTGGCGAGCAGTTGGCAGAGCACGCCGTCTTCGGGGTACGCGTCCGGGAGGATCAATGGCGGCAAGGTCCGCGCGGCCCAGAACCAGTCCTCGGCAAACGACTCCTGCATGCACGCGACCACCGGGCCACGCACCTGCACATGGGTATCGCGCCACGGTGCCAGCGGCGGTTTTTCACCCATGTATTCATCGCCAACGTTATGCCCGCCGACAAACCCGAGCACGCCATCGACCACGACAATTTTGCGGTGGTTGCGGAAGTTGACCTGGAACCGATTGAGCCAGCCACTGCGCGTGGCGAAGGCTTTGACCTCGACGCCGGCATCGCGCAAGGCCTGCACATAGCGGTGGGGCAGGGCGTGGCTGCCGATGCGATCGTAGAGCAGATGAATGATCACGCCTTCAGCGGCCTTCTTGAGCAGCAAATCCTGCAAGCGCTGGCCGAGCCGGTCGTCGTGAATGATGAAAAACTGGATCAGAATCGCTTCCTTCGCGTGTTCGATCGCTTGGAAGATTGCGTTGAAGGTTGCGTTGCCATTGATCAGCAATTGCACTTCGTTGTTGGCCAGGCAGGGCATGCGGCCCAGCTTGGGCATGGCCCGCAAGGAAGCATAGGCATTCGATGCGCGAGCGGCGAGGGCTTCTTCCACCCACGGCCGCCAGTTCAACTCGGAAATCGCCAGGCGCATCTGTTCGTTGGCCTGGCGCCGCGCCTTGATATAGCCATCGAAAGTACTGCGGCCGAACACCAGGTAAGGAATCAGCGTGAGGTAAGGAATGAAGATCAGCGACAATGCCCAGGCGATCGAGCCTTGCGCGGTGCGCACGGTGAGCACCGCATGGAGGGCAGCGATGAGGCCGAGGGTGTGTAGCAGGGCAATCAGATAACCGAAAAGGTGCGGTCCGAAGTAATCCATGGGGCAGCCTTGCTCCGCGAGAATCAATGCTTAACAGACCATGTTCTACCGCGAATGTCGCTATTTAATTGGGGCATGAACCGAAGCGATTGGCCGACGTCTAACGGCCACTACTGATCAGGAGTTTTTCGATGAACGTTCGTCTGCTGGGTTTGGCGCTGGGCCTGGGTTTGGCATTGCCGGTGGTTGCGCAAGCGCAGATGCTGCAGCCAGGGCTGTGGGAGATGTCTTCGAGCAATCTGAAGGTCGATGACCAGGCGATGGATGTGCAATCGATTCTTGGCCAGATTCAAGGTCAGATCACGCCGCAACAGCGCGCTGCGCTAGAGAAGAACGGCATCAATATTGGCGGCAAGGGGATCCGTGCCTGCCTGACACCTGAGCAAGTAGCGACCAACGATATCCCTTTGGCCGACCCGCAATCGGGCTGCAAACAGCAGATCACCGAGCGTAACGGCAACCAGTGGAAATTCCGCTTCAGTTGCCCGAAAGCCCAGGGGACGGGTGTAGCGACATTCCTCAGCGATCGAGAATTCACCACGGTGGCCAACGGCACGTTCAATGCCATCGGCATCAATCAGAAGGGCAGCCTGGAAACCCGCGCCGTGTGGCTCGGTCAGGACTGCGGCACCGTCAAACCACGCGCCTGAACCCTGCCGCCAGCCAGCTCGCTCTCCTGTTTTTTGCGGAAGCGAGCCTGCTCGCGGAAACGTCAGCCAAGTCAGCGCATGAACCTTAACGCCAACCCCCGACACTGCTCATTTATCCGACCCTCGTGCCAGGCGATTTGCCCCGACACCATGGTCAGGCTCACCCGGTGCCGAAAGCTGCGCCCGGCAAACGGCGTCCATCCGCACTGCGACAGAATCGGTTGCTGATTCACTTCAAATGCCTGCGCAGCGATCAGCACCAGATCCGCCCAGTAGCCCTCGCGCAAATACCCACGATCCGGAATGGCAAACAGATCTGCTACGCGATGGCTGGTCTTCGCCACCAGCGTGGTGATCGGTAGCACGCCCTCTTCGACCAGCTCCAGTAACGCCGGCAAGGCGTGTTGCACCAATGGCAGACCGGCAGGCGCCTGGGCATAGGGCCGTTGTTTTTCTTCCCAGGTATGCGGCGCGTGGTCACTGCCGATGACATCCAGGCGATTGCTGTTCAACGCCGCGCGCAGGGCGTCGCGGTCAGCCTGGGTCTTGATCGCCGGATTGCATTTGATCAGGTTGCCGAGGTCGGCATAGCCGCGATCGTCAAACAGCAGATGGTGCAGGCAAACTTCCGCGGTGATGCGTTTGTGCGCCAGTGGTTTATCTTCGAACAGCGCCAGTTCACGCGCGGTCGTCAGGTGCAGGACATGCAAGCGGGTGCCGTGACGTCGGGCCAGTTCCACCGCCAGACTTGAAGACCGATAGCAGCTTTCGGCGTTGCGGATCAGTGCGTGCGCTGTCGGCGGCAGACGGTCACCGAACTGCTCATGCAGGTTGACTGCATTGGCGTCGATGCTCGGCGTGTGTTCGCAGTGGGCCAACAGAATCGTCGGCACTTCGGCAAACAGCCGCTCGAGCGTCGCCGGGTCATCCACCAGCAGATTGCCGGTCGACGCCCCCATGAACACTTTCACACCGGCCACCTCACAGGGATTGAGCGCGGCCACTGTATCGAGATTGTCGTGACTGACACCGAAGTGAAAGCCGTAATTGGCCACCGAAGTGGTTGCCGCCCGGTGCTTCTTGTCTGCCAGCGCTTCGAGGGTCAGCGTCGCCGGTTGGGTGTTGGGCATGTCCATGAAACTGGTGATGCCGCCTGCCACCGCTGCGCGCGACTCGGTGTAAAGGCTGCCCTTGGCCGGCGCCCCGGGCTCACGGAAATGCACCTGATCGTCGATCATGCCCGGCACGAGCCATTGACCGTTTGCATCGATCTCCAGCGTCGCCCGTTCGCCTTCAATGCTGCGGGCGATTTTGACGATGCGGCCATGGCTGACCAACAGATCGCCTTCCACTTCGCGCCCTTCGTTGACCAGCCTTGCGTTGCGAATCAGCACGCTGTTCATGGCTCAGAACTCGTTCTGCAAGGCTTTGTAGCCACGCACCAGATCGACATTGGTGCGTGCCACGTCTTCGGAAAACTCCGATGCGCTGACGCTTACCGGCGGGAATTGCGTGAGGTCGGTGGTCGGGCCGATGCGCGTGGTAGACGGTACGTAAAACGCATCGGGCAAATCCCGGCCGTCGACCACCGAGTTGTGCCGCACCACGCAGCCGTTGCCGACGACGCAGTTGAACAGCACGCTGTTGAACCCGATGAACACCCGGTCGCCGACCACGCAGGGACCATGCACGATCGAGCGATGGGCAATCGAACTGAATTCGCCGATGGTCACTGCCGCGCCGGATTTCGAGTGGATCACCACGCCATCCTGGATGTTCGAATTGGCGCCAATGGTGATTGCCTCCATCTCGCCTGACGCATCTACTTCATCGGCGCGGATGACCGCGTAGGGACCGACGAAGACGTTTTCGCCAATTACCACTTTGCCGCAGATGATTGCGGTTTTATCGACGTAGGCCGACTCAGCAATGGTCGGCAGATCGCCCGAAGGATTCTTGCGGATCATGGTTGGCTCAACGCGTTGTAAAGGGTGTTGAGGTTGTATTCGAACAGTCCGGTGAACGTGCTCGCCGGCCCGCTGGCAGCGAGGGCATCGGAGTACAGCGTGCCGCCGATGTGCGCGCCGCTTTCATCGGCGATCTGCTTGAGCAGGCGTGCGTCCTTGATGTTTTCCATGAACACCGCTTTGACCTTGGCCTGACGGATCTGGGTAATCAGCGCAGCCACTTCGGCGGCCGACGGTTCGCGCTCGGTGGACAGTCCCTGTGGCGCCATGAAGTCGATACCGTAGGCCTGTCCGAGATAGCCGAAGGCGTCATGGCTGGTGACGATCTTGCGGTTGCCCGCTGGCAGCGCACCGAGTTTGGTTTTTGCTTCAGCGAGCAAGGCGTAGATCTGCTTGAGGTAGGTCTGGCTATTGCGCTCGTAGTCCGCCTCGTTCGCCGGGTCGGCAGCGATCAGCGCCTTGGTGATGTTGCCAACGTACAACTCGGCGTTAGCCAGATTGTGCCAGGCGTGCGGGTCGGGAACGGTTTCGCCATCTTCATCCAGTGAGCGCGGAATCAAGCCGCGACTGGCACTGATGACTGTGGCTTTGGTGCCGGTACTGGCCACGAGGCGATCCAGCCAAGGCTCGAAACCGAGACCGTTTTTGATAATCACGCGTGCCTTGAGCAAGGCTTTGGCGTCGTCCGGGGTCGGCTCGTAAGTGTGGGCATCGGCGTCCGGGCCGACCATGCTGGTGATCTGCACATGATCACCGCCAACTTGATGAACCATGTCGGCGAGGATGCTGAAGCTGGTGACCACCGGCAATTTTTCCGCCGCCGACAATGACATCGACAACAACAGACTGAACAGCACGACCAAGACGCGCATCAGGAAACACCTCATAGGGATGTGAGCAAAGGAGGGCGGCGCAACAAACCGTGAACCGGCCCGAACACTACGGACAGCAGATAACCCGCCCCGGCAACCAGCACGATGGCCGGGCCGCTGGGCAGCGAGTAATAGAACGACAGCAACAATCCGAGCCATACCGACAGGCAGCCGATCAGCGCGGCGATTGCGATTAGCATCGGCAGGCGGCGGCTCCAGAATCGAGACGCGGCGGCGGGGAGCATCATCAGTCCGACGACCATCAGCGCGCCGATCGCCTGAAACCCGATCACCAGATTGAGCACGACCAACGTCAGGAATACGCCATGGGCGAGTGGGCCGAGGCGGCTGACGGTGCGCAGAAATAACGGGTCCAGTGTGTCGAGCAGCAGCGGTTTGTAGATCAGCAGCAGGGTGATCAGGCTGATCGCCGAGACCCACAGCATGCCGTGGAGTGTCGGGCCGTCGACGGCCAGTGCCGAGCCGAATAGCAGATGCAACAGGTCCAGACGTTTACCGGCAATGCCCAGTATCAGTACGCCACTCGCCAAGGAAATTGGATAGATCGCGGCAAGGCTGGCGTCTTCGCGCAGGCCGGTGCGGCGAGTGATCCAGGCCGCGAGCCCTGCCATGCTCATGCCCGCGCCGAGACCGCCGAGCGTTAGCGCCGGCAGGCTCAGGCCGGCGAACCAGAAGCCCAACGCCGCACCGGGGAGAATGCCGTGCGCGACGGCGTCACCGATCAGGCTCATGCGCCGCAGAATCAGAAACACGCCCAGTGGCGCCGTGCTGCAAGCCAGTACCAATCCGCCCAGCAAGGCGCGACGCATGAACATGAACTCACTGAACGGTTGCCAGAAGTGAGCGAGGGTGAGCATCAGGCCACCTGCGCATGCGGTGTCTGTTGAATCACTTCGGTGCTGGGACCATAGACGCAACGGCTGTTCTTGATCAGCAATGTCCGGGGGATGTGTTGGCGCACAGCGCTGAGATCGTGGCAGACCACAACGATCGTTCGGCCTTCGGCGTGCCAGGCGTGGATGTGTTGCCAAAGCAGCGCCTGGCCCAGTTCATCGAGGGCAGCATGAGGCTCGTCCAGCAATAATATCGGGGCGTCGGCGAGGCTTAGCCGCGCGAGCAGGGCACGTTGCAGTTCGCCACCAGAGAGGGCCATCAACGGGCGATGGCCTAGGCCGCTCAGATGCCAGTGTTCCAATGCGGCATTAAGGCGTTGCGTGCGCAGCTGCGTCGAGAGCCTGCGTCCCCAGAACCCGGCGGCGACCAACTCTTCCAGGCTGATCGGGAATTGTCGATCCAGGTGCTGCTGCTGGGGCAGGAACGAGAGCCCGCTCTGGCGTGGAATACTCAGCGCCACGTGGCCCGCCAACGGTTTTTGCAGCCCGGCGATGACCTTGAGCAGGCTGCTTTTTCCACAGCCGTTAGCGCCAACGATGGCAGTCAGGCTCGCACTTTCCAGTTCAAGATCCAGCGGTGTCGTCAGTGGGTGGCCGGGTGCACCCCAACTCAGGGAATGGCAGCGAATCATGCTTGCTCCCGACGCCAACTGCTTTCAGCCACAGCATCATGGGCGTGAAGGCTTTCAGCGTGGATGACTTTCAAGTGGAACTGGCTGACGCCTTGGGTGCGGCGCAGCGCCAGATTCAAGCGTCGCGCAGCGTCTTCGCAGAACATCAAGTTCTGGCCATTGGCGAGCGCGAACGCTTGTTCATCGGCGCGTTTCACTGCGGTTTGTACGGCGGTGCCGAGCGCTGCTTCGACGTCATCAATAACCTTGATCAGCGGCAACTCGCTGAGGGACTCGTTCAGGTGCAGGCGTAACTGCGCGGTGCTGCGTTGGCTATGCGGTGTCGCGACGATGCCTTTGGTCGACCCCAGCCAGGCCAAAACATCCGCGTGCTCAAGTGATTGGTTGGCGAAGTCGTCGATAAATTGCTGCTGAATCAGCTGGCGGGCTAATGCTGCAGAACATGGGCAAGTGGAGGAATAGGGCACTTCGATTTCTAGTTCCACGTGGAACATTTGGTTCTTCAAGCGCGCGGAAACGCTCACCGGATAGGATTTCCATCCCGCGAGAGGACTGACCAGCGCCGGTCTGTTCAGCAGTAATTCGGTGCGGATATTCAGGTACGCGCAGTGCGATAAACCTGCGTGGCTCTGCAGAAACTGCTCAAGAACCTGGCGCAGTAAAGCGGGGGAAAGTGCCTCTTGCGCGAGAGGCTCCAATGCCACAAACAGGCGCGACATATGAATGCCGCGTGCCTCACCATCATCCAGACTGACGCCTGCATCGGCCTTGGCGGTCATCCGTTGCCCCTCCAGCCATACAGGCAATGCGATGCCGCGCATGCCCACCCAGTCGAGGGGCAAGGCCTCACGAGCGGCCTGCGCGGCGATGTCCGGTAGCGTCAACGCGTTCATGTTCAGACTCATCGTGTGATTTCATTTAATGTTATATTATAACAATAAATAACACGATAGCTTTTTCATGAACACACTTTCATGTTACATCCGCAGCCCGAGCGTTCCACGTGAAACACCGCATTCTGCGCTACAGCCAAGGCTAATCCCGTCCGGAATGCATTGGGCAAAACGACGATCTAACAGCCGGTCACCCGGCTGCACGTGAATTTCGCCCTGCTTCCCCCCGAACTCGAGAAGCGATTGATGGTGGTCCAACCCACCCGCCGGGTGTAGCCAACCCATGCTTCGCCATCGGAGGCGATCCCGGTGAAGAAGGTCAACTGGCCAAAGCGGCTATTGGTCTGTGCCCAATACCGATTGCCGTTCTTTTCGAACCCGCGCAAGTACAGCGTCGTACCGACGGTATTGACGCTATAGGCGTTGCCCTCGGCATCCTGACACGCCAGCAGATTTGCGCTACGCGTGCAGGTGGCGAGTTCCGGCAGTTGCGCCCAGGCGTTGCCCGTCACCAGTAACGCAAAGCTCAATATCAAGCGCCTCAGCGTAGCGTTCATCGTCGTGTCCTGAGTTTGATTCACTCTTTACCGAAGGAAGCCAAAGGAGGGCTCGCTTGTTTATATTGTTATACTATAACATAAATCGAAAGCCAGCCTGGGCACTGCCGATTACCAGCGCTAAAACGCAATGCGCCAGCAAAAGCGCACATCGGCTGCCACCTGTAGAGGATTATCCAATGTCAGCCGAACTGCCTGTGACCGTACTTTCAGGATTTCTCGGTGCCGGAAAAAGTACGCTTCTCAATTACGTACTACGTAACCGGGCCGGACTGCGTGTAGCCGTCATCGTTAATGATATGAGCGAAATCAACATCGATGGCAGTGAAGTTCAGCGTGATGTCAGCCTGAACCGCGCGGAAGAAAAAATCGTCGAGATGAGCAACGGCTGCATTTGCTGTACGTTACGCGAAGACCTGCTGGAAGAGGTCAGCAAGCTCGCCCGCGAAGATCGCTTCGATTATTTGCTGATCGAGTCCACCGGCATCTCCGAGCCACTGCCCGTAGCGGAAACGTTCACCTTTCGCGATGAGCACGGGCAAAGCCTCAGTGACATCGCGCGTCTGGACACCATGGTCACGGTGGTCGACGGCATGAACTTTCTACCGGACTTTCAGGCTGCCGAAAGCCTCGCCTCGCGTGGCGAGATTCTCGGGGAAGAAGACGAACGCTCCATCACCGATCTGCTGATCGAGCAAATCGAGTTCGCCGACGTGTTGCTGATCAGCAAAATTGACCTGATCAGCCAGCGTGAACGCGAAGAATTGATCGCGATCCTGCAACGCCTTAACGCCCATGCCGAAATCATCCCGATGGTGATGGGTGAGGTACCGCTGGAGAAAATCCTTAACACCGGTCGTTTCGATTTCGCCAAAGCCGCACAGGCACCTGGCTGGCTGCAAGAGTTGCGCGGTACACACACACCGGAGACCGAGGAATACGGCATCGCCTCAACGGCCTACCGTGCGCGCCGGCCTTTTCATCCGCAACGCTTCTTCAGTTTCATCGACCGTCCATGGCCGAACGGCAAACTGCTGCGTTCCAAAGGCTTCTTCTGGCTCGCCAGCAAGCCCACGGACGCGGGCAGTTGGTCGCAGGCCGGCGGTTTGATGCGCCATGGTTTCGCCGGCCGCTGGTGGCGTTTTGTGCCGAAGGACCAGTGGCCACAGGACCAGGAGAATACCCGCGCCATCATGGAGAACTGGACGCCGAGCGTCGGCGATTGTCGCCAGGAGCTGGTGTTCATCGGGCAGAACATCGATTTCGCCCGACTGTCTGCCGAGCTGGACGAATGCCTGCTGACCGATGATGAAATGGCACTGGGTGTCGACGCTTGGCGGTTGCTGCCGGATCCGTTCGGCGCCTGGGACGAAGAGGCCGCATGATGCTTGCAATGAAACCATTACAAGGGCGGACTCGCCTGCACCATCAGGGGCCGACGCCTACAGCGCTGGCGCGAATCCTCGATGACGACGTCAACCTCGCCATCTGGCAGCGGCAATTGCCCCTGCATGTCGCCGATTTTGCCCGTTTGTTGCTGTCGCTCGACGAACCCCTGGCGGAGTCGTTGTGCCTTGAGCTTGCGGATGAGGACAGCGAGCCGGATCTGGCCGGGCTGGCCGCAGGATTTCGCGACCTTGAGGACTACGAAGGCTTTGTTGCCGACCTGAAATGGCTGGTCGGTGCCTTCGCCTGTCTGTTGGGCGCGCGACGCATCGGCCTGCGTCTGCGCGCGTTGGATAAGGCGATGTGTCCCCGTTTCCATGTCGATCACGTGCCCGTACGCCTGATCACCACCTACGCCGGCGTGGGTAGCCAATGGCTTGAGGAAGGCGTGATGGATCGCAGGCAACTGGGTCAGGCCAACGCGGAGCCTCAGGATGCCGCACAGATTCAGCAACTCCGCTGCGGCGAGGTCGCGCTTCTGAAAGGCGAGAAATGGCACGGTAACGAGGGTTTCGGGCTGATCCACCGTTCGCCGCACCTGGCCGTCGGCGAACGTCGGCTGATAGTGACCCTCGACTGGCTCGGCTGACCGTCAAGGCTTGCGCCATGATCCGCGGCTTTGTGCTTCGCAATAGGGCTTCAGGTAGGCTGCATCGGTCGCCACGCCGTAATAGTGGATATCCTGGCGATAGGGCATATTGGCAACCTGCGCGTTGCTGCACACGCCGAACGCACCGCTCGGGCACTGGTCGAGGTATTGCACCTCGACTTTCTGCCCGGCCAGCGTCGGTTGGCAGAAACCGCCGCTGAACAGTTTTTTCGGGATGGAGCGATTCTGCTGGCAGACTTTGACATCGAGGCGCTCGCCCTGGCTGTGCACCAGACAGGCCTGAGCCAACGCTTCGCTCGACACCAGCAGCAACAGCAACGACCATCCCATCCAGCGCATTTGCAAACTCCTCAAAAACGTTCTTCAAAGAAATGCCCACCATGCTGCAGAACATTCCGACCCATGTCATCGCAGGCCCCCTGGGCGCCGGCAAGACCAGCCTGATTCGCCACCTGATGGCGCAGCGACCGGAGGGCGAACGCTGGGCGGTGCTGATCAACGAGTTCGGCCAGATTGGCCTGGACGCGGCGCTACTGAGCAATGACGCCGATGGTATCGCACTGGGCGAAGTGGCCGGCGGCTGTTTGTGTTGCGTCAACGGCGCGCCGTTCCAGATCGGCCTTGGCCGATTGCTGCGCAAGGCCAGGCCAGACCGGCTGTTTATCGAACCGTCCGGACTGGGTCATCCGGCGCAGCTCCTCAAGCAGTTGAACGAGGCTCCGTGGCTGGGTGTGCTGGCGGTTCAGCCCTGTGTGCTGGTGCTGGACGCGCAGGCTTTGCACGCTGGGAAAACGTTGCCGCAGGCCCAACGGCAAGCACTGACTGACGCAGGTCTGTTGCTGCTGAACAAGGCGGAAAACCTTGATCAAGCGGCGCGAGAAGAAATCGCCAGCCAGTTGCCAGCCGTCAGCCTGATCTGGACGCAGCAGGCGCAACTGTCCTTGAGCGAGTTACCCGGGCGGACAGCGCGAGCCTTGGAGGGGGTCGATAAGCTGGAGATGCCCAAAGGCCTGGGCCAGATCCCGGCCGTCTGGAGCGATCCGGCGCTGCCGATCTGCCTGAGTCAGGCCCAGGCGGGGGGCTGGAGCATCGGCTGGCGCTGGCATCCGGGGCAGATGTTCGATAAGCAAGGCATCATCAAGTGGCTGACACGCCTTGATTGGCAACGGGCCAAGCTGGTTATCCACAGCGCGGATGGCTGGGTGTCGGCGAATGCCCTGGATAATGCCGAACTGACCTGGCGCGCCAGCGAATGGCGAAAAGACTCGCGCCTTGAGCTGATTTTTACCGAGCCGCAGAATATCGATAAGTTACAGGCGGGGCTGGCGCGATGCCGGCTCGGTGAATCAGCTTAAGGTTTCCACTTCGTGTGTTCCTGCCGCCACTGGCTGAGCTCCACCACTTGCGCCCGCGGTTTTTGCACCTCAACCACCGGCGGTGTGTCGTCGAACGGCGCGGGGTAGGGCGCCAGTTCGATCTGTGCGCTGTGCGCGCCGAATTGCGTGACCGTACCGTTGTGGCGGCTTTCGCCCGTCACGGTGAACTCGAAATTGTAGACCCGCGCCAGGCGGCGTCGCCCGTTGGCGTCCTTGATCAAGCCGATCTTTTTCAGGGCCACGTTGCCGTCAAGCAGCTCGACGCCAACGTTGAGGCAATGCTGCTTGACCCGTTCCAGCGCCCGTTCGCGCAAGCCGTGGTTGTGCCATAACCACGCACCGGCAGCGGCGAACAGCATCAGCACAAAGATGTTTTCCAGGGTCAGCATCAACATCGAACTCCAAAAGATGGCATCAGCTTAACTGCGTCGCCGGTCTGTCGTACAGGCTGTGTTTCGTCGCATACTGCGCGGCTTGAATTTCAATCGTTTTACGGAATGCCCCGAATGAAACGTACGCCTCATCTGCTCGCCATCCAGTCCCATGTGGTGTTCGGCCACGCCGGCAACAGCGCAGCGGTTTTTCCGATGCAGCGGGTCGGGGTCAACGTCTGGCCGCTCAATACCGTGCAGTTTTCCAATCACACTCAGTATGGTCAGTGGGCCGGGGAAGTGTTGGCACCGCAGCAGATTCCCCAGCTGATCGAAGGCATCGCCGCGATTGGCGAACTGGGCAACTGCGATGCGGTACTGTCGGGTTATCTGGGCAGCGCTGCCCAGGGCCGGGCAATTCTCAGCGGCGTAGCGCGTATCAAATCGGTCAATCCGAAAATGCTCTACTTGTGTGACCCAGTGATGGGTCATCCCGAGAAGGGCTGCAGCGTGCCGACCGAGGTCAGCGATTTCCTGCTGGACGAAGCGGCGGCAGTGGCGGATATCCTGTGTCCGAACCAACTGGAGCTGGACAGCTTTTCCGGGCGCAAGCCGCAGTCGCTGTTCGATTGCCTGGCGATGGCGCGAGCGCTGCTGGCGCGTGGGCCGAAGGCAGTGCTGGTCAAGCATCTGGACTACCCGGGCAAACCGGCGGATGGCTTCGAGATGCTGCTGGTGACGGCTGAGGGCAGTTGGCATCTGCGCCGCCCATTGCTGGCGTTTCCGCGTCAGCCGGTGGGTGTTGGCGACCTGACGTCCGGCCTGTTTCTGGCGCGGGTGCTGCTCGGCGACAGCCTGCTGGCGGCGTTCGAGTTCACTGCAGCGGCGGTGCACGAGGTGCTGCTGGAAACTCAGGCGTGCGCCAGTTATGAGTTGCAACTGGTGCGGGCGCAGGACCGGATAGCGCATCCGCGGGTAAAGTTCGAAGCGACAGCGATCAGTCTGTAACACCGAGTCGTCTTTATTCGCGAGCAGGCTCGCTCCCACATTTGGAGTGTGTTCCACCTGTGGGAGCGAGCCTGCTCGCGAAAGCTATCTATCAGCCGGCATCAATCCAGCGTCTGATCAAGCGTCGCCCTTGATCTCCTGATAACGCTTCTCCAGTTCCTGACGAATCTGCCGACGCTGCTGCGCCTGCATGTAGCGGCGCTTGTCTTCGCTGTTCTGCGGTTGCAGCGGCGGTACCGGGGCAGGCTTGCGCTGGTCATCGACCGCGACCATGGTGAAGAAACAACTGTTGGTGTGACGCACCGAGCGTTCGCGGATGTTCTCGGTCACCACCTTGATGCCGACCTCCATCGAGGTATTGCCGGTGTAGTTGACCGAGGCGAGGAAGGTCACCAGTTCGCCGACATGGATCGGCTCGCGGAAAATCACCTGATCCACCGACAGGGTCACCACATAGCGGCCCGCATAGCGGCTCGCGCAGGCGTAGGCCACTTCGTCGAGGTATTTGAGCAGGGTGCCGCCGTGGACATTGCCAGAGAAGTTGGCCATGTCGGGGGTCATCAGTACCGTCATCGACAGCTGGGCGTTTCCGGGTTCCATAACGTTCTCACGGATCAAGGCTGATTGCTGGAAGCACCTCTGCGGGCGCCTGGTCGCTTTTCAAAAAGCACCGTTATCGGGACGCCGGGCGACGGGTCGCCGTCACGCGGGGTGTCGATCTGTTTCCATATATTGCACCGGCTTCCAGACGGAAGTCGCGGTGTTAACCTGCAAAAGCCCTGCCCAAGGGCAATTCCCACACCAAAAGCGGATTTTTACCCTGCTCGCGCAGACCGTTCTGACGTCTGTCCGTGAGCCTCGTGATCAAGGAGCCCACGCCATGCATGCCATCAGTTTCATTCAGGATCTGGCAGTGATCATGTTGCTCGCAGGCGTGGTGACCGTGTTGTTTCATCGTTTCAAGCAGCCGGTGGTGCTTGGCTACATCGTCGCCGGCTTCATCATCGGCCCACACACGCCGCCGTTCGGCCTGATCCACGACGAAGAAACCATCAAGACCCTCGCCGAGCTCGGGGTGATATTCCTGATGTTCTGCCTCGGCCTGGAGTTCAGCCTGCGCAAGCTGTTCAAGGTCGGCGCCACGGCGTTTATCGCGGCGTTTCTCGAAATCATCCTGATGATCTGGATCGGTTACGAAATCGGCCGCTGGTTCGACTGGAACACCATGGACTCGCTGTTCCTCGGCGCGATCCTGGCGATTTCCTCGACGACCATCATCGTCAAGGCTCTCAATGATCTGAAGATGAAGAACGAGCGCTTTGCCCAGTTGATCTTCGGCGTGCTGATCGTTGAAGACATCCTCGGCATCGGCATCATCGCCTTGCTGTCGAGCATTGCCGTCAGCGGCACAGTGAGTTCGGGCGAGGTCTTTTCCACAGTCGGCAAGCTGTCGCTGTTCATGATTGTCGCGCTGGTCATCGGCATCCTTCTGGTGCCGCGCCTGCTGGCCTACGTGGCGAAATTCGACAGCAACGAGATGCTGCTGATCACCGTGCTCGGCCTGTGTTTCGGCTTCTGCCTGCTGGTGGTCAAGCTCGAATACAGCATGGTCCTCGGCGCCTTCCTGATCGGCGCGATCATGGCCGAGTCGCGGCAACTGCTGAAGATCGAACGGCTGGTCGAGCCGGTTCGCGACCTGTTCAGCGCGATTTTCTTTGTCGCGATCGGCCTGATGCTCGATCCGCTGATCCTCATCGAATATGCCTGGCCGATCGCGGTAATCACCGTGGCTGTGGTGCTCGGCAAGATGTTGTCCTGCGGCCTCGGCGCGTTTATCGCCGGCAATGACGGACGTACCTCACTGCGGGTTGGCATGGGTCTGTCCCAAATCGGCGAGTTCTCCTTCATCATCGCCGCGCTGGGCATGACTTTGCAGGTCACCAGCAATTTTCTTTATCCGGTCGCCGTGGCTGTGTCGGTGATCACCACGCTGCTGACGCCATACCTGATCCGGGCGGCGGATCCGCTGTCGATCAAGCTGTCTGCCGTCGTGCCCAAGCGTCTTGGCCGCGTGCTGGGCATGTACGGCGAATGGTTGCGCAGCATTCAGCCGCAAGGCGAGGGCGCGATGCTGGCGTCGATGATCCGGCGGATTCTTTTGCAGGTCGGGGTGAATCTGGCGCTGGTGATTGCGATCTTCTTTGCCGGCGCGTATTTCGCCGAGCGCATGTCGCTGTGGCTGCAAGACTGGATTGGCGACCCGAGCTGGCAGAAGGCATTGATCTGGGGCGGGGCGCTGCTGGTATCGCTGCCGTTCCTGATAGCTGCGTACCGCAAGCTCAAGGCGCTGTCGATGCTATTGGCGGAGATGGGCGTCAAGCCGGAAATGGCCGGGCGTCACACGCAGCGAGTGCGCCGGGTGATCGCCGAAGTGATTCCGATCCTCTCGCTGCTGGTGATTTTCCTGCTGTTGGCAGCCTTGTCGGCCAGTATCCTGCCGACCAACAAGTTGCTGGTGCTGATTGCCGTGGTCGCGGCCGCCGTGGCGGCGCTGCTTTGGCGCTGGTTCATCCGTGTGCATACGCGGATGCAGGTGGCCTTGCTGGAAACCCTCGACAACCACAAGGAGTCGTCGGGGCATTGACCACTCGGGGCGTCAGGCGAATCAGCTTTCCAGCCAGACGTCCCGCGCCCAGTGCCAGACCGATTCCCAGGTCTCTTCGGCAATCAGCTCTTCCTCGGCCTGCCACAACACCACAGTGCCGTCTTCTTCGACACAGTAGTAATCGTCGCCGTCCTGGCAGATAGGGATCAGGCTGCGATCGACACCGGCATCCCAGGCATTGGCGGCGACGTCCGGCAGGTAAGTGT
Organism: Pseudomonas sp. SWRI111; assembly: GCF_014268555.1. NCBI lineage: Bacteria > Pseudomonadati > Pseudomonadota > Gammaproteobacteria > Pseudomonadales > Pseudomonadaceae > Pseudomonas > Pseudomonas sp. SWRI111. The sequence continues at coordinate 224,818 of NZ_JABWQQ010000002.1, read as the reverse complement.
GTGATTGCGGGTCGGTGACCGTCACCGGTTCCAGGCTGCCGTACACCACATCGCTGACCGTCAGCAAAAACTCCCTGAAAACAAACGGGATATCGATGAACAGTTGTTCTTCGATTTCCACCAGCAGGTCTTCGTCAGGCAACTCCAGCGGAACCGGCACGGGTTCGTTGGCTTCGCGCAGTTGTTCGATGATTTCTTCCACGTCCGGGATCCTCTTGCTGAATGGCGCGGTTCATATGGGCCGGTTTATACAGTAGCTCGCTATAGATGCAACCGTGAAATGAAAAACCCCGGCCTGGGCCGGGGTCTGTTACCACAAGGAAGCGCAGGAAGGGATCAGCCGTTCTGGCGGATACCGGCCACCAGCCAAGGCTGGTTCTCGCCCTGCGGACGTTCCATGTTCCAGCTCTCGCTGAACACTTCGCCCTGGTCGAAACGCGAAGTTTTCGAAACGCCGGTGAAGGTCAGGGTGGCGATGGTCTTGTCGGCACGATCGTCGACGCCGTCCAGTTGCACCTGCAGGTTGTCGATGTAAGTCGACTGGAAGCCCTCGCCCAGGTCCGCACGCTCACGCTTGAGGAAGTCGAGCATTTGCGGGGTCACGAACTCGGCGATCTTGTCCATTTCGTTGGCGTCCCAGTGCTGCTGCAGCGACTGGAAGTGGCTACGCGCGGCTTCAAGGAAGTTCTGCTCGTTGAACCACGCCGGTGCGTTGATCACTGGGCGGGCGGCAGCAGGCGCGGCCGAACCACCGAAGATCGAACCCATACCGGCAGGCTTCTGCTCGAACACTTCACGCTGCATCGGCGCGCCGGCCGGAGCCAATTGCTCCTGCTGCTTGCGACGACGGGCGGCGATGAAGCGGAAGATCACGAACGCGATCAGGGCCATGATCAGGATGTCGAAAATCTGCATGCCCTGGAAGCCGCCGCCCATGAACATGGAGGCGAGCAGGCCACCGGCGGCGATACCGGCCAGCGGGCCAAGCCATTTCGAGGCACCGCCGGCCTTGGCCGCAGCGCCTGCGGCACCGGCAGCACCCGCGGTTGCGGCGGCGCCGCCCACGCCTGGAGAAGAAGGAGCCATCTGGCTGGTCTGGTGCGTCGGCGCAGCGCCGGCGCTTTTGCCACCACCAAAGCGCTTGGCGTTGGCGTCGAGGCTCATCGTCAGGCCGATGCACAACGCCATGGCGATGCTAAGAAAACGTTTCATAAAAGGTATTCCCGTTTTGTGGAGACTCGCGCGTCATGTTGCACAGCTGAAGTGTTACTGGCTAGCGAGAGAGTGTTTCGGGCTTTTGCCTGACAGGTTGCGTTCAGCTTGGCGAGGCAATCGGCCGATGTACTTTTGGCTGTAGGAAAAGACGATTGGTTCAGAGAGATTTTTGGTCAGAGCACTGAACCCTGTGGGAGCGAGCCTGCTCGCGAAAGCCACACCGCGGTTAATCAGATCAACCGCGGTGTTTTCATTCGCGAGCAGGCTCGCTCCCACAGAAAGGCAAAATCTACGTCAAATGGCTTCCAGCTTGGCGTAGCCGAGCATCAGCCACTTGCTGCCTTCACTGAAGTTCACCTGCACCCGCGCCTGGGCACCGGAGCCTTCGAAGTTGAGGATCACGCCATCGCCGAAGATCGAGTGGCGCACGGTCTGACCGAGGCTGAAGCCGGTTTCCGGGATCTCGCTGCCACTGAACAGGTTGCTGCCGCTCATCGACTGGTTGCCGCCGAACGGGCGGCTGACACTGTTCGACAAACGAACTTCCTGAATCAGGCCTTTCGGCACTTCGCGTACGAAACGCGAGACCTTGTTGTAGGTTTCACTGCCGTATAAACGGCGGGTCTCCGCATAGGTCATGACCAGGTTCTGCATGGCCCGGGTGATGCCCACGTAGGCCAGGCGCCGCTCTTCCTCAAGGCGACCCGGTTCTTCCAGGCTCATCTTGTGCGGGAACAGACCTTCTTCCATGCCCACCAGGAACACGTAAGGGAACTCCAGCCCTTTGGCGCTGTGCAGGGTCATCAGTTGAATGCTGTCTTCGTGTTCGTCGGCCTGGGTGTCGCCGGCCTCCAGCGAAGCGTGGCCGAGGAACGCGGCCAGCGGTGTCAGCTCTTCATCTTCTTCGGTGTTCTCGAAGTTGCGCGCGGCGCTGACCAGTTCCTCGAGGTTTTCCACCCGGGCCTGGCCTTTCTCGCCTTTTTCCGCTTCGTGGTAGGCGATCAGGCCGGACTGCTCGATAACGGTCTGGGTCATCAGGTGCAGCGGCATCTCGGCACACTTGGCGGCGAGGTTTTCGATCAGCTCGATAAAGGCGCCGAGGGCGCCCGCCGCGCGTCCGGTCAGGCCTTTGTTGGCGACCAGCTGGCGCATCGCTTCCCACATCGACACGTCGCTGTGGCGCGCATGTTCGCGGATCGCTTCGACGGTTTTCTCGCCGATGCCACGGGCCGGCACGTTGATTACCCGCTCCAGCGCCGCATCGTTGCCGCGACCTTCGAGCAGGCGCAGGTAGGCCATGGCGTTTTTGATTTCCGCCCGTTCGAAGAAGCGCTGACCGCCATAGATGCGGTACGGAATGCGCTCGCGCAGCAGGGCTTCTTCGAGAACGCGTGATTGGGCGTTGGAGCGGTACAGAATCGCAATGTCGCTACGGGCCAGACCGGTTTTCAGCGCGCTTTCGATGGTTTCGACCACGTAGCGCGCTTCGTCGTGTTCGTTGAACGCGGCGTACAGGTTGATCGCTTCGCCATCGCCGCCGTCGGTCCACAACTCTTTGCCCAGGCGCCCGGTGTTGTTGGCGATCAGGGCGTTGGCGGCTTTCAGGATGCCGGCGGTGGAGCGGTAATTCTGCTCCAGGCGAATGGTCTCGGAGTCCGGGAAGTCAGACGAATACTGATGGATGTTCTCGATCTTCGCGCCGCGCCAGCCGTAAATCGACTGATCGTCGTCGCCGACCACCATCAGGCTGTCGCCGCCCTTGCCGAGCAGGCGCAACCAGGCGTACTGCACGGCGTTGGTGTCCTGGAACTCGTCGACCAGAATATGCCGGAAGCGCTTCTGATAATGCGCGAGCAGGCCGGGGTGGTCACGCCACAGGTCGAGGGCGCGCAGCAGCAGTTCGGAGAAGTCGATCACGCCGGCACGCAGGCACGCTGCCTCGTAGGCTTCGTAAATGCCGCGCATGGTCGCCAGGTACAAGTCGCCGCTGGCCTGAATGTGCTGTGGACGCAGACCTTCGTCTTTCTGTCCGTTGATGAACCACTGGGCCTGACGGGCCGGCCAGCGCTGCTCGTCCAGGCCCAGCTCGCGGATCACCCGCTTGACCAGGCGTTGCTGGTCGTCGCTGTCGAGAATCTGGAAGGTCTGGCTCAGGCCCGCTTCCTGCCAGTGTGCCCGCAGCAGGCGGTGCGCGAGGCCGTGGAAGGTGCCGACCCACATGCCGGCCGGGTTGATGCCCAGCAACTGCTCGATGCGGTGACGCATCTCGGCAGCGGCCTTGTTGGTGAAGGTCACCGACAGAATGGAGTGAGGCGAGGCGTTTTCGACCTGGATCAACCAGGCGATACGGTGCACCAGCACTCGGGTTTTACCGGAGCCGGCACCGGCCAGGACCAACTGACGGCCAACGGGGGCCGCTACGGCCTGGCGTTGGGCATCGTTGAGGGAGTTCAGCAGAAGGGAGAGATCATCGCGCATCCGGGCATTCTAGGGTGCGCCGCAGGCCCGGGCAAACCGAGCTTTGCATTAGCCGATGAAAGCGCCTTCGATGACGACCGGTCGGTCACTGGCTGCAGGCTTCGGCCCGTCTCGCTTGAGGGGTTGAAGCGGTGCCTGGGCAGCGGGAAATTTCGCGCAAATTCTGATCTGCAGCAGTTTGGCAACGGGATCGCCTTGTGTATGCTCCGTCCACGTTTCGGGCGCAGGCCCTTCCTTATAAGAACAAGAACGTTGCCCATGACCCTCAGCGCCGAACTGTCGGGCCCCTTCGTGGAATCCCGGGTGATCCGCAAGCACTATGCCGTCGAAATGGCGGTGGAGCGTACGCGACTGCTGTATCAGGGCTCGCTGCTGCCCACGCTGTTCATGTTGATCAATGGTCTGATTTGCGCCGCTTTGCTCTGGAGCCCGCAGCGCTACTTCGTGGTCAGTGTCTGGCTGGTGTGGTTGCTGTCGCTCGTCGCATTGCGGGTGATACAGGTGGCCGCGTTCGATTCGGCGATCCCCGAACGCCAGGCCCAGCCAATCTGGTTTCGCATGTTCCTGCTCGGCTCGACCTTGACTGGCCTGACCCTGGCCGGTGCCGGCATCGCCTTGGTGCCTGCGGACAATTTTATCCAGCAAGCCTGGGTTTTCGGCCTGATCGGCGCGGCGACCCTGTCGGCCAGCGTCGCCTATGCGGTGAGTCTGCCGGCATTCCTGTCGTTTACCTTGCCGTGCCTGCTGCCGGCGATCGGTTATCTGTTCTGGGGCGGCGACGATCAGGCGCGTGGCTGGGGCTGGCTCGGCTTGATTCTGCTCGGCTCGCTGAGTGTGGTGGCGTGGCAGGTCAATCGACTGATCGATCGCGGATTGCTGCGGCGTTTCCAGAATCAACACCTGATCGAGCATTTGCAGCAAGCGCAAACGCGCAGCGAACAGCTCAACCAGGAACTCGGCAAGGAGATCGAACAGCGCCGTTGTGCAGAAGCGCAGTTGCGTAAAGCGCAGGTCGATCTCGAAGACCGCGTGGCCCAGCGCAGCCGTGAACTCGATGCCGCCAACCAGGCCTTGAGCAAAAGCGAAGCGCGGCTGGCACTGGCACTCAAGGCCAGCGAACTCGGGCTGTGGGACTGGAACCTGCAAACCGACGAAGTTCATCACACGCAGATTCAGGAACTGTTCGGCCTTGCCCCGGAATACGTCACGGCGCTGCTGCGCGACCTCAAACCGCGACTGCACCCCGAAGACGTGCCGTCACTCAAGTTCGCGCTGGTCGAACATCTGAAGGGGCGCACGGAGGACTATCAAGTCGAATACCGCCTGCGCCATGGCGACGGCCACTGGGTGTGGATCGAAGACCGCGGTCGTGCCGTGGAGCGCAGCGACAGCGGTCGGGTGATGCGCATGGTCGGCACCCGTCGCGATATCAGCGCCAGCAAAAGCCTGGAAGAGCAGCAGCGGCTGGCAGCCACGGTATTCGAGGCAGCCAGCGAAGGCATCGTGATTCTGGACCCGGATTACGCGCTGATTGCGATCAATCAGGCCTTCAGCCGCGTCACCGGCTATGAAATCGACGACATGCTCGGGCGCAACGTCGTCGAGCTGCCGTGCAGTCGCGATGCCCGCCGTCACTACGTCGCGATCCGCCACGCGCTGGACCAGCATGGCACTTGGCAGGGCGAACTGGTGGAAACGCGCAAAAACGGTGAGTTGTATCCCCAATGGCTGCAACTCAATGCCGTGCGCGGCAGCCGAGGCAATGTCAGCCATATCGTCGGCTTTTTCGCTGATCTCTCGGCTCGGCGCGAGTCCGAAGAGCGGATGCGCTACCTGACCCACTACGACGAACTCACCGGCCTTGCCAACCGTTCGCTGTTCCGCGAGCGCCTGCACGAAGCCCATCAGCGGGTTCGGCAGGGCGGGCGGCGCAGTCTGGCGCTGCTGCACATCAACCTGGATCGTTTCAAGTTGCTCAATGACAGTCTGGGCCACGAAATCGCTGACCAGTTGCTGCAAAAAATGGCCCGTCGACTGGTTAACGCGTTGCCCGAGGCCGACACCATCGCTCGCTTGTCCGGCGACGAGTTTGCGGTGCTGTTCGATGCTTACGGCAATCTTTCCAGTCTGGCTCGGGTGGCGACGCGGTTATCGGCCAAGTTGCGTCTGCCACTCAGCGTCGACGGGCATGAATTGGTGGTCAGCGCCTCGATGGGCATTAGCCTGTTGCCGGACAACGCGCGGGAAATTGCCGCACTGGTCAGTCAGTCGAACATGGCCATGCAACATGCCAAGCATTTGGGCGGTAACAATTTCCAGTTCTACACCGACAGTCTGCAAGCGAGCACGCTGGAGCGTCTGCAACTGGAGAATCAGTTGCGCAAAGCCATTGAAGACCGACACCTCAAGGTGTTCTATCAGCCGAAGTTGTGCCTGGCCACCGGGCGCATGAATGCCGCCGAAGCGCTGGTGCGTTGGGACCATCCGACGCTGGGTCAGGTCCCGCCGGCGGACTTTATCGGGCTGGCCGAGGAAACCGGGCTGATCGGGCCGATTGGCGAGTTCGTCCTGCGTCAGGCTTGCTGGCAGGCGTGCCAATGGCAGCGCGAGGGGCTGGCGCCGATCCGCGTATCGGTGAACCTGTCGGTGCATCAACTGCGTCAGGGCAAGCTGGTCAGCCTGGTGCGTCAGGTCCTGGAGGAAACCGGTCTGGCGCCGCACTACCTCGAACTGGAGCTGACTGAAAGTCACTTGCTCGACAGCGTCGAGCACATCATTGCGACGTTCCGGCAATTGCGTGAGCTGGGGGTGAAACTGGCCATCGACGACTTCGGCACCGGTTATTCGTCCTTGAGCTACCTCAAGCGGATTCCGGTGGATTACGTGAAGATCGATCAGGCTTTTATCCGCGGTCTGGGCCAGGGCAGCGAGGACGCGGCAATCACCCGGGCGATCATTGCCATGGCCCACGGGCTGTCGTTGAAAGTGGTGGCCGAAGGCGTCGAACGCGAAGATCAGCTGGCGTTTCTGCGCGCCGAAGGCTGCGATGAAGTGCAAGGCTATCTGATCAGCCGTCCCGTGGAGGCCGCTGGGCTGGCCGGGATTTTGCGTGAACAACTCAATCCGTTTTAAGGGCTACATGCACTTGATCATGCCTGATTCGGGGACATCGAGTTACGCATTGAGCAGGCAAAATGCCAATTCATGTAGTATAACTACAAGCATGCTACATCCCTGCCCATAAGAAGAGTCCAGCCCCTTGAATCTGCTGCAACACATCGCCCAGTCACGTCACCTGTTACGCAAGTCGGAGCTCAAGGTCGCCGACCACGTGCTGCTTGACCCTGCGGCCGTGATGCACAGTTCCATGGCCGATCTGGCCCACAGCGTGGGTATCAGTGAGCCGACCATCGTGCGTTTCTGTCGCGCCATCGGTTGCTCGGGCTTTCAGGATCTGAAACTGAAACTGGCGCAAAGCCTCGCGGCCGGGGCCAGCTTCGGCCAGTTCGCGATCCACGAAGACGACTCTGTCGCCGATTACAGCCTGAAGATTTTCGACACCACGCTGCACACCTTGATGGAGGTTCGCGAGAAGCTCGATCCGGTGGAGCTGCAGCGTGCGGTAACGCTGATGTCCCAGGCCCAGCGGGTCGAATTCTATGGATTTGGTGCCTCGGGTGCGGTGGCGGCGGATGCGCAGCACAAGTTCTTCCGCTTGCTGCTGACAGCGGCGGCGTATTCCGATCCGCACATGCAGGCGATGTCGGCCGTGACCTTGAAGCCGACCGATGTAGCGATTTGTATTTCCCAGTCGGGGCGCTCCAAGGATTTGCTGATTACCGCCAATCTGGTGCGTGAAAGCGGAGCGTCGTTGATCACCCTTTGCCCGAGCCAGACGCCGTTGGCGGAATTGTCGACCGTGAACCTGGCGATCGATGTCCACGAAGACACCGAGATCTATACGCCACTGACTTCGCGGATTGCCCACCTGGTGGTGATCGACGTGCTGGCGATGGGCGTGGCAATGGCGCGCGGGCCGAGTCTGGTCAATCACCTCAAGAGTGTGAAGCGCAGTTTGCGCAGTTTGCGCTTGTCGCCCAAAGCCGTGAAAGCCTTGGATGACTGATGTCATCACAAGGTCGTTCCGACCTTGATCGCGAGCAGGCTCGCTCCCACAGGGGATCTCCCTGTGAACACAAATTTCCATATCATGTCGAGATCAAATGTGGGAGCGAGCCTGCTCGCGAAGGCGTCCTCAACCACACCGCACATTTGCGAAACTTTCATCAGTCTGTAACCCCGGCGCAGCCAAACCGTCATCCTGTCTGCCTATCGTGAAACTCCCGTCATCGCCTTGGGAGACTCGAAATGGCTCAGCCCTACGAAGAACGCAACAGCGCCGCGAAAACCCGCCGTCAGCAGGAAGACCAGCGCCGCATGGAATTTCGCCGCGCGATTGAAGATCGCTTCGAACTTCGCCAGCTTCAGGCCGAAATCGGCGATTTTCCCGAAATCACTCACTGGCAGGCAGCGCCCGCAGCTTCCCGTCGAAACGCTCAACCAACGCGCTGATCTGCGCGCGCTCGCTGCGGATAAACGCCAGAAAGGCGTGTGCCACCGGTGACAGCCGTTTGGCTTTTGCCTGCACCAGGCACCAACTGCGCAGCAGCGGCAACTCTTCGACCGGCAGCTCGACCAGCCCGCCGGTCGCCAGCTCCAGGTTCAGGGCGTGGCGCGTCAACAGCGCCAGGCCCAGACCCGCCAGTACGCATTCGCGCTGAGCTTCGGCCGAGGCCACTTCCTGGGTCTGGGTGAAATGCACGCGCTTTTCCTTGAAATACTCTTCGCACGCCAGTCGCGTGCCTGAGCCAGACTCGCGGATCAACAGCGTGTAGGGCTCAAGGTCCTGTAAACGCAGCGGGCCCATGTGTGCCAGCGGATGATCGGGACGGGCCACGGCGACAATCGGGTTGTTGAGAAACGGCAGAAATTCCAGGCCCATGTCCTGCGGCACCATCGACATGATCACCAGATCGTCGCGGTTGTCCGACAGACGCCGGATCACCTGGCCACGGTTGACCACTGTCAGTTGCAGGTTCACTTCCGGATGCTGGCGCTTGAAAGCGGCGAACAGGTGCGGCACGAAGTATTTGGCGCTGGATTCCACCGCCAGTTTCAGCTGACCCTGCAGCGAGCCCTGCATATCCGACAACTGCATATCGAGGTTTTCCAGCCGCCCGAAAATGTCACGGCTGGCGCGCTGGAGGGCTTCGGCGGCCTCGGTCATGTAGAGTTTTTTGCCGACATAATCGAACAATGGCTGGCCGATCAGCTCTTCGAGCTGACGAATCTGTAGGCTGACGGCCGGTTGGGTCAACGACATTTCTTCGGCGGCGCGGCTGTAAGAGCGTAAATCGCACACTTCATTGAAGATCTGCAACTGACGCAACGTCATACGCATCAATGACTTACGCATATTATTCTGGCTCTTGGCACAAGCGGATGCTTCAACTATAAGTGTTTACTTATGCCTGACCCAATTTTTATTCATTTTTGTTAATCCCTTGTGAGCGCTAGTGTGGGCCTGCGACTGAATTGAAACATTTGGTCACGCGTCGACCTGGGTCTAGCAGGTCGTGGTGCCACCGGCTCAAGGGAACCTCCAAGTGATAAAAAAGATCCTGATCGCCAACCGTGGTGAGATTGCCGTACGAATCGTACGAGCCTGCGCCGAAATGGGCATTCGCTCGGTAGCGATTTTCTCCGACGCCGATCGCCATGCCTTGCATGTAAAGCGTGCGGACGAGGCCCACAGTGTCGGTGCCGAGCCGCTGGCCGGCTACCTGAACCCGCGCAAGCTGGTGAACCTGGCGGTGGAAACCGGCTGCGATGCGCTGCACCCCGGCTACGGTTTCCTGTCGGAGAACGCCGAACTCGCGGAAATCTGCGCCGAGCGTGGTATCAAATTCATCGGCCCGTCGGCGGAAGTCATCCGGCGCATGGGCGACAAAACCGAAGCGCGCCGCAGCATGATCAAGGCCGGCGTACCGGTGACGCCTGGTACCGAAGGCAATGTTGCCGGTATCGAGGAGGCGCTGATCGAAGGCGACCGCATCGGTTACCCGGTGATGCTCAAGGCCACTTCCGGTGGCGGCGGCCGTGGTATCCGCCGCTGCAACAGTCGCGAAGAACTCGAACAGAACTTTCCCCGGGTGATTTCCGAGGCCACCAAGGCGTTCGGTTCAGCGGAAGTGTTTCTGGAAAAATGCATCGTCAATCCCAAGCACATCGAAGCGCAGATTCTCGGCGACGGCTTCGGCAACGTCGTGCACCTGTTCGAGCGTGACTGCTCGATCCAGCGGCGCAACCAGAAGCTCATTGAAATCGCACCGAGTCCGCAACTGACTCCGGAACAGCGCGCCTACATCGGTGACCTGTCGGTGCGGGCGGCCAAGGCGGTGGGTTACGAAAATGCCGGTACCGTGGAGTTCCTGCTCGCCGAGGGCGAGGTGTACTTCATGGAGATGAACACCCGGGTGCAGGTGGAACACACCATCACCGAAGAAATCACCGGCATCGACATCGTCCGCGAGCAGATCCGCATCGCCTCCGGCTTGCCGCTGTCGGTCAAGCAGGAAGACATCCAGCACCGTGGTTTCGCGTTGCAATTCCGCATCAATGCCGAGGATCCGAAGAACAATTTCCTGCCAAGCTTCGGCAAGATCACCCGCTACTACGCTCCCGGCGGTCCGGGCGTGCGCACCGACACGGCGATCTACACCGGCTACACCATTCCGCCGTTCTACGACTCGATGTGCCTGAAGCTGGTGGTCTGGGCACTGACCTGGGAAGAGGCGATGGACCGTGGCCTGCGCGCCCTCGACGACATGCGTCTGCAAGGTGTGAAAACCACCGCCGCGTACTACCAGGAAATCCTGCGCAACCCGGAATTCCGCAGCGGCCAGTTCAACACCAGCTTTGTTGAAAGCCACCCGGAACTGACCAACTACTCGATCAAGCGCAAACCCGAAGAGCTGGCCCTGGCCATCGCCGCCGCCATCGCCGCCCACGCAGGCCTGTGAGGAATACCCGAATGAGCAAGAAGATCTTCGTAACAGACACCATCCTGCGCGACGCCCACCAATCGCTGCTCGCCACCCGCATGCGCACCGAAGACATGCTGCCGATCTGCGACAAGCTCGACAAGGTCGGCTACTGGTCGCTGGAATGCTGGGGCGGCGCGACGTTCGACGCTTGCGTGCGCTTCCTCAAGGAAGACCCGTGGGAGCGTCTTCGCCAACTGCGTGCGGCGCTGCCCAACACACGCCTGCAGATGCTGCTGCGCGGGCAGAACCTGCTCGGTTATCGCCATTACAGCGACGACGTGGTCAAGGCCTTCGTCGCCAAAGCCGCGGTGAATGGCATCGATGTATTCCGCATCTTCGATGCCATGAACGATGTGCGTAACCTGCGTGTAGCGATCGAAGCGGTGAAGGCGGCCGGCAAACATGCGCAAGGCACCATCGCTTACACCACCAGCCCGGTGCACACCATCGATGCCTTCGTGGCGCAGGCCAGGCAAATGGAATCCATGGGTTGCGATTCGGTGGCGATCAAGGACATGGCCGGCTTGCTGACGCCATACGCCACCGGTGAACTGGTGCGCGCGTTGAAAGCCGAACAGTCGCTGCCAGTGTTCATCCACTCCCACGACACCGCTGGCCTGGCGGCCATGTGTCAGCTTAAAGCGATCGAAAACGGTGCCGATCACATCGACACCGCAATCTCCAGCTTCGCTTCCGGCACCAGCCATCCGGGCACCGAATCGATGGTCGCCGCGCTCAAGGGCACCGAGTACGACACCGGTCTCAATCTGGAACTGCTGCAGGAAATCGGTCTGTACTTCTATGCGGTGCGCAAGAAGTACCATCAGTTCGAAAGCGAGTTCACTGCCGTCGATACCCGCGTGCAAGTCAACCAGGTGCCGGGCGGGATGATCTCCAACCTCGCCAACCAGTTGAAAGAACAGGGCGCCCTGAACCGTATGGCTGAAGTGCTCGCGGAGATCCCGCGCGTGCGTGAAGACCTCGGCTTCCCGCCGCTGGTGACCCCGACTTCGCAGATTGTCGGCACCCAGGCGTTCTTCAACGTGCTGGCCGGTGAGCGGTACAAGACCATCACCAACGAAGTGAAGCTCTATTTGCAGGGCGGCTACGGCAAGGCGCCGGGTGTGGTCAACGAGAAGCTGCGCCGTCAGGCGATCGGCAGCGAAGACGTCATCGACGTGCGTCCGGCGGACCTGCTCAAACCGGAAATGACCAAGCTGCGTGCCGACATCGGTGCACTGGCCAAGTCCGAAGAAGATGTGCTGACCTTCGCCATGTTCCCGGACATCGGCCGCAAGTTCCTCGAAGAGCGCGCTGCCGGCACCCTTACCCCGGAAGTGCTGCTGCCGATTCCGGAAGCGGGCGCGGTTGCCTCGGTGGGCGGTGAAGGCGTGCCGACCGAGTTCGTCATCGACGTCCACGGCGAAACCTACCGCGTCGACATCACCGGTGTCGGCGTCAAGGCCGAAGGCAAGCGTCACTTCTATCTGTCCATCGACGGCATGCCGGAAGAAGTGGTGTTCGAGCCACTCAACGAATTTGTCGGCGGGGGCAGCAGCAAACGCAAACAGGCTTCGGCACCGGGCCACGTCAGCACCACCATGCCGGGCAACATCGTCGATGTGCTGGTCAAGGAGGGTGACACCGTCAAGGCTGGCCAGGCTGTATTGATCACTGAAGCCATGAAGATGGAAACCGAAGTCCAGGCCGCCATTGCCGGCAAGGTCGCCGCGATCCATGTGGCCAAGGGTGACCGGGTCAATCCGGGCGAAATCCTTATCGAGATCGAAGGCTGAGATAACCGCCGCGATCCAACGCTTTAAACCTCGGGGGAGCATGTGCTCCCCTTTTTTTTGCCTGCGATTTTTCGACTTTGCAGGCCATTGCAGGAGATCCAATGTGGGAGCGAGCCTGCTCGCGAATGCGTCGGATCAGCCAACATCATTGCTGAATGACTTACCGCTTTCGCGAGCAGGCTCGCTCCCACAGGGAGAATGTTCAGCCTGTCAGAACGCCATGCGCCACTGACCTGCCACGCCATACGTTCGGCTGTCATTGCCCATTTCGCCGGTTAACGCTACACCAAGGGTGTGCGCCGCCGACAGTCCGAGATCCAGCCCCGCCTCCATGGACAGACTGTTTCGATCCAGCGCGGCACCGGCCACCTCGAAACGCTTGCCGCCGTTGAGCAGTTGCTGACGGGTATCGCTTTCGATCTCGCCGAAGGTGTGTTTCCAGCCCGCGCTCAGCCGTGGGGTCAAGTGCATGCCGTTATCCAGCGAATTGATCTTCGCAACCCGCAGGCCGAAGGTGCTGCTGAAATTGTCACGGGTCTGGCCATAGACTTTCAGCGCCGCATCGCCGCCCTTTTCGCTGTAGGTGTCGCGCTGATAGCGCTGATAACCCAGGCTGGCGAAAGGCTCGAGGGTCAGATGGTCGCGGCCCAGATTGAACCCGGCCTCGGCAAACGCCTGTTGAGTATTGGCGTCGTAGTTGCCTTTGAGGCGATCACTGAAACCCTTGAAGGCGACCCGCCGTGTGCTGCTGCCGTCATGGCGTGCGTAGATGGCGCCGAGGCGCAGAGACAACGGGCCGTCCTGGCGCACGGCGTAGGCGCCGAGATGCCAGCTGTCGAGATCACCATCGTATTGACGGGCATCGAGCTGCGTCTGTGATTTGCCGCCGAGCAGGCCGACATGCCATTGCTCGTCGAGCCGCCAGTCGGCGCCCATGACCAAGCCTTGGGTGGCGTGCTTGAGGGTGGTGTCGACGTTGCGATCAACTTTGCCGCCATGGCCCAGCGCCTGAATCCAGACCCGACCGGAATCTTCGCCGCCCGCCGCTTGGCGAGGTGAGCTGCGCGAGCCGTAAGTTGCGCCGGAACGGTTGTCCAGTTGCCCCATCGCCGAGAGCATGCTCGCACTGACCGGCATGATGCTGTTCAGCGTGGCTTTGGCGAGGTTGGCGTTGCTGCCGGCGGCGAGTTGTTCCAGCGCAATGGGAGCAGTGGTTTTATCGCTGGTTAGCAATGCAGCGACGGCTGCGTTAGCGGGTTTCGCAAGCTCGACGATTGGCTGTTCGGGCGCCTCGTCAATTTGTGCGGTGACGGTCTCGTCAAGCATTGGCGAGGGCAGAGGTGCGGTTGATGAAGAGGCCACGGGACCTGCAGCGGGGGCCGATGCAACCGCTGATGCCGGTATTGCCGATGGCAGTGCCGATGCCGATGCCAATGCTGATGCTGATGCTGATGCTGATGCTGATGCTGATGCTGATGGCGACGGCGATAGAGGGGCTGTCGGCGCTTCGATAATGCTTTCGGCAATTGCCCGGCCGTTGTCTGTGGTGGCAACGCTCGGCAGCTCTACCTCGTTGCGAGCGTAAGTCAGTCCGACGGATTTCTTGTTGTATTGCGCTGTGGCGGTCATGAACGCCAGATCGTTCTCGATCCTGCCGAACTGGCCTTTCACCTCGCGCGCTTCAATGATTTTGTATTGGCTGCTTTGTGGATATTCGCCGGGAGCTGCAACGATCTTCAGGGTGGCGCCTTCCAGCTGGGCGGTGCCATCGACCTTGATTGTCTGAGCGCCGCCGGGAGTAACCTCGTAAGCCAGTTCGGCAGTGGGGGACAAATGCAGATTGCCTTTCACTCGCGGACTGCCGAGGGCTTCATTGACGGTGAGCAACCCGTCGACCTCAAGATTCCCCACTGTGCCTTTACCTGCGAAGCCGCCGCCCTTCTGGATATAAACATCACCCTTGATGCTTCCAAGGTTGGTCAGGGCTCCGCCGCTGTTTACCAGCACGCCTTCCTGAAAACTACCTTTTGGGCTCAGCGTCCAGTCGCCCTGGGCGATGAATAGTCCATTGAAGTTGCGCGTGTCGCTCAACGTGCCGCCGTTCGCAGCATCCAGGAGCAGCACGTTATCGCCCTTACCCCCATCCAGCCGGCCAGTGAAGCTGGCGCCGTCCTTGAGAATGATCAGGTCGTTGACGTCGGTACCGTTGAAAGCGGTTTCCGGTGCTGTGAAGGTGATGGGGACCGTGCTCGCGTCGCTGAGAAAGCCCTGAAGTCGTTGCACGGCTTTTTCTTTAGGGCTTGTTTCCGGCACCTCGGTCGCGTCCACGCTTGGGGGCGGCTCGGTGCCTTCAGCGGATTGCTCGGCGTTGGCCAGTGCTACGCAACCCATTGCCAGCGAAATAGCCAGAGCCAAGTGTTTTGGTGCGAATACGTATTGAGCGGTCATCGAGTTCAACCTCCTTGTATGGAGGCCCCAACTCTATTGATGCACCACAAAAAGCGCTGTCGGCCGCTTCCCGTAGCCATGCAGCCGACGTCGGATCGTTCTGTAGTAAATCCTCACCGGATTTCGCAAACAAAGCTTTTGCGCGGCGGCGCCTGTTCTTTTTCCTACAGCCGATAGGGGCTCCAGAGCGGCATTTATCGGTAATCGATCTGCATTGTTTTGCATCGATTGAAGCTTCAGCGGCTCCGCTCTGCATTTTGTTGCAGTTTAATCACCAAAACGGCGATCGAGCTGCACTACATTGCGTGTTTCCCCAAAATCCTGTCGAAGTCATGAAGAGACTGAAATCAGCAAAGGATCTGACCGTTCCCGAGCGCATAGAACTAATCGAGAGCATTCAGCAAGCACTGGCCGAAGGCACTCTGGAAATCGGTGACGCCGTGCGCCGCTTGCGCGTGGAAGTCACTGGTTTGCATCAGACCCAGTTCGCGAGGATGTGCAAGATCTCTGTCCGCACCCTGGTACATATCGAACACGGCGAAGGCAATCAGACCCTGAAATCATTGAACGCCGTGTTCCGCCCATTCGGCATGAAAATGGGCGTTGTGCGGATTCGCCGGGACAACCTTTGAACCGCGTCGCCCCCCTCAGCTGCGCCGCACATACGCCTTGCCGTAGTGCCGCTCCATCCGCGCCTGGATGAGTTCCAGCCCGATCGACATCAGCCAGTAGATGATCGCTGCCGCGGTCAGCATCTCGATGTAGCGATAGCTCGAACGGCCATACGATTGTGCGAGAAACATCACTTCCCAGACGCCCATCACCGAGATCAGCGAGGAGTCCTTGAGCATCGAGATGAACTGGTTGGTGGTCGGCGGAATGATGGTGCGCATCGCTTGGGGCAGGGTGATGCGCCAGAAGATCACACTTTCGCGCAGGCCCAGCGCCAGCGACGCTTCGCGTTGGCCGTGATCGACCCCGACGATGCCGGCGCGGAAGATTTCGCTCAGGTAGGCGCCGTAATTCAGCGACAAGGCAATGATGCCGGCGACAATCGCGCCGGGCACGATGCCCAGTTGCGGCAGGCCGAGGTAGATCAGCAGGATCTGGATCAGCAACGGCGTGCCGCGAAAGAACGAGGTGTAGAAACTGGCGATGCCGAACGCCACGGCGCTGTTCGACAAACGTGCCAGAGCGGTAACAAAGCCCAGCAGTGACGAGGCGACAATCGAGCAGGCACACAGGAACAGCGTCAGCGCTGCACCTTGCAGAAAGCCATTAGGCGCCAGTTTAAGACCGACGAGATTGGGCAGCTTGTCGAGGATGATCGCGAACTTCAGATCGAAGCTCAGAAAAAATCCGGCAAACAGGCAGAACAGCGCGAACCAGGTCAGGTACAGCCGGGTGCGAAAGCCGAACAGCCGTTGCAGGCGTGATTCAGCCACCGGTTGCGGTGGCTGTGGCGGGGGCGGAAAAGAAGTCATCGGCTGATATCGGCGCCGATCCATTTCTGCGAAAGCTTGCTCAGCGTGCCGTCCTGTTTGAGCTGGGCAAACACCTCGCGCACTTTGCCGTCCCACTGTGGATCACCTTTTTCGATGGCCACCGAGTTTGGCTCCGAGTACAGCGGTTCACCGGCCAGTTTGAAACGCTGATCCTGATTCAGGCGTGGCTGCGCGGTGACCAGGTTGGTGAGGATCGCATCCAGCCGCACTCCGGCGCCTAGGCCGAGGTCCTGGAAGGCGACGTTGTCGGTGTCGTAAGGCGCGATCTGCACATCCTCGAACGGATATTGCAGTTGCGTGTCCTCGGCGCCTTCGATGACCAGGTTCTTGTTCAGATAGCTTTCATAGCTGGAGGCGCTGGTCAGGCCGACTTTCATACCGCTCAGGTCTTTGGCGCTGTGAATGCGTTCATCCTTGGCGTTGACCACGATTACCGCTGGCGAGGCGTAGTACTCGACGGGGAAGTCGAACACTTCGGCGCGGGCCTTACTCGGGGTCATCGAGCAAATGCAGATGTCGTAGCGCCCGCTCCAGCGGCCGGCGGCAATCACGTCCCAGGACGGGGTTTCGAGGCGCAACTTGACCCCGAGTTTGTCAGCCACGGCTTTGGCCACGTCGACGTCGAAGCCGTCGAGTTGATTCTGCTCATTGAGAAACGAGAAGGGCGGATAGCTTTCCATCAGCACGCCGACCAGCTCTTTTTTCGCCTCGATGCGATCCAGCGTCGCGCCGCCGAAAGCTTGGGTAGAGGCGGCCAGTATCGTCAGGCCCAGGGCCAATAGCGGTTGGAATTTCACAGTCGATCCCTGTTGAAAAAAGAGGTTGTTATTAACCGAGTGGTGCGTATTAAATAGTTATAAGAACGACTCTGATAGTGAGTTATTTTCATAAGCATATGAGTGAAAAGCATATGGGCGCAGCAGGTACGGTCATTCTTGATGGCGGCATGGGCCGAGAGTTGCAACGCGCGGGTGCGCCGTTCCGCCAGCCCGAGTGGTCGGCATTGGCACTGAGCGAGGCGCCGCAAGCGGTCGAGGCCGTGCATGCCGCCTACATCGCCAGTGGTGCCAACGTGATCACCAGCAACAGCTATGCGGTGGTGCCGTTTCACATTGGCGAGGCACGATTTGCCGCTGAAGGCCAGGCGCTGGCGGCGCTGGCCGGGGAGCTGGCGCAGCGTGCGGTGCAGGCGTCGGGCAAAGCCGTGCGAGTGGCCGGCTCGTTGCCGCCGCTGTTTGGCTCGTACCGTCCGGACCTGTTCGAAGCGGATCGCGTGACCGAGCTGCTGACGCCGCTGGTCCAGGGGCTGGCTCCCCACGTCGATCTATGGCTGGCGGAGACCCAGAGTTCGATCGTCGAGGCGCGCGCCATCCACGCCGGTCTGCCGAAGGATGGCAAGCCATTCTGGCTGTCGTTCACTCTCAAAGATGAAGACACCGATGAAGTACCGCGCTTGCGCTCCGGTGAGCCTGTGGCCGAAGCGGCTGCTGCGGCGGCGGAACTGGGTGTGCAGACGCTGCTGTTCAATTGCAGCCAGCCGGAGGTGATTGGTGCGGCGATTGATGCGGCGCGCGACACTTTCCAGCGTCTTGGGGTGGCTATCAATATTGGCGCTTACGCCAACGCCTTTCCACCACAGCCCAAGGAAGCCACGGCCAACGACGGACTCGATCCGTTGCGCGATGATCTCGATCCGCCAGGTTATCTGCACTGGGCGCTGGACTGGCAACAGCGCGGCGCCAGCCATCTGGGCGGCTGCTGCGGGATCGGGCCGGAACATATTGCGGTGCTGGCGCAAAAACTCGGTAGCTGAGCAAATACAAATCCGAAATGTGGGAGCGGGCTTGCTCGCGAAGGCGGCTGCTCAGTCAGTGTTTGCAGTGACTGACACATCGCTTTCGCGAGCAAGCCCGCTCCCACAGTGGGGTATTGTCAGATTCAGCTACGGCATTCGGCCAGGGTTTTCAGTTGCCCCGACGTGGTCTGATTCGCCTCTGACAGCCAACGCTCAAACCCTGCGCCGATCGCCGGCCACTCCGAATCCAGCATCGAGAACCACGCCGTATCGCGGTTCTGTCCCTTGACCACCATGTGCTGACGGAACACGCCTTCGAAGCTGAAGCCCAGACGCTCGGCGGCGTATCGGGAGCGGGCGTTGCCGTTGTTGCACTTCCATTCCAGCCGACGGTAGCCGAGTTCGAACGCGTACCTGGCCAACAAATACACCGCCTCGGTACTTTTGGGTGAACGCTGCATCGGTGCGCCGAAGGTGACGTGGCCGATTTCGATACGGCCCTGCGCCGGGACAATCGACATCAGGCTGAGAATGCCCTGCACCTGACCCGTAGCGTTGTCGATGACGCTGAAAAAATACGGGTCGCTGTTGGCCGCGTGGTTGTTCAGCCAGGCGTTGAACGTACTGCGCTGGGCGAACGGGCCGTAAGGCAGATAGTCCCAGAGTTTCGGATCAGCGCCGGGGCCTTCGAGGGCGGCGTACAGTTCGTCGGCATGACGCGCCGGATCGAGTTTTTCCAGACGAATGAAGCGGCCCTCGAGCAGGGTGGCGGAAGGGGCGGGTACGCCTTTCCAGTCAGCGAGTGAAGCGGTCATGCGCATCTCCTTAAAGGGCTTTGCGAAACTGAATGAAGCCCGGGCGTTCAGCGATGCGCTCGTAGAGCTGGATCGCCGTGGCGTTGGTTTCGCGCGTCAGCCAATGGACTTTGCAGCAACCATCAGCCTTGGCGGTCGCATAGACATGTTCGATCAGCAGACGACCGACTCCGGTGCCACGCGACTCGGGGACCACCAGCAAATCCTGCAGATAGCAGGAGTTTTCGATGCTCCAGTTCGAGCGGTGATAAATGTAATGCACCATGCCCAGCGCCTTGCCATCGGCCCAGGCCAGCGCCGCATGCGTTGGTTCGGTCGGGTCGAGAAAGCGCTGCCAGGTACTCTCGCTGACGGCCTCCGGCAGGTCGGTGTTGTAGAAGCGCAGGTAGGCCTGCCACAGCGGCAGCCACGCGGCGTGATCAGCGGCACTGACCGTGCGAATGTCGATCCGGGTCATGGTGATTTTTCCTTAGCGCATCAAGCGGGCGAGGGTTTGATCGTGGGCGTCCGGGCTGGCGGCGAGGCCATCACGCACGCCGGCAATGTCGGCGGCGCTGCGGTTCTGGCTGAGCTTGCGCTTGCCCTCGAGACGGTCGATGGGGATGGCGAAACCGACGATGGCTTTGAGCATCCCGTCAATGTAATCGGCCGGCGCGTCGTCGACTGACCAGGGCTGTGCGCGGCCCGCTTCATGGCGGTTGGTCAAGGTGCTGACGATGTCGAGCAGGCGCCCGCCGTCGCTGAAGGTTTCGGCGTGGCCATAGGCATGCACCGCGACATAATTCCAGGTCGGCACGACTTTGCCGTGCTCGGCCTTGCTCGGGTAGAAGCCGGGACTGACGTAGGCGTCGGGGCCAGCGAAAATCAGCATCGCCTCGGCGCCGTCACGCAGGTCTTTCCACTGCGGATTGGCCTTGGCCAGATGCCCGTACAGCGTGCCGTACTCGCCTTGCTCGCAATGCAGCAGCACCGGCACATGGCTGGCTTGCAGACCGTTTTCGCCGTGGCTGACCAGAATGGCCAGGCGCGTGGCGAGGATCAGTTCGTGCAGTTGGGACAACTCTTCGATGGCAAAGGCGCGTGGCGTGTACATGAGCAGATTTTCCTTGGCGAATGCCTGCATCCTAGGCAGGCTATTGGTCTGTTGTAAGAGCCATTGATGGCCAATTTCATAGGTCCATTGCCATGCCTGATTCGCCACCGTTGCCGATGCCCTTCAATCCGGCCGGCATAGCGCTCGATCGCCGACAAGGTTTGAGCCGCCAGCTCTATCAGGCGTTGCGCCTGCGCGTGCTTGATGGACGTCTGGCCAGTGGCACGCGGTTACCGGCCAGTCGTGATCTGGCGGGGGCCCTGGGTATCTCGCGCAACAGTGTCGTACGCGCCTACGATCAGTTATATGCCGAGGGGTTTATCCAGGGGCGTGTCGGCGATGGGACCTACGTTGCTCGATTGACCCCGGCGTTGGTCCCGACGAAAAAATTATCCACAAAACCATCCACAGGTTTGTCAACAGGCTTACCCACAACCTTATCCACAGAATCGCTGGATTTGCCTGTGAATCCATCCAGTAAAGTTATCCACAGTGGCGGTTTTTCCCGCATCGAAAAACACCATTTGCCTCGCCCGCCGAGCGGTCCGCCGCGGGCTTTTCGGGTTGGCGTTCCGGCGTTTGATCTGTTTCCGTTCGAGGTCTGGGCCAAGCTGAATGCGGCTTTCTGGCGCAAACCGGATCTGCAGCAACTCTGTTACGGCGATCCGGCGGGTGATGCGCGACTGCGCACGATGATCGCGGCCTATTTGCGCAGCTCGCGTGGCATGCAATGTGCCGCTGAGCAAATAGTGATCACCAGTGGTGCGCAGCAGGGCATCAGCCTTTGTGCACAGTTGCTGGTCGAGCCGGGAAGCGGCGTGGCAATCGAAAATCCTGGCTACCGTGCGGCAGGTCATGCCTTTGCCGTGGCGGGTGCACGCTTGCATGGGATCCGTGTCGACAGCGAAGGCATCGATTGCAACGAAATGGCTCGCCTCAGCGACTGTCGCGTGGCCTACGTGACGCCCTCCCATCAATACCCGACCGGCGTGGTCATGAGCCTGGCCCGACGCCTGGAGCTGCTCGCCTGGGCCGAGCGCACCGATGGCTGGATCGTCGAAGACGACTATGACGGCGAATACCGCTACACCGGCGCGCCGCTGGCGCCCTTGGCCGCGCTCGACCGGCAGGGACGCGTGCTCTATGTCGGCACCTTCGGCAAGGTGGCGTTCCCGGCGCTGCGCCTCGGCTATCTGGTCTTGCCACCGGGGCTGGTGCATGCGTTTGCGCAACGCCGCGCGGTCGACGTCCGGCATTCGGAAGTCAGTACGCAAGCAGTCATGGCCGAGTTCATGGCCGCCGGGCATTTCCAACGGCATATCCGGCGCATGCGCCGCGCGGCGCTGAGTCGGCGCAATGCGCTGCTTGCCGGTTGGCCGGCGGCGGTTGCCGGTGTGGGCAGTCTTCCCGCGGTCTCGGCCGGACTGCACCTGACCGTGGCGGTGGACAGCATCGAGCGCGAGCAGCAGTTGATCGAACTGGCCGCTCGCGCGGACGTGGAAATCAACGGTTTGAGCAGTTATTGGCTAGCCGACTCGGCGACGCCCCTGTCGCAGCGCGCCGGACTGGTGTTGGGGTTCGCTGCCGTGCCCGAAGCGGCCATCAGCGCTGCACTGGCGCGCCTGCGCCAGGCGTGGCAGGGCTGAAGAACAACGCTTGCGCCAGGGTGCTGTCAATTTTGCTGCGGTAAATTTCGATGAGCTCTTCGTTGCTTTTGCCTTGTTGATAGAACGCTCGGCCCAAACGCCGTTGGGCGGCGGTTTTCATGTGCCCAGCGGTGAACGCACTGACCGCGTCTTCGGCGTTGGCATAATGGAAATGGGCGTACCACAGCACCCCGCCGTCTTTATCGCGGACTTCGTATTCGTCCATATAGTCCCGTCGCGAACCCTTGAGCCGGCGTCGGGTAACGGTCTTGGCGATGCGCACGTCGTTGCGACTTTTCAACCACTGCACCCGAGCGGCCGTCGGCGGCTGTTGCTTGATCAGCTGGATGCGCGCCGCAGTACCTTTTTCATACAGCGCGGTTGCCGCTTCACTGAGCGAATGCCCAAGCCTCTCGGCTGATCCTGTCGAGTCTGCACTTTGGTTCGCTGCGGTCAGTGCCGCATCGATGGCATCGCCAGCGCGGCGTAAACGCGCCGCGTGTTGATGGTAGATTTCTTCGATCTCCACCGGGATCCGCGCGCCTCGCTTGATGTGAGCCTCGTTCTGTCGATAAAACTGCGCTAAGCCGTCCACCAGTGCCGTCGCTGACGCGACGCTTTCTTCGACACTGGGTACGGTCTTGGCAGGCGTCGGAGTCGAGGTGACATGTTCGACCCATTCCCCTGGTGATTTTTCATGAAAGGTGGCGATGACGCCGGTCAGTTGGGTGCGCACCTCGACCAGATCGGTGTCCTCGCCGTTGAGGCTTTTTTTCCGTTCGCCAACCAATGTCCCCTTGAAGCGGGTTTTGATGATCTTTCGGTTCCCTGCCGCTGGTGCTGGCCTGGAGGGACCCGGTAACGGCTCCAGTACGTGCTTGTTGCGCAGCAGGTCGGCGAGCCGTACGTCGCTGCGTGCCTTGAACTCGACCACCCGTTTGCGCACGTGTGCCAACCGCTCGGTGTTGATCTGCTCTGGATATTCTTCGGCGAAGTCGGCGAAGCGTTGATCGACCGCGCTGAATTGTTCGCAAACGTTGCTCAGCGCATCAATCCGTTCACGCAGATCGCTCAGGCTTTCGTCCTCGATGAGGCTCAGCGAACTCTGAATGTTCAGCGCAGCATCTTCGATGAGCTCGGCGAGGACCTTTCTCGCATCGGCATGGGCTGCGGTAGTGCCGGTCTTGAGGCAAATATTTTCCGCAAGGCTGATTTGCAGCAGCTTGAGATCGTGCAACTCGTAGCCCGGCAGTGCCTCGCTGTAGGTAAGACGGACCTCGACGGCTTCCTTCCCCAGTCGTTCCAGTTCTTCGAAGCGTGTCTGGGCGAATTCGATTTTTTCAATGATCTTTTGGGTCTGGTCGGTCGTGACTTCCTGGGCCTGAATGTACGCCTGGTCGTCGGCGCGGGTTCCACTGGCCATCATTGCCATCACCGATTGCAGCTGTTGCTGATACTCCGGGATATTTTGACTCAGCCACTCTTGCCCCAGGAACAGCTGCATCTCCAGCCGCTCGATCATGACCGTACGATAATTGGGAATGGATTCTTCCAGCTGCAATGCCTTGATCTTTTCGATGATCGCCTCGTACGCCTGACTTTGCGAGACGAGGGTAGCCAGGTAGCGTTCGCGTGCCTGCGCACGTGTTGCCGGGAGGGCTGTTTGCAAGGCCTGACGGTCTTCCTGCAGACGTGTTTCCTTGGTTTGCATCGTTTGGTCGAATGCTGTGATGTCGGTTTTCAGTGCCTCGATATGCGTGTTGCGTTTTTCTCTTGCCTTGCGCCGGCGTGCGGACAGCCCGCCACCGCGCAGACGCAAGCGCAGATCGATCACCCACTGCGCACCGCCGGCCCGGCTGAGCAATGGTCCGACACGAGGGGGAGGCTGGCGTGAGTCGATGATCTGCACATCCCCGTGCTCATTGAGCATCACCTCGAACCAACGCTCGCCAACCGGCGCGTACCAGCGCTCTTGATGCGCATGGAGAAAACGATGCGCGCCTGTGCTGGCGGCTGTGCCGAGCGCCTTGGGTTTGTCAATCTTGAAGCGGTCGAGTAAATCGTTGAGCGCCACGGGCGAACGTTTCAATGCCGCGACACCGTTGAGCGATGCTTCATGATTGGCCGACAGCTCCGTGCCGGTGATATCGGGCAAGCGTAGCGGCTCGATGAGTTTTAGCGGTGCTGTCGGGAGTGGCGTCATCTCTTCCGTTATCGTTGCCGGTTTCGACTCGGGTAACGGCCTGTTGCCCACGGCTGCGCGGTGGGCCAGCACCATGCCCAACGCCAGCAGAATGTCGGCGATGGCGCTCCAGGCGACCTTGCCGGGTTGCTGATTGGCCTCGTCGCTGACTTCCTGAAGGTCATCCAGGATCTGCCAGATCCAGGCGGCCGTGCCGACACTGCGCCCGAGAAACGGCAAGGCTGCGTTGAACATTGCCCAGCCGCCACGTTTGAGCGAGGCCCAGCGCGCTTCGGCGTTGGACACTGACTGGCGGTCAGCCTGGGCGATGATGGCCTGGACGTTGGCCTTGTGCAGTGTCGTCAGCACATCGCTTTCGATCGCTGGGGTGCCCAGTGCTACCGGCCCCGACATGTCGAGGGCCGTACTTGGGTTGACGAGCAATTGCGGGATTGTCCAGACCGAAGGCAGGCTGGCCGTGAACACGAACTGGCTGTAGTTGAATCGCGCGTCATCCGGCAGCCAGGCGAGTACCGATTCGCGCAGTTGCCGTGAATGCTCAATGGCATACAGCAGGTTGGCGTGGCTGGGGTACTGCAGCAGCGTCTGCTCGAACAACGGCTGATAGAGCACGCAGGGACCTTTGTCCGTTTCCCGCGGGCCGATGACATACATGTTGGCGACCTTATCGGCCCGCGATGTGCTGCGATGGGCGACGAATGCCAGTTCACGGATGACGATCTCATGGCCATCGACGTGGCGCGCGCCGTGGGTATTGGCCAATGCTGCGACGACATACCGGTAACCCAGCTCATCGATGCCGGCGCGGGCCCGAATCTTGTGTTGCAACGCCAGCAGCGGCAGTTCGATAGCCAACTGGCTGGTGTACAGCGCTTGCAGCGAAGTGGCCTGCCGGATGTCGTCGACCAAGTGCTTTTTCAAGTATGCCGGGTAGGTTTCACCAATGTTGACCGTATTCACCAGCGATTCGACATAGGCCACGGTCATCCAGTCCGGGACGGCGCTGGCGTCTTTGTAGCGGACGGTCTTGTTGCCCAACGGCTGTCCCGCGAGGTTTTGCAGGGCCAGATCCATCAGCGACAGGGATTGGGTCTGGGTATTGCCTGGCCAGACGAACGTGCCCCAGACCTGCAGGCTGGTAATACTGATTTCGATGTCATCAAGGTTTACCTCACTGGCGGTGGGATGGTCCTTGCGTATTTGTTGTGTCAGGGCATCGCGGGTAAACGTTTGCAGGCTGGCCAGTTCGCTCTGAAAGGTCTTGCCGTTGTGTTCATGCTGGACGGTTGTCAGATCCAGCAGATGGCGGCTGTAACGGGTCTGGTCGGCCGCCGGAGCGTTGCTCAGCCAGTCGGGCAGCAACGGGCGCAGGCGCTCGATGTGCGGCTCCAGGCGTGGTGTCGGGCGATCAGGATTGCCGGTTGCGCCGGAATGAGGGAACAGGTTGGAGAGGGTCGAACCCTCGAAAAAATTGATTGCGCCGAGGGCGTCGGCCTCAAGGGCAATCAAGGTGCAGGCCTGATGGTCGAAAAAATGGCCTTGGGGCTCGACCAGGCGCCATTTGAAGCTGGCGCCGGGGGTTCCTTGCCGGAAGCGGCGCGGCAACGCCTTGGCGATGTCCTCCACCGAATCGAAGCGCTGGAAGCCGTTGACCACCGAGTGGGTCACGATCAATGTACGTTTTTCAACCGTCCCGATAATGACCGCCGTATCGAGCATCATCCTGTGACGGCGGTCAGTACCCTCGTCCTGGTCGATGTCGATCAGGCAGGCTCGCGTCTGGTATGGGTCCGCGACTCGCTGAAGCTTGTCCGGGTGGTTGAAAACAGCCTGGGCCATGGCGCACTGGTCGGCATCCCAGCCAAGGCTTGCATCGACATTCCACACATTGCGCAAGGCATCTGACATTTGCTGCCAGCGCGGTTGACCCGGGTAGGTGAAATCGTCCCAGTAGTCAACCTGCTGCTCTTGATAGGCAATGAACAGTAACGGCGCCAGTTCGTTGAGCAGGCAACCGATGGCGGCGATTTTCACCGGCAGATGAATGGGCGAGAGCAGCTCGGCCTCCCGGGCCAGGAAATGTTCGCCATCGATGTAGGTCACGCTGGAGCCAGACAGGGCGAGCCGTACCAGAACGCCGGTCAGGGACTCGATTTGATTGTCTCCGGGGATGACCCGGTCGCCGACGACAACCCAGGCAGGTGTCACCACCAGGGTCAGTTGCGGATCAAGATCAAGTTGCGGATACAGCGTCTCGAGTGCCGGGCGCAGGGTCTTCGAGGCGACCTCGCGCAACGACGGTCCAGTGACCAGTTGGGTTACGACATCAACGGCACTGGGTGTGGGCATTTCGGACATGGGCACTACCTGCTCTGATTGGAGCGCCGGAAGGCGCGGAATCGGAGCAGGCTAAAGCGGCCGTGGAAAGGTCGTGCGGTAGATAAATATCACCGGCCAAAAAAGCCCGTACGCGCGATCACTGTGGCGAGACAGCCCTCGCCACGGTGATCGCGTCATCTTTAAGTGCACCCGTTTTAGACGCGCAGGGTGCGATCTTCGCGTGGGCGCCAGCGCTCAGCATGGCCGCGCACAGCGCCGAGGCGATCAGTCGCTTTTTCATTGTGCAAAACCTTCCAGCACGTTCACCGCGTTGATGCCGATTTCTTCCACCGCATAACCACCCTCCATGACAAACAGCGTCGGCTTGCCAAGGGCGGCGATGCGTTTGCCCATGGCCAGGTAATCCGGGCTGTCGAGTTTGAACTGCGAGATCGGGTCATCCTTGAACGTATCAACACCGAGTGAGACGACGATGACGTCAGCAGCATAGCGGTCGATCTTGTCGCAGGCCCGATCCAGCGCCGCGCTCCACACATCCCAGCCGGAACCGGCCGGCAGCGGATAGTTGAAGTTGAAACCTTCGCCAGCGCCTTCGCCGTGCTCATCGTCATAACCGAGGAAGAACGGAAACTCGGCTTCCGGATGGCCATGGATCGAAGTGAACAGCACATCGCTGCGCTCGTAGAAAATCGACTGAGTGCCGTTGCCGTGGTGGTAGTCGACATCGAGGATCGCAACCTTTTTGTGGCCCTGATCGAGAAAGGCCTGGGCGGCGATGGCGGCGTTGTTGAGGTAGCAATAACCGCCCATCAAATCGCTGGCGGCGTGGTGCCCCGGCGGACGGCACAGGGCGAAGGCACTGTGTGCACCGGCCTGGACGTGCGCTTGCGCGGTCAGTGCCACCTGCGCCGCGCTGTATGCCGCTTGCCAGGTGCCGGCGGTGATCGGCGCGCCGCCGTCGAAGCTGTAATAGCCGAGCTGGCCATGCAGGCTGGTCGGCTTGATCGCCCGCAGAGTACGCGCCGGCCAGGTGTAGGGCAGCAAGTCACCGTCGGTGTTGAACGCGCTCCAGCGATCCCACGCGCCTTTGAAAAATTCCAGATAGTCGCGGCTGTGAATGCGTGCGATTGGTTCCAGACCGAAGTCCTTTGGCGCCTGGACCGCACCGAGGTTCTGCTGCTGTACGCGTTGCAGCACATGGTCGGCGCGCGAAGGCATCTCGAAACACGGTTTGAGCTGGCCATCGATGAGTTCACAGCGGCCATGGTGCAGGTGGTGATCATCTGAGTAGATCGTCAGCATTTGTTGTTCTCCGCAAGGCTGATTCGGTTGACCTCAGTGTTGCGGCGCACGGCGAATCGGAGAACGTCGGGAGCGGCCAAAAGGGGATTGATATGGCCAAAACCTGTGACCGCAATTCGCCCCTCGTTGACGCAGGCTGAGGGGTGAAATACGAACCCTTGTGGGAGTGAGCCTGCTCGCGATAGCGGTCTGTCAGCCAACAAAAATGTTGGCTGATAAATGGCTATCGCGAGCAGGCTCACTCCTGCAAAGGGATATCAATGCGGGCGAAACTGACTCGGCGCCACACCACTCCAGCGCACAAACGCATGCCGGAAACTCGCCGTCTCGCTGAAACCCAGCGTCTCGGCAATCCTGTAGATCGGCAACTGATCCTCACACAACATCTGCTTGGCCCGCTCGAAGCGCAGCTCATCGAGCAGTTCCTGATAACTGCTGCCCATGTCTTTCAGACGTCGGCGCAAGGTACGCGGCGAGCATTTCATCTGCTGCGCCAAACCTTCCAGCCCCGGCGCGGCATTCAATTGCGCGCCGAGCAACTGCCGAATCCGCCCCAGCCAGGCCTGGCGCCCGGTGAATTCCAGATTCTGCTTGCGGCAGCGCTCAGCCATGGCTTGATGGGTAATGGCGTCGGCCAGTGGTAACGGTTGATCCAGCCAGTGACGGTCAAAGGCGAATGCGTTGTCTTTGGCCGAAAAGTGCAAGGGCGAGTCGAAGGGGTCGGCATAGCTGTCCCGGTAGTCCGGCGCGGCATGTTCGAAACGCGTGGCGCGTAGCGGCAGCGGATGGCCGAGCAAGTCGTCACAGATGACTTTCAGCGAGACCAGGCAAAATTCGGCATTGAACACGGCCATGGCCGGGCTTTCGCGATAATCGGCGGCGACGAACCAGACCTGTTCGCCAGCGTCTTCCAGACTCAGTTCGAAAAGTGTTCCCAACAGCGCCGGATAGCGGATCGCCAGACGCAAAGCGTCACCGAAGGTGGCACAGGTCAGCAGTGCATATCCGAGCATGCCGTAACAGGACACGTGCATGCGCCGGCCCAGTTCGAGGCCGATGTCACGCTTGAGTGCGACGGCGTTGGTGCAGACCTGCATTTCCTGATGGGTGGTGATACGCGTGTCGGCACGCTGCAGATCCGCCGCTACGATGCCGCTGCCGGCCAATAGCGCCTCGCTCGACAGGCCTTCGGCCTTGAACGTGTTGAGGATCAGCGAGACGGCGTTGAGGGTGGTGAGGTGGGAGTGCAGCATAAAAAGTTTCCGGCCATGGACGATAAAGCTCAGCAATTTATGTGCCGTACACCTCGATTGATGACTTAAAGATTAGATCAGAAATTTTTTGATACTAAGCAGGGAATAATGCGTTAAGCATTGTTTGTTTTTTTTTAGTTGTTTTTTGGGGCTTTGTATTCGTTGGGCACGGCCTTGTGCATGTCAATCTTAAATTCCAGAATCGGTTAGTGTCTACTGTTAGAAATTACAGGTTTTGAGCGATTTTTTAACCGCTTGTCGTATATATTTATTTGTATATTTGTTTTTTGACAGTGCGCTAAGTTGGGTCTAGGTTGCATTGCGTGGCGAGAAATTATTTGACACGGACTTTAACTTAATGAGCTGGAAGGAGGTTTATATGGGTGAGTTAAATTCGAGCCAATATACGAAGGAATTCTTCGAGGGGATCAAGAAGGCAAGTGAGGGCCAACTCAAAGTTAAAGTAGGTGGTGTCGCGCAGACGTTTCCGGTTAGCCGCGCTGAAGTGCGCGCAAACGATATTGTTATGGAATTCGATATGAGTGGCGGGAATCCGGACTTTAATCGCATGATTTATATTGTTATTAAAAAGTCCGAGTTGAGCCGGAAAGTGGTTTTCACCGCGCCGGGTGAACCCGTCTATTTCTTGTTCCAGAATGCTACGCAAGAGTGGTTGGCAGCAAGTGGCTGGATCAGTGTTGAGTGGCAGGAAGGCAGTAAGAAAATCGAAGGTTTGCTGGATGACATCCAGGGTGAGCGGGATGAGGGTTCCAAACTTGCCAGCGGCGAATTCTGGGTGACATTGAGTTGATCTTTCAAACCTTCCTGCAAACAGTTTTGCAGGAAGGTTTGATTTTATTGCCAACGCTGATCAGAGGCGTTCCCCGCAAAGGTCAAGCTCGATAAGTCGGCGCACTTCTTGTATTTCAAGCTCAGCACCCAGCAATCCATGTAGCTTGCCGAACGCTGTCTCGCGAGTCATGCCACCACCGGACAACACACCCACGCCGCGCAAACGGCTACCGGCCTCGTAAACATCCAGTTCCACGCCACCTTCATGGCACTGCGTGACCGCGACCACCACCACGCCGCTATCCCGCGCGCGGGCGAGGCTGGCGAGGAATTGCGGGTTGTCGCTTGGCCCGGTACCGCTGCCGTAACATTCCAGCACCAGGCCTTGAATGCCACTGTCGAGCAGGCCGTCGAGGATTTCGGCACTGATGCCGGGGAACAGCGGCAGCACCGCGACGTTCGCCAGTTGCCTGGGCTGGTTGTAGTTCAGAGAGGCAGGGATCGAAGCGGCTTTCGCTCCGCCGCCCTGACGCTCCAGGCGTTGGAACGGATGGCGGCCGAAGCTGCGCACTTTCGCGCAGCGGGTCGGGTCCAGCAACTCACCGTGAAAATACAGATGCACACCCGGTGCAAGGCCCTGACCGAGAGCAACCAGCGCGCCGCTGAG
Organism: Pseudomonas sp. SWRI111; assembly: GCF_014268555.1. Lineage (NCBI taxonomy): Bacteria > Pseudomonadati > Pseudomonadota > Gammaproteobacteria > Pseudomonadales > Pseudomonadaceae > Pseudomonas > Pseudomonas sp. SWRI111. The sequence goes on along the minus strand of NZ_JABWQQ010000002.1, from coordinate 194,364 downwards.
GTTTTCCCAGGCGTCGCTGTCGGTCACGCCCGCCGGCAACATCGAGCCGGTGAAACACACCCGGGCATGCAGGCCGAGCAACTGGAAGCTCATCGCGGCCGCGCTGTAGGCCAGCGTGTCGGTGCCGTGCAGGATCAGCACGCTGTCGCAGCCCTGTACGTCAACGGCATCGACCACCGCTTCGCGCAGTTGCTGCCAATAGGCCGGGGTCATGTTGGCGCTGTCGATCAGCGGCGACATCTCGCGGAAACGCCACTGCGGCACGACGAGTTCAGGCTGGCTGTGCAGATAGTCGCGCATCCGTGTTTCGAAACCGGACGCCGGAGCCAGACCGTTGGCGCTGGCCTGCATGCCGATGGTGCCACCGGTGTAGAGCACCATGACGTGTTGAGCGGCGGGATAGGAATTGGCAATCATCTGAGATCTCCACAAGAGATGACGTTGTAGGAGTGAGCCTGCTCGCGATGGCGGTTCATCATTCAACATTGATGTTGGCTGAAAGGTAGCTATCGCGAACAGGCTCGCTCCTACAAGTTATTGCACCACAATAACCGACGGGCGCAGGGGATGCGCCCGCCATTTACCTGTCAGCGTTGCGCAGCAGGTACGCCTTGCGGCGCAGTTTCAGTGTTGCCCTCAACTGCCGGCGGGTTGACCGGCCAGGCGTTGCGATCCAGATCGAGATCGGCGAATTTGCTGGAATCGAACACTGGCTGTTTGACGCCGGCGCGGCGCTGCTCGTCGTAGTCACGCATCACGCGCAGGCCGACCTTGAACAGCATGGCCAGGGCCACCAGGTTGACGAAGGCCAGGCAGGTCATGGTGATGTCGGCAAAGGCGAACACAGTCGACAAGTCCTGCATCGAACCCCATACCACCAGCGCCAGCACCAGGCCGCGGAAAAGCATCAGCAGGGCGCGGTTGCGGCTGAGGAACTGCAAGCTGTTCTCGCCCAGATAGTAGTTGTAGAGAATGCAGGTGAAGACGAACAGCGACAGCGCGACGCTGACGAACATGCGACCCCAGTCACCGACCACGGCGGCGAGCGAGTTCTGGGTCAGGACAATGCCGTCACCTTCGAAGCCTGGCGTATAGAAGCCCGACAACAGGATCAGCAGCGCGGTGCAGGTGCAGATCACGAAAGTGTCGAGGAACACACTGAAAGCCTGGACCACGCCCTGCGCGCCCGGGTGTTTCACGGCGGCCACGGCGGCGACGTTCGGCGCACTGCCCAGACCCGCTTCGTTGGCGAACACGCCACGCTTCACGCCCATGACAATGGCGCTGCCGAGCAGACCGGCAAAGGCCGGGTCGAGGCCGAAGGCGCTCTTGAAGATGGTCTCCAGCATGGCAGGCACGTGTTCGATCTGGGTGCCGATCACGTACAGGGTCACGCCGATATAGGCCAGCGTCTTGATCGGTACCAGCAGATCGGACACCGAGGCGATGCGCTTGATGCCGCCGATGAAGGTGATGGCCAGCAGCACCGCCAGGACAATGCCGGTGTGCTGTGGGTTGAAGTCAAAGGCGTTCTGCAGCGAGTGAGTCACGGTGTAGGACTGCAGGCCAATGAAGGCGAAGCCGTAAGTGACCAGCAGCAGAACGGAGAACACTATTGCCATGCCCTTGAGCTTGAGGCCGTGCTGGATGTAGTAGGCCGGGCCGCCGCGGTACAGGCCGTCGCCATCGGCGCGCTTGTAGACCTGAGCCAGGGTGCATTCGAAGAAGCTGCTGGACATGCCGACCAGCGCGGTCACCCACATCCAGAACACCGCACCCGGACCACCGAGGGTCACGGCGATGCCGACACCGGCGATGTTGCCGGCACCGACGCGGCCGGCGAGGCTGAGCATCAAGGCCTGGAACGAGCTGAGCTGTCCGGCGCTGCCTTTGAGGCTGTCGCGGAAAACCGCGAACATGTGGAAGAAATGCCGCAATTGAACGAAACGCGAGCGAATCGTGAAGTAGCTACCGAGCCCGACAATGAGCACGATCAGTACTTTCCCTGAGAGGAAGTCGTTGATGACTTCGAGCATGGATTTTTCCTCGCTGTTTTTTGTGGGTGCAAATGCTGGATCGGAGAAACATCGTGTTACACCGGTCTGCGCGCGGCACGACGGGTGAGGCGAAGGTTTCGTCCCGGATCCATATCGCGGGTTTTGTTATTAGTTCGGGTTTCGCATGGGTTATGGCCTCGTTACCGACGACCGCTCACGCGAAGAGGGGCGGCACTATACCGATCAGTGGCGCGCCCGTCTGCACGGTTGTGGTGCAAGCGACGAAACGAAGCTTTGAAACACCTTGTGGCGAGGGGATTTATCCCCGTTCGGCTGCGAAGCAGTCGTAAACCGTTGCACGCGGTGTTTCTGATACATCCTTATTCCTGGTATCGGGGCCGCTTCGCGACCCAACGGGGATAAATCCCCTCGCCACAAGGGTTCACCTCCATATTGTTCAGTCCTCTACATTCGGGTCTCAGGATCAAACGGTTAAAAAAAAGGGCTCGGGGACAAAATCCCCAAGCCCTCAAAAGGTGAGAGGTGTCTAGTCCCTCGACCTGGTGAGCGGTGCTACAAGTGCGCGTCGGTTCAGGCTTTGAGCGGAACCAGGCGCGGGGCAATCATGTTTTCCGGGCGCAGGATGTCGGCGAGCATGGCTTCGTCGAGCAGGCCTTCTTCGCGCACCAGTTCCAGCACGCCGCGGCCGCTTTCAAGGGCGAGGCCGGCGATGCGCGTGGCGTTTTTGTAGCCGATGTACGGGTTCAGTGCGGTGACCAGACCGATCGAATGTTCGACCAGTTCACGGCAGCGCGCTTCGTTGGCGGTGATGCCGACGATGCAGTGTTCGCGCAGCATGTCCATGGCGCGTTGCAGCAGGCGGATCGAGTCGAAGATCTTGAAGGCGATCAGCGGCTCCATCACGTTCAGTTGCAGCTGACCGCCTTCGGCGGCCATGGTCAGCGCCAGATCGTTGCCGATGACCTGGAAGGCCACCTGGTTGACGGCTTCTGGAATCACCGGGTTGACCTTGCCGGGCATGATCGAACTGCCTGGCTGACGCGCCGGCAAGTTGATTTCGTTGATGCCGGTACGTGGGCCGCTGGACAGCAGGCGCAGGTCGTTGCAGATCTTCGATAGCTTGACCGCGGTGCGCTTGAGCATGCCGGAGAACAGCACGAAGGCGCCCATGTCGGAGGTCGCTTCGATCAGGTCGGCCGCCGGCACCAGCGGTTGACCGCTGATCAGCGCCAGACGCTGAACCGCCAGCGCCTGATAACGCGGATCGGCGTTGATGCCGGTGCCGATCGCGGTGCCGCCCAGGTTCACTTCGGTCAGCAGTTCCGGAGCCAGTGTCTTCAGACGCGCGAGGTCTTCGCCCATGGTGGTGGCGAACGCGCGGAACTCCTGGCCGAGGGTCATCGGCACGGCGTCTTGCAGTTGGGTACGGCCCATTTTCAGGACGTGGTCGAACTCTTTCCCCTTGGCCGCGAACGCCTGGATCAGGCTGTCGAGGCTGGCCAGCAGGGTGTCGTGACCCAGCAACAGACCCAGACGGATCGCGGTCGGGTAGGCGTCGTTGGTCGACTGCGCCATGTTCACGTCGTCGTTCGGGTGCAGGTACTGGTACTCGCCTTTCTGGTGACCCATGGCTTCGAGAGCAATGTTGGCGATCACTTCGTTGGCGTTCATGTTGGTGGACGTACCGGCGCCACCCTGAATCATGTCGACCACGAACTCTTCGTGGTAATCACCGCGGATCAATCGTGCACAGGCTTCGCTGATGGCAGCGTGCTTGGCTTCGCTCAGATGGCCCAACTCACGGTTGGCGTCAGCGGCGGCCTGTTTGACCATCGCCAGGCCGACAACCAGTTTCGGGTAGTGCGAAATCGGAACGCCGGAGAGGCGGAAGTTGTTCACCGCTCGCAGGGTCTGGATGCCGTAATACGCTTGAGCGGGTACTTCGAGGGCGCCAAGCAGGTCGGTTTCTGTGCGGAAAGATGCAGCGGAGGACATGATAGAAATCATCTCGATAAGGACCCGGTCTGTGCCGGAACGCTGCGAATGCTAGGCTTGTAGGAATTTTTGGGCCAATGCTGTTCAGCACTGCCCTATGCACATTCGGCATAATGCCGATGTGACGCCGCCTGTGCGGCAGACGTGTGACCTGTTTTGGTGCGTGTCCGGGAGGACGTGATGAATCTGGAAAGCAAATGGCTCGAGGACTTCAGTGCTCTGGCTGCCACTCGCAGCTTCTCGCAGGCCGCCGAACGACGCTTCGTGACTCAGCCGGCGTTCAGTCGGCGGATCCGCAGCCTTGAAGCGGCGCTGGGCCTGACGCTGGTCAACCGCTCGCGCACGCCCGTCGAACTGACGGCGGCGGGGCAGTTGTTTCTGGTTACCGCGCGCACCGTGGTCGAACAACTTGGTGAAGTGCTGCGCCACCTGCATCATCTGGAAGGCGGGCAGGGCGAAGTGATGCAAGTCGCTGCGGCTCACTCGCTCGCGCTGGGTTTCTTTCCCCGCTGGATCGCCCAGTTGCGCAACGAAGGGTTGAACATCGCCACGCGACTGGTGGCAACCAACGTCGGCGACGCCGTGCATGCACTGCGTGAGGGTGGTTGCGATCTGATGCTGGCGTTCTACGACCCCGATGCGGCGATGCAGATGGACCCGGAGATCTTCCCGTCGCTGCATTTGGGCCAGACCGAAATGCTCCCGGTGTGCGCGGCGGATGCCGAGGGCAAACCGCTGTTCGATCTGGAAGGTGACGCCAGCGTGCCGTTGCTTGCCTACAGCGCCGGGGCGTTTCTCGGCCGCTCGGTCAATGGTTTGCTGCGTCAGCGCCAGTTGCGTTTCACCACGGTCTACGAAACGGCCATGGCCGACAGCCTGAAAAGCATGGCGCTGGAAGGCCTGGGCATTGCCTGGGTGCCGCAGCTGAGCGTACGTGCCGAACTGGCGCGCGGCGAACTGGTGGTGTGTGGTGGCCCGCAATGGCATGTGCCGCTGGAGATTCGTCTTTACCGCTGCGCATTGGTGCGCAAGGCAAACGTGCGGTTGCTGTGGCGCAAGCTTGAAGGTGGTGCTGCACAATCCTCCTGACCCACCACAAATCCACTGTAGGAGTGAGCCTGCTCCCGATGGCGGTGTGTCAGTCACAGCAAATGTAGAATGTACCGACGCTATCGCGAGCAGGCTCACTCCTACAAGGGATTGGCGGTGTTCTTTGGCTGACCTGAAGGTCAATAAAACCGGGCTATTGCGGCATTTGACAGATGGTCGTTTCGGGGGCTGTTTATTGCTTTCTTTGCGGTATACTGCGCGGCCTTCGGCCGGCACGTCCGGCCATTTTTCGTACAATCAAGCCACGCAACCTGCGTGGCTTGTTGTTTTATGACGCGCCTGCGGGCGCTCCAGAGAGAAGAGGCGCGACGATGAGTGCACTGGTTGGCGTGATCATGGGCTCCAAGTCCGATTGGTCCACCCTTAGCCACACCGCCGATATGCTGGAAAAGCTCGGCATCCCGTACGAGGTCAAGGTGGTTTCCGCCCACCGCACCCCGGATCTGCTGTTCCAGTACGCCGAAGAGGCTGAAAGCCGCGGCATCGAGGTGATTATCGCCGGTGCTGGCGGCGCAGCCCACTTGCCTGGCATGTGTGCGGCCAAGACCCACCTGCCGGTGCTGGGTGTGCCGGTGCAGTCAGCCATGCTCTCGGGCGTCGATTCGCTGCTGTCGATCGTGCAGATGCCTGCAGGCATTCCGGTTGCCACCCTGGCCATCGGCAAGGCTGGCGCGATCAACGCCGCGCTGCTCTCGGCGAGTATTCTGGGCGCCAAGCATCCGCAGTTCCACGCGGTACTGAAAACCTTCCGTGCCGAGCAGACAGACAGCGTCCTGGACAATCCAGACCCACGTATTGCCTGAGGTTGTTGAGATGAAGATCGGTGTAATCGGTGGCGGCCAGTTGGGCCGCATGTTGGCCCTGGCGGGCACTCCGCTGGGCATGAACTTCGCTTTCCTCGACCCTGCGCCGGACGCCTGTGCGGCCGCGCTGGGCGAACACCTGCGGGCCGATTACGGCGATCAGGATCATCTGCGCCAACTGGCCGATGAAGTCGATCTGGTGACCTTCGAATTCGAAAGCGTCCCGGCCGAAACCGTGGCGTTTCTCTCGCAATTCGTGCCGGTGTACCCGAGTGCCGAAGCCCTGCGTATCGCCCGTGATCGCTGGTTCGAAAAGAGCATGTTCAAGGATCTGGGCATTCCGACCCCGGCCTTCGCCGACATCCAGTCGCAAGCCGATCTGGACGCCGCCGTCGCTTCGATCGGTCTGCCGGCCGTACTCAAGACCCGCACCCTGGGTTACGACGGCAAGGGCCAGAAAGTCCTGCGCAAGCCGGAAGACGTCGCCGGTACTTTCGCTGAACTGGGCAGCGTCGCCTGCCTGCTCGAAGGCTTCGTGCCGTTCACCGGTGAAGTGTCGCTGATCGCTGTACGCGCTCGCGATGGTGAAACGAAGTTCTATCCGCTGGTGCACAACACCCACGACAGCGGCATTCTCAAACTGTCCGTCGCCAGCACCGATCACCCGTTGCAGGACCTGGCGGAAGACTATTCCAGCCGCGTACTCAAGCACCTCGACTACGTCGGCGTGATGGCCTTCGAATTCTTTGAAGTCGACGGTGGCCTGAAAGCTAACGAAATCGCGCCGCGCGTACACAACTCCGGACACTGGACCACTGAAGGCGCCGAGTGCAGTCAGTTCGAAAACCACCTGCGCGCCGTGGCCGGTCTGCCGCTGGGCTCGACCGCCAAGGTCGGCGAGAGCGCGATGCTCAACTTCATCGGCGTTGTGCCGCCGGTTGAAAAAGTCATCGCCATCCAGGACTGCCATTTGCACCACTACGGCAAAGCCTTCAAGGCCGGGCGCAAGGTCGGTCACGCCAACCTGCGCTGCGCCGACATGGCCACGCTGCAAGCGCAGATCGTCAAGGTCGAAGCGTTGATTGCCGAGTAAAACAGTTTCATGTGACAGCGGCGGAACCATTCAGGGCCCGCCGTTCTCTGATGGCAGGATGCCAAAGTCTGGCTAGGCTATAGCCAATCAATCAGAGGGAAATGTCATGGGAATTATCGGAACCATTTTTATCGGCTTGATCGTCGGCCTGCTGGCGCGGTTCCTGAAACCGGGCGATGACAGCATGGGTTGGATCATGACCATCCTGCTCGGTATCGGCGGTTCTCTCGCGGCCACCTATGGCGGTCAGGCTCTGGGTATTTATCAGGCTGGTGAGGGTGCCGGTTTCCTCGGCGCGCTGGTTGGCGCGGTCGTGCTGCTGGTGATCTACGGCCTGATCAAAAAGAACTGATCCAAAGCGACAAAGTCCTCTCTGCCATCGCGGCAGGGAGGGCTAGAATGCTCGGCGATTCACTGTTCTAACTTTCATACCGAGCACCTCATGCGCCATTTTCTGTTGACTCTCCTCTTGCTGGGCAGCGGCTTGGCCCACGCCGGCGAACTGCCGGAAACCGACTGGCTCGACCTGATGCCCAAGTCGGACCAAAAGGCCCTCGAGGCCATGCCGGAAATCGACCACAACTCCCCCGAAGCCAGCGGCACCTTCACCGAGAAAGGCGGGATGAAGCAGGCCAAAGGTTTGCCGGCGGTGATGTATTCAAGCAAAACCGTAGCGTCGATGAACGACAAGCACATCCGCATCGGCGGTTACCCGGTGCCGCTGGAATCCGATGCCAAGGGCCGCAGCACACTGTTCTTCCTGGTGCCGTACCCGGGCGCGTGCATCCACGTGCCGCCACCGCCGCCAAATCAATTGGTGCTGGTGCGCTATCCCAAGGGCCTGAAGCTGGATGACATCTACACACCGCTGTGGGTTACGGGCACGTTGAAGATCGAAAAGGTCAGCAATGACCTGGCCGACGCGGCGTATGCGCTGGAGGCAGAGAAAGTGCGGGTGGTGCAGGAGGCTGACCTCTAAAGCGCGCCGCACATAAATTTAGGAGCGAGCCTTTGTGGTGAGGGGATTTATCTGTGGCGAGGGGATTTATCCCCGCTGGACTGCGCAGCAGGCCCCAGCTTTTGATTTAAAAAAAGCGGGGGCCGCTGCGCGACCCAGCGGGGATAAATCCCCTCGCCACAGGGCTCTTTGCCCTTTTGTATGGCGCTAGAGCTTAGAGCGGCGTAGTGGCTACGCTCACACCCATGGTATGGCTCGCCCCCGGCGCCAGGGTGACGATGTCATCCATCACATTCGCGGTCTCGATGCACAGCATGCGCTGCCAGCCGTCGTTGTCCATGTCGGGCAGTGCGGCGGCGCGGTCGATCCACGGGTTCCAGATCACGGCGGTGCGCGAGCCCGTTGAGGTCAACACGATGCGGCGTTCCCAGGTTGGATCAATGATGCTCAACTGCGGCGGTACGTCGAGGTAGATGCGATCGGTCTCGCCGGTGAACTGCAGATCAGCCTGCTGGCGATGCGTGTTCCAGTTGTCGAGCGTCTCGATGTAATTCAGTCCGGCCACGCCGTCGACATGCACGTTACGCACGTCACTCACGGAGAAATAGGTGTGCAGCGCCTGGCTCAGGCTGACGGTGTCATGGCCACGGTTATGGCTGGTCAGGCTGTAATGCAATTGATCCGAGAGATGCAGGGTCAGGGTCAGGTCGACTTCATGCGGCCAGCCCGGCAGGCCACCTTCCGGGCAGGGCAGCGTGAACTCGACCTTGATGCCGTCAGCCTCGGATTCGATGCCGCCCAGCTCCCAGTCCATCGCTCGCACCAGACCGTGCGCGGGGGCCGGTTGCTCGCCGACGTACATGTTCTGCACGCTCTGCGGGTTGCGTTCAAACTTGCCGAACCACGGCCAGCACACGGGCACGCCGGCACGAATGCTCTTGCCGGTTTTCAAGTCGGCTTTGTCGTTCAGCCAGATGATCGGCGGCTGTCCGTCGATCTGATAACTGAGGAGGTGCGCGCCTTGCTGGGCCACCAGCACTTCAGCCTTGCCGTGGCGGATGCGCCAGCAGTTCAGTTCATCCAGTTTCACGGCTTCAACGTTTGGCGTGTTCATGGGCAACTCTCGATCAGACACTGGGGACGACTATCGACCGCGAAACGGCCGCGAGGTTTAACGCGCGCGTGGCGGAACCGAGCGCGTGCGACCACTGCCGTCGATGGCAACGAAGACAAAGACCGCTTCGGTGACCTTGCGCCATTCGCTGGAGAGTGGGTCGTCGCTCCACACCTCGACCATCATCTGGATCGAGCTGCGGCCGATTTCCAGGGTCTGGGTATAAAAGGACAACTGTGCGCCAACGGCGACCGGTACCAGGAACGCCATGCGGTCGATGGCGACCGTGGCGACGCGGCCACCGGCGACACGGCTGGCCATCGCGGTGCCGGCCAGGTCCATCTGCGCCACCAGCCAGCCGCCGAAAATATCGCCAAAGCCGTTGGTTTCGCGCGGCAGCGCGGTGATTTGCAGGGCCAGGTCGCCCTGTGGGATCGGATCTTCTTGTTCGAGCTCTATCATGCCGGGGGGCCTCTGACCCGTGACTCTTCGTGGGTAATGCGGGTGGTAGCCGTCTTCGCGAAAAACGATTCAACACCGAACATACTACGTTCGTCACGTTTTCCATCAGGCGCCTAAAGGGAAACTCTGCGAAAAAGGCTAAATCCCGAGCAAAGGACGGGCCAACAACGTTTTCGCACAGCAACCTCCTACAAAGCCTGCGCAGGGGGCGAGTATATCGGTCGACAGACGCCACGACGACCACCCGGTTCTGATTTCGACCGTCAATTACGCGCCTCTATGTGCTTTTTCGAACAATTTGCTATGGTGCCGAACCTGTCCGAGCCACTGCCAGCGTTGTTGTGGCGACAGATTCGACTATAAGAGAAGCCCTTGCCATGACCTCAGCGCCTTCGAGCCTCGCGCAGCCCGAGCAACCCGCACGACCGTTGACCCGCAATGACTACAAGACCCTGTCGCTGTCCGCCTTGGGCGGCGCGCTGGAGTTCTACGATTTCATCATCTTCGTTTTCTTCGCCACCGTCGTCGGCAAGCTGTTCTTCCCGGCCGACATGCCCGAATGGCTGCGCCTGATGCAGACCTTCGGCATTTTCGCCGCCGGCTATCTGGCGCGTCCTCTGGGCGGCATCGTCATGGCGCACTTCGGCGACCTGCTGGGGCGCAAGAAAATGTTCACCCTGAGCATTTTCATGATGGCCGTGCCGACCCTGATCATGGGTCTACTGCCGACCTATGCGCAGATCGGCATCTGGGCGCCGATCCTGTTGCTGTTGATGCGGGTCATCCAGGGCGCAGCGATCGGCGGTGAAGTGCCGGGGGCCTGGGTATTCGTTTCCGAACACGTTCCGCAAAAGCACATCGGATATGCCTGTGGCACCCTCACCAGCGGCCTGACGGCCGGTATCTTGCTCGGCTCGCTGGTCGCCACGGCGATCAACAGCCTTTATACGCCAGCAGAAGTGTCGGATTACGCCTGGCGGATCCCGTTCCTGCTCGGCGGCGTGTTCGGCCTGTTCTCGGTGTACCTGCGCCGCTGGCTGCACGAAACCCCGGTGTTCGCCGAACTGCAACTGCGCAAGGCGCTGGCCGAAGAAGTGCCGTTGCGCGCGGTGCTGCGTGACCATCGCGGGGCGATCGCCATTTCGATGTTGCTGACCTGGCTGCTCTCGGCTGGCGTGGTCGTGGTCATTCTGATGACCCCGACGGTGCTGCAGACGGTTTATCACTTCTCGCCAACCACCGCGTTGCAGTCCAACAGCCTGGCCATTGTGTTCCTCAGCCTCGGTTGCATCGGCGCCGGCGCACTGGCGGATCGCTTGGGTGCCGGCCGGGTCTTCGTGTTCGGTTGCCTGGGCTTGCTGATCAGTTCCTGGACCTTCTATCACAGCCTTGCCGATCACCCGAACTGGCTGTTTCCGCTGTACGCGCTGACCGGTCTGCTGGTCGGCACCATCGGCGCGGTGCCGTACGTGATGGTCAAGGCGTTCCCGCCAGTGGTGCGTTTCAGCGGCTTGTCGTTCTCGTACAACGTGGCTTACGCGATCTTTGGCGGGTTGACGCCGATGGTGGTGAGCCTGCTGCTCAAGGAAAGCGCGATGGGCCCGGCTTACTATGTCGCGGTGTTGTGCGGGGTGGGGATGCTGGTCGGCGCGTGGCTTTGGAAGAAGGGGCGCTGACCCCAGGATCTTCCCCCGGCAATACCGGCCCCTTCGCGAGCAGGCTCGCTCCCACAGTTGGAATGCATTTCAATTGTGGGAGCGAGCCTGCTCGCGAATGGGGGCACCACAAATCATCCAGTAACAGCCTGATGCTGGCCTTTCATCCAATTGTCATATTTCAGCCATAGAGTGTTCACACGGCCTGCTGATACTTGGCCCCGACTTAACACACCCTATCTGCTAGGAGTAAGGCATGAAACTGAAGCGTTTGATGGCGGCAATGACTTTTGTCGCTGCTGGCGTTGCGACTGCCAACGCGGTTGCCGCTGTTGACCCTGCTATCCCGAGCTACACCAAGACCACTGGTGTGTCGGGCAACCTGTCCAGCGTCGGTTCCGATACCCTGGCCAACCTCATGACCCTGTGGGCCGAGAACTACAAAAAAGAATACCCGAACGTCAACATCCAGATTCAGGCCGCCGGTTCTTCGACCGCGCCACCGGCGCTGACGGAAGGCACCGCTAACCTGGGCCCGATGAGCCGCAAGATGAAGGACAACGAGCTGCAGGCCTTCGAAACCAAATACGGTTACAAGCCAACCGCGATCCCGGTGGCTGTGGATGCCTTGGCCGTGTTCGTGCACAAGGACAACCCGATCAAGGGCCTGACCATGGAGCAAGTCGACGCGATCTTCTCGTCCACTCGCCTGTGCGGTGCCAAAACCGACGTGAAAACCTGGGGCGACCTGGGCGTGACCGGCGACCTGGCGAACAAGCCGGTTCAGCTGTTCGGTCGTAACTCGGTATCGGGCACCTACGGCTACTTCAAAGAAGAAGCCCTGTGCAAAGGCGACTTCAAGCCAAACGTCAACGAACAACCCGGTTCGGCCTCGGTCGTGCAGTCGATCAGCTCCTCGCTCAACGGCGTGGGTTACTCGGGCATCGGTTACAAGACCGCTAGCGTGAAAACCGTAGCGCTGGCCAAGAAAGGCAGCACTGACTTCATCGAAGACACCGAAGAAAACGCCCTGAACGGCAAGTACCCGCTGTCGCGCTTCCTCTACGTTTACGTGAACAAGGCACCGAACAAGCCTCTGGCCCCGCTGGAAGCCGAGTTCGTCAAACTGATCCTGTCCAAACAGGGCCAGGAAGTCGTGGTCAAGGACGGCTACATCCCGCTGCCAGCCAAGGTTGCTGCAAAAGCACTGGCTGACCTCGGTCTGCAGGAAGGCGGCGCTGTCGCCAAGAAGTAACACCCTGAGTCCGGCCTGAAACCGGACTCCTGTGGGAGCGAGCCTGCTCGCGAAGGGGACGTCATTCATGTGACTGACCCGATGCTTTCGCGAGCAGGCTCGCTCCCACAACCACCAAATTTTCGACTCCGCTGCCGGACCTCCCCGGTGGCGGATTTGCTGCGTCACTGCATTGTCATCTTTCTGTCATACAGGATCGCTAGGGTGTGCGCATGAATGATCTGGCCAATTCCCCAATGACTACGACTTCCCCTCCCAAGCGCATTGATTTCAATACGCCTGAGCTGCAACGCAAGCGCCGCATTCGCGCGCTCAAGGATCGCTTCACCCGTTGGTACGTCCTCGTCGGCGGCCTGGCGGTGCTGGCAGCCATCACCCTGATCTTCTTCTTCCTCGCCTATGTGGTCGCGCCGCTGTTCCAGGGTGCCGACCTGACCGCGAAAGACTCGATCACCCCGGCCTGGATGCAGGACGCCGGCAAGCCGCTGATGATTTCGCTCGAAGAGCAGAATCAGGTGGCCATGCGCGTGTCCGACAAGGGGCAGGCGCTGTTCTTCGAGGTCGACAGTGGCGCTGAACTCAAGCGCGTCGATCTGCCATTGCCGGCCGGCGCAACCGTGAGTTCCATTGGTGAAGACCAGCCCGGTCATCCGCTGGTGGCCGTGGGCCTGTCCAACGGTCAGGCGCTGGTGTTCCGTCACACCTATAAAGTCACCTACCCCGATGGCAAGAAAACCATCAGCCCGGCCATTGAATACCCGTATGGCGAGGCGCCGATCGCGCTGAACGAAAGCGGCGGCGCGCTGGAGCATGTCAGCCTCAACGCCACCGACTCGACCCTGGTGCTGGTTGGCTCCACCGGTTCGCAACTCAATGTGCTGTCGCTGACCAGCGAAGAAAACATGATGACCGGCGAAGTCACCAACGAGCAGAAGCGTATCGATCTGCCGCAGATGACCGAGCCGGTGAAAAACATCTTCGTCGACCCGCGCCAGCAGTGGCTGTACGTGGTCAACGGGCGTGCCCAGGCCGACGTGTTCAGCCTGCGCGACAAGAGCCTCAATGGTCGCTACAAACTGCTGGAAAATGCCGACGCCGAAGTCACCGCGACGACGCAACTGGTCGGTGGCATCTCGCTGATCGTTGGCGATTCCAAGGGTGGTCTGGCCCAGTGGTTCATGGCCCGCGACACCGATGGCGAGCAGCGTCTGAAGCAGATTCGCACCTTCCAGATGGGCACCACGCCGATCGTCGAAATCGCTGCCGAAGAACGTCGCAAAGGCTTCCTCGCCCTTGATGCCAGCGGCAAGCTTGGTGTGTTTCACAGCACCGCGCATCGCACTTTGCTGGTTGATCAAGTCGTTGAGGGCCAAGGCCTGTTCGGTCTGTCGCCACGCGCCAATCGGGTGATCGTCGAGGCCGGCGGCAAGCTGCAACCGCTGCTGCTCGATAACCCGCACCCGGAAGTTTCCTGGAGCGCGTTGTGGAGCAAGGTCTGGTACGAGAACTACGACGAGCCTAAATACGTCTGGCAATCGACCGCGGCCAACACCGATTTCGAACCTAAGCTGAGCCTGTCGCCGCTGACCTTCGGTACTCTGAAAGCCGCGTTCTACGCCATGCTTCTGGCTGCGCCTCTGGCTGTCGCCGCTGCGATCTACACCGCGTACTTCATGGCCCCGGGCATGCGCCGCAAGGTCAAACCGGTGATTGAGCTGATGGAAGCGATGCCGACGGTGATCCTCGGTTTCTTCGCCGGTCTGTTCCTTGCGCCGTATGTCGAAGGCCACCTGCCGGGCATCTTCAGCCTGTTGATGTTGTTGCCGATCGGCATCCTGGTCGCCGGTTTTGGTTTCAGCCGCTTGCCTGAGTCGATCCGCCTGAGAATCCCGGACGGCTGGGAAAGTGCGCTGCTGATCCCGGTGATCCTGTTTGTGGGCTGGCTGTCGCTGTACATGAGCCCGTTCATGGAGAACTGGTTCTTCGGCGGCGACATGCGCATGTGGATCTCCCACGACCTGGGCATTACCTACGACCAGCGCAACGCTCTGGTGGTCGGTCTGGCCATGGGTTTCGCGGTGATCCCGAACATCTACTCGATCGCCGAAGACGCCGTGTTCAGCGTGCCGCGCGGCCTGACCCTGGGTTCGCTGGCCCTCGGTGCCACGCCATGGCAGACCATGACTCGTGTGGTCATCCTCACCGCCAGCCCGGGCATCTTCTCGGCGCTGATGATCGGCATGGGCCGTGCGGTCGGCGAAACCATGATCGTGCTGATGGCGACCGGCAACACCCCGGTGATGGAAATGAACCTGTTCGAAGGCCTGCGCACCCTGGCCGCCAACGTCGCGGTGGAAATGCCCGAGTCGGAAGTCGGCGGCAGTCATTACCGTGTGCTGTTCCTCTCGGCGCTGGTGTTGCTGCTGTTCACCTTCGTCATGAACACCCTGGCAGAACTGATTCGTCAGCGTCTGCGCAAGAAATACTCGTCGCTTTAAGCAAAGGTAGAAGTCTGTGAAACAGAACTCCCTGAAAGGTTGGTTCAAGAGCGGCGCCCCAGGCGTCTGGATCAGCGGTGGCGCGGTGTCCATCGCGGTCATCATGACCATTGGCCTGTTGGCGGTGATTGCCGTGCGCGGTCTCGGTCACTTCTGGCCGGCGGACCTGATCCACGCCCATTACGACGTGCCGGGCCAGGCCAATCACCTGATCGTCGGCGAAGTGGTGCAGAAAGAACAAGTGCCCCGCGCGCGTTTGAAGAGTGCCGGCCTGCCGGTGCCTGACGAAGGCCCGGAATTCATGACCCGCGAGCTGATCAAGGTCGGCAACCGTGACCTGAACGGCAACGACTTCACCTGGATCGTCGGCGAGTGGCTGACCAACCAGACCACGCCGCCCGAGTTGATGGCGATCGAGCGTCGCGAATGGGGCAACTTCTACGGCTACCTGGTCAACGTCAAACAGGACGGCAAGGTCATCGCTGAAGGCGAAGCCGCATGGCCTGAGCTGCAAGCGCGGATCAATCGTGTGAACGATCTCGCCGCTCAGCTCAAGACGCTGGAAAAAGTCGACATTGGCGCGATCAACGCCGGTCTCGAACGCATCCGCCTGCATGGCCGCAAACTGGAACTGGAAGGCAAACTCGACGCCACCGCACAAGCGGACATGGAATCCGAGCGCGCCGAGCTCAATGCCCGCTATCAAGACATCGAAGCGCGCCTGGCCGACCTGCATGCCCAGTTCAACCGCGATGCCCTGACGGCTCGCGATGCCAACGGCAAAGAGATCGAAATCGGCCTGGGCAAAGTGGTTCACGCTTATCAGCCGAACGCCATGGGCACCCTGACCAAAATCGGTTTCTACTTCAGCAAGATCTGGGAGTTCCTGTCGGACGACCCGCGTGAAGCGAACACCGAAGGCGGGATCTTCCCGGCGATTTTCGGCACCGTGATGATGACACTGATCATGGCGATGATCGTGACCCCGTTCGGCGTGCTGGCGGCGGTGTACCTGCGTGAATACGCCAAACAGAACACCCTGACCCGCATCATCCGCATCGCCGTGAACAACCTTGCCGGCGTACCGGCGATCGTTTACGGCGTGTTCGGCCTGGGCTTCTTCGTTTACGTGCTGGGTGGTTCGGTCGACCGTCTGTTCTTCCCTGAAGCATTGCCGGCGCCGACCTTCGGTACGCCGGGCCTGCTCTGGGCGTCGCTGACCCTGGCGCTGCTGGCGGTGCCGGTGGTGATCGTCGCGACCGAAGAAGGTCTGGCGCGGATTCCGCGTACCGTGCGTGAAGGCTCGTTGGCACTGGGCGCGACCAAGGCGGAAACGCTGTGGAAGATCGTCATTCCGATGGCCAGCCCGGCGATGATGACCGGCATGATCCTCGCCGTGGCCCGTGCCGCCGGTGAAGTGGCGCCGCTGATGCTGGTGGGTGTGGTGAAACTGGCGCCGTCGCTGCCGGTGGACGGCAACTACCCGTACCTGCACCTGGACCAGAAAATCATGCACCTGGGCTTCCACATTTACGACGTCGGCTTCCAGAGCCCCAACGTCGAAGCGGCCCGCCCGCTGGTGTACGCCACGGCGCTGCTGCTGGTGCTGGTGATCGCGACGTTGAACCTGTCGGCGGTGTATATCCGTAACCACCTGCGCGAAAAGTACAAAGCACTGGATAGCTGAGGATGACGCAAACCCTGTGGGAGCGAGCTTGCTCGCGAAGCTTTTGGCGGCCGCACCGGCCCCTTCGCGAGCAAGCTCGCTCCCACATTGAACTGCGTCCGTCGCAACATTGATGGAAGCTGCAAAAGCAGTGTTCCGAACCGAATTTGTCAGCACAGGGAGCCTCCCATGCAGCACGAAACACACAGCCACGGCATCAACATGTCTGCCCTGGGCCGCGACAAGCAGAGCCTGAACCTGGCGCAGGAAACCGTCGCCATCGAAGTGCCGGGCCTGAGCCTGTACTACGGCGACAAACAAGCACTGTTCGACGTCAGCATGAACATCCCGAAACAGCGCGTGACCGCCTTCATCGGCCCGTCCGGCTGCGGCAAGTCCACGCTGCTGCGTACCTTCAACCGCATGAACGATCTGGTCGACGGCTGCCGCGTCGAAGGCGCGATCAACCTGTATGGCAACAACATCTATCGCAAGGGCGAGGACGTGGCCGAGCTGCGTCGTCGCGTCGGCATGGTGTTCCAGAAGCCGAACCCGTTCCCGAAAACCATCTACGAAAACGTGGTGTACGGCCTGCGCATCCAGGGCATCAACAAAAAGCGCGTCCTCGACGAAGCCGTCGAGTGGGCACTCAAAGGCGCGGCGCTGTGGGATGAGGTCAAGGACCGTCTGCATGAGTCGGCGCTCGGCCTGTCCGGCGGCCAGCAGCAACGTCTGGTCATTGCCCGCACCATCGCCGTTGAGCCTGAAGTGCTGCTGCTCGATGAACCGTGCTCGGCCCTCGACCCGATCTCGACACTGAAAGTCGAAGAGCTGATCTACGAGCTGAAATCCAAGTTCACCATCGTCATCGTGACCCACAACATGCAGCAGGCAGCGCGGGTGTCCGATTACACAGCGTTCATGTACATGGGCAAACTGGTGGAATTCGGCGATACCGATACCCTGTTCACCAATCCGGCGAAGAAGCAGACCGAAGACTACATCACCGGCCGCTACGGCTAACCGTAGAGCCGCAAGCCTGGAGCTGCGAGCGGCAAGTTTGAAACGGTGTGATTGACAGGACTAACACATAACTGCTTGAAGCTTGCGGCTTGAAGCTTGCAACTTTCGCGGAGCGAACGAATGATTTCCAAAGAAGGCCTTACTCATCATATTTCCGCGCAGTTCAACGCCGAACTGGAAGAAGTGCGCAGCCACCTGCTGGCCATGGGCGGGCTGGTCGAGAAGCAGGTCAACGACGCGGTCACGGCACTGATCGAGGCCGATTCCGGTCTGGCTCAGCAGGTTCGCGAGATCGACGACCAGATCAACCAGATGGAACGCAACATCGACGAAGAATGCCTGCGCATCCTCGCTCGTCGCCAGCCAGCAGCATCTGACCTGCGCTTGATCATCAGCATTTCCAAGTCGGTGATCGACCTGGAACGCATCGGCGACGAAGCCACCAAGATCGCCCGCCGCGCCATCCAGTTGTGCGAAGAAGGCGAAGCGCCGCGCGGTTATGTCGAGGTTCGCCACATTGGCGACCAGGTGCGTAACATGGTTCGCGACGCGCTCGATGCATTTGCCCGTTTCGACGCCGATCTGGCGTTGTCGGTGGCGCAGTACGACAAGATCATCGACCGCGAATACAAGACCGCGCTGCGTGAGCTGGCGACTTACATGATGGAAGACCCGCGCTCTATCTCGCGGGTTCTGAGCATCATCTGGGTCCTGCGTTCGCTGGAGCGCATCGGCGATCACGCACGCAACATCTCCGAACTGGTGATTTACCTGGTACGCGGCACCGACGTGCGGCACATGGGTCTCAAGCGCATGAAGGAAGAAGTTGAAGGCACAAGCGGTGAAACCGCTAATGTTCCGGGCGAAGCTGACGATAAGTAAGATTGCCTGAGAAAAGCGCCCGGCCCTTTGGCCGGGCGTTTTTGTTTACGGCTTTTGTATTGAAAAGCAGCACCCGCGAACGAAAAGTCCCGGCGTGACTGAAAAGTTTTGGCAAAGTGCCATCATTCAAGCGTTATGCTTGCCGGGATTTTTTTTAGGGGTGTTGGATGAGCAAGATCAGTGTGTTGGTCGTGGACGATGCTTCGTTCATTCGTGACCTGGTGAAAAAGTGCCTGCGTAATTACTTCCCGGGGATCCGCACCGAGGACGCCATCAACGGCAAAAAGGCCCAGGCCATGTTGGCCAAAGAGGCCTTCGATCTGGTGCTGTGCGACTGGGAAATGCCGGAAATGTCCGGCCTCGAACTGCTGACCTGGTGCCGCGAGCAGGACAACCTCAAGACCATGCCGTTCATCATGGTCACCAGTCGTGGCGACAAGGAAAACGTCGTGCAGGCGATCCAGGCCGGTGTTTCCGGCTACGTCAGCAAGCCGTTCACCAATGAGCAGTTGCTGACCAAGGTCAAGCAGGCGCTGAACAAGGTCGGCAAGCTCGACACCTTGATGAACAGTGCGCCGACCAAAATGAATTCGGCGTTCGGCAATGATTCCCTGAGCGCACTGACTGGCGGCAAGCCTGCCGTGGTCGGCGCAGCGGCTGCCAATCCGTTCGCCAAGCCCGCTGCGGCGGCGCCAGCCCCGGCCGTAGCGCCATCGCGAGGTCTGCTCAACAGCCCGCCGGTGCAGGCACCTGGCACGTCGAAAGCGCCAGTCGGTGGTCGCGGTCAGGGCCAGTTGCGTTTGCCGAGCGGCACTCAGCAATGTGTGATCAAGGCCTTGAGCATCAAGGAAGCGCTGCTGGTGGTGAAACGCACCGAGACCCTGCCGCAGATCCTCGACAGCGCGGTGCTCGATCTGGAGCAGGGCGACAATGCCGAGATCGCCCGCCTCAATGGTTACTTGCACGCCATCGTCGCCCATGAGCAGAAAGCCGACAGCGACTGGCTGCAACTGACCTTCCGCTTTGTCGACCAGGACGCGCAGAAGCTCGACTACATCTCGCGCCTGATCGCCCGTGGCACGGCGCAGAAGCACTTCGTGCCGGGCGCCTGACCTTCGTCGCCTGACACACCGTCTTCGCGAGCAGGCTCGCTCCCACCCTGGAATGCATTTCACATGTGGGAGCGAGCCTGCTCGCGAAGGGGTCGTCAAAGAACACCGCGCATCTCCTGCGCTGGCCAATTTGAAACATCTGTCGACTAGCCTGGTCTGTCTCAGCTGCTAGGCTGATTCCCAGGCCTCCCTTCGACAGACTTTTGCCCATGCTCGCGCGCCTGCTGTTTTTCTGTGGTCTTTGCCTGGCCTCCCACTTGGCGATGGCCATGACCATCTACAAATCCACCGATGCCAACGGCGTGGTCTCGTACAGTGACCAGCCGAGCAAAGGCGCGAAAGTGTTCGTGTTCCAGGACCGCATGGTCGAACGCCTGGAGCGACAGGTGTACCTGGACATCAAGAAGCAAAAAGGCGTCGACGTGGTGTTTGCGCGCAACGATCTGTATGCGCCAGTCGAGGTTGCCCTGGCCTTTATCGGCATGAGCAATGTCCGTGGCGCGCCGGCCAAAACGATTCGCCGGGTGCTACCGGCGCGCAGCAATACCCGTCTGGCGCTGCTGACGGCGATTAGCGGTGACAAGCCGCTGGTGTATTCGCCGCAGTTCCAATATTCGCTGGGTGACCCCGCAGGCACCGCGCAGAGCTATCGCTATCCGTTGCCCTGGCGTGGTGGACCGTTTCGCCTGAGCCAGGGCGCCAACGGCCAGTACAGCCACTACGGGCCGAAGAATCGCTATGCCATGGACATCGCCATGCCGGTGGGCACGCCGATCATCGCCGCGCGGGCCGGCGTGGTGGTGAAGACCGAGAATTCACAGAGCGGGCGCGGCACCGATGCGTCGGGCAATTTCGTCCGGGTCCTGCACGATGACGGCACCATGGGCGTGTACCTGCATCTCAAACAGGGTTCGGTGAGCGTACGCGAAGGTCAGCGCGTGAAGGTTGGCAGCCCGCTGGCGCTGTCGGGCAACACCGGCAACAGCAGCGGCCCGCACCTGCACTTTGTGGTGCAGCGCAATACCGGGGAAGGGCTGGTGTCGATTCCGTATCAGTTCAACCAGCCGCTGGGGGCGTTGCCCAACTTTGCGTTGGGCAAACAGTGATGTGTTGACCATGCGAGCCCCTTCGCGAGCAGGCTCGCTCCCACAGTTGAAATGCATTCCAATGTGGGAGCGAGCCTGCTCGCGAAAGAAGCGGCGCGGTGCCGGATCAGCCTATCAATCCAGCATCAACACCTTGGCCAGCACAATCTTCGGCCCTTTCATCTTTTTGATGATGATGCGCAGGCCTTCGACTTCCAGCACTTCTTCCTCTTCCGGCACCCGTTTCAGGGTTTCGTAGACCAGCCCGGCGAGGGTCTCGGCTTCGATGTGATCGAGGTCGATGCCCAGCAGGCGCTCAACCTTGAACAGCGGCGTATCACCGCGCACCAGCAGCTTGCCCGGCTGATAGGCCAGGATGCCGCGTTCGGCTTTGCGGTGCTCGTCCTGAATGTCGCCGACCAGCACTTCCAGCACGTCTTCCATGGTCAGGTAGCCGATGATGTTGCCGTCAGCCTCCTCGACCACGGCGAAGTGCGAGCCGCCCTTGCGGAACTGCTCCAGCAGTTGTGACAGCGGCATATGCCGCGATACGCGCTCCAGCGGGCGGGTCAGTTCGGCCAGGTTGAACGACTCGGGGATGTGATCCAGGGCGGCCAGTTCCAGCAACAGATCCTTGATGTGCAGCAGGCCGACGAACTCCTGGCGCTCGCTGTCGTACACCGGATAACGGCTGAACTTGTGGCGACGGAACATCGCCAGGATTTCCTTCAGCGGCGCGTTGAATTCCAGGGTGATCAAGTCTTCCCGGGAGTTAGCCCAGTCGACCACTTCCAGCTCGCCCATTTCCACCGCCGAGGCCAATACGCGCATGCCCTGATCGCTCGGATCCTGGCCACGGCTGGAGTGCAAAATCAGTTTCAGTTCTTCGCGGCTGTAATGGTGCTCATGGTGCGGGCCGGGCTCGCCTTGGCCGGCGATGCGCAAGATGGCGTTGGCGCTGGCGTTGAGCAGATAGATCGCCGGGTACATCGCCCAGTAGAACAGGTACAGCGGCACCGCCGTCCACAGCGACAGCAGCTCGGGTTTGCGGATCGCCCACGACTTCGGCGCCAGTTCACCCACCACGATGTGCAGATACGAAATGATAAAAAACGCGGTGAAGAACGACACGCCTTTGATGATCTCGGGCGAGTCGACGCCGATCGCGCTCAACAGCGGCTCGAGGATGTGCGCAAACGCCGGTTCGCCGACCCAGCCCAGGCCAAGGGAGGCGAGGGTGATGCCGAGCTGGCACGCCGACAGGTAGGCATCGAGCTGACTGTGCACGGTGCGCAGGATGTGCCCGCGCCAGCCGTGCTGTTCAGCGATGGCCTCGACCCGGGTCGAGCGCAGTTTGACCATGGCAAATTCTGCCGCAACGAAAAAGCCGTTGAGCAACACCAGGATCAGAGCAAAAAGAATCATGCCGAAATCGGCGAAAAGCGTAGCGAGGGACAAGCCAGGGGAAGGGTCCATGATGGAGTTTTGCGGGTTCCGTGTGATTCGAAAGTAAGGGGAAAAAGCGCCTGAAAGGCAGGCACAAGTCAGCCAATGTAGCGGCTGACCGGGCAATTGCCTAGTGGCGTGTGCCGGACGGCATCACTCGGCGGCGCTGATAGCCCGTGCGCTGGCCACCTGGGCCGGGGCGAAATGGCAGGTGAACGTGCTGCCGTGGCCGGGCACGCTGCTGATCTCCATGCGCGCGCGATGGCGCAGCAACACATGTTTGACGATGGCCAGGCCCAGGCCGGTGCCGCCGGTGTTGGAGTTGCGACTGGAGTCGACGCGGTAGAAGCGTTCGGTCAGGCGCGGCAGGTGCTTGCTGTCGATGCCGATCCCGGAATCCTGCACGCTCAGGTGCGCGCCCTGCTCGTCGCCCCACCAGCGAATGCGGATGTTGCCCTCGGCCGGGGTGTACTTGACCGCGTTGAACACCAGGTTGGAAAACGCACTGCGCAACTCCGCTTCGCTGCCCTTGAGCAGCACGCCGGCACTGGCTTGCAGCGTGATGTGCTGGTTCTTCGCGCCGGACAATTGCTGCGCGTCGCTGGTGATCGACTGCAATAGCGTGTCGATCTGCACGGGCTGGTTGTCCGACGGGTAATCGGTGGCCTCCAGTTTCGCCAGCAGCAGCAAGTCATTGAGCAGCGTCTGCATGCGCCCGCCCTGTTGCTGCATCTGTTGCAAGGCGCGGCTCCAGCGCGGATTCACTTCTTCGACATTGTCGAGCAGGGTTTCCAGATAGCCGCAGATCACCGTCAGCGGTGTGCGCAATTCGTGAGAAACGTTGGCGATGAAGTCCTTGCGCATCTGTTCCAGCTGATGGATCCGCGTGACATCGCGCACCAGCATCAAGTGTTCATTGTTGCCGTAGCGGGTCAGATACAGCTGGATGCGCACGCGATCATTGGTCGGCGAGGGGATTTCCAGCGGTTCGGCGAAGTTGTCCTGCTCGAAGTATTCCTTGAAGCGCGGATGGCGCACCAGGTTGGTCACCGGTTGGCCGCTGTCTTGTGGGGTCTTGAGGCCGAGCAGGGTTTCCGCGGCGCGGTTCCACCATTCCAGGTTGCCGTCGCTGTCGAGCATGATGACCGCGTCTTTCAGCGCGGCGGTGGACTCCTGCACCCGGTCGATCACCGCTTGCAGACGCCCGCGTACGCGTTGGTCGCGGCGTTGCAGGTGATAAATACTGTCGAACACCTCGCCCCACAGGCCGTAACCATCGGGCGGCGCTTCGTCGGGTTGGTGCTGGCGCAGCCATTCATGCAGACGCAGCAATTGCTTGAGCGTCCAGGCCAGGTAAAGACCCAGACCTGCGGCGAGGCTCCAGCCGTAATAGCCGCTGATCAGGCCGACCACCAGGCAGGCGGTGACCAGCAACAGCATGTGGCGAATCAGAGTGCCATGCCAGTTTTGATTCACGTTCGATACGGTCCTTGTCAGCGAGTCTGGCGGGCGGATCAGGCCTTTGTAGAGAACCGATAACCGGTGCCGCGCACGGTTTGTACCAGATTTTCGTAGGCATCGCCGAGGGCCTTGCGCAGGCGGCGGATGTGCACGTCGACGGTGCGTTCTTCAACATAGACGTTGCCGCCCCAGACCTGATCGAGCAATTGGCCACGGGTGTAGGCGCGTTCCTGGTGGGTCATGAAGAATTGCAGTAGACGGTATTCGGTCGGGCCCATCTCGGCGGGTTTGCCGTCGATGGTCACGCGGTGGCTGATCGGGTCGAGCAACAGGCCGCCGACTTCGATCGGCGCTTCACCATCGGTCGGGCCGGCGCGGCGCAGCACGGCTTTGAGGCGGGCGACCAGCTCGCGCGGGGAAAACGGTTTGGTGATGTAATCGTCGGCGCCGACTTCCAGGCCCTGAATCTTGTTGTCCTCTTCGCCCTTGGCGGTGAGCATGATGATCGGGATGTCGCCGGTCAGCTCGTCACGCTTGAGGCGTCGGGCCAGCTCGATGCCGGAGGTGCCGGGCAGCATCCAGTCGAGCAGGATCAGGTCCGGCTTGCGATCAACGATGATGGCGTGGGCCTGCTGCGAGTTCTCTGCCTCGAGGCAGTCATAGCCGGCCATCTCCAATGCAACGGCGATCATTTCGCGAATGGGCGCTTCGTCGTCGACGATCAGAATGCTCCTGCCAACCATGCCTTAATCCTCTTGTCATTTAACTGTCTTGCGCCGCATTAGATAACGGAATTATTGCAGTCGTGTGACAGTATTTTAGTCGGGCGGCGATTATCGGGATCCTGGACTAAGCTCTAAGTCCGAACCTGACAACCACCCCGGAAGGTTTCCATGACTCAGATGACTGTTTGCTTGAAAGCACTGTTGCTGGCGGCTGCGCTGGCTCTGCCTGGACTGGCCATGGCGGCCGATCCGGCGATGGAAAAGGACGGCATGTTCACCGACCACAAGGGCATGACCCTGTACACATTCGCCAAGGATTCCGCTGGCAAGTCTGCCTGCAACGACAAATGCGCGGCGAACTGGCCGCCGTTGATGGCTGAGGCCGGCGATAAATCGATGGGCGACTGGACGGTGATCACGCGCGACGATGGCAGCAAGCAGTGGGCCTACCAGGGCATGCCGCTGTACACCTTCGTCATGGACAAGAAGGCCGGCGACATGACCGGCGAGGGCAAAATGGACGGCGCCTGGAAAGTCGCCAAAGCCAAATAACCACGGTCCCCTTGTAGGAGTGAGCCTGCTCGCAATAGCGGTGTATCAGTCGGCATTTTCGTTAGCTGACACACCGCTATCGCGAGCAGGCTCACTCCTACAAGGATTGCGTTCAGCGCAGTGCGTAATCCAGCACAATCCCGACAAAAATCGCCAACCCCGCCCAGTGGTTGTGCAAGAACGCCTTGAAGCAACGCATCCGGTCGCGATCTCGCGTGTACCAGAACTCCCACACATAACAGCCCGCCGCCACCAGCAAGCCGAGGTGGAACCACATGCCCAGCTCGAACTTCGCCCCCGCCAGCATCAGGCAGCCGAGCGACAGCGCCTGCAAGGTCAGGATGATCACCCGGTCCGCCTCGCCGAACAGAATCGCCGTGGACTTCACGCCAATCTTCAAATCGTCATCACGATCGGTCATCGCGTAATAGGTGTCGTAACCCACCGTCCACAGCAGGTTGGCGATCCACAGCAGCCATGCCGCCGCCGGCAGTTCGCCGGTCTCGGCGGTGAACGCCATCGGCATGCCCCAGGAAAACGCTGCGCCTAGCACCACCTGCGGGTAATAGGTGTAGCGCTTCATGAACGGGTAGGTGAACGCCAGCGCCAGCCCGCCCAGCGACAACCAGATGGTCGGTGCGTTGGTGCACAACACCAGCAGAAAACTGATGCCCATCAGCACCGCGAAGAACACCAGTGCTTCCTTCGAGCTGATTTTGCCGCTGGCCAACGGCCGTTGCGCGGTGCGTTTGACGTGGCCGTCGACCTTGCGATCAGCCCAGTCGTTGATCACGCAGCCGCCGGCACGGGTCAGCACCACGCCGAGGACGAAGATGGCGACGTTGGCCAGCGACGGCGAGCCTTTGCCGGCAATCCACAGCGCCCACAGCGTTGGCCACAGCAGCAGATAAATGCCGATCGGCTTGTCCATGCGCGTCAACTGAATGAAATCCCAGGCGCGCGGGTTCAAGCGGTTCAGCGACTTGAGCAGGCTCTGATACATCAGCAGTTCTCCGGATGGGCGCGGGCGGCGCGCCACAGGCTCGGCAGGAAAATTTCCGCGACCAGGACGCTCAGCGCGCCACGGTCGAAACGCGAACGCCGGCCCCACAGCTCGGGTGCTCGGTCGGCGGGCGGCAACCATTGTTCAGGGTAGTGGCAAACTTCGATGGCGCGGCGCTGGAACGCCTGATCGCAAAACAGCAATTCGCCCAGCGATCGGCTGCCCAGTTCGTCCATGTGCAAGCCGTCGCCCTGCAAGGCCGCGCGTGAAGCGACGCTGCGGGCAAACACCCAAGCCTCGCCATGGCCGTGTAAATACACCTCGCGCACCCAGCCTTCGCTGCCTTCGGCCAGTTCCAGCGCTGCGCATTCATCGGCGCGCAGGGTGTCCCAGCCTTCAAACAACGGCGACACGCTGAAGCCATCGTTGGACAAACGGGTCAGGCGACGGGTCAGCGAACCTTCGTCGAACAACCAGTCGAGGGTCAACGAATCGGGGCAGGGCGTCAGGCGGTTTTGGGTCAGCCAGAGCGGGGCGGGGCAGGCATTTGAATGTTGCACAATGAGTCATTATTGGCCGCAAATGAGGCGGCGAGCTTACCATGGCAGATCACGATATTGATCGGCGCCGGCCGCCATTGCGCCGAACAGGCTTGCATCTGCCCGGCACCCTCAGTACAAAACGCCCTGAGCCGGATGGCAGCGCAACACCCATCGACCGTCCGCGCCGGCACTACGCCTGAACCCTGAGGAAGTACCTGAATGAAGAAGTGGCAATGTATCGTCTGCGGCCTGATCTATAACGAAGCCGACGGCTGGCCGGATGACGGCATCGCGCCGGGCACCCGCTGGGAAGACGTACCGGCAGACTGGCTGTGCCCCGACTGCGGCGTCGGCAAAATGGACTTCGAAATGATCGAAATCAACTGAGTACAACCAAGGAGTAAGGCATGAGCGCACCTGTCGTCATCATTGGCACCGGCCTGGCGGGCTACAACCTGGCCCGGGAGTTTCGCAAGCTCGACAGCGAAACCCCGCTGCTGTTGATTAGCGCCGATGACGGCCGCTCTTACTCCAAGCCGATGCTCTCCACCGGTTTCGGCAAGAACAAGGACGCCGACGGCCTGAGCATGGCCGAACCCGGCGCCATGGCCGAGCAGTTGAACGCCGAAGTGCGCACGCACACGCGCATCAGCGGCATCGACGCCGGCCACAAACGCCTGTGGATCGGCGAAGAAGCCGTACCTTATCGCGACCTGATTCTTGCCTGGGGCGCGGAAACCGTGCGCGTGCCGATCGAAGGCGATGGCGCTGACCGGGTGTTCCCGATCAACGATCTCGAAGATTACGCGCGCTTCCGTGCCGCAGCGGCGGGCAAGCGCCGGGTGCTGTTGCTCGGGGCCGGGCTGATCGGCTGTGAATTCGCCAATGACTTGATTCTCGGTGGCTACGAGGTGCAACTGGTCGCGCCGTGCGAACAAGTCATGCCAATGCTGCTGCATCCCGCTGCGGCGGCGGCCGTGCAGGCCGGGCTGGAAAGTATCGGGGCGAAGTTTCACCTCGGCCCGGTGCTGACCCGTCTGCAGAAAGTCGCCGACGGTCTGCAAGCGCATCTGTCCGACGGTCAGGTCATCCCGTGCGACGTGGTGGTCTCGGCGATCGGCCTGCGTCCACGTATTGATCTGGCAGCAGCGGCCGGCGTGCAGGTCAATCGGGGCGTAGTGGTTGATCGCTACCTGAAAACCTCCCACGCCAACATCTACGCCTTGGGCGATTGCGCCGAAGTCGACGGGCTCAATCTGCTCTACGTGATGCCGCTGATGAGCTGCGCACGTGCGCTGGCGCAAACCCTGGCGGGAAACCCTACGGCGGTGAGCTACGGCCCGATGCCGATCACCGTGAAAACCCCGGTGTGTCCGCTGGTGGTGTCGCCGCCGCCACGGGGCAGCGAAGGCGTCTGGAGCGTTGAAGGGCAGGGCGCCGATATCAAGGTTCTGTGCCACAGCGCCGACGGACAATTGCTCGGTTATGCCCTGACCGGTGCAGCGGTCATGGAAAAACTGGCCCTGAACAAACAGCTTCCGCCGCTGCTGGCGTAAATACCAGCCGTTCTGTCGCAATCGCCGCTCTTTTGCCCCGACAAAGGTCGTGGGGAGACTGGCGCCGCCGTTGGCGGCGTGCCATTCTCACTCCCGTCTGCCGCAGAGTAGAGCCTGCGGCGCCTTGGGCGCTGTTCCAACGAGAACAGCACGGACATAACAACAAAAAACCGTCAAAGGGGCTTCACTAATGCGTAAACCAGAACTCGCCGCTGCAATCGCTGAAAAAGCAGACCTGACCAAAGAACAGGCCAACCGCGTCCTCAACGCCGTCCTCGAAGAAATCACCGGCGCCCTGCACCGCAAGGACAGCGTGACGCTGGTCGGCTTCGGCACCTTCCTGCAACGCCACCGCGGCGCCCGCACCGGCAAAAACCCGCAAACCGGCGAACCGGTCAAGATCAAGGCCAGCAACACCGTGGCGTTCAAGCCAGGCAAATCGTTGAAAGACAGCGTTAATCCATAATTGCGGCGTACTCCCCGGACGGGGAGAACCGCAAGGAAAAATGGGCATATCGATTGCGGTCGAATGCCCATTTTTTATGTGTGCGGATTAAGCCAGACATGCAGTCACTGTTCTGCCCTTTATACCCAGCGACGCATCGGTGGGTTATTCGCCGTCGCCAGATGCGTTCGAAATACGTGTATATATAAAGGCCATCATAATGATGGCACTTTTATAGTTATCGATTGTCTTGCCGCGTTTTGTTGAAACAATACCGAAATCTTTCGGAATCATCCTACATCCGGATTTTGCAAATACCGTCATGCTCTGCCCGGATCCTGATTGCCGTTTTTCCGTATGTCTCATGGATTTGGTACGCCCGCTCTAGATCAGGCTTTTCAGGCATCCTCCGGGTCGATCGGCTTAAAAAATGGGTGTAAGGGATTCCCTGACGGAATATAGGGAAACCTCCTACAACAAACAAAGAACACTTCGTCTTGTTGTTTAATCAGATGCTTGCTAGTGGCCATCATTGTGATTACGATGCGCCCACTTGAAAGAGCACATCTCAATTGGATGAGTCGCATAACTGCTCTTCGATACTGTCCCGCGTCGCTGCAACTCCCTTTGCGCGCATGACTGTAATCCTTAATAAAGGCCATGGATGTCCTACTCAAGCAAACTTTCCGCCCATTACCTCGAACTCGCCAAAGTCTCTGTTTCCAAAGAGAATTTCGCGGGCGAAGACGTTCGTTTTTCGAGCGAATTCGAGGCGCTGGAAAGTGAGCTGGCCAAGGCTTCGTCGATGCACGAAAGCGGGCAGATCGACTGGCTGAAAATCCGCGAAAACAGCGAAAATCTGCTGCGTACCCAGTCCAAGGATCTGCGTGTCGGCGCCTGGCTGACCTGGTCGCTGTACCAGCGCGAATCCTTCCCCGGGCTGCTCGCCGGCCTCGGTTTGCTGCACCATCTGTCGGAAAACAACTGGGCCGACGTTCACCCGCTCAAACCCCGCACCCGCGCCGCCGCGATCGGCTGGCTGGTGCCGCGTCTTGAGCAGGTCATCACCGAAAACATAGCGATCAAAGAGCAGTTGCCGATGTTCAGGCAGCTCTCCGAGCACCTGGCCGGTCTGGAAGCAGCCTGCACTGAACATCTGGGCGATGACGCGCCGCTGCTGCTGCCGATCTCCCGTCGCCTGAAAACCATGATCCAGCGCGCCGCTGACAACCAGCCGGCCCCCGGCGTGGTCGGTGCGGCGGTAGCGCAGGTCAAGCAGGCAGCGAGTCAGTTGCTCACCCCCGGCGCGCCGATCGACAACGAGCGAGACGCGCACAAAGCCCTGCGCGCCCAACAGGACAGTGCCCGTCCGTTGTGTGCCTGGTGGCTGAAGCAGAAGGCCACCGACCTGCGCGCCCTGCGCCTGAACCGTACGCTGCTGTGGATGACCATCGACGCGGTGCCCGAGCGTAACGCCGAGCAGATCACCGTGTTGCGCGGCCTGCCGCTGGAAAAGCTCAAGCTCTATCAGGACCGTTTCGATCAAGGCAAATACGCCGATCTGCTGGTGGAATTGGAGGCGAGCCTGGCGAAGGCGCCGTTCTGGTTCGATGGCCAGAGGATGGTCTGGGAATGTCTCCAGAACCTCAACGCCGAGCTGGCCATGCGCGAAGTGGAAATCCACTTCGCGCTTTTGATTCAGCGCCTGCCGGGCATCATCGAGCTGCGCTTCCATGACGGCGCGCCGTTTGCCGATCCGTCCACCCGGGCGTGGATCGCTGCCAACGTCATGCCGCACCTGCAAAGCGCCAGCGCGCCGCGCAAGGTCGAAAGCGAGAACGTCGAAACCCAGCCGGCCTGGGAAAAAGCCCTCGAGGAAGTCCAGCCTATTCTGCGCAAGGAAGGTTTGAAGCCTGCCGTGCAGATCCTCAAGCAGGGTTTGCAATCGGCCCACGGTGGCCGCGAACGCTTCTTCTGGCAGTTCGCGCTCGCGCGGCTGTGCTTCCTGGCCAAGAAATACGAACTGGCCAAGAACCAGCTGGAAACCCTCGATCAGACATTACTGGACTCAGGCCTGCACGCCTGGGAGCCCGATCTTGCATTGCAAGTGCTGCACCTGCTGCACAGTTGCTGCGAGTTGTTGCCGCAGAACCATGCCGTACGTGAACGCAAGGAAGAGATTTATCGCAGGCTGTGCCACCTCGACCTCGAAGTGGTACTCGAATAGGCCCCAGGGCCACAACCGCAAGGAGAAAAGCCATGGCCAAAGAAGGCTCGGTAGCCCCCAAGGAACGCATCAACGTCACCTTCAAACCCGCCACCGGCGGTGCTCAGGAAGAGATTGAACTGCCGCTGAAGCTGCTGGCAATCGGTGACTACACCCACCGCAAGGACGATCGCAAAATCGAAGATCGCAAGCCGATCAGCATCGACAAGATGACCTTCGACGAAGTGTTGGCCAAGCAAGAGCTGGGTCTGACGCTGAGCGTGCCGAACCGTCTGCAGGAAGATGGCGAGGCCGACGAGCTGGCCGTGCAACTGCGCGTCAATTCGATGAAGGACTTCAACCCGGCCAGCCTGGTCGAGCAAGTGCCTGAGCTGAAAAAACTGATGGAACTGCGCGATGCGCTGGTGGCCCTCAAAGGCCCGCTGGGTAACGCACCTGCGTTCCGTAAAGCCATCGAAGGCGTGCTCGCCGACGACGAATCCCGCGGTCGCGTACTCGGTGAGCTGGGCCTGAACGCCGCAGCCCCGGACGCTTGAGACTCCAGTAGCCAAGGAAGCCAACACAATGAGCACTAGCGCAGCACAAGAGAAGAGCGCCGCCAGCGGCGAATACAGCATTCTCGACAGCATCATCGCCGAAACCCGTCTGACGCCTGACGACGAAGCCTACGACATCGCCAAGCGTGGCGTGTCGGCGTTCATCGAAGAGCTGCTCAAGCCGCAGAACAACGGTGAGCCAGTCAAGAAAGCCATGGTTGACCGCATGATCGCCGAGATCGATGCCAAGCTCAGCCGTCAGATGGACGAGATCCTGCACCACCCGGATTTCCAGGCGCTGGAATCGTCGTGGCGTGGCCTGCAGTTGCTGGTCGACCGCACCAACTTCCGCGAAAACATCAAGATCGAAATCCTCAACGTCTCCAAAGAAGACCTGCTGGACGATTTCGAAGATTCGCCGGAAGTCATGCAATCCGGCCTGTACAAGCACATCTACACCGCTGAATACGGCCAGTTCGGTGGTCAGCCGGTGGGCGCGATCATCGCCAACTACTACATGTCGCCAAGCTCGCCAGACGTCAAGCTGATGCAGTACGTGGCCAGCGTTTCGTGCATGTCCCACGCGCCGTTCATCGCTGCTGCCGGCCCGAAATTCTTCGGTCTGGAAAGCTTCACCGGCCTGCCGGATCTGAAAGATCTGAAAGACCACTTCGAAGGCCCGCAATTCGCCAAATGGCAGAGCTTCCGTACCTCGGAAGACTCGCGCTACGTTGGTTTGACCGTTCCGCGTTTTCTGCTGCGTAACCCGTACGACCCGGAAGAAAACCCGGTCAAATCGTTCGTGTACAAGGAAACCGTTGCCAACAGCCACGAGCACTACCTGTGGGGCAACACGGCCTACGCGTTCGGCACCAAGCTGACCGACAGCTTCGCCAAATTCCGCTGGTGCCCGAACATCATCGGCCCGCAGAGCGGTGGCGCGGTTGAAGACCTGCCGTTGCACCACTTCGAAAGCATGGGCGAAATCGAAACCAAGATTCCTACCGAGGTATTGGTTTCCGACCGTCGTGAATACGAACTGGCCGAGGAAGGCTTTATCTCCCTGACCATGCGCAAAGGCTCCGATAACGCGGCGTTCTTCTCCGCAAGCTCGGTGCAGAAGCCGAAGTTCTTCGGCATCAGCGCAGAAGGCAAGGCCGCTGAGCTCAACTACAAGCTCGGCACCCAACTGCCGTACATGATGATCGTCAACCGTCTGGCTCACTACTTGAAAGTGCTGCAGCGCGAGCAACTCGGTTCGTGGAAAGAACGTACCGACCTTGAGCTGGAACTGAACAAGTGGATCCGTCAGTACGTTGCCGACCAGGAAAACCCAAGCGCCGAAGTGCGTGGCCGTCGTCCGCTGCGCGCTGCGCAAGTGATCGTCAGCGACGTTGAAGGCGAGCCAGGCTGGTACCGCGTGAGCTTGAACGTGCGTCCGCACTTCAAGTACATGGGTGCCGATTTCACCCTGTCGCTGGTTGGCAAGCTGGACAAAGAGTAAGAGCGACTCATGGACGGATACGGCAGCCTGTTCGAGCGCCTCAACGGCGACGCACAACTACGCAAGGGCAAAAGCCTCGAGGCTTCGGCCATGGCGTCGGTGGCTGCCCATCTGGCCAAAATGCTCAGCACCCGGGCCGGCAGCGTGCAAACGCTGGCCGACTACGGGTTGCCCGATCTCAATGACATGCGCCTGAGCCTGCACGACTCCCTGAGTCAGGCCCGCCTGGCCATCGAAAGCTTCATCGAAGCCTACGAGCCGCGCCTGAGCAACGTGCGTGTCATTTCCCTGCCGCGTGACCACGATCAGCTCCGCCTGGCCTTCAGTATCGAAGGCCTGCTGGAAATCGAGGGTTTCAAGCGTCAGGTCAGTTTTTCCGCGCGCCTGGATGGCAGCGGTCAAGTCAAGGTCACCTAAGGAGATCCCCGATGTCTGGCAAACCCGCAGCACGCGTATCCGACCCTACCGCTTGCCCACTTCCAGGCCACGGTACCAACCCGATCGCCGCCGGTTCCGGCGACGTGTTCTTCGACGGCCTCGCGGCCGCCCGCCAAGGCGATGCCTCGGCGTGTGGTGGTGCGCTGGTCGGCGACCTTGCCACTACCGTTTTGATCAACGGCAAACCGGCTGCGACCGTAGGTTCGGTTGGATCTCACGGCAACAAGGTCACGGCTGGATCCGGAACGGTGATTATTGGCAATTCGCATACGCCGGCGCCGTTTGTTCCGCCGTTGCCTTTGATCATTCCGGGCTTTGATGCTCAATTCCAACTCAAAAACGGCCTTGGGAACCCGCTAGCGGATACCAAGTACTTACTACGCCGAGCGGATGGATCTCTCGAAAGCGGAATCACCAATGAGTTGGGTCTGACTCACCGCGTGAAGGCACACACAGCCTCCGAAAAAATTGAAGTTTTTATTGAGAGCTGAGGGAGTACTCGTTCATGGCCGAGGCTGAAAAAATCAGTAAGGATGGGCAGGAATATGTGCCAGCGGGCGCGGCCGCGAGCACGAAAACCTCTGATGTTGCGCCAGTAGAGTTGCAAGTTTGCCGCTGTAATGGAAAGGAAGTCACAACGCTGACTGGCTACGACAGTGTCCCTAGCTATACCGGTGAGCTGCCTTCTCCGTTGCAAATAATGTGGTATGTGCCAAAAACCAAAGAAATGCTCAAGGCGAGTTTCTCTGATACAGAAATTCGAGTCTGGATTAAGCAGGCGGCTGAATATTATGGGATCCCGCATATTTTGCTTGCGGTTATTCTTCAGCAGGAGAATGGACCTAAGGGTAGTAAATTTCTGCAAACTATGCAGTTCGGCGAACGCTCGCTGACCACTCTGTTAGCGATTGTCGACAATATGGCTTTTGACGCCGTGCCGGACAAGTTGGCTGGGGGCTCCAGCGGTTTTGCCAACATGAGCCGCGCAACATTGCAGAACTCTGTTAAATACACAGAGAACTATTACTGCAAGAAACCATTGCCCGAAGACGTTCAGTACCGGATTTTTGGTTGGAATCAGGACACGCGAATCCCGGGTGATGACTGGAAGGCAGACCTCTACTATTGCGCCGGCCATCTACGTGAACTGATTGACCGGGCTACCGGGACTCGTTGTCATTCCGGGGCATTGTCCGCAGATCAACTGAAAAAAGTCATTGCTTCCTACAACGGTTCGGGCCCGCTTGCCGAAAAGTATTCAAGCGATGCGATGGCGTTGTTAGACGCAGCGAAAGCAGGCACTGCGTGGTTGTATTTTTATGAAAAATAAACTGTCGACGTCTACCTCTATTGCGCTTGTTGCCGGAGTTTTGGTTTTGGGGGGCGTCTTGTTGACTAATATTTTCTCTAACTCGCTGATGCTGTTGATGGACCGCGTTAATTTTATTCCTGCGGAATCTTCAATCCTCGCCTTCGAACCCTATGAAATAAATCAAGGGTCGTCCTCTTATTGGATCTACGGCCAGGACGGTGAGAATTATTATTATTTTTCTTATGACGCGGCTGCGCCTTATATTTTTATTTCCAAAGCCAATGTTTGCCAGGGATTTGATCGCTTGAATTTCAAAACATGGTGCAGTGCGAAACAAGGCGCGAAGAGATGATCGGCGAGACAACGATCTACCCATGATTTTTTTTTGCGGAACAGCTCAATGAAAATCAGAGCGTGGCAATGCCTTGGCGCTTTCCTATCTTCGGTCGGTTTGCTGACGATTCTGGTCGGCTTCGCTGTGCTGTTGCGAATGGAAAGCTCGACCGAACCAAAGCTGTTCGCGCATCCAAATGCATTGTGGGTTGGGGCCGAGGATGGCGGGGTATTCGTCGAGATTACGAAGCACGAAGCGCCGGACTACTACGTGGAAATTCGTCACCAGAATGGTGGGATGTGGACTGAGGGTTGGGTTCGATACGGCACCCGGGATAGCCATCCACTCAGCGCTGCGGCCATTGGTGGCTACGGCGGTGAAGAGCTCTATATCTATACGGGTGTGGCGATCACGCCGCAAAAACAGGGAGTTGGGCAGCGATGAATATCTACTTGCGCCTTGCACTTTGCTTGGCGATCCATGCGGCGGGCTGCGTGGCCTACGTGTTTCTGAATAACGCAGTGGTTGTAGCCTACAAGGCATTCAACGGCGGATTCACGTCCCGTGGTGTGGCATACGGTATCGCCCACTATATGTTCATCTACATCTTTTTCGGGGTGAACGCATTGGCCGCAATTATCCCGAATCTATGGGCCAAGCTCGGTCTGCTCGCTCTGATGGTTGCCTGGATTTTGTTCATAACAGTGCCCCACAACCCACTACGTGCGCTGTTCTACACCGTGGCCCAAGGCGGAGTTACTTTGTTGGCGATTCTGGTCACGCAGGTCATCGAATTGCGTTGGGAAAAATGTGTGCTGATGCGACGCAAGTCGCTTGTGAGCCCTACCCATGCTTAGCCGCGCACAACTTAGCTTCTTCATGGCTGCATTGTGGCTGCCACTGCTGGCGGTGTTGGCGATTACTTCCTATGACCTGTGGAGTGGCGAGTATTTAACCTCCGAGTCGTCCGGGATTTATTGGCAGTACCTCTTGTGGTGGGGAGTTCCCGGGCTTCTGGGCTTTTCGCTGTGGATGTCCCGATCGGCGCAGCGCCGAAATGAGCAGCAGGCATTGCGGATGGTTTGGTGGGCGCCAGTAAAGTTCATCCCGTTCTATGCCGTGCCCTGGATGCTGTATGGCTTGTTCAGTCTGATCGTCCGTCCGCTGAGTGATGCTTACATGGCGTACGGCTGGATCTCGGTTGTGCCGTTCCTGCTGATTGGCGGCTATGTCTGTGCCGGCGTGACGGTCGCGCTCTACAGGATTTTTTTTTGATGAGTTCCACTACCAGGCAGGTAACCCGTGTCCTTTAACCACTACTACCAAAGCGAACTCACCGCACTGCGCCAGCTCGGTCGCCGTTTCGCCGAGCGTAGTCCGGCGCTGGCGCCGTATCTGGGGCAGGCCGGGCGGGATCCGGATGTGGAGCGGTTGCTCGAAGGCTTTGCGTTTCTGACCGGGCGTTTGCGCCAGAAGCTCGATGACGAACTGCCGGAGCTCAGCCATTCGCTGATGCAGTTGCTGTGGCCGAACTACATGCGCCCGTTGCCGGCGTTCAGTATTTTGCAGTTCGATCCGCTCAAGCGTTCCGGGCCGGCGCTGCTGGTTGAGCGCGATACGCCGATCGAGAGCAAGCCGATCGAAGACGTGCGCTGCCGCTTCCGCACCTGCTACCCGACCGAAGTGCTGCCACTGGATCTGGCCGCGCTGAACTACTCGGTGAAGGGCGATGGCTCGCTGCTCAGCCTGCGTCTTGAAATGAGCGCCGACGGCCACCTCGGTGAGCTGGAGCTGAGCAAATTGCGCCTGCACTTTGCCGGTGAGCGCTACATCAGCCAGATGTTGTACCTGAGCCTGCTGCGCAATCTCGACGGCATCGAACTGATCCCGCTCGACGGCGCCGGCAAGCCGATCGATGGCGTCAGCGGCAAGCCGATGGCGTTCAAGATTCCCGGCGACCGGGTTAAACCGGTGGGTTTTGCCGAAGAAGAGGCGCTGATTCCGTATCCGCTGAACACCTTCCGTGGCTATCGCTATTTGCAGGAATACTTCGCCTTCCAGGACAAATTCCTGTTCGTCGACGTCAACGGCCTCGACATCCTCAAAGCGTTGCCGGAAGACACGCTCAAGCAAATGCGCGGCCTTGAATTGCGCTTCGACATTCGCAAGAGCGGCATCATGCGCATGCGTCCGACCCTGGACAACGTGAAGCTGTTCTGCACGCCGATTGTGAACCTGTTCGAGCACGACGCATTGCCGATCCGTCTCGACGGCAAGCAGGACGAATACCTGCTGCTGCCGGCGGAGTTCGATCTGGAAAACTGCGGCGTGTTCTCGGTGGAAACCGTCACTGGCTGGAAGCCCGGCGGTCTCGGTTATCAGGAGTACGTGCCGTTCGAGTCCTTCGAGCACGACCCGAGTTTCGACGTGCCCAACAGCCGTCCGCATTACAGCATCCGCCAGCGTTCGTCCTTGCTGCACGACGGCCTCGACACTTACCTGAGCTTCGGCATCCGTCACACCGAAGCCCACGAAACCCTGTCGATCGAGCTGATGTGCACGAATCAGAACCTGCCGAAAAAGCTCAAGCTCGGCGACATCTGCATGGCCAGCGAGCAGACCCCGGAATTCCTCAGTTTCCGCAACATCACCCCGGCCACCCCGAGTTTCGCACCGCCGCTGAACCGCGACTTCCTGTGGAAGCTGATCAGCAACATGTCGCTTAACTATCTGTCGCTGGCGGACGTCAATGCGTTGAAGGTGATCCTGGAAACCTACGACCTGCCGCGCTACTACGACCAGCACGCGGAGAAGGTCAGCAAGCGCCTGCTCGGCGGCCTCAAGCACATCAAACATCATCACGTCGACCGGCTGCATCGCGGTCTGCCGGTGCGCGGCTTGCGCACCGAACTGACCATCGACCCGGAAGGCTATATCGGCGAGGGCGATCTGTTCGTCTTCGCTTCGGTTCTCAACGAGTTTTTCGCGCTTTACGCCAGTCTCAATTCATTCCATGAGCTGCGGGTAAAAAGCACACAGGGAGAGGTGTACCAATGGACACCACGTATGGGCCTGCAGCCCCTGCTTTAAGCGGGCTGACCAAGGTAATACGCGAGTACTCGCTGTTTCAGGCCGTGCTGCTGGTGATCGACCGGCTGCGCGAGGCCCACCCGCATCTGAGCGAAGACGATCTGTACGACCAGGTCGAGTTCCAGGCCAACCCGAGCCTGGGCTTTCCGCGCAGCGACGTCGATCGCGTGGAGTTTTTCGAAGAGCACGGCAAGATGCGCGCGCGCGTGCGTTTCAACCTGATCGGCCTGGTCGGCTCCGGTTCGCCGTTGCCGGCGTTCTATGGCGAGCAGGCCCTGGGCGACAGCGAGGACGGCAACCCGACGCGCAACTTTCTCGACCTGTTCCACCATCGTCTGCAACGGCTGATGCTGCCGATCTGGCGCAAGTACCGCTACCGCGCGAGCTTCCAGAGCGGCGCGATCGACCCGTTCTCGGCGCAGCTGTTTGCGCTGATCGGCCTGGGTGGCGACGAGATCCGCAAGGCCAAGGAACTCAACTGGAAACGCCTGCTGCCGTACCTCGGCCTGCTCAGCCTGCGGGCGCACTCGGCGGCGCTGATCGAAGCCGTGCTGCGTTACTACTTCAAGCACGAAGACCTGGTCATCGAGCAGTGCATCGAGCGCCGCGTGGAAATTCTCGAGGAGCAGCGCAATCGTTTGGGCCGCGCCAACAGCCTGCTCGGCGAAGACCTGGTGCTGGGCGAACACGTGCGCGACCGCAGCGGCAAATTCCGCATTCACATTACCGAACTCGACTGGCAGCGATTCCATGAATTCCTGCCCATCGGTTTCGGCTACCAGCCGCTCTGCGCGCTGGTGCGGTTCACCTTGCGTGACCCGCTCGACTACGACATTCGCCTGGTGCTGCGCCAGGAAGAAATCCGCGAACTGCGCATCGGTGAGCAGAACGCCTGTCGCCTCGGTTGGACCAGTTGGCTGGGCCGCGAAAAAGCGGACGGCGTGGTGACCCTGGGCAGCAAAATTCATTAAGGACGTGAGCCATGATCAACGTAGACCTGCAACAACTCATCCAGGCGCTGGACGCCGAAACCCGTCGTGATCTGGAACGTTCGGCCGAGCGTTGCGTCGCCCGTGGCGGCAGCAAGATTCTCGTAGAAGACTTGCTGCTTGGCCTGCTGGAGCGTCCGAACGGCTTGCTCAGCCGCGCCCTGCAAGATGCTGACGTCGATGCCGGTGAACTGACCGCGGCACTGCAATCGCGGGTCGAGCACAGCGCCTCGCGCAACCCGGTGTTCGCCCCGGAACTGGTGCAATGGCTGCAAGATGCGCTGCTGGTGGCCAACCTTGAACTGGGCCAGACCCAGGTTGAAGACGCCGCGCTGATTCTGGCTTTGCTGCGTAACCCGATGCGTTATGCCGGCAGCCGTTATCAGCCGCTGCTCGCCAAGCTGAACATCGATCGCCTGAAAGAATTTGCCCTGTCGCAACAGGAGCAACCGGCGGCCAATGGCAAACCGGCCGCACAGGGCGAATCACTGTTGCAGCGCTTCACCCACAACCTGACCCAACAGGCCCGCGACGGCAAACTCGACCCGGTGCTGTGCCGTGACGGTGCGATCCGGCAGATGGTCGACATCCTTGCCCGTCGTCGCAAGAACAACCCGATTGTGGTCGGTGAGGCCGGTGTCGGTAAGACCGCCATCGTTGAAGGTCTCGCTTCGCGCATCGCCGCCGGTGAAGTGCCGCAGGTGCTCAAAGGCGTAGAACTGCTGTCGCTGGACATGGGTCTGTTGCAGGCCGGCGCCAGCGTCAAAGGCGAGTTCGAGCGTCGTTTGAAAGGCGTGATCGACGAAGTCAAAGCCTCGCCGAAGCCAATCATCCTGTTCATCGACGAAGCCCACACGCTGATCGGCGCTGGCGGCAACGCTGGCGGTTCCGACGCGGCCAACCTGCTGAAGCCGGCGCTGGCCCGTGGCGAACTGCGCACCATCGCCGCGACCACCTGGGCCGAGTACAAGAAATACTTCGAGAAAGATCCGGCGCTGGCCCGTCGTTTCCAGCCAGTGCAACTGCACGAGCCGACCGTCAGCGAAGCAGTGACCATTCTGCGTGGCCTGGCCCAGGTCTACGAGAAGAGCCACGGCATCTACCTGCGCGATGACGCGGTGGTATCCGCGGCCGAATTGTCCGCGCGTTATCTGGCCGGTCGGCAACTGCCGGACAAGGCCGTCGATGTGCTCGACACCGCGTGTGCCCGCGTGCGCATCAGCCTTGCTGCTGCCCCGGAAAGCCTTGAGCGTCTGCGTGGTGAACTGGCTGAAGGCGGCCGGCAACGCCAGGCTCTGCGTCGCGATGCCGAGGCCGGTCTGCTGATCGACCACGAAGCGCTGGACGCACTGGAAGCGCGGCTGGACGAAGCCGAAAGCGAAATGGTCGCGCTGGAAACCTTGTGGACTGAGCAGAAAGCTTTGGCCGAGCGCCTGCTGGAGCTGCGTCAGCAACTGGCCAAGGCCCGCGAAGCCGCAGCCGTCGAGCCGACCGTCAGCGTTGAAGAAGACGCCGAAGGCACTGTGATTGAGACCGTGGTCGCCGAAGTCGAAGAAGGCCAAAGCGTCGAAGCGCTGGAAGCTCAGCTGCATGAAACCCACGCTGCGCTGACCGCTGCGCAAGTCAAAGAACGTCTGGTCAGCTTTGAAGTGTGCCCGCGTCTGGTCGCCGAAGTGATCAGCGCCTGGACCGGTGTGCCATTGGCGCAACTGGCCCGCGAGCACAACGCCAAGGTCGCCAGTTTCGCTACCGACCTGCGCACACGTATTCGCGGTCAGGAGCAAGCCGTGCACGCACTGGATCGCTCGATGCGCGCCACCGCTGCCGGTCTGAACAAGCCTGATGCACCGGTCGGGGTGTTCCTGCTGGTCGGCCCGAGCGGCGTCGGCAAGACCGAAACCGCGCTGGCCCTGGCTGACCTGCTGTACGGCGGCGATCGCTTCATCACCACCATCAACATGTCCGAGTTCCAGGAGAAGCACACCGTCTCCCGCCTGATCGGTGCACCGCCGGGCTACGTCGGTTACGGCGAGGGCGGCATGCTCACCGAAGCCGTGCGCCAGAAGCCTTACTCGGTGGTACTGCTTGATGAAGTCGAGAAGGCTGACCCGGACGTGCTCAACCTGTTCTACCAGATCTTCGACAAGGGCGTGGCCAACGACGGCGAAGGTCGCGAGATCGATTTCCGCAACACGCTGATCCTGATGACCTCGAATCTGGGTAGCGACAAGATCAGCGACCTCTGCGAAGACGGCGCGCGGCCAACCGCCGAAGTGCTCGAAGAAACCATTCGCCCGGTGCTCAGCAAGCACTTCAAACCGGCGCTGCTGGCGCGGATGAAAGTAGTGCCGTACTACCCGGTGGGCGGCCCGGTGCTGCGCGAGCTGATCGAGATCAAACTCGGCCGTCTCGGCGAGCGCCTGAACCGTCGCCAGCTGGATTTCAGCTGGTGCCAGAACCTTGTCGATCATCTGTCCGAGCGCTGCACGCAAAGCGAAAGCGGCGCGCGCCTGATCGACCATCTGCTCGATCAGCACGTGCTGCCGCTGGTGGCCGATCGTCTGCTCGATGCCATGGCGACCGGCGAAAGCCTCAAGCGTGTGCATGCCACGCTCGACGGCAACGCCAGCGTGATGTGCGAGTTCGCCTGAGGTGGGCGTGATGTTCACTCAGGTGCCGCAGCCACTGGTCTACGCCGAAGCGTTGCTGGCGCAGTTCGCCAGTCTGTCGCGGGCGGCGGACGGTGCTGCGTTGCTGGGTGAATTCGTCCGAGGTCTGGCTGAACTGAGCGGTTGCGAATTGACTCAGCTGTACCTGCTCGACGCCACTCACACCTGCCTGGGGATGAACGCCGAGTGCCTCGACGGCGCGCTGCAACCGCGCCAGGCGGCGAGTCTGCCGGCGGATTACAACGGTGAGCAACTGCTGCAATTCGCCCTGTGCCAGAACCGCGTGGTGTGCCTTGATGACCTGAGCGCCAGCCTGCACGAGACCAGTTTCCTGCCGGCGGCGACCGCGCCGTGGCAGTCGTTGTTGTGCGTGCCGCTGGTCAATCAGCACAAGGCGGTTGAAGGTCTGTTGCTGTGCGCCAGCCACCGTCGCACCGACCTGCAAGGCTTTGCCGATTCCCTCGGCCAGCTCGGCTCGTTCGTGCTCGGTCAGCTGCATTTGCTGCAGCGCCTGCGCCAGCCGTTGGCTGAATCGGCCACCGTCACGCGCAGTGTGCCGAGCATCAGTGGCTACGGTTTGATCGGCAAAAGCGCGGCAATGCGCCAGACCTACTCGCTGATCAGCAAGGTCTTGCATAGCCCGTACACCGTGCTGTTGCGCGGTGAGACCGGTACCGGCAAGGAAGTCGTTGCGCGGGCGATTCACGATTGCGGCCCGCGTCGCTCTCAGGCGTTCATCGTGCAGAACTGCGCGGCGTTCCCGGAAAACCTCCTGGAAAGCGAACTGTTTGGCTACCGCAAAGGTGCCTTCACTGGCGCCGATCGCGATCGTGCCGGGCTGTTCGACGCGGCCAATGGCGGCACGCTGCTGCTCGATGAAATCGGCGACATGCCGCTGTCGCTGCAAGCGAAGATTCTGCGCGTGTTGCAGGAAGGCGAGATCCGTCCGCTGGGCTCCAACGACACGCACAAGATTGACGTGCGCATCATCGCCGCGACGCACCGTGATCTGGCGGTCCTGGTCAGCGAAGGCAAATTCCGCGAGGACTTGTACTACCGCCTCGCGCAATTCCCGATCGAGCTACCGGCCCTGCGTCAGCGCGAAGGCGACATCCTCGATCTGGCCCGTCACTTCGCCGAGAAAACCTGCACCTTCTTGCAACGCGATCCGGTGCGCTGGTCGGACGCCGCGCTGGAACACCTGTGCGGCTACACCTTCCCCGGCAACGTTCGCGAGCTGAAGGCACTGGTCGAACGCGCGGTGCTTTTGTGCGAGGGCGGCGAGTTGCTCGCCGAGCATTTCT
Source organism: Pseudomonas sp. SWRI111 (assembly GCF_014268555.1). Lineage (NCBI taxonomy): Bacteria > Pseudomonadati > Pseudomonadota > Gammaproteobacteria > Pseudomonadales > Pseudomonadaceae > Pseudomonas > Pseudomonas sp. SWRI111. The sequence goes on along the minus strand of NZ_JABWQQ010000002.1, from coordinate 151,502 downwards.
CGCTGCGTCTGGAGCCGATGCCCGAGGACACCAGCGGCCTGAATCTGCGCGAGCGCCTGGAGCAGGTCGAGCGCACTTTGCTACTCGATTGCCTGCGCAAGAACGACGGCAACCAGACCCTCGCCGCCCGCGAACTGGGCCTGCCGCGGCGCACACTGTTGTATCGCCTGGGGCGCTTGAATATCAATCTGGGAGATTTCGATGGTTGAGCTACGGCACTTCTTCGGACCCAAAACATACCCTGTGGCGAGGGGATTTATCCCCGTCCGGCTGCGCAGCAGTCGCAGTCCGGTAAATACGGTTTCACTGAGAGACCGCGCTGGCAGGTTTTGGGGGCGCTGCGCACCCCAACGGGGACAAGTCCCCTCGCCACAGGAGATCGTGGCGCCTGCTTGGATTGGCTCTGAGCCCCGGTTCAGAGCCTCGCAAAACAATGAATTCGCTAATAACGGCGCCGCCCGCAAGGGTCGGCGCTTTGTGCTTTGTCTACACCTGGAGACCCTCTGATGTCTGTTCGTCACTGGCACGCTGTCCTGCTGACCCTCGTCGTTCTATGCGGCCTTGGCGGCTGTAGCGGCAATTACAAATTCAACGACACCGACTATCGCCCGTTGGGTGATCCGCAAGCGGTCAATCGCGGCAAGTGACCGCAAGGAGCATCAAACATGGAATTGGTTTTCGAAATGCTGAACACCAAGCAGTTCGTGCCCACCGAGTCGTGCCAGCGGACCTTCAAACAGGCCGGCGGCGTGATCGGGCGGGGCGAGGACTGCGACTGGATCATCCCTGACCGCAAGCGTCACCTGTCCAACCACCACGCGATTGTCAGTTACCGCGAGGGCTCGTTCTTCCTCACCGACACCAGCAGCAACGGTGTCCAGGACGGCAGCAGCGGCGCGCGCCTGCACAAGGGCGAGCCGGTGCGCATCGAGCACGGCAGCACTTACGTTCTCGGCGACTTCGAAATTCGCGCACGACTGGTGCGCGATCCGGCCACCTTCGACGGTGAGGTCGGTCGCCCACGCCCTGCCGGCAGCATCATTCCGGACGACGCGTTCCTCGACCTCGACCCGCTCAATGCCCTCGAACAGCAAGAGCGCGTGTACTCGGAAATCGACGAGCTGCTGGCGCCCAACACCAAGCCGGAGGACTCGCGTCAGCGCGCCGATTACGCACGCATCGACATGGAAAGCCTGATGGTGCCAGAGCTGATCGCTGCCCCCGTCGAACCTGAGCCTGCTCCGGCGCCCAAAGCCGTTGAGCGCCAGAGTGAAGGTTTCTGGGAGCATTTCGGTGCGGCGCTGGGCGTGGACGTCAAAGGCCTCAGCCACGACGAACGCGAAGCCCTGGCGCTCAACGCCGCGCGCCTGCTGCGGCAGAGCATCGGTGGTTTGCAGCAGAGCCTGCGCACCCGCTCGGAGCTGAAAAACGAGCTGCGTCTGGCCCAGACCACCGTACAAGGCACCAACAAGAATCCACTGAAATTCGCCGTCGATCCGAGCGAAGCACTGGAGATTCTGTTGCAGCCAAGCAAGCCCGGGCACCTGCCGGCCGAGCAAGCGATTTCCCGCGCGTTCCGTGATTTGCAGGCGCATCAAGTGGCCTTGCTGACCGCCAGCCGCGCCGCCGTGCGCGGCACCCTGGAGCACTTCTCGCCGGAGCAACTGACCCTGCGTTTCGAGCGCGACAACAAGCCGTTGATCGCTACTTCGGGCGGGCGCTGGAGAGCGTTCGGCCGCTATCACCAGGCCCTGCGTCAGGACGATGACTGGAGCGAGCGTCTGCTGGCCCGCGACTTCGCCCAGGCCTACGAAGAACAGATCCGCCTGATCTCCACCCTCCACACCGACCACCAAGGATGATGCGCATGTCTCGCCGCTCGACCGCTTTTTTCAAGACGCTGACTGCGCTCACCTTATTGGTGCTGCTTGCCGGTTGCTCGTCGCTGTCGCCGTACTCGAAAGTGACCAAGCTCAACCTCAAGCTGACCGGCAGCGATCAGCTCAACCCGGACCTCAACGGTCGTCCGTCGCCGATTGTCGTGCGCCTGTTCGAACTCAAGCACCCGGTGACCTTCGAAAATGCTGACTTCTTCAGCCTCTACGAGCGCGCCAAGGAATCTCTCAACCCGGATCTGGTGGCCAGCGAAGAACTCGAACTGCGCCCGGGTGAAACCGTGGAAATGAAGCTCAGCGTGGAGGAGGGCAGCCGTTACGTGGGCGTCCTCGCTGCCTACCGTGACCTGCCGGAAACGCAATGGCGCTACACCGTGCAGATCACTCCGCTGGAACTCACCGAAGCTGATCTGACCCTCGATCAGGCCGGTATCCGCAATACCCAACAAGTGCTCGCCAAGGCGGATGACTGATCATGAACACCCATAAAGTCATTTGGCAGGAAGGCATGCTGCTGCGACCGCAGCACTTCCAGCACAACGATCGTTATTACGATCACCAGATGAAAACCCGCACCCAGTTGCTCGGTGGCTACACCTGGGGTTTTCTCAATCTGGAGATCGACTTGCAGTTCCTCAACATGGGCAAACTGGTGATCAGTGAAGCCTCGGGGATTCTGCCGGACGGCAGCCTGTTCGAACTCGGTGGCAACACCGAGCCGCTGGCGCTGGACGTGCCGCCGAACACCGGCAACACGCCGATCTATCTGGCGCTGCCACTGGTCACCGGCAACCACATCGAGGCCCGTCGGCCAGAGCAATCCGACGTGCTGGCGCGTTACACCGCGTATGACGCCGAGGTGGCTGATTCCAACGCCGGCGACGATTCCGCCAGTCAGGTCAGTTGCGGGCGCCCGGACTTCAAACTGTTGCTCGGCGAGCAGCAGAGCGATCAGGCTTACGTGAAGCTGAAGATCTGCGACGTGCTCGACACCACGCCCGACGGTGTCATCAGCCTCGACCCGGATTTCGTGCCGACCTACATTCAGGCCCACGCTTCCAGCTATCTGCTGTCGTGCCTGAAAGAAGTCATCAGCATGCTCAGCCACCGCGGCGACACCATTGCCGAGCGGATTCGCTCCAACGGCAAGGTCGGCGGTGCCGAAGTCGGCGACTTCATGATGCTGCAATTGATCAACCGCACCGAACTGCTGCTGCGCCATTACCTCGGCCTTGAGCAGGTGCATCCCGAAGAGTTGTACCGCACGCTGCTGACCATGCTCGGCGATCTGGCGACCTTCTCCGGCGAGAGCAAACGCCCGCGTCTGGACAGCCGCTATTCCCACGCGGACCAGGGCGGCAGCTTCCGCAAACTGATGGAAGCGATCCGGCAGGTGCTGTCGATGGTGCTCGAACAGCACGCCATCGAACTGATCCTGCAGGCGCGTCAGTACGGCATCATTGTGTCGCCGTTGCACGACCACAAACTGCTCGGCTCGGCCTCGTTCGTGCTGGCGGCCAGTGCCAACTGCGACTCCGAAGAACTGCGCCACCGCTTGCCGGCGCACCTCAAGGTCGGCCCGGTGGAGCGCATCCGCCAACTGGTCAACCTGCACCTGCCGGGGATCAAGGTCAAACCGTTGCCGGTGGCCCCGCGGCAGATCGCGTTCCACTCGAACAAAACCTATTTCATCCTCGAACTCAGTTCCGAAGACCTGGCACAACTCGAGCGCTCCGGCGGTTTCGCGTTCCACGTGTCCGGCGAATTCGCCGAGCTTGAACTGAAATTCTGGGCCATCAGGAACTGACCGACATGATCAAGGAAACGGATTACAACCAGGACGACAAAACCGTCCTGCTCGACCGTCAGGGCCACGGGCCGGCGTCGAGTCCGCTGACCGACTTCGCCGCGCCGCCGCGTTTCGAGCAACTGGAAGAACGCATGATCTACGCCGCGCGCCTGCGCCCGGCAGAGGCGTTCAACATCAGCCTCAATTCGCTGGTCGCGGCCTCGTCCGAACTGCTCTCGGAAGTGGTGCGCCTCAAGCACAGCGAAACCCGCGAAGATCTGTATGCGCTGAATGAGCGGCTGACCGCCGGGCTGAAATTGTTTGAAGTACGCGCCCTGCACAACGGCGCCGAAAGCAGCCAGGTGATGGCCGCGCGTTACGTGCTCTGCACGGTGGTCGACGAAGCTGTCGTGACCACGCCGTGGGGCAACGAAAGCGAGTGGTCGCAGATGAGCCTGCTGAGCAGTTTCCACAACGAAACCTTCGGCGGCGAGAAGTTTTTCCAGCTGCTCGATCGGCTGTCGAAAAACCCGGTCAAGCACTTGCCGATGCTCGAACTGATGTACCTGTGCCTGTCCCTCGGTTTCGAGGGCAAGTACCGCGTCCAGGCGCGCGGCATGCTTGAGCTCGAAGGCATCCGCGACGCCTTGTATCGGCAGATTCGTCAGCTGCGTGGCGACGTGCCGCGCGAGTTGTCGCCGCACTGGGAAGGCCTCAACGATCAGCGCCGCAATCTGGTGCGCATCGTGCCGGCGTGGATGGTGGTGCTGTTCACACTGGTCTGCCTGGTGGTGATGTATTCGGGCTTCGCCTGGGTCTTGGGCGAGCAGCGCGACACCGTTCTGCAACCTTATCAGCCGCTTGATCCAGCCGCGGTGCAACCGCAGGCGCAGCCGTAAAACAGGGACGTGTGATGAAAAAGTTTTTCAAGAAAGTCGGCGCCTTCCTGCGCCAGACCTGGGTCTGGACCTTGCTGCTGGTGCTGTTCGTGGCGCTGCTGGTGTGGTTCGTCGGCCCGTTGTTGGCGGTCGATGATTACAAGTTCTGGGAAAGCGCGACCTCGCGCCTGCTGACCATCAGCGTGCTGTTCCTGATCTGGGGCCTGACCATGGTCTTCGTCAGCTGGCGCGCCGGTATCCGCAAGAAAGCCGAGGAAGAAAGCGAGGATGGCCAGGACCGCATTCGCCGCGAAGAGCTGATCGACGAAGAGCAGAAGGAGCTGAAGGCGCGTTTCAAGGACGCACTGAAAACCCTGAAAACGTCGAGTCTGTATCGCGGCCGCAGCGAGCGCTGGCGCAGTGATTTGCCGTGGTACCTGCTGATCGGTCCGCAGGCTTCGGGCAAGACCAGCCTGCTGGATTTTTCCGGCCTGGAATTTCCGATCAACAAGATCGACCGCAAGCTGACCCGCGACACCCTCGGCACTCGTCATTGCGACTGGTATTTCGCCGATCACGGTGTGCTGATCGACACCGCCGGGCGCTACACCACTCAGCCGGACGCCGAAGTTGATGGCAGCGCCTGGACCACTCTGCTGGAGCTGCTGCGCAAGCGTCGTCGAGGTCGTCCGTTGAACGGCGTACTGGTGACCATTCCGGTGGAAACCCTCACTGGCGGTAGCGAGCAGGACATCGACACGCTGGCGCGCCAGGTGCGCAGCCGTCTGCAGGATGTGCATCAGAAACTGCACGTCGATGTGCCGGTGTATCTGGTGCTGAGCAAGGCTGACAAGCTGCTGGGCTTCGACGAGTTCTTCGATCAACTGACCCGCGAAGAAAGCGATCAAGTGCTCGGCACCAGTTTCCGCAAGGATCAGGTCGGTACCGACGTGGCGGTTCTGCGCAACGAGTTCGAAGAGCTGCTGCGACGCTTGAACAGCCAGGTGATCATGCGCATGCACTCCGAGCGCGACACTCAGCGCCGTGGCCGCATCCTCGACTTCCCGCATCAGCTCGGGCAGATCGGCGAGCGTCTGTGCCTGTTCGTCGACATGGCGTTCACCGGCAACCGCTATCAGCGCGCCACGCAACTGCGCGGTTTCTACCTGACCAGCGCACCGCACCTGACCCAGGAAATGGATTCGACCACCGCCGGCATCGGCGCCAGCCTGGGCATGAACGCCGGTGTGCTGCCGACCCTGCGCAGCGGCCGTTCGCGTTTCATCCACCACTTGCTCAGCCAAGTGATTTTCCCGGAGGCCGATCTGGCCGGTCTGGACAAGCGCGAGCGCAGCCGCATTCATTGGGGCCAGCGTGCGTTGTACGTCGGCGCACTGGCAGCACTGGCACTGTTCGGCATGCTCTGGGCCGGTGGTTTCTCGGCCAACTACGAGCGTCTGGAAAACCTGCGCACGCTGGCGCAGAACTGGACCCAGCAACGCTCGTCCGTGTCGCCGCGCGATGACGCCATGGGCGTGCTGAAAGTCCTGGATACGAGTTACGCCGCGACCCAGGTGTTCCCGAGCAAAAGCGACGTGTCGTACCACGAGCGTGGCGGCCTGTATCAGGGCGAAGACATCAATCCGGTGGTCAAGACTGCTTACGAGCGTGAGCTTGAAGCGCAACTGTTGCCACGGGTGGCGACCCTGCTCGAAGGGCAGATTCGCGCCAACATGAAGGACCGCGATCGCCTGCTCAACAGCCTGCGTGCGTACCTGATGTTGAACATGAAAGACCGTCGTGATCCGGCGTGGCTCAAGGACTGGATCGCCACTGACTGGTCGCAGCGCTACACCGGCAACACCGCTGTGCAGAACGGTCTGAATACTCACCTCGAGCGTCTGCTCAAGCAGCCGTTCATTTATCCGTTGAACGACCAACTGGTGACACAGGCACGTCAGGTTCTGCGCAGCGAATCGTTGGCCAACGTGGTTTACCGCATGCTCCGCGAGCAGGCGCGCAACCTGCCGGACTATCGCTTCAGCCAACACTTGGGCCCACAAGGCTCGCTGTTCATCGGCACCGAATACGTGATACCGGGGTTCTACACCCAGCAGGGTTATCAGCAGTATTTCTCGGTACAGGGCGCGGCGCTGGTCACCGATATCCTGCGCGACAACTGGGTGCTGGGCGAAGGCGCGGGCATCAGCGACATGGACTTGCGTCGCCTGATGGTCGAGCTGGAGCAGCTGTACTTCCGCGATTACGCCAACTACTGGAGCGAAGCTGTTGGGCAGGTGGCATTGCCGCCGATCAGCGACGCCGGCGAAGGCGCCGAGCAACTGGCGGGCCTGACTTCGGCCAACTCGCCGGTGCTCGCGTTGCTCACCGAAGTGCGTGAAAACACTCGCTTCGAAGCCGCGGCCGATCCGGTCGATGAAGCCGGCGAAGCCGCCGATGCGCTGGCCGGGCAGAAAGGCAAACTGGGCAAGGTCGGCAAACTCGCCGCTGCTGCCGCCGACAAGGCTTCGGCGCTGAACGTGGCGAAGAACCTGCCGGACACCGCGAAGAAATCCCTGCAACGTCGCTTCGAGCCGCTGCATCGTTTGCTTGATGACAACAACGGCCCGGGCGCTGACCTGACGCCAGCGTTCAACGCGCTCAACGACCTGCAACTGCAACTGGCCGGTCTGGCTCGTTCCAGCACGCCGGAACAGGCTGCGTTTGAAATGGCCAAGACGCGCATGAGCGGCCAGCGTGATGCGCTGACCAACCTGCGCAACGCGTCCGGTCGCCTGCCGCGTCCGCTGAGCGTGTGGTTCAACGTGCTGGCCGAAGACTCGTGGCGCCTGGTACTCAACGATGCCTACCAATACCTGAACGGTCGTTATCAGAACGAGCTGTACAGCGTGTATGGCAAGACCATCAGCAAGCGTTATCCGTTCAGCGCGAGCAGCACCAGCGATGTTTCGATCAGCGATTTCCGCGAGTTCTTCAAGGCGCAGGGCATTGTCGACCGTTTCTTCGACAGCTACATGCGTCCGTTCGTCAGCGGCGATCCGGGCAACTACCGCATGCGCAGCGTCGACGGTCACAGCCTGCCGGTGTCCAAGGTCTACCTCGATCAGATGGCCGCCGCACTGACGATTCGTCAGAGCTTCTTCTCGATCAACCCGGCCGAGCCGACCGTGCAGTTCAAGCTGGAGCCGTACACCCTCGACCCGGCGGTCAGCCGTTCCGAATTCAAGTTCGGCGACAAGACCATGGAATACCGTCACGGCCCGATCCTGCCAATGACCTTCAAGTGGCCGACCGATGCTGAAGACGGTCGCACCAGCCTGGTCATGGACAAGATGGCCGGACGCCCGATCGGTATCGAGAAGAACTCTGGCCCTTGGTCGCTGTTCCGTCTGTTCGATCTGATGCAGACCGAGTACCTGAGCGGTCGCGACGTGCTGGTGCTGAAGGCGGACGTAGGTGGCCTGCGCGCCAACTACCTGCTGACCAGCCAACGCTCGCCGAACCCGTTCGACCTGGGCGTGCTGCGCACCTTCCGTATGCCGGTGCAGCTCTGATGCTGGTGGCCAGTCCCTGGCGCAGCGCGGCGCGTACCGACCCGGGCAAGGTGCGGGCGCGCAACGAAGATGCCTTCCTTGACTCCCCGCAGCATGGGCTGTGGGTGGTCGCGGACGGCATGGGCGGTCATCAGGGTGGCGACATCGCCAGCCAGTTGATCGTCGCCAGCCTGGCTGAGTTGCCGCAACACGAGGACTTCGACGAACGCCTCAAAGCCATCCGCCAGTGCCTGCACTGGCTGAACCGGCGTTTGGGGCAAGAGTTGACGGTCACTGCCGGCCGCCACGACAGCATCATGGGCAGCACCGTCGTGGCATTGCTGGTGGAAGGCAATCGCGCGGCCTGCATCTGGGCCGGCGACAGCCGTTGCTACCTGTGGCGTGGGCAGCGGCTGTATCAGCTGTCCAAGGACCATTCGCTGCAACAGCAACTGATCGACGAGCAGCAAATGAGCGTCGAACAGGCAGCAGCGCACCCGGCGGCTCAGGCGTTGACCCGAGCCGTTGGCGCCGCCGAGACACTGACTCTGGATGTACTCGAACTCGAGGTCTATCCGGGCGATGCGTTTTTGCTCTGCAGCGATGGTTTGTATCAGGGCCTGAGCAGCGATGCCCTCGGCAACGCCCTCAGCCTCAGCGCGCCGCACGTGGCGCTGGAACGTTTGTTCGACGGCGCCCTGCGCGGCGCTGCGCGTGACAACCTGACTGCCGTGGTGATCTGCCAATGAGTGAACTCGAATCGCCCATCGATGACCTGCTGATCAGCGAAGAACAGGCCAACAACCTGACCTACTTCGCCTTCGCCAAGGGCAACAAGGCCGAACCGTTGCTGGCGCCGACCAAGGCCAGCATCGGTGCGCTGCCGGATGTACTCGCCGGTCGCTACCACCTCGAGCGTCTGCTCGGGGCCGGTGGCATGGGCGCCGTTTACCGGGCGCGGGATCTTTTGCACGAACAGTTCGGCGATCCTGATCCTTACATTGCGCTGAAAATTCTCAGCGAAGAATTTGCCGAATCGCCGGACGCCAGTGCCTTGCTCTACAGCGAGTTCGCCCTGACCCGGCGCCTGCGCCACGACAACGTCGTGCGTGCGCACACCTTTGAAGTCGACACCGACTGCCAGCGGGCCTTCATCACCATGGAATACATGCGTGGCCTGACCCTGGACAAATTGCTCTGCGAGCGGCCCCTCGGCCTGCCGTGGAAAGAACTGCGCGACATCGTCCTGCCGCTGCTCGACACGCTGGCCTACGCCCACCGTCGCGGCGTGCTGCACGGTGATCTGAAACCGAGCAACGTCATGCTCAGCGAAGACGGCCTGCGCCTGTTCGACTTCGGTCTGGGGCAGGCAGAAGAGGGCACCTTGCCCGGCCTGCCGCACCTGAGCCGTGAGCGCTTCAATGCCTGGACCCCGGGCTACGCCGCCCCCGAACTGCTTGAAGGCCAACCCTTGTCGGCCAGCGCGGACGTATACGGCGTGGCCTGCGTGATCTACGAGCTGGCGAGCGGCAAACACCCGTTCCGCCGCTTGCCCTCGACCCAGGCCCGCGACGAGCACCTGGAGCGCGAGCTGCACGCACCGAAAAATCTAGCGAAACACGGCTGGTCAGCGCTGCAGACCGCGCTGAGCTTCAATCCGGCAGAGCGCAACATCACTGCCGCACAATTGCGTGACGCCTTGGGCGCCACTTCGTCCTGGCTGCAACGTCTGCGACTTCGGGCGTAACGGATGACATTCGAACAGGGAGCACACGATGTTCAACTCAGCTAACGAAACCCACTTCAGCCTCAAGGTCGAAGACTACGTCGGCGACCTGCAAGTGCTGTCGTTCACCGGCACCGAAGGCATCAGCCAGGCGTATCGCTTCGACCTCGAACTGGTCAGCGAAAATCCGGATCTGGACCTGGAAAAGCTCCTGCACAAGCAGGCCTTCCTGGCCTTCGATCCACAGGGCAGTGGCATTCACGGCCAGATCTACCGCGTCGCCCAGGGCGATGCCGGCAAGCGTCTGACCCGCTACAAAGTCTCGATCGTGCCGCAACTGCAATACCTGCATCACCGCACCAACCAGCGCATCTACCAGCAGATGTCGGCGCCGAAAATCATCGCGCTGATCCTCGAAGAGCACGGCATCAAAGGCAACGCCTACAGCTTCCAGCTCAGCCAGCCGTGCCCGGATCGCGACTACTGCGTGCAGTACGACGAAACCGACCTGCATTTCGTCCAGCGCTTGTGCGAAGAAGAAGGCATTCATTACCACTTCCAGCACAGCGAAAAAGCGCACCTGCTGGTGTTCGGCGACGACCAGACCGTATTCCAGAACCTCGGGCAGCCAACTGCTTATGTGCAGGGCAGCGGCATGGTCGCCGACGAGCCGGTGATCAAAGCCTTCAAGCTACGCCTGGAAACCCGCACCAGCCGCACCACGCGCCGTGACTACGATTTCGAAAAACCGCGTCTGCAAATGGAAGCGGCGTACAAGCCCGATGGCGACAGCACCGAGCCGGATCTGGAAGACTACGACTACCCCGGCCGCTTCATTGACCGCGCGCGCGGCAAGTTCCTCAGCCAGCGCGCCCTCGAACGCCACCGTGCCGACTATCGTCAGGCCGAAGGTCGCGGCGACCAGACCAAACTGGTCAGCGGCCACTTCATGGAAATGTCCGACCACCCGCGCAGCGAGTGGAACGATCTGTGGCTGCTCACGGAAATCTTCCACGAAGGCAAACAACCGCAAGTCCTCGAAGAAGGCGTGACCAGCGACACCACCGACGAAAAAGACGACTTCCACCAGGGCTACCGCAACACTTTCCTCGCCATCCCGTGGGACGTGTTCTACCGCCCAGCCCTCGAACACCCGAAACCCCGCGTGCTCGGCAGCCAGACCGCCATGGTCACCGGCCCCAAAGGCGAAGAAATCCACTGCGACCAATACGGCCGCATCAAAGTCCAGTTCCACTGGGACCGCGAAGGCCTCGCCGACGACAAAACCAGCTGCTGGCTGCGCGTCTCCAGCGCCTGGGCAGGCGACCGCTACGGCGCCATCTCCATCCCGCGCATCGGCATGGAAGTCCTCGTCACTTTCCTCGAAGGCGACCCCGACCAACCGCTGGTAACCGGCTGCCTGTACCACAAGGAAAACCCGGTGCCGTATGCACTGCCGGCGAACAAGACTCGCAGCGTGTTCAAAACGCTTAGCTCGCCGGGTGGCGGTGGGTACAACGAACTGCGCATTGAAGACAAGAAAGGTGCGGAGCAGATCTACATCCACGCCCAGCGTGATTGGGATGAGAACGTTGAGCATGACCAGAGAATTCGGGTCGGGAATGAGCGTCACGACACGGTGGTTAAGAACACCTACACCGAACTGAAGGCCGAAGAACACCGCACCACCATTGCCGACCGCAAGGTTGAAGCGAAGCTGGATGATCACCTCACGGTTGGGCAGAACCAACACGTCAAACTCGGTACGGCGCAGCTCACCAGCGTGGGGAAAGAGATTCACCTCAAGGCTGGGGACAAGATCGTTATCGAGGCGGGGACGGAGCTGACCATCTTAGGTGGTGGGAGCTTTATCAAGCTCGATGGCGGTGGGGTGACGGTGGTTGGGCCGGTGATCAAGATCAATGCGGGTGGCTCGGCTGGGTCGGGGACGGGCATCGGGATTAAGCCGCCGGTGTTGCCGGGGGCGGCGGATAAGGATAAGGCGGGGAGTTTGATGGATCAGGCGTTGGGGAATGCGGTGCCTGAGAAGGTTAAGCCGACAGTTGATTACCCTTTTTCGCTTTGAGCGGACGTACAAGCGTCATTATGAACAAGGAATTTTTTGAATGATCATTAGCCCTCCCTTTATTCCTGCTCCAGTGGCGGGTGAAACCGACGATGCTTATCTTGCGCGTGCCATGGTGGGTGGTGTACCCGGTGATGGTGGCTACCCGCTGAGCTTCGACCTTAACTGGCATGGTGGCATTCACTTAACAGCTCCCCAAGCGGGGGGGGACGTTTTGCCTGTGCGTGTTGTCTCAGATGGGACGCTAGCCTACTTTCGCAAACCAACCTTGGAAAGTTCTGCGTCTCCAGATCATGCACTGCGCTACCGTGACAAGTGGACCGATGATGGTTGTGTAGTAATTCGTCATGAAACAGAGGTTGGGGAGGGAGAGATTGGGAAGATCGTTTTCTATTCCATTTATATGCACCTTTCAGAAATCTTGATTCCCAATCCTCAGAAGGGAATGGCTTTGTATCGAAAGGATTTAATCGGAGAGGCCGGTAGTATCTATGGTGAACGAAATAGAATTCATTTTGAGATAGTGGCTGATCAAGCCTACATCGCCAAAATATTAGGGCGGAGTGAAAGGGAGCTTAAACATCAGTCTTCCAACGGTAGGGCCGACAGTTGTTGGGGCGACGTACATTTCTTTGTGCCACCTGAAGTACATATTTATGAAAGTGCTCCGGCGGATCTCACGCAAGCTCAAAATATGTCGCCAGTAATTTACCGCTGCCCTGCAATGCCGTCTGGTCCAACTCCGATTCAAGAAGGGGGCTCTCCGGCAAGCACCTCCTCCTCCCCGATATTAGCCGATGGCTATGATTGGGCTATGGCCTCAGAACTGCAGGAAGGTATATTCGTGCAATTAGCGTATAGCAAAGGCGAGTGTACATTGACTTCCTATACTCATTCCGGTTTCGAGATTGGTAGCGAAAGTGAAGAGAAAGACTATGAGCACAATCTTTTTAAGAAGGCAAAGTCAATATACTCCCGGTCTCCTAGCGCTGGGTATGAGTTGTTACGTTTTGGGAGGGTTTTAGGCCCCGACCAACTTTTGCCTGCGGAAGCCGCGCATTGGAGGAAGATTAAGTTTCCGGGGAAAGCGGGGGAGCAGTCTAAATCAGGATGGGTAAATTTAAATTCTCCAACGGTCACAAAATTTAGTGACGCCGATTTCCCCCATTGGAAAGGCTGGAAATTAATTGATGATGATACCGACTCAGATAGCCACTGCCAGTCATCTTATATACGTGGACTTCTAAATCTTGATGCCGGTAAAGTTGTGAGTGATAGCGTTGATGCGGTGAGCATTGCGTCCTCGACAAAATATACGGAGCTTTCTGATGAGCAAAAAAAAGATTTATCAGAGAGATATGTAATGGAGCGAGAGATAAATAAGGGAAAACTCCAAGATGAGGTTTTTCAGGAAAAAATAAAACGTACTATTTGTAAGTTTCCGAGCGAATGGTGCAAGAACGATTTTGATGCAAGGTATGGTTGGTTGCTGAAAGTCTGTGACGGCGGCCCGTTACCACAAGACAAGTATGATAAGTTAAAAGCGCACCAGCAAGCTTTGGGTTTCTGGGAAGAGGCTGCACTGGAAGATATAAGCAGCAAGCATTGGCATTTTCCTCCACGACACTTTATCGAAATATTCCGTAAGTGTGCTTGGCTAAGTCTAGATGAGTTCGCCTACACTCTACCGAAGTACCATTTTTACGAAAAAATTGGTAATAACTGGGTTGCCCATACAACTGGATCGCCAAGTGTCTACCAAATATCTCATGCTGTGGCGAAAAGTCGTTTTGCAGATCATTACGTGAACATGAATAAAACGATGCTTCGATATGGTTTAGTTACTGTTGAGCGAAGAACTCACTTTTTGGCTCAAACAATTCTTGAGACTGATCGTTGGAGAACGTTGTCAGAATATGGGTCTGGACACCCTAATCCTAATATTCCTATGGCTCAATATTATGCCGCTTTCTATGGGCGGGGGATTATGCAGTTAACATGGGCTGGTAATTACGAAAAATATGGTGATTATAGGGCAGCCGCACTTCCCGCAGCGGGGGGGCAGTATGCTGATGCTCGAATTACTGCAACTTCAACCCATTACTGGGCTGACCCGACTCAAAGAAATTCCAATGGCGCTATTATTGGAGTTGTCGGAGTTCCTAAGCGATGGGCTCCGCGTTATGATCCGACATTAATTAAAACGAACTCCCACAACGCTTGTGATAGTGGCGGATTTTATTGGGTCTCTAAGGTTGTTAACAGAAGCCAGGATTTAAATATAAATCGTAGCTGTGATGCAGCGCTTAGTGCTGCATCTGTTGGCAGCGTTTCAGTGTTGGTCAATGGAGGGGGTAACGGATATCATGAGCGTCAAGCATATGCTCAGTATGTTTTTCGTTATTTAAGTGACTCCGTTGCGACCTCAACCACTGAGACCATTACTACACCGAGACAAACTGTTGTTGTCAATTTTTCCATGAGTAAGCCTTGATGAAAAAATCTTTATTGGCTGTTTTTATAGTTGGCACTTGTGTTGCCAGTTCGCAGGCAAGTTCCGCAGGTCAAAGTCTTGAATTTGTACAAATTCCTAGCGATTTAAGGGTTGAGATAGCGAAAGAAAATGAAATGAAGGTTGATGATGTTCATTCCTACGCTATGGGGACCTTGTCTTGGGGCGGAGGATTCATATCCGCAGTGACTTTTGAAGACTCTGTTAAAAACTGCTCAATATATGTTTCGAATGGAAAAGTTCTTTCTAGTTTGTTTTCTGGTGCGCCCTGTGAATTTGTGGGGAAGCCTAGAGTTGAGTCTTCAAGGAAAGTCACTTCGCCAGATGTTTTGTATGATATTCGATTGTTTTCCCCTACCAGTGGGGCTATGGCTGACGACGTGATTGCGCTGTTTTACGATCTAGAAAAGCAAACTTACTGCGTGAGTCAATCGTTGGGTAGCTGGTATCAGGTAGGAAACAAAGAAATCCCAGCAGACTTGTCCGACGGAAGATGTTTTTCAGAGGGGGCTGGGTATTAACTGGGAACAAACGAACAGGGGCGAATTTATTTTCCTTAATTAAGAGGTCATTTTTCATGCTCCGTTTTTTCATTTTTGCTTCAGTTTTCCTTCTAGCAAATCCCTGCAGCGCCCAAGATGCCGACTATCTTCAGAGGCAGGTGATACAGGGGCCGTTTAAAACTGATGTTATAAAAGGGGGAGAGTTATCATTCCTGCAGACGAGGGGCGAGGAGCAACATTTTTCATATGTTAATGCAAGTTTGATAAAGGCCTATTTTAAGAAAATCTATGGCGCTAAATAGTGATAGCTAGCAGGGTTTTTTTCATTTCATAGGGAAAGGCGCCCCTTTATTGCTATACGCAAAGATGGTTTCCCCCTGATTCCAAGCGCAAAGCCTGTACCATTCAAGGATGAACACCGTGAAACGTTTTGTTTTTACCCTGCTGGCCGTGCTGCTGCCAGTTTCAGCGGCCTATGCGCAGAACGACTGCAGCCATGTCACCTCAAGCCTGGAAATGGTGCCCTGCTCGGAGGCGGCGAAGAAGGCTGCCGATGCGCAGTTGAACGTCAGCTACAAGCAGTTGATGGCGCGACTTGAGTCTGGCTATCGAGCAGATCCGGCGTTGGGCGTGGAGTACGCAGCGAAGGTTAAAGAGTCCCAGCGAGCCTGGCTAAAACTGCGCGATGCGAACTGCCCGTTGGAGGCGTTCGAAATCGAGACGGGGATGCCGGCGCATGTGTTCGCGGTTAACTCGTGCATCGCCAGAATGAGCCGCGAGCGCTCGCTGTATCTGGACAAGATCGCCCCTGCGCTTGCATCCAACAAGAGCGCTTCGACGGCGCCGACCAGCGATATCTGCCCCTCGGAGGAGTTCGCACCTTTCCTGACGGCGTTTTCCGCCAACAGCCAATCACAGCGCCGTCTCACTGCGTTGACGGTCAAGTCGCTTGTGTTGAAACCGGTAGCGGGGAAGGGTCAAAGTACCTTTGAGCCTTCGACCTCGGGTGTCAGTGGAGCTACTTTCACCTATCCGCTGATGGCCGCTATCACGCCCGGCAAAACGCCTGGAGTTGAGATCGAATAGTGAATAGGGCCAGACCACCTTTTAGTAGTGTCCGAAAACGTGGTCTGTCCCCCTTTTCCTCCTTTTCCTTTGATGGTTGATTCAATGAAAAATCTATATTCGCTCCCCTGCTTTTTATCGTTAACCTTTTTGCTATTCAGTTCGGTCGCATTTTCTGCTAGTTTCGATTGTGGTAAAGCTTCGACGGACGTAGAGAGGAAAATTTGTAGTTCTCCTTCTTTGTCCGCAATGGACGAAAAGCTCAGTGAGGTTTTCAAACCGATAAAAAATCGGCGAGCTTTTCAAATAATCGAAAATGATTGGCTTGAGTCAGAGCGTAATTCTTGTGAGTCAGGGGAGTGCTTAGAGGACTCTTATGTTCGGCAGATACGCTTTCTGTCGCCGGTTTCTATTGCGCCTAGGCCAAATCAGAAAGATATTAAGTTAATGTCGGGTGATAAGCCGTACACACAGTTTGCGCGCTCATGGAAGGTCATTGATTTAGCGTGGCTTCCCAATGAAAAAGGGGCTGTCGAACGATTTTTGATCTCCGCCGAAACAATTTCAGGCATGTTGCATGTCATCGTGTTTGAAGGGCATTTTGATGCGGCGATGATTGCGTACCGGGGTAATCTATATGAGTACGTCGATCGCAACGACAGGCCAGTATTGCACACGATTGCGAAAGATATCGGTTTTGATGGTGCTCTGAGTTTGGGTTCAAACGACGAAGGGAAAAGATTCGCGGGAATCTTGGATGAGGCGTTTTACTATCGACAGCAGCTCTCTAAGAACCAGCTGCGGGGGATGGTTTATAAGCTCGGTTCAAAATCCCCGCCAGTAGAAAGCAGTTTGTTGTTCCAGCAGTGGCCAAATACTGATGAAAATGCGGTTAGTGGTTTGACATTCGGTTGGGGTGGTGAGTATGGAAAATTGCAGGCGTACTACTCGCACACCCCAGGGTATGAAACCATAGCTCCAGTTGGTCTGCCCGAGGCCGGTTGGAATATTTATGCTCCGATTTGGAGCAAGTCGCGGCCAACGTTTTACTTTAAAAATGGTGATGAAACTATTTGGCGTGCCAATGTTGCGGATAAGACGTTAACAAAAATTGCGAAGGCTAGTGATGAAGGAATGATCCAGAATCCTACCCCTGTCGATATTAATGGGCGCGAAGCAGTCGTTTATCTGAATGGACCTACTCTGAAAATGGCTATCTCCCTTGACGAATAAGCACGACTTAAAAATACACTTTCGCAAAATATTGTTGGAATTTGCCTTGAGTAAATATCTTATTCCGGTGCTGCCCGCCGTGTTGATTGGTGGTTTATCTCTGTTGGGGGGACATGCATTTGCTGACGATGCATGTACCGATATCACTACGAACTCTCAGGGGGAAAGATGTTCTGTGAGTGCCAAGGTTGCTGCAGATAAGCAGTTGAATACCAGTTATCAAGAACTGATGGTTCGGCTCGAAGGTGGGTATCAAACTGATCCAGTTCTTGCGGCGAGCCAAAAGGCAACGGTTCAGGAGGCTCAGCGCGCCTGGATCAAACTGCGCGATACCGATTGCCAGGTCGATGCGTTGGAGACGGAACCGGGCTCTTCGGCGCATGTGGCAGCGGTGAACAATTGCATCGCCAGTATGAGTCGTGACCGTTCAGTGTTTTTGGACAATATCGCGTCCGATACAGGGAGTGGTCCGACAATTGGACGTGGTTCGTGCCCTACGCAAGACTTTGCACAATTTCTTCCAGCATTCTCCGCTAATGTCGAATCGCAGAAGCGACTAACTGCGCAGGCCGTGAAGCTGCTGGTATTAAAGGGAACGTCGGATATAGGGCGGATTGTGACTCACGTTACTGCGGAGGTGGGACGCGATATGGCGTTTCCTTTAATGGTGGCCGTGCCCGATGGGAAAGTGGAAGGAATAGAGATCGAGAAGGTGGATGACCGCCACGTTAACGTTGTGGATAAACGCGCCGGCAACAGCAATATCAAGATTTTCAACTTTTCGCGAAAATCCTGCTGGACGCTTGATGGGGTTGAGGACTGGTCGATTCCTGATAAAGAGCTTTCTGTAGCCAGTACGCGGAAAATGAGTCGTTCGGAGAATTTCTGTTGGCAGCGCGGACAAGGATTTGCTGGCTTGGGCGGCCTTGAGCAATACCGACTGACAGGAGAACTTTTTGAGGCGACTTTGGAAAATTACCTGTGCGCGGCCGCTTCAGGCGATCCTATATCTAGTTCGGCTGCGGCCGGGCTGAGTCTGTCGGGTATGGCCCCGCAATTGGAATACGACAAAGTTGAGGCTCTTTTCAAAGCAGCAGCCGTTGATTCACCGAGCGGTGCTGAGTCGTTGGCTGGCTTCTATTGTTTTGGCAATGAATTGGCCGGCTCAGGCCCCTGCCAGCGCCCGCTGGACGTTGAAAAAGAGTTGATTCGTGCTACCACCATGGGATCAACCCATGCATTCGTTTCGTTAGGCGATTATTGGAAAAGCGGCGATCTAGGAAAGAAAGATACTCCTCGCGCCTTGGCCTGTTATCAGCTTGCTGCCGACAAAGGTAACGACTCGGGCATCAATGCGATTAAGCGACTTCAGTCCGAAGTGGCCGAACCGATAGTGGCCAGCAGCTGCTTTTAGTAAGGTTAAGTGAGGAAGGGCGTTTACAGAGCCCGAGGCCTTTTCACCTCGATGTCATCAAACGCGTTCCGCCATCATGGCTAACGTGTTTTCATATGCGCTGAGCCAGAATCCGCGGCGCTTAAACGTTTAATATTTGAGCAGCTAACGACCCCGATTTTCCTTTAAACTCCCCACCCCAAGGAACGCGCTCAGGACACGGAATGCCAGCCCCTTTTTCCTCGCTTCGCCCAGCGTTGGTGCTTTGGCTATATGCCGCTGCGATCACGCATATTCTCGCCGGTGTCACCCTGACCTGGGCCGGTGACTCCGGCTTGCTCGATGGCTACCTGCGAGTCCTCGAACTGTCGTTCTGGGGCGCCGATGCGGTACCTGCTGCCGGACACGATCAACAGGTCTGGTGGCTCGCGCTGTTCGGCGCGACGTTGCAAAGTTATTCGCTGTACATGCTCGCACTGGTGCACCTGGGCAATCGCTTGAAAGCCCCGGCAGTCTGGGGTTGGTTGATCGCGGGCATCCTGTTATGGGCGCCTCAGGATATGTGGCTCTCGGCGCAACAGCAGGTCTGGTCGCACGTGTGGCTCGATGGTTTTGCGTTGTTGGTGTTGTTGCCGCCGCTGTTTTGGCTGTACAGACATGACCGTCAAGGGAAGGAGTAACAGCGTGAAAGTATTTTCGATTCTTCTCGGTTGCTTGCTCTCTGCTGCTTCATCCGCATTGTTTGCTGGAGAAGCGTGCAACCCAGACAGTTTGTCCAATCCGGACTTGATCATTTGCGGCCAGCAAACCTTCAAGAAAGTCGATGGTGTCTTGAACGAGCAATACAAAAAAGCGCTGTCGACTTTGGCTCCAGCGGAGCAAAGCCGTCTGAGAGATGTGCAAAAGAACTGGGTGCGCTTCAAAGAGTCGTTTTGCGAAGAGCTTTATCAAGCCGCGTTGCCGGGCGCTGAGGCGCCAATCGAGAGGCTTGGGTGTCTGGTGCAGACGACCAATGCTCGGCTGGGAGAGTTGATCGCTCTACAGACGGGTTTACCGCTGGATGGTTTTTACAAAGCGGCATCCGCGATTGCCGGGAAGGATCGTGAGAGAGATGTAACGAACTCAATTGAGCTGCTGGGAGGGGAAGAGCTCGATGATTCGCTTTGGAGGCAATACGCGGAGGGGCACTGCAAAATGAGCGAGCGTTTGTTTCGTGAGGATTTTGCGAATTGCAGGGTGCGGATGCGCTTTCAGTTGCCTATGAATCGTTGAATGAATTTCCGATTTGAAGTTTCGCGTGCGTTTATCTCTGCTCTGCTGCTAGTACCACTGACTGCCCATAGTGAAGTTTCTACACAGCTAAAGCGGTTGCCATGTTCGGTACTTCAGCGTGGTCAAGCGTTCCTTCAATAGCCTTTTACGTCCTGCCGATGAGCGACTGCGTCGGCGGTTGAGGCTTGAAGGCTGCGGAATGCTCGGACTAAGTAATCAGTGTCAGGTTATTTCTGTTTATGTTCAGAAGCTTGGGTTGAGCGGTAATACTGTCCAGTCAAATTCGAGACCCGAGAGGTTTCCATGAAAAAGTCCAAACATGAACCCAAGCCTTTGATGGCTGCCCGGTTCCAGGCTGAAGCTCTTGAAGTCTTGGCCAAACGCTCCGGTAAGCGCAGCCGCTTTCTGGATGCTGCACTGTCAAAAGGCAGTGATTTTGAGCCTGTCGGTCGACTGGCCGGTTGAAGCTTTCGAGACTTTTAAAAAAGCTGCCCTCGTTGGCAGCTTTTTTATGTCTGGATTTTTACGGACATTGTTGGAAGGGGATTTAACGTCCCCTTTTTTTCATCCGCAAATCCCGCTACGGCTTCGCCGCCGCGCAATATGATCAAGCGTCCCTTCCACCATCAATCGCACCCCATCCGCCATTCTGCTCAGGGCCAGTGCCACAGAACGGCGTGAGCCGTGTAGATCGTCGGCCAAGTCGCAGGCGATGACGCTGATGGGCAGCAGGTCTTCGGAGGCGTTGGCCATGAGGGCTTCGGCGTCGGTGCCGGGGGAGAGTTTGAAGAGGCCGGTTTCGCGTTTGGGGTGGGGTTCGGTGGGCGGTTTGAAGTGATGGTCGAGGGCGCGCTCGGCGGCTTCGTGGAATTTCTTCGAATTGGGGGATTCGTAGGGCGAGGTTGCTTCAGTGCTGAATGTTTCATCGGTCATCGGTGTAAATCCTGAGCAGTTAATTGATTTCCCCGAGTTCGGACTTGCACATCCGGCCACCGATTTTGCGGCGACAAACAGAGCCTATCGCTAGCCAGCCAACTCGCCTAGTTCACAGACAGCCCGGCACTTTGCAGGAAATTTCCCATAGGTTTGCGGGCCGGGAGATCAAAGGATCGCAGGCTTCGCCAGCTCCTACAGAGTTGTGTTTCAACAGGTGTAGGGGGTGAGACGCGGAGCGTTTCGGATGCATTACCACGCAGAGCGTGGGAGCGATCAGTTGGGGAGCGCTGAATCGTGACTTGGCGGTCATCGTGCGGGTATTGGTCCGCATCCTCTTCCAACAGCGGCAGATACTGGCGTTATCGTCCGAATCCCTTACACTGCCCCGGCCGTTCATTTTCCTTTAGAGGCTGTGCGCATGAAATTTCGTTTTCTTCTGTGGATGATGGGTTTGTTGATGGCCAAGGCCAGCCGGACCAATCCGGCGTTCCAGCAGCAGTTGGGTGACAAGGATCTGGTGTTTCAGCTACAGACGCTGGACGGGAAAGTGGCACGGCATTTCGTGGTCAAGGATCAGCGCATCACCAGCAAGTCCGGCGTGGTGGCGGAGCCGGCGTTTGCGATTGCGTTTAAAGATGCGGGTTATGGCTTTGCGACGATGCAGGCGAAGAACAAGCAGTTGGCGTTTATGCAGGGGATTCAGGACAAGTCGATTCAGCTTAAGGGCAACCCGGCGCTGGTGATGTGGTTTCAGGGATTGATGAAGTATTTGAAGCCGAGGAAGGCCAAGCCTAAGGCTTGAGCCTTTGGTGACGCGAAGCGTCGCGGGATGCATTCCCACGCGGAGCGTGGGAGTGATTAGATGTGGTCAGTTGGACCGTGGTGGATTCATCGCGAGCAGGCTCACTCCTACAGGGATTACCTAAACCTTGTAGGAGTGAGCTTGCTCGCGATTGCGTTTAGCCCTGGCTGAACTGCGAAGCCAGTTCGCGCAGCAGCACTTCGGCCTCGAGGACTTTGCTGACGACGTCGTTGGCTTTTTCGCGAGTCAGGCCGACACGGTCGAGCAGGGCATCGGGAATATCTTCATCCGGCCCGGAGCCGATGCCGCGGCTGCGCAGCAGGCGCACGGCCAGGCAGACGAGGTTCGGGTATTCGGCGTAGGCGCCGTCGTAGCTTGGGTCGTGCTGGAAGCGCAGGGCGGTAGCCAGCTCATCCGGCATGTCCCAGTAGCGCATCAGCCACGAGCCGATCTGTTCGCGGCTGATACCCAGCAGGTGTTGCTCGATGTAGCTGTGGCACAGGTGCGGGTTGACCTCCAGATGGCGGCAGATCAGCGAGAAGTGCGGCGGGAACACGTGGGCCAGCAGCAGATAGCCGAAGTTGTGCAGCAGGCCGGCCAGATACGTCAGGCCGGCTTCCGGGCGCTGGGCGCGCGGCATGGCGCGGGTCAGGCCTTCGATGACGGCGGCGGTGTAGATCGATTGCTGCCAGTACGGCGTCGTGTGCTGCGGGTGGTCTTTGGGCAGGCTCAGGGTCTTGCCGAGGGCCAGGCCCAGCGCCAGGTTGATCACCAGATCAAACCCCAGCACGCGCACGATCGCGTCTTCCACCGAACGGATCTTGCCCGGCGAAGCGTAGTACGGCGATGCGGCCCAGCTCACCACTTGCGCGGCCAGCGCCGGGTCGGTTTCGACCACGCCGGTGATGTCGTCGATGGTGGCGTTGGGGTCGACGCGCAGCTTGATGATTTTTTGTGCGGTTTCAGCCAGCGGCGGAATTTCGATGGTCGCTTCCAGACGTTGCTGGATGCGCCGTGCGGTGAACGCCTGCACGGCCTGGGTGATTTCCTCACGGTCATCGTCCGGGCGGTCGAGGTTGGGGCGAATGCTGCTCAGGGCTTCGCCGAAGTTGGCGGCGCTGGCCTTGGTCAGCATGGTCTTGAAGTCTTCGCTGCTGATCTCCAGCAACAGGCCCGGCTCGCCGGAGTTGATCAGCAGCTTCGGCTCACGCAGCAGGCTTTCTTCATAGAGGCACGGCGAGCTGGTCAGCGCCGGCAGGCCCGGCAGCAGGCTCAGGTTGTGTTTGCCGAGCATCTTTTCCAGACGCTCGGTGGACACGGCTGTGAGACGACGGCCAGTCAGCTCGGCGAGGCGATTGAGATCGAGCAACTGGCTTTGCGGAAACAGCACCATCAGCGCGCCCACGGCATCGTCCAGCAACACCGCTTGCACCTTGCGCGAGGCGTTGAGGCCGTGGTGCTCCAGCACTTCTTCGTAGGCGATACCCAGCTTGCCGAGCAACAGCCGAATAACAGACGGCGCGTGCGGGGATTCGGGGGCGAGAGCTGCGTCAGTCATGGTCTGTATCCGTTTTTGAAACAATGGCAGGAGTATAACCAGCTTGCTCGGAAGGTTCTGTCAGAAACTGCGACCGTGCTCACACTTGGCCATATTGCTGCCCATGCCGCAGCCAGCGGTCGAGCAACGGGCTGACGTGGGTCGGCCAGCGCTCCAGCAATGCTTGCGCGGCGTCACGCACGGCGGGCAGTAAATCGGCATCGCGCATCAGGTCGGCGACCTTGAATTGCAACAGGCCGGTCTGGCGGGTGCCGAGCATTTCGCCGGGGCCGCGCAGCTCCAGGTCCTTTTCGGCGATGACGAAACCATCGTTGGTTTCGCGCATGATGCCCAGGCGCTGGCGACCGATCTGCGACAGCGGCGGATGGTAGAGCAGCACGCAGTGGCTGGCGGCGCTACCCCGGCCGACGCGGCCGCGCAATTGGTGCAGCTGCGCGAGGCCGAGGCGTTCGGGGTTTTCGATGATCATCAGGCTGGCGTTGGGCACGTCGACGCCGACTTCGATCACCGTGGTCGCGACCAGCAGTTGCAGGTTGCCGGCCTTGAATTCGGCCATGACGGCGGCTTTCTCGACCGGTTTCATGCGCCCGTGGATCAGCCCGACTTTCAATTCGCCAAGGGCGGCGGTGAGGTCTTCGAAAGTGGTTTCGGCAGCCTGGCAGGTCAGCTCTTCGGATTCTTCAATCAGCGTGCAGACCCAGTAGGCCTGACGACCCTCGGCACAGGCGCTACGCACTCGCTCGATGACTTCGACGCGGCGGGTGTCGGTGACCAGCACGGTGTTGACCGGCGTTCGACCGGGCGGCAGTTCGTCGAGGATCGAGGTGTCGAGATCGGCGTAGGCACTCATCGCCAACGTCCGCGGAATCGGTGTGGCGGTCATGATCAGTTGATGCGGGCACATGCGCCCGCCAACGCCTTTCTGCCGCAGCGCCAGACGCTGCTGCACGCCGAAACGGTGCTGTTCATCGATGATCACCAGTGCGAGATTCTTGAACTGCACTTCGTCCTGAAACAGCGCGTGTGTACCGACCACCATCGGTGTGCCGCTGGCGATCTGTTCCAGCGCGGCGACGCGGTTCTTGCCCTTGAGCTTGCCAGCCAGCCACGCGACTTCAATGCCCAGCGGTTCGAGCCAGCGCTTGAAGGTGATGAAGTGCTGTTCGGCAAGAATCTCGGTTGGCGCCATGAGCGCGACCTGATAACCGGCCTCCAGCGCTTGCAACGCGGCGAGGGCGGCGACCACGGTTTTACCCGCGCCGACGTCACCCTGAATCAACCGCAGCATCGGTTCGTGCTGGCTGAGGTCGTAGGCAATTTCGTTGCCGACCCGTTGCTGCGCGCCGGTCGGGCTGAAGCCGAGGTTCTTCAGGTATTTCGGTGGCAGCTTCGTGGCTTTCGGCATCGCCGGGGCGCGTAGCGAACGCAGGCTTTCGCGCAGGCGCTGCTGCGACAGTTGATGGGTGAGCAATTCTTCGAAGGCCAGACGATGCTGCGCCCAGTGATGGCCGAGGGCGAGTTCATCGACGTCGGCATCGGCGGGCGGGTTGTGCAGGTAGCGGATCGCGTCGGCCAGCGGCGCCAGTTGGTAGTCGCGGGCCAGCTCGGTCGGCAGCCAGTCGGGCAGGGTGCTCGGTTTGAGCAGGGTCAGGGTCTGCATGCACAACTGGCGCAGACGCTGCTGGGTCAGGCCTTCGGTAAGCGGGTAGACGGGGGTCAGGGTTTCATCCACTGGCGGCGGTTCGTCGCTGGTGATCGCGCGGTATTCCGGGTGGTAGATTTCCAGGCCTGAGGCGCCGGGCCGGGCTTCGCCGTAACAGCGCACCCGCGTGCCGCGTTTGAGGCCTTCTTTCTGAGCGTTGCTGAAATGGTAGAAGCGCAGGCTCAGGCCGCCGGTGCCGTCTTGCAGACGCACAACGAGGCTGCGGCGGCGGCCCATGACCACGTCAGCGCCGCTGACGGTGCCTTCGACCACGGCGTCCTGCCCCGGCCGCAGCGCGCCGATCGGCACCACACGGGTGCGATCCTGATAACGCAGCGGCAGGTGAAACAGCACGTCCTGAAGATTTTCCAGGCCGACCTTGGCCAGTTTCTCGGCCATGGCCTCGCCGACACCCTTGAGTGCCGTCACCGACACTTGCGACAGCTCCGTCATGACCGTGGCTTAACCGGCTTTAACCGGCGCGGCGGGTTTGGCCACCGAGCACAGGCGAATGGAGTCGGCGAGAATTTCGATGGCTTTGGGCCGCGGGAAGCTTGCGCGCCAGGCAATCGCCACAGTGCGGAACGGTACGGGGGCTGACAGTGGACGCACTTCGATCACGCCCGGGGCGTAGTGATGGCTGTCCACTGCCGACAGCGGCAGGATCGAGATGCCCAGACCGGACGCGACCATATGGCGAATGGTTTCCAGCGAGCTGGATTCGACCGTAGTGTGCTTGGCGCCGTCGTTGCCTTTGGTCAGGGTCGGGCAGGCTTCGAGCACCTGATCGCGGAAGCAGTGGCCTTCGCCGAGCAGCAGCAGGCTCTTGTCGTTGAGCAGGCCGGCGTCGATGGTTTCTTTCTGCGTCCACGGATGCTGGGCCGGCATCAAGACGTAGAACGGCTCGTCGTAGAGCTGCAGCGTCAGCACATCGGCTTCGTTGAACGGCAGGGCGATGATGATCGCGTCGAGCTCGCCGTTGCGCAGTTTGTCGCGCAGCACGTGGGTGAAGTTTTCTTCGATATACAACGGCATCTGCGGGGCGACCCGGTGCAGTTGTGGAATCAGGTGCGGGAAAAGGTACGGGCCGACCGTGTAGATCGCGCCAACCTTCAGCGGTGCGGTCAGTTGGTTTTTGCCCGCCTGGGCCAGTTCGCGGATGCCCTGGGCTTGTTCGAGGACCTTCTGCGCCTGAGCGACGATGCCTTCGCCCACCGGGGTCAGGCGCACGGCGCTTTTGCTGCGCTCGAAAATCAGCACACCGAGTTCGTCTTCAAGTTTCTTCACGCCCACCGACAGCGTCGGCTGACTGACGTGGCAACGCTCGGCCGCGTGGCCGAAATGCTGCTCTTGGGCGAGGGTAACGATGTAGCGTAATTCTGTGAGGGTCATAGCAAGCGTCCATGAAGATGCGCGCCAAGCATACCGGCTGCAATCGATAGACGCACGTTATCAGACTGAGGGCTGAGTGCGACACCTGCCTAGGTGGGTTTGCCGCTGGCAGATACGCAAAAGGCACCTTTCGGTGCCTTTATTATCCTATCTCCCGGCTGCAGAGATCCCTTGTAGGAGTGAGCCTGCTCGCGATTGCGGTGTATCAGGCAGAAAATCATCGTCTGACATACCGCAATCGCGAGCAGGCTCACTCCTACAGGGTATTGCGGTGTTGCTTAGCGGCGGCGTTCGAGCGAATAAACAAACGGCGCAACAATTTCGATCGAGCCGTTGTTCAGCATGTCGGCCGGTGGCTTGGGCAGCGGTTGGGCGCGGCGGATCATTTCCAGGGTCGCCCGGTCCAGATCGGCGTTGCCGGAGCGGCCTACCAGTTCGAACGACAGCACGTTACCCTCGGCATCGACCACGAAGCGCAGACGGTTCAAGCCTTCCTTGCCCCGTGCCTGAGCGCTGGCCGGGTATTTTTTGTACTTGGCCAAATGCGCGAGCAGGGTGCCTTGCCAACTGGCCTTGGCCGCCAATTGTGCTGGCGACGGACCCGGCGCAGGCTGGGCGGATTTCTCCGTGGGTGCCTGGGTCGGCTGGGTGTCGGCCGGTTTCTCTTCGGAAGGCTTCTCCTTCGGCGGCTCGGGCTGCTTCTTCTCCACTGGCTTCGGCGGTTTGGGCTTGGGCTTCGGCTTGGGTTTCGGTACCGCGATTTCCGCTTTTGGTGCTTCGGCCAGTTTCGGAATCGGCAATTCTTCAACCGGAGCCGGTGGCTGCGGCGGTGTGACGACTTTCGGCGGAGCCGGCGGTGGCGGGGCAGGCACCGGGGCCAGCTCGACCATCATTGCCTGGGGTGGCAACTCGATGGGCGGGCGGCTGGTCCAGTTCAGCGCCAGCGCGATGGCCAGCGCATGAACGCCCAGCACCACGGCCAGGCTACCGCTGTAACGCGTCAGCTTATGGCGCGTCGTGATCATTTCTTGGCTGCCGTCTCAAGTCCGACCAGACCGACCTTCAAGTAACCGGCCGAGCGCAATTTGTCCATCACGCTCATCAGATCACCGTAGTCCACGCCTTTGTCGGCCTGGAAGAAGATGGTGGTGTCTTTCTTGCCCTGGGTTTTGGCGTCGAGCACTGCACCAAGGGTTTCGGCTTTCACTTCGTCGTCACCGATGTACAGACGCTGATCAGCCTTGACGCTGAGGAACACCGGTTTTTCTGGCCGCGGCGCCGGTTTGGCGGTCGAGGCCGGCAGGTCGACCTTGATGTCCACAGTGGCCAACGGTGCGGCCACCATGAAGATGATCAACAGCACCAGCATCACGTCGATGAACGGCGTGACGTTGATTTCGTGGTTCTCGGCCAGATCGTCGTCTGCGCCTTCTTTCAAATGCAGGCCCATGGCCGATTACCCCACTTTAACCATGTGCGGCTGCGAGCTGCGCTCAGGCTGGTGGTCGAGGTCGCGGCTGACCAGCAGCAGGACTTCTGCCGAAGCATCGGAGACCTGCGCCTTGTAACCGGCGATGGAACGGGCAAAGACGTTGTAGATGACCACGGCAGGGATCGCTGCAACCAGACCCAGGGCAGTGGCCAGCAACGCCTCAGCGATACCCGGCGCTACGACGGCAAGGTTGGTGGTCTGGGTTTTGGCAATGCCGATGAAGGAGTTCATGATGCCCCATACGGTACCGAACAGACCGACGAACGGCGCGGTGGAACCGATGGTAGCGAGGACGCCGGTGCCGCTGCTCATGTTGCGACCGCAGGCAGCGACGAGGCGCTCGAGGCGGAAGCTGACGCGTTCCTTGATACCTTCTTTCTCGCGGCTGTTGACCGACAGGCGCATTTCTTCGAGCGCGTCGTGCACCAGCAGGTTGGCCAGAGTGCCTTCCTTGCCCGCGGTCGCGCTGGCTTCTTTGAGGGTGGTGGCTTTTTTCAGTGCGGCAATCTCACCACGCAGACGGCGCTTGGCACCCATCAGCTCGAAGCCTTTGGCAATCCAGATGGTCCAGGTGATGATCGAAGCGATGGCCAGACCAATCATCACGATTTTCACGATGATGTCGGCGTTCTGGTACATGCCCCATGGCGACAAGTCGTGGGCCATACCCAAGGTGTTGTCGGCTTCAAGGACTTCAGGTGCGTCGGCCGCATCGACAGCCTGCACCGGATCGGTGGCCGCCGGTGCAGCCGGAGCGGCAGCCGGTGCGTTCTGTTCGGTGGCGGCTGGGGTGGCTGGTGCCTGGGCGTCGGCGATAGCAGCGGTCGGTGCCAGCATCAGGCTGAGCAACAGAGCCGCGACAGCGCTCCAGGCGCGAGGTCGAATGGTTGGCGAAGCGGGAGTTTGATTACGTGTCATGCTGGCCGGACCTGAGATTGAAAAACGTTATTGCTCTTCCAGGCCTCGTGAGGCCGAGAACAAAAGTGGCGTGCATTATTGCAAGTAATTCTTGTTAACAAAAGTAATAGAGTAACTTTTTTTCCTTGATCGCTAGCCGCTCGTCCTGCGCCAGCGCTAGTCTGTGCCTTTCTGATGGGAGTTTTCTGATGTCCGCGCCTTCTGTTTTGATTGCCGGTTGTGGTGATGTCGGCAGTCGTCTGGCCACGCAATTGCTGGCAGCCGGTTGGGACGTTTACGGCCTGCGCCGGGACGTTTCCAGGCTGCCGGAGGGTGTGATCGGCGTTGCCGGGGACCTGTTCAACGAGGAATGCCCGGCGACCTGGCCGGTAGGCGCCGTTGATCATGTGGTTTATTGCGCAGCGGCGACCGATCACGATGAAGAGGGCTATCGTAAGGCCTACGTTCAAGGCTTGCAGAATGTGCTGAGTTGGTTGGGCGACTATGGGCAAGTGCCTGAGCGACTGGTCTTCGTCTCTAGCAGCAGTGTGTACGGCCAGCAGGACGGCGCGTGGGTCGATGAGACCTCCGAGACTGTCGCGGCCGGTTATTCGGGGCGTTTGATGCTCGAGGCCGAGCAGGTCGCGCTCAACAGCGGCATCCCGGCGAGCGTGTTGCGTCTGACCGGTATCTACGGCCCGGGCCGCGAATGGCTGCTGACTCAGGTGCGTCGCGGTTATCGCGTGGCGGTCGAGCCGCCGTTATATGGCAACCGGATTCATGCCGATGATGCGGCGGGGTTGCTGGCGTTTCTGCTGGAGAAAGATCGGCAGGGTGTGGCGCTTGATCAGTTTTACATCGGTGTCGACGATGCGCCGGCGCCATTGGCTGAGGTGGTAGGCTGGTTGCGCGAGTATCTGGGCGTGACTGAATGGGCCGACGACGCCAGCGTACGGCGCACCGGCAGCAAGCGTTGCAGCAATGCGCGGGCGAAAGCGTTGGGGTGGGTGCCAAAGTATCCGAGTTATCGCGAAGGCTACGCAGCTATCCTCGAAGGTCGCTGCTGACTTTCTGGCCTCGCAAAACCCCTGTAGGAGTGAGCCTGCTCGCGATAGCGGTGTATCAGACACATCGATATTGACTGATACACCGCTATCGCGAGCAGGCTCACTCCTACAGGGGGATTTCTGCGAATTCAGAGACGGTTACTGCTTCTCCAGCAACCACTTGCGCTCACCCGCCGCAAACTGCGGCTGCTCATCCGCCAGCGCGGTATTGACTGCTTGCAGGATTTCCAGCTCCTTGCCCTTGCGCACAAAGATCCAGTTATTGCCCTGACCATTGAGCTGCAGCCACATGCTGTCGTTGCCATTGCTCATCGACGCGCAGTCACCGGCCAGGCACAAGGCATACCGATCCGCGCCCGGCAGGCCGGTCACTTGCCCGTCGGCCTGGAACTGTACGGTGCCGCCTTCGCCCTGACCGCTGGTGATGGTCCAGTTGCCGCCCAGATACGCCGAGTACAGCGCTCGTTCGAAACTGGCACCGATCGGCGCGCCTTCCGGCACCGGGATCTGCGCGCGGTCGAACAGCTGTTCCGGTTCGTTGTCGCTCGCGGCTTGCTGCAGGTGGTTGCCGTCGCGTTTCAATTCGCTGGCAGAGCTGCCGTAAAAATCGACTTTCCAGGCACCGGACTGTTCGCCCAGCAGCCGTCCTTCGACGTTTTCAAAACCGTTGGTGTAGCGGGCCTGACCGGCCTTGGTGTTGACGTCCCACTCCAGGTTCGGGCCATAGGCCTGCAGCGCTTCGCGCAGGGGGCCGCCCTTGGCAGCGGCATCGATCGCCACCTGGTTGATCCAGGTGCCGCTGATGTCACGGTCGGCAGGGTCGCTGGCGCAGCCGCCAAGGAAGAGGGCGAGCAGCGAGAGAGCTAGCGCTTTGCGCATGGTGGAGTCCTTTCAAAACCTTTTCTTGCAGCAGTCGGCGCGACGGTTGAAGGCCGCGCCGTGCGCATCACTCGATGACCAGAATGGCATCCATTTCAACCTGCGCACCCTTCGGCAGGGCAGCCACGCCAATGGCGGCGCGAGCAGGGTAGGGCTGGTCGAAGTACTTGCCCATGATCTCGTTGACCTTGGCAAAGTGGCTCAGATCGGTGAGGAAGATGTTCAGTTTGACGAT
The DNA here is from genome assembly GCF_014268555.1 of Pseudomonas sp. SWRI111. Taxonomy (NCBI): domain Bacteria; kingdom Pseudomonadati; phylum Pseudomonadota; class Gammaproteobacteria; order Pseudomonadales; family Pseudomonadaceae; genus Pseudomonas; species Pseudomonas sp. SWRI111. Next base: position 120,636 of record NZ_JABWQQ010000002.1, on the reverse strand, counting down.
GTCCTTGAACGAACCGCCAGCGGCTTCGGCCACGGCCTTGAGGTTCTCGAACACCTGGACAGTCTGGGCTTCGAAGCCTTCAACCAGTTCCATGGTCTTTGGGTCCAGAGGAATCTGCCCCGACATGTACACGGTGTTGCCTGCCTTGATCGCCTGGGAGTAAGTGCCGATGGCGGCCGGGGCCTTGTCGCTGGTGATAACAGTCTTGGTCATGTAGGACTCCTTGTTAGGTTTGAGTTATGCACGCATGCGAGTGATGCGGATCACTCCGGTCAGGGCGCGCAACTTCTTGATCACGCGAGCCAGGTGCACACGGTCGTGGACGCTGACCACCAACTGCACGACGCTGATGCGGCCATCGCGTTCGTCCATGCTGATTTTCTCGATATTGCCGTCGGCGGCGTTGACGCTGCTGGCCAGCAGGGCGATCAGGCCGCGCTGGTGCTCCAGTTCGACGCGCAGTTCGACGTTGAATTCGCCGGTGACATCCTTGGCCCACGAGAGCTGGATGCATTTTTCCGGGTTGTGCCGGATTTCACTGATGTTGCGGCAGTTGTCCAGGTGCACGACCATGCCTTTGCCCGCCGACAGGTGACCGACAATCGGGTCGCCCGGGATCGGCGTACAGCATTTGGCGTAACTGAGCACCAGACCTTCAGTGCCGCGAATGGCCAGCGGGCCTTCCGGACTTGGCAGTTGCTCGCCTTCGCCGAGCAGGCGCCGGGCGACCACGTAAGCCATGCGATTGCCCAGGCCAATGTCTTCGAGCAAGTCTTCGATCAGTTCGAGGCGGTATTCGGTGAGCATCGCTTTGACGCGTTCGGCCGGGATCTGCTCCAGCGCACTATCGAAACCGTTGAGGACCTTGTTCAGCAGGCGTTCGCCGAGGCTGATGGACTCCGAGCGGCGCTGTAGTTTCAGTGCGTGGCGAATGTGCGTACGCGCCTTGCCGGTGACCACGAAGTTGAGCCATGCCGGGTTCGGCCGTGCGCCCGGGGCGCTGACGATCTCCACCGTTGAGCCGCTTTGCAGCGGTTCGGACAGCGGTGCGAGGCGGCGATTGATCCGGCAGGCGATGCAGCTGTTGCCGACGTCGGTGTGTACGGCGTAGGCAAAGTCGACCGCCGTGGAGCCTTTCGGCAGCTCCATGATCCGGCCCTTTGGCGTGAACACATAGACCTCGTCCGGGAACAGGTCGATCTTCACGCTCTCGATGAATTCCAGCGAGTTGCCGGCACGTTGCTGCATTTCCAGCACGCCTTTGACCCATTGCCGGGCGCGGGCGTGAGTGCCTTTGGGCTGCTCGTCGCCGCTGGATTTGTACAGCCAATGGGCGGCGATGCCGTTGTTGGCCATTTCTTCCATTTCACGGGTGCGGATCTGGATCTCGATCGGTACACCGTGCATGCCGAACAGCGTGGTGTGCAGCGACTGATAGCCGTTGGCCTTGGGAATCGCGATGTAATCCTTGAAGCGCCCCGGCAACGGTTTGTACAAATTATGTACAGCACCCAGAACGCGGTAGCAGGTATCGACCTTGTCGACGATGATCCGGAACGCGTAGACGTCCATGATTTCGTTGAAGGCCCGACGCTTGCCGCGCATTTTCTTGTAGATGCCGTAGAGGTGTTTCTGCCGACCGCTGACTTCGCCCTGGATGCCGTCGATGGCGAGGCAATGGCCGAGGGATTCTTCGATCTTGTTGACGATTTCCTTGCGGTTGCCCCGGGCGCGTTTGACCGCCTGGTAAATCCGCGCAGAACGCATCGGGTGCATGGCCTTGAAGCCGAGGTCTTCGAATTCGATGCGGATCGCGTGCATGCCCAAGCGGTTGGCAATGGGCGCGTAGATTTCGAGGGTTTCCTTGGCGATGCGCCGGCGCTTTTCGCCGGACAGCACTTCCAGCGTGCGCATGTTGTGCAGGCGGTCGGCGAGCTTGACCAGGATCACGCGAATGTCGCGCGCCATGGCCATGGCCATTTTCTGGAAGTTTTCCGCCTGGGCTTCGGCCTTGGTCTCGAAATTCATCTGGGTCAGTTTGCTGACCCCGTCGACCAGTTCGGCCACGGTTTCGCCGAACTGCGCTTGCAGCGCTTCTTTGGCAATACCGGTGTCTTCGATCACGTCATGCAGCATTGCGGCCATCAGGCTTTGATGGTCCATGTGCATGTCGGCAAGAATATTCGCCACGGCAAGAGGATGCGTGACGTACGCCTCGCCACTGCGACGGCGTTGACCGTCATGGGCTTGTTCGGCGTAGAAGTACGCTCGGCGGACCAGGTTGACCTGGTCGTTGCCGAGGTAGGTCGATAAGCGATCGGCGAGGGCGTCTATGCTCGGCATGATGATTCCTGCCGAAAGCTTTGACCCCGCGCCGTGCTACGTCGACCAGGCATAGGCTTAGACGGCCTCGTTCGACTCGTCCTCGAACGCTGCGAACAGCGGTTCATCCTGGACGATTTCCTGCTCGGCGATGAACTCGTAGCTCATCAGGCCTTCAGCAATTTCACGCAGCGCGACAACGGTCGGCTTGTCGTTTTCCCACTGGACCAATGGCTCTTTGCCGCCGGTGGCCAGTTGACGGGCACGCTTGGTAGAGAGCATGACCAGCTCAAAGCGGTTTTCCACGTGTTCTAGGCAGTCTTCAACGGTTACGCGGGCCATGGTATTCCTCGGAGCGAATGCAATATGCGCGCTGCCCGGTTGGGCGAGCGGACTGAGCAGTTTAAAAAATCACCAGCGATTAGGGAAGCGCTGATTTTTTGACCAAGCCCTTCAACGCGCTGCAAGCACCAATGTAAAGCGCTTGCAGGCATTTTGGGAAGTGCTGTTTTAACCGAGCAATTCGGCCAGCAATTTGCCGAAACGTACCTGCTGGCGTTTCTGTTGCAGCTGGTTGGCGCGGAAAATCGCCTTCAGGTCGTCGAGCGCGTGGGCGAAATCGTCGTTGATGATCAGGTAGTCGTAATCGACATAATGACTCATCTCGCTGACGGCTTCGCGCATCCGGCCGTCGATGATCTCGTCGCTGTCCTGGCCGCGGTTGGTCAGGCGCTGGTGCAGGGCTTGAAGCGACGGTGGCAGGATAAAGATCGAGCGCGCCTGCGGCATCAGCTTGCGCACTTGCTCGGCGCCTTGCCAGTCGATTTCCAGAATCAGGTCGTGGCCTTCGTCCAGCGTCTGTTGCAGGCGGCTCTGCGAGGTGCCGTAGAAGTTGCCGAAGACTTCGGCGCGCTCAAGGAAATCACCGTGCTCGCCCATTTTCACGAACTCTTCGCGGGTCACGAAGTGGTAGTTCACGCCGTCCACTTCGCCCGGACGCATGGCGCGGGTGGTGTGCGAGACCGAAACGCGGATCTCTGGATTGGCGTCGGTCAACGCTTTGACCAGACTGCTTTTGCCCGCGCCCGATGGCGCGGAAATGATGTACAGGGTGCCGGTGTGGTGGTTCATGTCAGGGTAGCCTTACTCAATATTCTGCACTTGTTCGCGCATCTGCTCGATCAACACTTTGAGGTTGACGGCGGCTTGGGTGCTGCGCGGGTCGAAGGCCTTGGAGCCCAGGGTGTTGGCTTCGCGATTGAGCTCCTGCATCAGGAAGTCCAGGCGTCGCCCGGCCGCACCGCCGGATTTGAGCACCCGGCGAACTTCGATGATGTGGGTGCTCAGGCGATCCAGTTCTTCGGCCACGTCGCTCTTTTGCGCGAGCATGACCATTTCCTGTTCCAGGCGCTGCGGATCGAGCTCGGCCTTCATGTCGGCGAAGCGGTCGAGGACTTTCTGGCGCTGGGTGGCAAGCATCTGCGGCACCAGTTCGCGCAGCGTCACGACGTCCGCTTCGATGGAGGTCAGGCGCTCATTGATCAGCCGTGCCAGCTCCGCGCCTTCGCGCTCGCGGCCGGCCTTCAACTCACTGAGGCCTTGATTGAACAGGGCCAGCGCGTCGGCGTTCAATGCCTGCGGGTCAGTCGCATCGCCCACCAGCACGCCGGGCCAGGCCAGCACTTCGAGCGGATTCAGTGCGGCGGGATTGCTGATCAGCCCGGCGACGGTTTCCGCGGCGGCGACCAGTTGCGCGGCGCGCTCGCGATCGACTTGCAGGGTTTTGCCGGTGCTTTCTTCGGTGAAGCGCAGCGTGCACTCCAGTTTGCCCCGCGACAGCCCCTGGCGCAGCGCTTCACGCACCGAGCCTTCCAGGTCGCGAAACGACTCCGGCAAGCGCAGGTGCGGTTCCAGATAGCGGCTGTTGACCGAGCGCAGTTCCCAGCTCAGGGTGCCCTGAGCGCCGGCTTTCTCGACGCGGGCGAAGGCGGTCATGCTGTGCACCATGGCGGTGACCTCGCAATGCAGATCGGCGCAGCAGGGTGTTCCGCAGGCGCGATTTCAGTGAATTTAAGCCGACTGGCAGCAAAGGCGCAGGATTGTAGCGCAGTGCGGCGAATGCGCCCAAACACACGGTGTGACAAAGCGCTGCAGCCCGTCGGTTATGCGCGACTCAGGGCCTTCGGCCGTCGGCCAGCGTTTTTAACAAGTGCCCAGGCGCGGTGCAGCGCTCTATAATGCTCGGCAGTTTTCCGTCCTCAGTACAGGTGTCCCTATGAAACGTCCAAGTGGTCGCGTTGCCGATCAGCTACGCTCGATCCGCATCACCCGCAACTACACCAAACACGCCGAGGGATCCGTACTGGTCGAATTCGGTGATACCAAAGTCATCTGCACCGTCAGCGTCGAAAACGGCGTGCCGCGCTTCCTCAAAGGCCAGGGTCAGGGCTGGTTGACTGCCGAGTACGGCATGCTGCCGCGCGCCACTGGCGAACGTAACCAGCGCGAAGCGAGCCGTGGCAAGCAGGGCGGCCGCACGCTGGAAATCCAGCGCCTGATCGGCCGTTCGCTGCGCGCGGCGCTGGACATGTCGAAGCTCGGCGACGTGACCCTGTACGTCGATTGCGACGTGATCCAGGCGGATGGCGGCACCCGCACCGCGTCCATCACCGGTGCCATGGTCGCGCTGATTGATGCCTTGAAAGTGATCAAGAAGCGCGGCGGCCTTAAAGGCGGCGACCCGCTCAAGCAAATGATTGGCGCGGTATCGGTCGGCATGTACCAGGGCGAAGCCGTACTGGATCTGGATTACCTGGAAGACTCCGCTGCCGAGACCGATCTCAACGTGGTGATGACCAGCACTGGTGGTTTCATCGAAGTACAGGGCACCGCTGAAGGTGCGCCGTTCCAGCCGGAAGACTTGAACGCGATGCTGGAGCTGGCGAAAAAAGGCATGAACGAGATCTTTGAACTGCAAAAGGCGGCACTGGCTGACTGAGCAGTTTTCACGTCTACAAGGAGAGTGCGATGAGTGATGAGCAAGAGTTACTGCCCAAGCCGAGCCAGGAGGTTCGCCAGTGGGCGATGTTTTGTCACTTGTCCGCCTTGCTGGGGATCTGGATTCCGTTCGGCAATCTGATCGGACCATTGATTCTGTGGCAGATGAAGCGCGAGAAAGATCCGTTCATCGATGCGCAGGGCAAAGAAGCGCTGAATTTTCAGATCACTGTCGCGATTGCTTCGATGATCTGCTTCCTGCTCATGCTTTTGATCATTGGTTTCTTCCTGTTTGGTTTGCTCGCGATTGCTGCTTTGGTTCTGACGATTATTGCAGGTGTCAAAGCCAACGAAGGTTTTCCTTACCGATATCCGTTCACTTGGCGATTGATCAAGTAACGGTCCGCTGATTTGTAATATTAAAAATGCCCCTGACTTGTCGGGGCATTTTTGTTTGTGCAACTGAATAATTGTTTTTTTGTTGTAGGAATAATCTCTTGGCGATGTGCGGTTTGCTAATTATTAATCCATGTTTCGCCATTACACCTTTGGTCACAACTGAGCGAGCAAGTGCTTATACCTGTCCTTGTTATTAGCGTGAGAGGGTTGTTAAAGTTGTTCGTGCAATGTTTCGATTGAAACATTTCGATATGTTCAAGCCATCGACGGTTATTGAATTTCCCGGAAATCAGTGTTGAGACAATCAGCCAATTCACCAGTCGAGCTCAGGTAAACGCTCGCCTCGTGAATATTCAGCAAAGAATAATCCACATGATTCAGCTCGATTTTTACGGCACGCTCGTGGCCGCTTCTTTGGTATTACTGCTCGGGCGCGGACTTGTTACGCGTGTTGGCTTTTTGCGAAGTTACAATATTCCTGAACCGGTAGCGGGCGGCCTGGTGGTTGCCTTGCTCCTGTTGATATTGCGCACCTTTGATATTGAGGTGCGCTTCGATACGTCCTTGCAAACACCGTTGATGTTGGCTTTCTTCGCCACGATTGGATTGAGTGCGGACCTTGCCAGTCTGAAAAAGGGTGGCCGCATTGTTGGGGTCTTCCTGCTGGCGGTCATTGGATTGCTGGTGGTGCAGAATGCCATGGGAATCGGCTTGGCAACCCTGCTCGGGCTCGATCCGTTGATGGGCTTGCTGACGGGGTCGATCACGCTTGCCGGCGGCCACGGTACCGGCGCTGCATGGGGCACGGTATTCAGCGAGAAATATGGCTTGGCCTCGGCTTCGGAACTGGCGCTGGCCTCGGCGACGTTCGGTCTTGTCCTGGGTGGTCTCATCGGTGGGCCCGTTGCCAGGTTGCTGATCAAGCGCGTGCAAGTGCCGGGTTGCAGTCCGCAACAAGTGCCGCGACTACCAAGAGGTTTTGAGCAGCCGAACAAGGAACGTTCGATCACGCCCTTTTCCTTCGTTGAAACGCTGGCGCTGATTGCCGTCAGCCTGCTCGCGGGCAACCTGTTGAATGGCTTGCTTCACGGTACTGTCTTCGAATTGCCGACCTTTGTCTGTGTTCTGTTTGTAGGCGTGGTGTTGCGTAACGGGCTATCAGCGCTTGGCTTGTATCAGGTATTCGAACGTGAAGTCTCTGTGCTGGGCAATGTCAGCCTCTCGCTGTTTCTGGCGATCGCTCTGATGTCGCTGAAGTTGTGGGATCTGGCGGCGCTGGCATTGCCGATCTTCATTATTCTGGCCGTGCAGGCGCTGGTCATGGCGCTGTTCGCGATTTTCGTAACGTTCCGGGTGATGGGCGGTAACTACGATGCCGCCGTGCTCGCTGCGGGGCATTGCGGCTTCGGTCTGGGTGCCACGCCGACGGCCATTGCCAACATGCAAGCAGTGACGCAGCGCTATGGGCCGTCGCAGATCGCGTTTCTGGTGGTGCCGATGGTGGGCGCCTTTTTCATCGACATCATCAACGTTATCGTGATCAAGCTTTATCTGACCTTGCCATTTTTTGCCTCCGTCTAGTACGAGGCGCATAAAAAAGCCCGCATCTTACGGTGCGGGCTTTTTTAATGGCTGCGATACGACTTAGATGGTCAGCGTCCAGTCGTAGTCGACGATCAGCGGCGCATGCTGCGAGAACCGAGGCTGACGCGGCAGGCGTGCGCTGCGCACAAAGCGCCGCAGGCCAGGTGTCAGAATCTGGTAGTCAAAGCGCCAGCCCAGATTGAGCATCTCGGCCTGTTCGTTGTCCGGCCACCAGCTGTACTGGTCGCCTTCACGGCTGACTTCGCGCAGGGCATCGACATAGCCCATGTTGCCGACAATCTCGTCCATCCAGGCGCGTTCCGGCGCCAGGAAGCCTGGAGATTGCTGGCTGTCGCGCCAGTTCTTGATGTCCAGCTTCTGCTGCGCCACATACAGCGAGCCACAATAAATGTACTCGCGACGTTTGCGTCGCTGCTTGTCCAGGTACTTGCCGAAATCGTCCATGAGCTTGAACTTCTGGTTCAAGTCCTCATCGCCGTTCATCCCCGAAGGAAGCAGCAAGGTGGCAATACTGACTTTGTCGAAATCTGCTTGCAGGTAGCGCCCGTAGCGGTCGGCCGTCTCGAAACCGAGACCGCTGATGACAGCCTTCGGTTGCAACCGCGAATACAAAGCCACGCCACCTTGGGCAGGGACTTCAGCATCGCAGGCATAAAGGAAGTAGCCATCCAGTTGGAAGGCTGGGTCATCCAGTTCAAAGGCGGAGGCACGGGTGTCCTGCAGGCAGATGACGTCGGCATTCTGTGCTTGCAGCCAACTGAGCAAACCACGCTCGACTGCAGCCTGAATACCATTGACGTTCACACTGATGATCCGCATAAATGGCCCCAAAAATCGCGTGCGTGTATGATACACGGCGTCAAGCTAATTAGCTAAATCCGTGGTATTTGGGGTTTTTTCATGCAAGCGTATCAGCGCGATTTCATTCGTTTTGCCATCGATCGCGGGGTTTTGCGCTTCGGTGAGTTCACCCTGAAGTCCGGACGCACCAGTCCCTACTTCTTCAACGCCGGCCTGTTCAACTCGGGTTCGGCCCTGGCGCAACTGGGGCGTTTCTACGCCGCTGCCATCGCCGAAAGCGGTATCCCTTTCGACGTTCTGTTTGGCCCGGCCTACAAAGGCATCCCGCTGGCAGCGACCACTGCCGTTGCGCTGGCCGAACATCATGGGCGTGACTTGCCATGGTGCTTCAACCGCAAAGAGGCCAAGGCCCACGGCGAAGGCGGCAGCCTGGTCGGCGCGGCGCTGACCGGTGACGTATTGATCATCGATGACGTGATCACCGCCGGTACCGCCATCCGTGAAGTGATGCAGATCATCGCCTCCCAGGACGGCGCGAAGGCCGCCGGCGTGCTGATCGCTCTGAACCGTCAGGAGCGTGGTAACGGCGAGCTGTCGGCGATCCAGGAAGTGGAGCGCGATTTTGGTATCCCGGTGATCAGCATTGTTTCGCTGAATCAGGTGCTGGAATTCCTCGCCGACGATCCGCAGCTCAAGCAGCACCTGCCGGCCGTGGAAGCGTACCGCGCCCAGTTTGGCGTTTAAGCGCCGGCTTTTGTGGGAGCGAGCCTGCTCGCGAAAGCGTCCTGCCAGCCGACATCAATGTTGAATGGAAGTGGGTATTCGCGAGCAGGCTCGCTCCCACATGGGTTCTTCCACTTGGGTTTTGCGGTAAAAAAAGACCCCGCACAGTCAGGCTGAGCGGGGTCTTTTTGTTGGCGCTGGCGCTTATGGACGCTTGCGATTGCTGATCAGCGTGCCCACGCCGGTGTCGGTGAAGATTTCCAGCAGGATCGCATTCGGTACGCGACCGTCGATGATCAGCGAGCTGCCGACGCCGCCCTGAACCGCTTCCAGTGCGCAGCGGATCTTCGGCAGCATGCCGCCGTAGATCGTGCCGTCGGCGATCAGGTCGTCGACCTGCTGTGTGCTCAGGCCGGTCAACACGGTGCCCGACTTATCCATCAGGCCGGCGATGTTGGTCAGCAGCATCAGCTTCTCGGCTTTCAGCGCTTCGGCGACTTTACCGGCCACCAGGTCGGCGTTGATGTTGTATGACTCGCCGTTTTCACCCACGCCGATCGGCGCGATCACCGGGATGAAGTTGCCTTTGACCAGCAGGTTCAGCAGCTCGGTGTTGATCCCGACCACTTCGCCGACATGACCGATGTCGATGATTTCCGGCTGGGTCATCTCCGGGGTCTGGCGGGTAACAGTGAGCTTCTTCGCGCGAATCAGCCCGGCGTCTTTACCGGTCAGGCCGATGGCGCTGCCGCCGTGGCGGTTGATCAGGTTGACGATGCTTTTGTTGACCTGACCGCCCAACACCATTTCCACCACGTCCATGGTCGCCGCGTCGGTGACGCGCATGCCGTCGACAAAATGGCTCTCGATCGACAGGCGCTTGAGCAGATCACCGATCTGCGGACCACCGCCGTGCACGACCACAGGGTTGATGCCCACGGCTTTCATCAGCACGATGTCGCGGGCGAAGCCGGTTTTCAGCTCCTCGCTTTCCATCGCGTTGCCGCCGTATTTGATTACCAGGGTCTTGCCGACATAGCGTCGGATGTAAGGCAGCGCTTCGGACAGGACCTTGGCAGTGTTGGCGGCGGCTTCGCGTTCGAGGGTCATTCAGGGCTCCGGGTGGATCAGAACGGTAGTTGGAGATCAGGTGCAACGCGTTTCAGTTGGGTGTGGAACACATTCTTGATGCGCTGCAATTCAGCCTCGTCATCGGCCTCGAAACGCAGTACCAGCACCGGTGTGGTGTTGGAGGCGCGCACCAGGCCCCAGCCTTTGGCGTAATCGACCCGCACGCCGTCGATGGTGGTCAGGTCGGCGCCTTCGCCCCACTGAGCATCGTGCAGTGCATCAATGATGCTGAATTTGCTCTCTTCGGTCACATGGATATTGATTTCCGGCGTGGAAATATCGTTCGGGAAGGTGGCAAACAGCTCTTCCGCGGTGGATTTTTCCTTGCTGAGGATTTCCAGCAGACGTGCGGCGCTGTAGATGCCGTCGTCGAAACCGAACCAGCGCTCCTTGAAGAAGATGTGCCCGCTCATTTCACCGGCCAGCAGCGCGCCGGATTGTTTCATTTTCTTTTTGATCAACGAGTGACCGGTCTTCCACATTAGCGGCCGACCGCCGTATTCCTTGATCAGCGGCACCAGGCGACGGGTGCATTTGACGTCGAAGATGATTTCCGCGTCCGGATTGCGTGCCACCACATCGCGGGCGAACAGCATCAGCAGGCGATCCGGGTAGACGATGCTGCCGGTATTGGTCACTACGCCGACGCGGTCGCCGTCGCCGTCGAAGGCCAGGCCGATATCGGCGTTGGTTTCCTTGACCTTGGCAATCAGGTCGACGAGGTTCTCAGGCTTGCCCGGGTCCGGATGGTGATTCGGGAAGTTGCCGTCGACTTCGCAGAACAGCGGGATCACTTCGCAATTCAGCGCTTCGATCAGTTGTGGAGCGATCACGCCGGCCGCGCCGTTGCCGCAGTCGACCACGACTTTCAGGCGGCGGGCCAGTTTGATGTCCTGGACGATTTCGGTGTTGTAGCGGTCGAGGATTTCGACCTGAGTGACGCTGCCCTGGCCGCTGCTCAGGTCATTGTTCTTGATGCGCTCGTGCAGCACCTGGATCTGCTCGTTGGCGAGGGTGTCGCCGGCGATCACGATCTTGAAGCCGTTGTAGTTCGACGGGTTGTGGCTGCCGGTCAGCATGACCCCGGACTTGCCGGCCAGCACATTGGCGGCGTAGTACAGCGCCGGCGTCGGCACCAGGCCGACATCGCTGACGTGGCAACCGCTTTCGGCGATCCCGCGGATCAGTTCCGCGACCAGCTCCGGGCCGGACAGGCGGCCGTCACGACCGACCGACACGTTCGGCTCGCCCTGGGCCAGGCTCTGCGAGCCGATGGCGCGGCCGATCCAGTAAGCGGTTTCACCGTTGAGGTATTCCGGCACGGTGCCGCGAATGTCGTAGGCGCGGAAAATGCTGTCAGGCAGCTTCGGGGCGATCTTGGCGGGGGTGCTCATCTGCGGAAATGCTCCATCTCGAAAGGGCGGGACAGACCGGCGAAACGTTCGACGGCAGGCTCAAACTGAAGGGTATGACGGCGTTTTCCACAGAGAGTTCGTGGTATGAAAGGGCCATGACACCTCGGCTGGCGTGGCTTGCGGCCAGCAAAACCTTGATATTCCGCGCTTAACCGTGCGCCATCCATTGCACAAAATTTGTGGCGAGGGAGCTTGCTCCCGCTTGGGTGCGCAGCGCCCACAAGATTTTGGGTCTGCTGCGCAGCCCAGCGGGAGCGAGCTCCCTCGCCACAGTAGTGTTTCTGCGCTACTGGGTGCCGGTGTGGCCGAAACCGCCGGTGCCGCGCTCGGTCTCGACAAACTCTTCAACCATTTCAAAATGCGCCTGCACCACCGGAACCAGCACCAGTTGCGCCAGACGTTCGCCGACGGTCATGGTGAAATCGCTCTGGCCACGGTTCCAGCAGGACACCATCAGCGGGCCTTGATAATCGGAGTCGATCAGGCCGACCAGGTTGCCCAGGACGATGCCATGTTTGTGGCCCATGCCCGAGCGCGGCAGGATCAGTGCCGCGAGGTTCGGGTCGCCGATGTACACCGAGAGGCCCGTGGGAATCAGCACGGTTTCACCCGGTTTGATCACGATGTCCTGTTCCAGCATTGCGCGCAGGTCGAGGCCGGCTGAGCCCGGGGTGGCGTATTGCGGCAGCGGGAATTCGGTGCCGATGCGTGGGTCGAGGATCTTGGCTTGCAAAGCGTGCATGTAAATTAAACCTGGTTCAGACGTTCGGCGATAAAAGTGACCAGTTGGCGAGCAATCTTGCTCTTGCTGGTCTGGGCGAAAACCGTGGCGTGCAGCTCACGGTCGATGACGCTGCAGGCGTTTTCTTCGCTGTTGAAACCGATGCTCGGGTTGGCCACGTCGTTGGCGACGATCAGATCGAGATTCTTGTCTTTCAGCTTGCGTGCAGCGTAGTCGAGCAGGTGTTCGGTCTCGGCGGCGAAGCCGACGCTGAACGGACGGTCGGGACGGGTCGCGATGGTGGCGAGGATGTCCGGGTTGCGCACCATTTGCAGGACGAAGCCGTCACCGCTCGTAGGATCTTTCTTGAGTTTATGCGGGGCGACGACTTCCGGGCGGTAGTCCGCCACCGCAGCGGAGGCGATGAAGACGTCGCACGGGATCGCCGACTCACAGGCGGCGAGCATGTCGCGGGCGCTGACCACATCGATGCGCGTGACGCGATCCGGGGTCGGCAGATGCACCGGGCCGCTGATCAAGGTGACGCGGGCGCCGGCTTCCACAGCCGCTTCGGCGAGGGCGAAACCCATTTTTCCGGAGCTGTGGTTAGTGATGTAGCGCACCGGGTCGATGTTTTCCTGGGTCGGGCCGGCGGTGATGACCACATGCTTGCCGGTCAGGGCCAGACGCTGGAAGCAATCGGCGGCGAGCAGCGCCAGATCGGTGGCTTCCATCATGCGGCCCATGCCGACGTCGCCGCAGGCCTGGCTGCCCGAGGCCGGGCCGAAGGTCTTCAGGCCACGGCTTTGGAGGACTTGCAGGTTGGCCTGGGTCGCCGGGTCGCGCCACATGGCCTGGTTCATTGCCGGCGCAACGGCGACGACGGCGTCGGTGGCCAGCACCAGCGTGGTCAGCAAGTCGTTGGCGATGCCTTGGGCGAGGCGGGCGATCAGGTCAGCGGTAGCCGGGGCGATCAGCACCAGGTCGGCCCATTTGGCCAGTTCGATGTGGCCCATGGCGGCTTCGGCGGCCGGGTCGAGCAAGTCCAGATGGACCGGGTGGCCGGACAGGGCCTGCATGGTCAGCGGGGTGATGAATTCGGCGCCGCCATGGGTCATGACCACGCGCACTTCGGCGCCCTGGTCGATCAGGCGGCGAACCAGATCGGCGCTCTTGTAGGCCGCAATGCCGCCGCCGACGCCCAGAACGATGCGTTTCCGATACAGCCGCTGCATAGGTCTGCCTTTCATTTCGTTGATGACTGCAGTGCGATGCCCCTCCCCAGGGTTGAATCGACCGCAAAAAAGATGGGCTAAGATATCACAGCGACCGCTACGGAACAGCGGCGCCCACAGACAGGGAGTGTGTATGAGTATTCGCGATTGGCCAGCGGCGGAACGGCCGCGGGAGAAACTGCTGGAACAGGGCTCGGGAAGCCTTTCGGACGCCGAATTACTGGCGATTTTTCTACGCACCGGAGTCTCCGGCAAAAGCGCTGTGGATCTGGCGCGACACCTTTTGAGCCAATTCGGCAGCCTGCGCGTTCTGCTCGACGCCGATCTTGGCTCGTTCAGCGAGCAGTTGGGCCTGGGGCCGGCGAAATATGCGCAGTTACAGGCGGTGCTGGAAATGGGGCGGCGGCATCTGGCAGAACGAATGCGGCAGAAACCCGCGCTGGAAAACCCTCAGGTCGTACGCGACTACCTCAAGGCCATGCTGCGGCATGAGCCGCACGAGGTGTTCGGCTGCCTGTTCCTGGATTCGAAACATCAGGTGTTGAACTTCGAAGCGCTGTTTCGCGGCTCGATCGACAACACCAGTGTGCATCCAAGGGAAGTGGTGAAGCGGGCGCTGGCCAATAACGCGGCGGCCGTCATTCTCTGTCATAACCATCCGTCCGGTAATACCGATCCGAGTCAGGCGGATCGTGTGCTGACCAAACGGTTGCAAAAGGCGCTGGAGCTGATCGATGTGCGGGTGCTCGATCATTTCATCATTGGCGATGGCGAGCCGTTGTCGATGGCGGAGTGCGGCTGGATGTAGCTCTCAAAGACAACGCGGTCCCCTGTAGGAGTGAGCCTGCTCGCGATGGCGGTATTTCAGTCAACCCATGCGGTGACTGGAAGATTGCTATCGCGAGCAGGCTCACTCCTACAGGTTTTGTGCAGGACGGGTTATTTGAGGTTGACCCTGGAGTAGTCCTGCCGGCCAAACGGGCTCACCGAGTAACCCTGCACATCCTTGCGCGTCAGTGCATACGCCGTCGGGTGCGCCAACGGCAGCCACAATGCCTGCTGCTGGATCTGCGCCTGTGCCTGTTCATACAGCTTGGTGCGCACGCCTTGTTCGCTGGTGGTCTTGCCGGCGCTGATCAGTTTGTCCAGATCGGCGTTGCAGTACCGCGCGAAGTTGGTGCCGGACTTCACCGCCGCGCAGGAAAACTGCGGCGTGAGGAAGTTGTCCGGGTCGCCGTTGTCGCCGGCCCAGCCCATGAACAGCAGGTCATGCTCGCCAGCCTTGGCGCGACGAATCAGCTCGCCCCATTCGATCACACGGATCTCCGCCTGAATGCCGATCTCGGCCAGATCCGACTGCAGCATCTGCGCACCGAGGCTCGGGTTCGGGTTGAGCAGGCTGCCTGACGGACGCGTCCAGATGGTGGTCTGGAAGCCATCCTTCAAACCGGCCTTGGCCAGCAGCGCCTTGGCTTTGGCTACGTCGTGCGGGTAGCCCGGCAGGTTCTTGGCGTAGCTCCAGGTGTTCGGCGGGTAAGGGCCGTTGGCTGCTTCGGCGGTGTCTTCGAACACAGCTTTGATGTAGTTGGCCTTGTCGAACGCAAGGTTGATCGCCTGGCGTACTTCCGGCTTGTCCAGCGGCGGGTGCTGGCTGTTGATGCCGACGAAAGCAGTCATGAATGCGTCAGTCTTTTCGACTTTTAACGTCGGCTCCTTCAGCGCCGCCTGTACGTCCAATGGTTTCGGTGACAGGGCGATCTGGCATTCATTGCGCCGCAGCTTTTGCAGGCGCACGTTGGCGTCCGGGGTGATGGCAAAAATCAGCGGATCGACCGAGGGCTTGCCACCGAAATAATCCGGGTTGGCCTTGTAGCGGATCGCCGCGTCTTTCTGGAACCGGTTGAACACAAACGGCCCGGTGCCGATCGGCTGGCTGTTGAGCTTGTCCGTGGCGTTGGCCTTCATCAGCTTGTCGGCGTATTCAGCGGAATAGATCGAGGCGAAACCCATGCTCAGGGTCGCGAGGAAGGTCGAATCCGGGTGATCAAGCGTGAAACGCACCGTCAGCGGGTCGAGCGCATCGATCTTTTTGATCAGCGCAGGCAGTTGCATCGACTGCGCATGGGGGAAGCCGCTCTGGGCAACTTTGTGCCACGGGTTGGCCGGGTCGAGCATGCGATCGAAACTGAATTTTACGTCTTCGGCGGTCAGCTCGCGGCTCGGTTTGAAGTAATCGGTGGTGTGAAACTTCACTTTCGGACGCAGCTTGAAGACATAGGCCAGACCGTCGCTGCTGACCTCCCAACTGTCGGCCAGGCTCGGTACCACCTTGCCGCTGGCGGTATCGAAATCCACCAGGCGGTTCATCAACACGTCAGCCGAGGCATTGGTGGTGGTCAGCGAGTTGTACTGCACCACATCGAACCCTTCAGGGCTGGCCTCGGTACAGACGCTCAACGCGGCGGCCTGGGCCAATGGGCTGAGCAGGAACGGGACGAGCAACAGGGGTAGGGCAGCGAGGCGCATGGTCGGTTTCCTTTACAGATCGAAGGCCCATCTGCAAGTGCAGTCTGGAAAAGTCCTACCCTAGAGCTCTGGATTGCAAATGACTATCCCCTTTTTGCATTTTCAGGGGCATGCTGATGCGGTTCCGCTCGATAACGGCGTGATGAAAAGTCTGAATCCCCTGTAGGATGGGATTTCTGCGACGAGTGGTCAAAATCGGTTGCGGCCTTTGTCCAAGGCGCTCGCAGCGGGAAAAAACGCCTTTTTGCCGATTGATTGCACACCGATTGTTGTTGCTCCCCGGTCTTTCTGGTATAAAGCAGCGCTCTTTTCTAGGGGCCCGGTTCCTTCACTGTAGGTGTAGCCGGTAAGACCTCTAAAGAAACGCGGCGCCTGGCGCCAAATGACTGAGAGATTAAGCGGCCAACCCATGCCGGGTTGGGCATGTGGTTTTAGAGGGCTGAGGCATGTCGAGAGTATGTCAAGTTACCGGTAAGGGTCCGGTGACTGGGAATAACATTTCCCACGCAAACAACAAAACCCGTCGTCGTTTCCTGCCGAACCTGCAGCATCACCGCTTCTGGGTTGAAGAAGAGAAACGTTTTGTGCGTCTGCGCGTATCTGCCAAAGGCATGCGTATCATCGACAAGCGTGGCATCACTGTCGTGCTCGCCGAACTTCGCCGCGATGGCAAGATTTAAGGGAGCTAATCATGCGTGAATTGATTCGTTTGATCTCGAGCGCCGGTACTGGTCACTTCTACACTACCGACAAGAACAAGCGTACTACCCCGGACAAAATCGAGATCAAGAAATATGATCCGGTTGTTCGCAAGCACGTGATGTACAAGGAAGGCAAAATCAAGTAATTGATTTTTCCTGACTGCGAAAAAGGCCCGTATCGTGAGATGCGGGCCTTTTTTGTTGCCCTTGAATTATGCGGTGTCTGGTGGGGCCTCATCGCGAGCAGGCTCACTCCTACAGGGGAACGCATTCCAAATGTAGGAGTGAGCCTGCTCGCGATAGGGTCAGATCAACCAACACACCTCTCAAGTCTTCTGTTCAAAGATCACATAAACCTTGCGGCAAGCCTCCAGCACTTCCCACGTCCCGCGAAACCCCGCCGGAATCACAAAGCGATCGCCCACCCGCAAGGTCTTGGCATTGCCGTCGCTGTCACGCAGCACCGAAACTCCCTGGAGAATTTCGCAATACTCATGCTCGGTGTAGTTCACCGTCCACTGACCCACCGCGCCTTCCCACACACCCACACCCATCTGCCCGCATGGGCTGTCGTACTGGTGAAACACCGCCTGCTCAGGGTCGCCCTTGAGCACTTTGGTCGGGTCCGGGCGATAGCGCTCGGCTTCGCTGCCGGCCAGGCTGATGTCGACGACGTTCTGGATGTTCATTGTTGTTTTCTCCCGTAATGACGGCGCGTTGGCTGGAATGGGCCAAAGTCTATGTTTATTAAAATGAACACCGCAAGGCCGTATCGCAGGCTTATGTCAAATATATTGAAACAAACCCGGCCGCTGGTTTAGGGTGGCGGGTGCCTTGGGCCGAAAGTGCTGGCTGGCCGGGCAGTATTCTTGAAGAGCGCCGCAGCGCTTGTATTCAATAAGAGGAGGACACCCGAATGACCACCCTGACTCGTGCCGACTGGGAACAACGCGCCCGCGATCTGAAAATCGAAGGTCGCGCCTTTTTGAATGGCGAATACACCGACGCCGTCTCCGGCGAAACCTTCGAATGCATCAGCCCGGTCGATGGCCGTCTGCTCGGCAAAATCGCCAGCTGTGACGCCGCCGACGCCGACCGTGCCGTGGAAAACGCCCGCGCCACTTTCAATTCCGGCGTCTGGTCGCGCCTGGCGCCGACCAAACGCAAAGCCACCATGATCCGCTTCGCCAGCCTGCTGAAACAGCATGCTGAAGAACTGGCGCTGCTCGAAACCCTCGACATGGGCAAGCCGATCAGCGATTCGCTGTACATCGACGTACCGGGCGCAGCGCAGGCGCTGAGCTGGAGTGGTGAAGCGATCGACAAGATCTACGACGAAGTCGCGGCGACCCCGCACGACCAATTGGGTCTGGTGACGCGTGAGCCGGTGGGCGTGGTCGCTGCCATCGTGCCGTGGAACTTCCCGCTGATGATGGCTTGCTGGAAACTCGGTCCGGCGCTGTCGACCGGTAACTCAGTGGTGCTCAAACCGTCGGAAAAATCGCCGCTGACCGCTATCCGCATCGCTGCGTTGGCCGTTGAAGCCGGAATTCCGAAAGGCGTACTCAACGTGCTGCCGGGCTATGGCCACACCGTCGGCAAGGCGTTGGGTCTGCACAATGACGTCGATACGCTGGTATTTACCGGTTCGACCAAAATCGCCAAGCAACTGATGGTCTACGCCGGCGAATCGAACATGAAGCGCGTCTGGCTGGAAGCTGGCGGCAAGAGCCCGAACATCGTCTTCGCTGATGCGCCGGACCTGCAAGCTGCCGCCGAGTCCGCCGCCAGCGCCATCGCCTTCAACCAGGGCGAGGTCTGCACCGCCGGTTCGCGTCTGCTGGTCGAGCGTTCGATCAAGGACACATTCTTGCCGATGGTGATCGAGGCGTTGAAAACCTGGAAACCGGGTAACCCGCTGGACCCGGCGACCAACGTCGGCGCGCTGGTCGACACCCAGCAAATGAACACTGTGCTGTCCTACATCGAATCCGGTCACAGCGATGGCGCCAAACTGGTCGCGGGCGGCAAGCGCATCCTTCAGGAAACCGGTGGCACCTACGTTGAGCCAACGATTTTTGACGGCGTGAGCAACGCCATGAAGATTGCCCAGGAAGAAATTTTCGGCCCGGTGCTGTCGGTGATTGCTTTCGATACCGCCGAAGAAGCCATCCAGATTGCCAACGACACGCCATACGGTCTGGCCGCAGCGGTGTGGACTCAGGATATTTCCAAGGCGCACCTGACCGCCAAGGCCTTGCGCGCAGGCAGCGTATGGGTCAACCAGTACGACGGCGGCGACATGACCGCACCGTTCGGTGGCTTCAAGCAGTCGGGTAACGGTCGCGACAAATCGCTGCACGCGTTCGACAAATACACCGAGCTGAAGGCGACTTGGATCAAGCTGTAACTGTTCAGGGAGCCTGATTCAATCAAGCTCCCGAGCCATGCAGAGATCCCCTGTGGGAGCGGGCTTGCTCGCGAAAGCGGTTTTACTATCAGCAGATTGGCTAACTGACACACCGCCTTCGCGAGCAAGCCCGCTCCCACACTGGTTTGTGGTGTGCATAGAAACAATCCACAGGAGCGTGGAACATGCGGTGGGCGACGTATTTCGCCGTGTTGGCGTCTGTCTTGAGTGTCGGTCTGGCCCTTGGGGTCAGCATGCCGTTGGTGTCGTTGCGCCTGGAGGGCTGGGGTTATGGCTCGTTTGCCATCGGTGTGATGGCGGCGATGCCGGCGATCGGGGTGTTGCTGGGCGCGAAGGTTTCCAGCCACCTCGCCGCGTATTTCGGCACGGCGAACCTGATGCGTCTGTGCCTGTGGGCCGGGGCATTGTCGATCGGTTTGCTGGCGCTGTTGCCGAGCTACCCGATCTGGCTGGTGTTGCGCCTGATGATCGGCGTGATCCTGACTATCGTGTTTATTCTGGGCGAAAGCTGGATCAATCAACTGGTGGTCGAAAACTGGCGCGGGCGCTTGGTTGCTTTGTATGGCAGCAGCTACGCGTTGAGCCAACTGTCCGGTCCGCTGCTGCTGGGGGCGCTCGGCACTGAGCATGATTACGGCTTTTGGGTGGGGGTGGGTCTGCTGACGGTCTCGCCGTTGTTGCTCTTGGGGCGCAGTGGCGCGCCCAGCAGTGAGGCCAGCAGCGTAACCTTCAGCGAGTTGTGGGGCTTTGCCCGCGAGTTGCCGGCGATTGCCTGGGCGGTGTCGTTGTTTGCCGCGTTCGAAGCGATGATCCTGACCTTGTTGCCGGTGTATTGCCTGCAACAGGGCTTCTCGGCGGACATCGCTTTGGCGATGGTCAGCACCGTGGTGGTCGGCGACGCACTGCTGCAGTTGCCGATTGGCGCCCTGGCCGATTATCTGTCGCGACGCACGCTGTTTGCCGGTTGTGCGGTGGTGTTGATGCTGTCGAGTCTGGCGATACCGGCGTTACTCGATACGCTGCTGATCTGGCCATTGTGGGTGCTGTTCGGTGCGAGTGCCGGCGGCTTGTTTACCCTTTCGCTGATCCTGATTGGCGAGCGTTATCGCGACGACGCGCTGGTGCGGGCCAATGCGCATATTGCCCAGCTGTGGGGCGTTGGTTGTCTGGTCGGGCCGCTGGCGGCGGGGGCGGGGAGTCAGTGGATCAACGGGCATGCGTTGCCGCTGCTGATGGCGGTGGGGGCGTTCGGGTTGGTGCTGCTGTTATTGCGCCAAGGCGCTTTCGGCCCGATGACCGAGCCTGCCTGATACGGCGTTTCGGATAAACAATGTGGCGAGGGAGCTTGCTCCCGCTTGAGTGCGCAGCGCTCACAAGATCTTTGGGGCAGCTGCGCAGCCCAGCGGGAGCAAGCTCCCTCGCCACAATTAGTCCCCTGTCTGATTACAACATCCGCTCAAGCCCTACGCTGGTACTGAACCATGAATTGAAGCGCCGCCACCAGCTCCCCGGTTCTTTGGTCAGCGTATGCATCTGGCCGTTGTCCTCGGTGACCCAGACAACCTGGCCGTGTTCAAGTTTTGCCTGGTAACTCAAGGTCGGCGCCATGCCTTGCAGCGCCAGTGCGCGCACATGCTCGGCAAGTTCCGGGCTGTCGACCAGGACGCCGACTTCGGTGTTCCACAGCACTGAGCGCGGATCGAAATTGAACGAGCCGATAAACGATTTGCGTCGATCGAAGATGATCGCCTTGCTGTGCAGGCTGGAATCCGAGCCGCGATACGAGCGGCTGTAGAAGACTCGCGGCCCGCTGCCGTAGTTATCCCCAGGCTGGCGCCGCAGCTCATAGAGTTTTACCCCATGCTCCAGCAAGGCCTTGCGATAGGGCGCGTAGCCGCCATGCACCGCTGGCACGTCGGTGGCCTCCAGCGAATTGGTCAACAGGCTCACGGCAACCCCGGCATCGGCGCGCCCGGTCAGGTAGACGAGCCCTGGCTGGCCCGGCACGAAATACGCCGAAATCATGACCAGCTCTTTGCTCACCCCGGTCAGTTCCGGGCCTAACTGCGTGGTCAGCAGAAGGTGCGGATCCGGCTCGCCCTTTGACAACACCTTGCTCGGTGCGTCCCACAACGCCTGATTCCACGCCCAGATCAGCTCTTTGCGCCAGATGTCCATGCGCGGGTCGGTGGTGAATTTCATCAGTTGTTGATACAGCGCGTGGTTCTGCTTGCGGGTTTCTTCCAGCGACTCCTCAAGGCGTGTACGCGTGTTCTGCAGATCCCTGGCGGTGGGTTGGCTGGAGAGGAATTCGTCGATCGGTTTGCTCAGCGCGCTGTTCCAGTACTGGTCGAAACTGTGCCCGAGCTGCTCGGCCACCGGGCCGATGCTGAGCATGTCGATATCCGTGAAATTCAGATTGGGTTCGGCGTCGAAATATTCATCGCCCAGATTGCGCCCGCCGACGATGGCCGCGCTGTTATCTGCCAGCCACAGTTTGTTGTGCATGCGTCGGTGCTGCACGGACAGATTGAACAGCCGTCCCGCCGCCCGCGTGACGCCAGTGCTGCGCCCCAGGTGCAGTGGATTGAACAAGCGAATCTGGATCTGCGGATGCGCCGCCAGCGTGGCGATGATCTGATCGAGGCCATCGCTGGTGGTGTCGTCGAGCAAGATGCGCACACGCACGCCGCGGTCGGCAGCCTTGAGCACTTCATCCACCAGCATCCGCGTGCTGATGCCGTCATGGACGATGTAGTACTGCAAATCGAGGCTGACCTGGGCATGGCGAATCAGCTCCGCCCGGGCGGTAAACGCCTCGCCGCTGTCAGAGAGCAGGCGAAACCCCGATTGCCCTTTGTAGGGGGCAGCCTGCGCCTGAATCGAACGGCCGAACGCTGACTCTTTCGCCGGCAAAGCCTGGCTGGGTTGCCGAGGGACATCAACAGTCGCGCAACCGGCAAGTAGCAGCAAGAGCAACGGTACCAGCGGCTGGGGGAGTCCGATTCTCAAGTCAGATTTCTCCGCTCAGGGGTGGGGTCTGGAGTATGGCACGCCGGCGATGAAGTGTTGTTCGCGGCCAGGGCAGTCGATCCGTGGGGCAGGGCAGAGCGGTTTGTAGTCTGTGACTGTCGGGCGGATGCAGGGTATTCAACAAACTGATGAATTTTCCGGCTCTGATCAGCTACGTGTTGCAGCGATTTTTCCAACATGCATTGTTACCTCCTCTTACATCGCTGGGCGCAAGTAATCGGAATAATGACAACGCAGAGAAGGACATTTCCGTTTTTCATGCAGAAGAAATCCACTTGGCTGTCATCTTTCGATTCTTATGGAGTGAGAATTTTCATGCGCAAAACCTTTCGTGCAATTGCTGTCGCAAGCGCCCTGATACCGACATTGGCCATGGCCGATAGTGCGGATCTGTCGATCACCGGGACCATCATCCCGACCTCATGCATCCCTGGATTTTCCGGGGGAAATACCGTGGAGCTGGGCAATATTCCCGCCAGTTCGCTGAACCGCGACCGGCAGACCGAGCTGCAAAACCACAACATCACGCTTAGCGTCAATTGCTCGGCAAACGCGCCCATGGCAATTAAAGTGCACGACAACCAGGCGAGTACTCAGCTGCCCGGGATTGTTGTCGATGGCACGGACTGGGCGATGTACATCTACGGCATTGGCGAAGTGGCCGGCGCCAAGATCGGTGGCTACGGTCTGCGCTTCGGTACACCCACCGTCGATGGTCAGCCGTCCATGGTCATGTACAAGCAAGGGGGCATGGACAACTGGGACAGCCCCGATGCGGCCACACTGGTGGGCAAGAACGCCGAGGGAGGCAATCTTCGCTACTCGTGGGGCGCATCCCTCGCCGCAGGCCCGACACCGGGTATCGTGCATATCTTTCCCATGACGCTGGTGCCGGTCATCGGGCCCTCGCAGGACCTTCCGATCACCTCCGAAATCGCCCTCAACGGTTCGGCGACATTCGAGCTGCTCTACCTCTGACGCGACGCGCACTGCTGCCATGCATTTGGTTGGCAGTGCTGAAAAACCGCAGTGACTTTCGACGGGCGCCGGTTTTTTTTCGGACCTGTTACGTTCAATCAAAACAACGAATTGGCCCGCGGCTCCGGCATCAATCCCGGCTGCGCGCGTGCCTGTGGGAAACGAGATGAACGCCTTCGTGCGCAACGTCATTGCCAGCGTGCTGCTGGCTGTTTCATGGCTGCCGGGTGCGAGCCAGGCGGCGGGGATGGTTCCGGAAACACCGGTCATGGTGTTGGAGGAAGGAGTGGGCGAGGCGGCAATCAATGTCACCAACAGCGAGTCACACCCGGCGCTGCTGCACACATCGGTCCAAGATGTACCGCAGGACACCGAGTCCCTGTTATTGCTCACACCGCCCGTAGCCCGGGTTGAACCTGGCGCCACCCAGCGGGTGCGATTCATCCTGCGCAGCGCCGAGCCGTTGAAGACCGAGCGTCTCAAACGTGTGGTCTTCGAAGGGATCGCGCCGCAGGATTCGACGGGCAAGGCGCGGGTGGATCTGAGTGTGCGGCAGAATATCCCGGCGATTCTGCGCCCGGCGAACCTGCCGGTCGATCGCGAGCCATGGAAGCATTTGCGCTGGTCGCGCCAGGACGACCGTCTCCAGGTGCGCAATCCCAGTCCATATGTCGTACGCCTGCGACACTCGGTGACGTTGCTGCCGGAACCGCAAGCGATGGACTTGGGGCGCACTTACGTCCTGCCCGGCGAAACCCTGACATTGACCGGGCCTGCCGCGCCGGATCAGGCGCAGACGAAGGTACGTCTGTACCCGGTGACCACTTACGGTTTCGCCGTTTCGCACTTTGATGCCCCGTTGGGACCGGACTGATGCGACCGGGTTGCGGTGCCGGGCTCTTGCTGGCGGGCGCATTGGGCTATTCATCGATGGGCAGTGCGGCGCCGGCCAGCGTGCAGTTCGATCAGAGTCTGCTCAGGTCGCGCGGGCTGGATCCGCGCCTGGCCGAGTATTTCAGCCAGGCGCCGCGCTTTCGCGAGGGCCCGCAGACGGTGACACTGGCGGTCAATGGCGTGCCCAAGGGGCGGTTGCAGGTGACGTTCGATGCCGAGGGCGAGTTGTGTTTTTCGCCCTCGTTGCTCGAGCGTGGCGGCATCAGCCACCTGGATCGCGTCGGCGCAATAACCGAGCCGGGATGCGAGCTGTTTGCCCGGCGTTTTACCCACGCCGTTGTGCAGGCCGATCCCGCCCGTGGCCACGTCGAACTGCTGGTGCCCACCGATGCCCTGTTGCCGGATAGCCCGACGCGGCGCAGTTTTGCCAATGGCGGTACGGCGGGTCTCATCAATTACGACGCGTTGATGCTCGGTAGCCGCTATGCCGGGCAATCCTCGCAGTACCGTAGCCTCAATGCCGAGTTGGGCCTGAACACCGCAGATTGGGCGTTTCGAAGCCGCCAAGGGTATAGCGAGTCCGGCGGCGAGGGGCGCGTCGAACACTTGAATGCCTATGCTTCGCACACCTTTGAACGTTACCAGGCAAACCTGCAATTAGGGCAACTGAACATGCTCTCGCCGCTGTTTTCCGCAGAGTCTTTCAACGGCCTGCAATTGCAGCCGGAGCTGGCATTGATGGAGCTGGACGAGGACAGCGCCGGTGCCAGAGTCGAGGGCATTGCCTATTCCTCCGCCCGGATCGAAGTCACCCAGAGCGGCGCGCTTATCTACACCACCGTGGTGCCCAGCGGGCCGTTTACCCTGGTGGGGCTGCCGTTGCTCAGTCAGAGCGCGGATCTGGAAGTCACGGTGCACGAGGAGAGCGGCCAGCAGCGGCGTTTTATTGTGCCGGCAACGCAACTGCGCGGTGCGCTGCCGGGGCGGACGGCGGGTTATGGCTTGGCCGCCGGGCAAGTCCGACGCTATTCGGGGGACGAGCGTGATGCGCCATCATTTGTCGCCGCGAGTAAGGATTGGCGCTTTGGTCCACGTTGGCAGGCCACGGGTGGAGCGATGCTCGGCGCGGGGTATGAGGCCGTGGGCTGGGCCGTGCAAACAGCCGTCGGCGATCGTCTGGTGCTGGGCGGGCGGCAAGTGGTCTCCCGGGTGCAAGATCAGGCGCTGGCTGGGACGCAGATGCGCTGGACGGCCAATGGTCTGCTCGGCGAAGCGCTGTCAGCCAGTTTGGCAATGACCCGCCAGACCGCGGATTTCCGCACGTTGTCGGACACCACCTGGGATCCGCGCCATGATCAGCCCTTGCAACGAGTACGCGATCAGTTGACGGCGAGCCTGAGTGTCAGCAGCCATGCGCTGGGCGGGTTGTCTGGAAGCTACTCACGAATGGCCATGTTCGACGGCTCGACCACGTCCAGAGTGGCGGTGGCCTGGTCGCAGCTACTGCGCCGGACCAGCGTGTCCTTGACGGTAGAGCGCGATGTCGCGGACTCCGAGGACGATGCGCGGGGGATGGCGGTCTACCTGAGCGTCAGCCTGCCCCTGGGTGCTCGCCAGGCCATGCGCGGCTACGTTCGCAATGATCAGCTCAGCGGCACGCGCAGCGGTCTGCGATTCAATGAACAATTGAGCGATAACCTGGCCTATAGCGTCGGCGCCGAGCGACCGGATCACGGCCGGGTCGGCTATAACACCCGGGTCAGTCTGTTGCCACGTTACAGTCAACTGGACATCGGCTACGCGCACAGCGGGGCGGGCGACCAGAGCTATGACGTGGGCCTGCGTGGCGGGGTGCTGCTGCATGCGCAAGGCGTGACCCTGTCGCCCTATTCGTTACGCGATACCTTCGCCTTGCTCAAGGCGGGCGACAGTGCCGGGATCAAGCTCAACACCCCGCGCGGCCCGGTCTGGACGGACTACGCCGGCCACGCCGTCGCGGCCAGTCTGCCGGCCTACAGCAAAGGGCGGGTTGAACTCGATACCGCGAGCCTTGGGCGTAATGTCGACGTACACAACGCTTATCAGGAAATCGAGATCGGACGTAACGCGGTAGCACATCTGGCCTTCGACATCGTCACCGCGCGACGTGTGCTTCTACAAGCGCGCACGGCAGACAACGTACTCATACAGAAGGGTGTCGGGGTGTTCGACGAGCAGGGGCAATACGTCACCAGCGTGCTGGAGGCCGGGCGGATTTTTCTGTCGGACGTGCAGCCAGACCTGCAATTGCACGTGCTGTTGGCGGACGGCCAACGGTGCAACCTTGAGTTCGCCATGGACGAGGCGCGTGACCTCGACACGCTCTATGAATCCGCCACAGCCATCTGCCGCACTGTCTGAAAAAGGAAAAGCACCATGCGAGGATTGAAAGCCATTGCGTTGAGCGGGCTGTCGTTGAGCTTGCTGATGTTCGTTTTTCCAGCGCCGGCGCACGCCGAATGCACGGTCAGGCTCGGCCCGGCGGCCATCGATTTTGGCTCGACGACGCGCGGGCAATTGCTGGCGCAATCAGTGCACAGTGACCCGTTGAGTTTTGGTCTGCGGCGGGCCCAGGCTCATGTCCAGTGCGAGCGGAGCCGCTTGATGCGTCTGGAGCTGGTGGGTGCGGCAGCCGACGCCGGGCATTACCGCTTCGGCGCCGGAACGCTTCAGGTGCGGGTGCTGGCGGTGCGGCTCGATGGCAAAGCGGTGCAATGGCTTAGCGAAGGACAGGGGGAAGAACCCGATGCGCGCGTCTGGCGTCCGGGCGTCCGCTTGGTGCCAGCGATTGCGGACGCAGGCGTTGAAGGCCAGCGCATGGAAATCGAGCTGGAGTTTGAGGCCGGCGTTGCGTCAGCCGACACGCGGGTCAGTGACCTGACCCGGTTCGACAGCGAACTGAAGTTTGTCCTGCGCTGAGGCGTTCCGGCGTCAGAAGGCGGGGTTCTCGGCAAGCAGCTTGATCGCCGCTGCGCCCACCTTGCGCACGGCCTCTTCGATCTGTGCTGTCGGTTTCGCCGCGTAGTTCATGCGCAGGCAATTACGGTACTTGCCCGAAGCGGAAAAGATGCTGCCGACAGCAATCTGTACGCCCTGGTCGTGCAGCGCGCGATTGAGTTTCAGGGTGTCGAAGCCTTCCGGCAGTTCCACCCACAGCATAAAGCTGCCCTGCGGACGGCTGGCGCGGGTGCCGGCGGGGAAGTAGCGGGTGACCCAGTCGATCATCGCGTCACGATTGCGCTGGTACTGCGTGCGCATGCGCCGCAAGTGCGGTTCGAAATGCCCGGCCTTGATGAATTCGGCAATGGCGATCTGCGGTTGCGGCGCGGTCGATCCGGTGCTGATGTATTTCATGTGCAGCACGCGTTCGAGGTATCGCCCCGGCGCGACCCAACCGATGCGCAGCCCCGGCGCCAGGGTTTTGGAAAACGAACTGCACAACAGTACCCGGCCGTCTTCGTCGAACGATTTGATCGTGCGTGGCCGCGGGTAGGTGTAGGCCAGTTCGCCGTAGACATCGTCTTCGATGATCGCCACGTCGAAGCGCTGCGCCAGGTTGAGCAGAGCGCGTTTACGCGACTCGGGCATGATGTAGCCGAGCGGGTTGTTGCAGTTCGGCGTGAGCTGAATGACTTTGATCGGCCACTGCTCGAGCGCCAGTTCCAGCGCTTCGAGGCTGATGCCGGTGAGGGGATCGGTGGGGATTTCCAGGGCTTTCATGCCCAGCCCCTTCAGCGTCTGCATGGCGCCGTGAAAACTCGGCGAATCCACCGCGACGATGTCGCCCGGCTCGCAGATCGCGTGAATGCTGGTGGACAGCGCTTCGTGACAACCGGTGGTGATGACCAGCTCGCTGGCGCTCAACTGGCAACCGGAATCGAGCATCAGGCGCGCGATCTGTTCACGCAGTTCGAGATTGCCGTGGATGTTGTCGTAATACAGACCGGGCATGTCCTGCCGGCGACTGATCCGTGCCAGACCGCGCAAAAGCGGCTTCATGGTCGGCGAACCGACATCGGGCATGCCACGACCCAACTGCACGACGTCCTTGCGCGGGACGGCGCGGATCAATTCCAGTACCTGATCCCACTGCGAAATCTCCACCGGCCGCTGCGCCGGGCGGCCAATGGCCGGTAGTTCCGGCAGTTCGCGACCGACCGGCACAAAGTAGCCCGACTTGGGTTTTGGCGTGGCCAGGCCGCTGTCTTCGAGCATGCGATAGGCCTGCTGCACCGTGCTGAGGCTGACGCCATGTTCGACGCTCAAGGCTCGCACCGACGGCAAACGGTCGCCTGGGCGATAGAAGCCTTGTTCGATGCGGGTGCCGAGCAATTCGGCGAGGTTCACATACAGAGTCATCACTGCCTCGGTGCGGGTTGGCTTAAAACCAGTACAGATGCGGCAAAAATCGATCATTCAGTCAGCAAATCGGCAAATCTGTATGGGGTTAATACAGTTTGTTTGCGTCTGTAATGGTTTTGCTCGCCCGCGCATCATGGAATCTCTTGCTACCCAAGTAAACAGGAGCTACGAAAATGAACGGCTTGAGCGATGTGCGGCTGACGTTACACAGTCAGGAACTGGCGGCAGGGCAGCGCAACGATGCGCGCAATCTGATGCGCAGCGCGCCGTCCGGCCTGAGCCTCTGGGGTCTGTTCTGGCATCGTCGGCACACGCGCAAGGCCTTGTTGACGCTGACGCCGGAGCAGCTCAAGGATGTCGGGCTGACCCGGGAGCAGGCGCGGGAGGAAGGGCTGAAGCCGTTCTGGCGGATCTGAGATCTGTATCGTCCTCTCGATCCATTCGCGAGCAGGCTCGCTCCCACATTGATCTGCGGTGGATACAAATTTTCCGTCCGCCGCAAACCTCCTGTGGGAGCGAGCCTGCTCGCGAAGGCAATCTCAGGATCGCTGCAGAAACGTCAGACTAACTCTTTGAGCCGATGCCATAACATCCCCAACGCCAACAATGGCGAGCGCAAATGCTTGCCGCCGGGGAAGGTGATGTGCGGCACCTTGGCAAACAGATCAAAGCCACCACTGTGCCGCCCGCTGATCGCTTCGGCCAGTAATTTGCCCGCCAGGTGCGTGGCATTCACCCCGTGCCCGGAATAAGCCTGGGCGTAATACACGTTCGGCTGGTCGGCGAGCCGGCCAATCTGCGGCAAACGGTTGGCGCCGATGCCGATCATGCCGCCCCATTGATAATCGATCTTCACCCCAGCGAGCTGCGGAAAAACCTCGAGCATTTTCGGCCGCATGTACCCGGCGATATCTTTCGGATCGCGCCCTGAGTAATGACACGCGCCGCCAAACAACAAACGTCGATCCGCCGAGAGCCGGTAGTAATCCAGCGCCACCCGCTGATCGCAGACCGCCATGTTCTGCGGTAGCAGGCTGTGCGCCAGATCATCACTCAGCGGTTCAGTGGCGATGATGTAGCTGCCGGCCGGCAGGACTTTGCCACTGAGTTGCGGATTGAGCTCATTGAGGTAAGCGTTGCACCCCAGCACCAGCGTCTTCGCCCGCACCGAGCCTTGCGCTGTATGTACCTTCACTTGCGGGCCGTAGTCGATGCGCGTCACCGCCGAATGTTCGAAGAGTTTTACCCCGAGCTGCTGCGCCGCCGCCGCTTCGCCCAAAGCCAGATTCAGTGGATGCAGATGCCCCGAGCCCATGTCGATCAAGCCGCCAGCGTAGCGCGTGGAACCGACCACGGTGTGCATCTCATCGGCTTGCAACAAACGGGTTTCATGGCGATAGCCGAGGCTGCGCAGGTCCTCGGCGTCTTCGGCGAAACCTTCGAGGTCGGAGGGTTTGTTGGCGAGGTCGCAATAGCCCCAGGTCAGGTCACAGGCAACCTGGAAACGCTCGATGCGCTGGCGGACGATTTCCACGGCCTCAAGGCCCATGAGTTTCATCGCGTGCACGCCATCGGCACCGATGACATTGGCGAACTGATCGAGACCATGGCCGACCCCGCGAATCAGTTGCCCGCCGTTGCGCCCGCTGGCGCCCCAACCGATCTTGTGCGCTTCCAGCAGGACCACATTCAAACCACGCTCGGCCAGTTCCAGTGCCGTGTTCAGCCCGGAAAAGCCGCCGCCGACCACGCAGACATCGGCCACTACCTCACCTTGCAATACCGGATGGTCAGGCTGCGGCAGGCTGCTGGCGGCGTAGTAAGAGGCAACGTGGGGTTGGCTCGCGGTGGTCTGGGCGCGGGCGGTCATGGGCATCATCCAACGGCTGAGTGTCGAGAAAATTTGACGGAGCATAAGCCGCTCGCCCGAAAGTGGGCAACCCGGCTGGCCTGCGGTGTCTGCATCGCGGCTTTTGCGGCACAATTATCGCCTGTTCCCATTCGGTCACCGTTTCGATGAGCTGCAACAGCCAGAAAATCCGCGCCCTGCGTCAGCAGATTCCCTCGTTCGAGTGCGTCCCCGGCTGCCACGACTGCTGCGGCCCGGTGACCACCTCGCCGGAAGAAATGGCCCGCCTGCCGCGCAAGACCCGCGCCGAGCAGGATGCCGCGATGGAAGAACTCAACTGTGTGCATCTGGGGCCGAACGGCTGCACGGTCTATGAAGAGCGGCCGTTGATCTGCCGGTTGTTCGGCACGACCAAGACCTTGCCATGCCCGAACGAGCGGCGGCCGGTGGAGTTGATTCATCCGCGGGTGGAGAAGCAGATTTTCGAGTACATGGCGGCGAATCGGCAGGTGTTGGTTTAGCGGTTGCGTTCACGTCAGACCGAGTCGACCCCCTTCGCGAGCAGGCTCGCTCCTACATTTGGAATGCGTACCCTTGTAGGAGTGAGCCTGCTCGCGATAGGGCCGGGTCGGGCACCGAAAATTTCAATCCGGAATCGGCAGACACAGGCTCTCTTTCACCTCTTCCATCACGATATAGCTCTTCGATTCGCGCACATGCGGCAGTTTCAACAGAATGTCGCCGAGCAGTTTGCGGTACGAAGCCATCTCGGAAATTCGCGCCTTCACCAGATAGTCGAAATCCCCTGATACCAAATGGCATTCCAGCACATGCGGCAATTTCAGCACCGCGCGTCGGAACTCTTCGAAAGTGTCGCCGGATTTGTAGTCGAGGCTGATCTCGACGAACACCAGCAGGCTACCCTTCAGATGCTGGGGATTGAGCCGGGCGTTGTAGCCCATGATGATCCCCTCGCGCTCCAGACGCCTTACGCGCTCGGTGCACGGCGTGGTCGAGAGGCCGACCTTTTCCCCCAGTTCGGTGAAGGAGATTCGCCCGTCCGCCTGCAAGATCCGCAAGATGTTGCGGTCGATCTTGTCCAGCTCACGTTTGGTCTGAGTGTTGGTACGCATAGGGGATGCGCCTCCGTGAAAAGGGTTTTTGCCGAGAATTGTCGCCAAATATAGGCGCTTATATAGTGAAAAACACTGGCATTTCTTTTTTACACTGCGCCCATCATTGCTCTAACAACACAGCTCGGCGGGAAAGCCGCGATGAGGGATTGAAAATGCGCGTCATGGTCTTGGGTAGCGGCGTCATCGGTACCGCCAGTGCTTACTATCTGGCCCGTGCCGGGTTTGAAGTGGTGGTGGTCGACCGGCAGCCAGCCGCGGCCATGGAGACCAGTTTCGCCAACGCCGGCCAGGTCTCGCCGGGCTACGCCTCGCCGTGGGCCGCGCCGGGTGTGCCGCTCAAGGCCATCAAGTGGCTGCTGCAACGCCATGCGCCGCTCGCGATCAAGGCCACTGCCGACATCGACCAATACCTGTGGATGGCGCAAATGCTGCGCAACTGCACCGCCAGCCGTTACGCGGTGAACAAGGAACGCATGGTGCGTCTGTCCGAGTACAGCCGCGACTGCCTCGACGAACTGCGCGCCGAAACCGGTATTGCCTACGAAGGCCGCAGCCTCGGCACTACGCAGTTGTTCCGCACTCAGGCGCAACTGGACAACGCCGCCAAAGACATCGCTGTGCTGAAAGAGTCCGGCGTACCCTTTGAAGTACTCGACCGCGCCGGTATTGCCCGCGTCGAGCCGGCGCTGGCCGACGTCACCGACATCCTTGCCGGTGCACTGCGCTTGCCAAACGATCAGACCGGCGACTGCCAGATCTTCACCACCCGCCTCGCCGAAATGGCGCGCAAGCTGGGCGTGGAATTCCGTTTCGGTCAGGACATCCAGAAGCTCGACTATGCCGGTGATCGCATCAACGGCGTGTGGATCGATGGCAAGCTGGAAACCGCCGACCGCTACGTGCTGGCGCTCGGCAGCTACTCGCCACAACTGCTCAAGCCGCTGGGCATCAAGGCTCCGGTCTATCCACTCAAGGGTTACTCGCTGACCGTGCCGATCACCAACCCGGGCATGGCGCCGACGTCGACTATTCTGGATGAGACCTACAAGGTCGCGATCACCCGTTTCGACAACCGCATCCGCGTCGGCGGCATGGCCGAAATTGCCGGTTTTGACCTGTCGCTCAATCCGCGGCGGCGCGAAACCCTGGAGATGATCGTCAACGACCTTTATCCTCAGGGCGGCAATCTGGCCGAAGCGAGTTTCTGGACCGGTCTGCGTCCGACCACGCCGGACGGCACGCCGATCGTTGGCGCCACGCCGTTCAAGAACCTCTTCCTCAACACCGGTCACGGCACGCTCGGCTGGACCATGGCATGCGGTTCCGGCCGTTTGCTGGCCGACCTGATGGCGAAGAAAAAGCCGCAGATCAGTGCCGAAGGCCTCGATATTTCCCGTTACGGCAACAAGACCCAGGAGTCCGCAAAACATGTCAATCCAGCGCCAGCTCACCAATGAGCGCATGAGTCAGATCGTCAGCCACAACGGCACCGTGTATCTGGCCGGGCAGGTCGGCGACGACTTCGACGCCGGGATTGAGCAGCAGACCCGTGACGTGCTTGCCAACATCGAACGTCTGCTCGATCTGGCCGGGACGGACAAACAGCATTTGCTGTCGGCGACCATCTACCTGAACGACATCGAGGCGCACTTTGCCGGGATGAACGCCGTGTGGGACCAATGGCTGCCCAAAGGCGCCGCGCCGGCCCGCGCCACCGTCGAAGCGAAGATGGCCAAGCCGAGCATTCTGGTGGAGATCTCCATCGTCGCCGCGCTGCCGTAACGTTTCAAAGATCCCTCTCCCGGCGCTGTTGGCGGTTCACCTCGTCAGGCGGCGCCGGTTTTTCTTCCCATGAACGCCTAGAAGTCTGCCGCCATGCGTCCTGCCCGTGCCCTGATCGACCTTCAAGCCCTGCGCCACAACTACCGAATTGCCCGCGAAGTCACCGGCGCCAAGGCGCTCGCGGTGATCAAGGCGGACGCCTACGGTCATGGCGCGGTGCGTTGCGCCCAGGCGCTGCAAGCCGAGGCGGATGGCTTTGCCGTGGCCTGCATCGAAGAAGCGCTGGAGCTGCGCGCTGCCGGGATTCAATCGCCGGTGTTGCTGCTGGAAGGCTTC
Organism: Pseudomonas sp. SWRI111; assembly: GCF_014268555.1. Lineage (NCBI taxonomy): Bacteria > Pseudomonadati > Pseudomonadota > Gammaproteobacteria > Pseudomonadales > Pseudomonadaceae > Pseudomonas > Pseudomonas sp. SWRI111. The sequence continues at coordinate 87,220 of NZ_JABWQQ010000002.1, read as the reverse complement.
TTCGAGGCCGACGAGTTGGCGCTGATCGTCGAGCACGACTTGTGGTGCGTGGTGCATTCGCTGTGGCAGCTCGAAGCGATCGAGCACGCGGCGCTGAGCAAACCGCTCACCGTGTGGCTCAAGCTCGACTCCGGCATGCACCGTGTCGGCCTGCATCCGAAAGATTACCCGGCGGCGTATCAGCGTCTGCTGGCCAGCGGCAAAGTGGCGAAAATTGTGCTGATGAGTCATTTCGCCCGCGCCGATGAACTGCACGCGCAGAGCAGCGCCGAGCAGGTGGCGGTGTTCGAAGCGGCGCGTCAGGGCCTGGCTGCGGAGGTCAGCCTGCGCAATTCGCCAGCCGTGCTGGGTTGGCCAGAGATCAAAAGCGACTGGGTGCGCCCGGGCATCATGCTCTACGGCGCGACACCGTTCGAAGAAGCCAACGCTGTCGCTGAACGCCTGCAACCGGTAATGACCCTGGAATCGAAAGTCATCAGCGTGCGCGAACTGCCGGCCGGCGAACCGATTGGCTATGGCGCCAGATTCATCACCGACAAGCCGATGCGCATCGGCGTGGTTGCCATGGGTTACGCCGATGGCTATCCGCGTCAGGCGCCGACCGGCACACCGGTACTGGTGGAAGGCAAACGCAGCCGCCTGCTGGGGCGGGTGTCGATGGACATGCTGTGCATCGACCTCACCGACGTGCCGGAAGCGGGCCTCGGTTCGACCGTTGAGTTGTGGGGCAAAAACATCCTCGCCAGCGACGTGGCGAAATGCGCCGACACCATCCCCTACCAGATTTTCTGCAACCTGCGCCGGGTGCCAAGGCTCTATTCCGAGGGCTGACGGCGCTGCGGGGGCCAAGTGTTGTAAATACTGAACGCTGTCGCCATGATAACGCTCAATATTCTTACAACATCAGGAGGCTCCCGCCTTGGACGTCGGTGAACGACTGCAATCGATCCGCAAGCTCAAAGGGCTTTCCCAGCGTGAACTCGCCAAACGCGCGGGCGTCACCAACAGCACCATTTCGATGATCGAAAAGAACAGCGTCAGCCCTTCGATCAGTTCGCTGAGGAAGGTCCTGGGCGGCATTCCCATGTCCATGGTCGAATTCTTTTCCGAAGAGATCCTTCAGGAAAAACCGACCCAGATCGTCTACAAGGCCAACGAGCTGATCGACATCTCCGACGGCGCCGTGACCATGAAACTGGTTGGCCGCGCGCACCCGAGCCGCGCCATCGCTTTCCTCAATGAAATCTACCCACCGGGCGCCGACACCGGCGAAGAAATGCTCACCCACGAAGGCGAAGAAACCGGGATTCTGGTGGAAGGCCGACTGGAACTGGTCGTGGGTCTGGAAACTTTTATCCTCGAAGCCGGCGACAGCTACTATTTTGAAAGTACCAAGCCGCATCGTTTCCGGAATCCGTTCGACTTGCCGGCGCGACTAATCAGCGCAGCCACGCCAGCGAATTTCTAAGCAAGAGGCGCCAGGCCATTACGGCACAGGTACCCGAACCGTTTCACCGATGCGCAACAAGACCCCTTTAACCATGGGGTTGTTTCAGTGTGGCGGGCTACCCGCTATACTTGCGCCCGCCTGCGAACCGTGGCCGCAGGCGTGAATAGCCACCATTGAGGGTGAACGCGTGAACCTAATTATGAAAATGCTGGCTGCACCAGCAACCGTACTGGCCCTGTGGGCTGTCAGCGCTCAAGCTGCGACGAATGACGACATTGCCAAACGCCTTGAGCCTGTCGGCCAGGTGTGTGTTCAGGGGCAGGAATGCAAGGGCATGGAAGTGGCCGCGACGGCTGGCGGCGGCGGTGGTGCGAAGGCACCTAAAGACGTGATCGCCAAGCACTGCAACGCTTGCCACGGTACCGGCTTGCTGGGCGCGCCGAAAATCGGCGACAAGGCCGCCTGGAAAGAGCGCGCCGACCATCAGGGCGGTCTGGACGGCATCCTCGCCAAAGCCATCACCGGGGTCAACGCCATGCCGCCTAAAGGCACCTGCGCCGATTGCTCCGATGAAGAGCTCAAGGGCGCGATCAAAGAGATGTCCGGTCTGTAATCGGCGGCTATCTCGACAAAAAACCGTCTTCGGACGGTTTTTTTGTACCTGCTATTTTGCGACCGGGCTGTTCTTTGCAGCAAAGTAGCGGCAATCTCGGTCTACCCCTATCAACGGAACGGGCGGGAGGCTTCAGATGGTGCAGTTGTGTTCGATCGAACAGGCCGTGGACGACGTGCTGGCGCGGTTGCCGGCGCACATCCACATGGGCCTGCCGCTGGGGCTGGGCAAACCCAATCACTTCGTCAACGCGCTGTACCGGCGGATCAAAGAGCTGCCCGAGCGGCAGCTGACGATCTACACGGCGCTGTGCCTCGGTCGGCCTAATCCGGGCGACGGCTTGCAGAAACGCTTGATCGAGCCCTTCGTCGAGCGCGTGTTCGGTGATTACCCCGAGTTCGATTTCCTCGCCGATCTGCACCGCGACAGCCTGCCTGCCAACATCCGCATCGAACAGTTCTTCATGCAGCCCGGCAGCCTGCTCAACAGCGCGCCGGCCCAGCAGGATTACGTCAGCAGCAATTACAGCCACGCCGCGCGTGACATCAACGCCGCCGGGCTGAACCTGGTGGCCCAGCTGCTCGCCAGCAGCAGCGAGCATCCGGATCGTCTGAGCCTGAGCTGCAACCCCGACATCACCCTCGATCTGTTGCCGATGATCGCCAAGCGCCGTGAGGCAGGCGAGACCATCGTGCTGGTCGGCCAGGTGCACACCGAGCTGCCGTACATGCCCGGTGATGCCGAGGTCGACATCGACACCTTCGATCTGCTGATCGATGCGAAGGACAGCAGTACGCTGTTCTCCACGCCGAACATGCCGGTGGGGTTTCAGGATCATTTCATTGGTCTGCACGCCAGTACGCTGGTACGCGACGGCGGCACATTGCAGATTGGCATCGGCTCGATGGGCGATGCGTTGACGGCCGCGTTGCTTGCCCGCCAAGCCGATAACGCCGGGTATCAGGCGTTGCTCGACGACATAAACCTCAGCCAGTGGGCGCAGTTGATCCAGCGCGAGGGCGGCACCGCGCCCTTCGCCAAAGGCTTGTATGGCTGCAGCGAGATGTTCGTCAACGGCCTGCTGGTATTGGCGGATGCCGGGATCATTCGGCGCAAGGTCTACCCCGACGTACCGACCCAAGAGCAGGCCAACGCCGGCACCCTCGACGAAGCCGCACAGCCTGACGGTATTTCCGTGCACGGTGGCTTCTTTCTCGGCCCGCGCAGTTTCTACGAGCGGCTGCGTGAGTTACCGCAGAGCAAGCTGCGCGAATTCAACATGACCCGCATCAGCTACATCAACGAGCTGTACGGCCAGGAGCAACTCAAGCGCTTGCAGCGCCTCGATGCGCGTTTCATCAACACCGTGTTCACCATGACCCTGCTCGGCGCCGGCGTAGCCGATCAGCTCGAAGACGGGCGCGTACTCAGTGGCGTCGGCGGACAATACAACTTCGTTGCCCAAGGCCATGCACTGGAGGGCGCGCGGTCCATGCTGATCCTGCGCAGCTGGCGCGAATCCGGCGGCGACGTCAGTTCCAACATCGTCTGGGAATATGGCCACTGCACGATTCCGCGGCATCTGCGTGACATCGTCGTCACCGAATACGGCATCGCCGACCTGCGCGGCAAGTCTGACGCGGCCGTGATCGAAGCACTGCTCAATATCAGCGACTCACGCTTCCAGCTGGGACTGATCGAACAGGCGCAGAAAGTCGGCAAGCTGCCCAAGGACTTCCGCCTCGACCCGCGCTTCGCCGACAACACACCGCAACGTCTGCAAGCCATCGCCGCGCGGCATCCGAACCTGTTTCCAGAGTATCCGCTGGGGTGTGATTTCACCGCGATTGAACGGGATCTGCTGCGAGCGTTGAACTGGCTGAAGAGCAAGTTCAAGCTGACCGAGATACTGGAGCTGGGCAAGGCTGCGCTGGACGCGCCGGAGGCCTCGGCGTTTCCGGAACATCTTGAGCGGATGCAGCTTACAAACCCGGAGGGCCTGAAAGAAGAACTGTTCCAGCGCTTGCTGCTCACTGGCCTCAAAGCTACCGCGCAATAACTGACCACCCCAGAGCCAGCTGTAGGAGTGAGCCTGCTCGCGATCGCGGTGCATCAGTCACCGAAATGATTGACTGACACTACGCTATCGCGAGCAGGCTCACTCCTACAGGGGATCGGCGGTGTGGCTGATTTACTCGATGAAGGTGACGACGCCATCCTTCAGCGATTTCACCCGGGCCAGCGACTCGACGCGGTAGCCCTGCGAGTCCAGCTCGGCGCGGCCGCCCTGGAACGATTTCTCGATGACGATGCCCAGGCCGGCAACGGTGGCGCCGGCCTGTTTGATGATCGAGATCAGCGCTTGCGAGGCCTTACCGTTGGCCAGGAAGTCGTCGATGATCAGCACGCGGTCGCTGCTGGTCAGGTGACGCGGGGAAATCGCCACGGTGCTTTCGGTCTTCTTGGTGAACGAGTAGACCGTCGCCGACAGCAGATTTTCCGTCAGGGTCAGGGACTGCTGCTTGCGGGCGAAAATCACCGGCACGCCGAGGTTCAGACCAGTCATGATCGCCGGGGCGATGCCTGAAGCTTCGATGGTGACGATCTTGGTGATGCCCGAGTCCTTGAACAGCGTGGCGAATTCGTCGCCGATCAGCTTCATCAGGGCCGGATCGATCTGGTGGTTCAGAAAGGCGTCGACTTTCAGGACCTGATCGGAAAGCACGATGCCTTCTTCGCGGATTTTTTTGTGCAGTGCTTCCATGAAGCTGTCCTCGTTCAGCGCGTGGTGCGCGCCAGGCTTTGAAAAAAAGTGGTCAATTCTAGCGCTTTAACATCGCGCGTATATCGGCCAATGCGTTGTTGCCACGCACGGCTTTGACTTCGGTCGGGGTGTCGTCGTTGCCTTCCCAGGCCAGATCGTCCGGCGGCAGCTCATCGAGGAAGCGGCTCGGCGCGCAGTCGATGATTTCGCCGTACTGCTTGCGCTTGGCGGCGAAGGTGAACGCCAAAGTCTGGCGCGCGCGGGTAATGCCCACGTAGGCCAGACGGCGTTCTTCTTCGATGGTGTCGGCTTCGATGCTGGAGCGGTGCGGGAGGATTTCCTCTTCCATGCCCATGATGAACACGTAGGGGAATTCCAGGCCCTTGGAGGCGTGCAAGGTCATCATCTGCACACCTTCAGCACCGTCCTCTTCTTCCTGCTGGCGCTCGAGCATGTCGCGCAGGACCAGTTTGCCGATGGCGTCCTCGATAGTCATTTCGCCTTCTTCGTCCTTTTCGAGGGTGTTTTTCAACGCCTCGATCAGGAACCAGACGTTGCCCATCCGATAGTCCGCCGCCTTGTCACTGGAGCTGTTGGTGCGCAGCCAGTTCTCGTAGTCGATGTCCATGACCATGCTGCGCAGGGCCGAGATCGGATCCTCGCCGGCGCACTGTTCGCGGACTTTGTCCATGAAGCGCTTGAAGCGCGACAGGCGATCGGTGAAGCGGCTGTCGAGATGTTCGCCCAGACCGATTTCGTCGGTGGCGGCGTACATCGAGATCTTGCGTTCGGTGGCGTAGTTGCCGAGTTTTTCCAGGGTGGTCGAGCCGATTTCCCGGCGCGGTACGTTGATCACCCGCAAAAAGGCGTTGTCGTCATCCGGATTCACGATCAGTCGGAAGTAGGCCATCAGATCCTTCACTTCCTGGCGGCCGAAGAAGCTGTTGCCCCCGCTCAGGCGATACGGCACCTGGTGGTGTTGCAGCTTCAATTCGATCAGCTTGGCCTGGTAGTTGCCGCGGTAGAGGATCGCAAAATCGCTGTACGGACGGTCGGTGCGCAAGTGCAGGCTGAGAATTTCCATGGCCACGCGCTCGGCTTCGGCGTCCTCGTTGCGGCAGCGGATCACGCGGATCTCGTCGCCGTGGCCCATTTCACTCCATAGCTGTTTTTCGAATTCGTGCGGGTTGTTCGAGATCAGCACGTTGGCGCAGCGCAGGATGCGGCTGGTGGAGCGGTAATTCTGCTCGAGCATCACCACTTTCAAGGACGGATAGTCGTCCTTGAGCAACATCAGGTTTTCCGGCCGCGCGCCGCGCCAGGCGTAAATCGACTGGTCATCGTCGCCGACCACGGTGAACTGGTTGCGCTTGCCGATGAGCATTTTCACCAGCAGGTACTGGCTGGCGTTGGTGTCCTGGTATTCGTCGACCAGCAGGTAGCGCACCTTGTTCTGCCACTTTTCGAGGATGTCGGCGTGTTCCTCGAAGAGTTTTACCGGCAGCAGGATCAGGTCGTCGAAGTCCACCGCGTTGAACGCCTTGAGCGTGCGCTGATAGTGGGTGTAGACGATGGCGGCGGTCTGTTCCTTGGGATTGCGCGCGTTTTCCAGGGCCTGGGGCGGCAGGATCAGGTCGTTTTTCCAGGCGCCGATCATGTTCTTGATCTCGTCGACGCCGTCGTCGCCTGCGTATTCCTTCTGCATGATGTCAGTCATCAGGGCTTTGACGTCGGTCTCGTCGAAGATCGAGAAACCGGGTTTGTAGCCCAGCCGCGCGTGTTCCTTGCGGATGATGTTCAGGCCCAGGTTGTGGAACGTGCAGACGGTCAGGCCGCGCCCTTCGCCGGCACGCAGCAGGCTGCCGACCCGTTCTTTCATCTCGCGCGCGGCCTTGTTGGTAAAGGTCATGGCGACGATGTACTGGGCGCGGATGCCGCAATTCTGGATCAGGTGCGCGATTTTGCGCGTGATCACGCTGGTCTTGCCGGAGCCAGCACCGGCGAGCACCAATAGAGGGCCGCCGACATAGTTCACGGCTTCTTGCTGCCGGGGATTGAGTCGGGACATACGAAGATTCGGGAGTCGTTGACGAAATGGGCCGGCATTTTAACAGGCTCAGCGAATTGTGCTGCTCTGTCCGACTTGTGACGTACCACGCGATTCAGATTTGCCGGTTTTGTTACTTTCACGCAGGATGCGCAAGGATTTTGCGGCTAATGTTCTCGTTCGTGACACAAAATAACGTTGTGATAACCGTTGTCATTGGTCATTGCCCAACGCAACGGCATAATGCCCGCCGCCCACATCATTGCAGAGTCTAGGGAGTCAGCTTGTCTACGCCTGTCGAACCCTTGCGTTTGCTGCTACTGGCCGAAGAGCCAGCGTGGACAGCGTTATTGCGCGAGTGTCTGGCTCCGTTGGGGAGTGCGGCGGTGCTGATCAGCGCGCCGAGCTGGGAGTCGGTCAGCAGTCTGTTCGAAGACAATCGCCATGCGGTGTTATTGACCATCCCGGCGTTGCAACCGGCACCGGGCCGTTGCAGCCTGCCGACGGTATTGCTGCTGGATCACGAACCGGCCACGGCGCCAGACGGGGTCAGTGACTGGCTGGCGTTCGACGCGCTCGATGCCGGCATGCTGCGCCGTTGCCTGCGCCATGTGCGCGAGCGCGGCGTGCTGGAAAACACCTTGCAGCGTCTTGCCGAACAGGACCCGCTGACCGGCATCGCCAACCGCCAAGGCTTCCAGACCTTGCTGGCCGCCCGTCTCGCGGAAGGCGACGGGCGCGGTCTGGCCCTCGGGCATCTCGACCTGGATAACTTCCGTCACGCCAACGACGCCCTCGGCCATCAGGCGGGCGACCGGCTGATTCTGCAAGTCGTCGCCCGGCTGAAAAGCCAGCTGGAGGCCGGTGATCAACTGGCGCGCCTGGGCAGCGACGAGTTTGCCCTGCTGATCGACACCCGCCGTGCGCCGCAGCGGGCCGAATGGATGGCCGAGCGCATCACCGAAGCCCTGTCCGAACCGTATTGGGTCGATGGCGAAAGCCTGCTGATCGGCTCCAGCCTCGGCATCGCCCATGCCCGTGCGCAGGGCGGTGCCGATCCGCTGATGTGGCACGCGCACATCGCCATGCAGCAGGCCAAGAGCACGCAGGGCTGCACCTTTCATATCTTCAACGAACGCATCAACCGCAACGCGCGAAGCATGGCCGATCTGGAAAGCGAGCTGCGCCGGGCCTTGCGCCGTGATGAGCTGGAACTGCACTACCAGCCACGCCTGAACCTTGCCGACGGTCAGATCGTCGGCCTCGAAGCCTTGGTGCGCTGGCGCCATGGCGAACGCGGTTTGCTGCCACCCAGCGAATTCGTGCCGTTGGCCGAACAGAGTGGTTTGATCGTGCCGCTGGGGTATTGGGTGATTTCCCGGGCGCTGCGCGATATGCAGGATCTGCGCGAACGCGGCCTGCCCGCGCTGCACATGGCAATCAACTTGTCATTCCGCCAATTTCAGGACAGTCAGCTGTTGCCGACACTGAGCCGTTTGATTGCCGAGCGCGGTGTCGAGGCGCAGTGGCTGGAATTCGAACTCACCGAAACCGCCGTGATGCGCCGCAGCGACCTGGTCAAACAGACCATGGACGCCCTTGGTCGCCTTGGCGTGCGGTTCTCGCTGGACGATTTCGGCACCGGGTTTTCTTCGTTCGTGCACCTCAACAGCCTGCCGATCACCTTGCTGAAGATCGACAAGAGTTTTGTCGGTGGCATGGAACAGCGCGAAGAGAACCGCAAGCTGGTACACGCGATGATCAACCTTGCGCACAACCTGCAACTGGAAGTGGTGGCCGAAGGCGTAGAGACGCCGGAGCAACTGGATCTGCTGCGCGGCTATGACTGCGATCAGGTGCAGGGATACCTGATCAGCCGGCCGTTGCCGTTGGCGGAGTTGGTGGAATACCTGACGTCGGGATCGAGCCAGCAGCCTGCTTTGGAGATCGTCGGCTGATCAGCGGCCCCTTGTAGGAGTGAGCCTGCTCGCGATAGCTTTCCAACGGTCAACATTTGCATTGACTGATACACCGCTATCGCGAGCAGGCTCACTCCTACAGGGGATCTCATTCGGCCTGAGGGATGTTGAAACCTTGAGCCTGTGGCTCGCGCCGAATCATTCGCTTCATCTTCCATTCAAACGCCAGCGTCAGGCTCACCGCCGCACAGGCCAGGCCCAGCGCCAGTCCCCACCAGACGCCCGTCGGCCCCCAGTCGAGGTGGAAGGCCATCCACCACGCCGCGGGCGCGCCGATCAGCCAGTAGCAACCGAGCCCGACCAGAAAGGTGGTCTTGGCATCTTTCAGGCCACGGATACAGCCCATGGCAATCGTCTGCGTGCCGTCGAACAATTCGAACCACGCCGCCACTGCCAGGAGGCTTACCGCCAGGCGGATCACCTCGGCAAACGCCGGGTCGTTATGGTCAAGGAACAGGCCAACCAACTGATTCGGCCACAGCCAGAACACCAAGGCAAAGCCGAGCATCACTACCGCGCCGAAGGCGATGCCAACACGGCCGGACATGCGCGCATCGATCAGTTGTCCGGCGCCATAGTGCTGGCCGACGCGCATGGTGATGGCATAAGACATCCCGGCCGGCACCATGAATGCCACCGAAACGATCTGCAGAGCGATCTGATGCGCACCCATTTGTGTGCTGCCCATGGTGCCCATGCACAGCGCCGCAAAGGCGAACAGCCCGACTTCCACCGCGTAGGTGCCGCCGATGGGCAGACCGAGGCGCCACAGCTCCTTGAGGTATTGCCGGTTGGGCCGCGACAGTCCGGCGCGCAATGGATAGGCGTCATACGCCGGATGCCGGCGAATGTGCCAGGCCAGCGCCAGCGCCATACAGTTGGCGACAATCGCCGTGACCAGACCGATGCCCATCAAGCCGAGCTGCGGCAGGCCGAACAGGCCGGTGATCAACGCGTAATTGAGCAGAAAGTTGGCCACGGTGCCAGCGAGGCTGATGACCATGACCGGCGTGGCCCGGCCAATCGCGCTGGTAAAACCACGCAGGGCCATGAAGCTCAGGTAGCCCGGCAGGGCGAAGGGTAGGGCGATCAGGAATTGCCCGGCGGCGTTGACGTTGGTTTCGGTCTGGCCGAACAGCAACAGCACCGGTTTCAGATTCCACAGCAACAGCCCTGCGCCCAGCGCCATCAGCCAGGCGAGCCACAATCCGGCCTGAGTCAGGCGTGCTGCGCCAAGGATATCGCCGGCACCCTGACGAATCGCCACCAGCGTGCCGACCGCTGCAATGACGCCGATGCAGAAAATCGACACAAACGAGTAGGTCGCAGCGCCGAGGCCGCCACCGGCCAGCGCCTCGGGGCTGAGCCTGGCCATCATCAGCGTGTCGGTCAGCACCATCAGCATGTGCGCCAACTGTGAAGCGATCAGCGGCCCCGCCAGCCGCAGAATAGCCCAGAGTTCGGTACGCACAGGATGTTGCATAGTCATCACCACTCAATTTGCAGAGGGAACAGGAGACCGTCGATTCTCGGTGCGTGGAGGGATTTGCACAAAGGGATAAAAAGGATGGGTGGCATGATTAAAACTCATCCTGAGCACTTTCTGCTAAGTTGGCTGCATCCCGCCCCAGGAGCTTGTGCATGTCCCGTCGACTTCCTCCGCTGTATGCCCTGCGCGCATTCGAAGCGGCCGCCCGGCACAGCTCGTTCACCCGTGCGGCCGAAGAGCTTTCGATCACCCAGAGCGCGGTGAGCCGGCACATTCGTACGCTCGAAGAGCATTTCGCTTGTCGGCTGTTCCATCGCAGCGGCCGTCATCTGCAATTGACCGAGGCGGCCCGCCTGCTATTGCCTGGCATCCGCGAGGGCTTCACAGCCCTGGAGCGGGCCTGCAATACCTTGCGTGCCGAAGACGACATTCTGCGTATGAAAGCGCCATCGACCCTGACCATGCGCTGGTTGCTGGCGCGGCTCAGCCGTTTTCGGCATTTGCAGCCAGGTAACGAAGTGCAACTGACCAGCGCGTGGATGGACGTGGATTCGGTGGACTTCAACGATGAGCCGTTCGATTGCGCGGTGCTGCTCAGTGACGGGCATTTCCCGCCGGACTGGGAGGCCAGCCTGTTGTTTGCCGAAGAACTGATCCCGGTTGGCGCGCCGAACCTGCTCAATGACCAGCCGTGGGACGTCGCGCGGCTGGCATCCACCGAGTTGCTGCACCCGACCCCGGACCGCCGTGACTGGCGCAGCTGGCTTGAGCACATGGGGCTGTCCGATCAGGTGTCGCTCAAGGGCGGACAGGTGTTCGATACCCTCGAGTTGGGGATGATCGCGGCGGCGCGCGGTTACGGTGTATCGATGGGCGATCTGTTGATGGTGGCCGAAGATGTCGCCCAGGGACGTCTCAGCCTGCCGTGGCCAACCGCCGTCGCCAGCGGACTGAATTACTACCTGGTGTGGCCAAAAACCCGACCGGGAGGTGAACGTTTGCGCCGTCTCAGCGACTTCCTGCAAAGCGAGGTCCGCGCCATGGAACTGCCGGCGGTGACACGCTTGAGCTGAAACGTTCGAGCCGGCACAATGCCGGCCTTGTGCCATATCCCTGTCAGGCGCTCAAGTATTCGGATTTACCGCCGACTATGAGCAAGTGGAACCGTCGTGCCGGTTTTTACGGTTCACCCCCACTATTAGAAAATAATCCGAGTCGAGATCAAGGAGGATCCCGCAGCTCGGCCAGGAGCTGTCCATGTCTCAACCTCGCGCTCGGATCGCCTCGCAGCTGGGCCTCGCGCTCGCTGTAATACTGGCGATTGTCATCAGTGGCAGTACGGTGTTCGCTCTGCGTTCGCTGGATTCGGCCAACCTCGCCACCCGTGAAGAACATCTGGCCAGCGAGGCGCGGCTGCTGGCCGACCAGCTGAGCACGTTCCACGGCACGCTGCGCGAAAGCACCTTGCGCCTGAGCGGCTTGTTCGAGAAACGCTTCGGTAGCGGCCTGAGTGTTCATCCGGAAGAGCCGGTCACCGTGGCCGGCGTACAGACGCCGGGACTGCGTCTGGGCAGCGAAGTGCTGAACAACAACTTCAAGGAAGTTGACGAGTTCAAGCAGATGACGGCCGGCGTGGCTACGGTGTTCGTGCGCAGCGGCGAAGAATTCATTCGTGTCAGCACCAACGTCACCAAGCAGGACGGCACCCGCGCCATCGGCACCGTGCTCGACCACGCCAACCCGGCTTACGCGAAGCTGATGGCGGGCCAGAGCTTTGTCGGGCGTTCCCTGTTGTTCGAACGCTATTACATGTCGCAGTACACCCCGGTTCGCGATGCGGGCGGCAAGATCATCGCCGTGCTGTACGTCGGCTTCGATTACACCGATGCGCAGAACGCCCAGTTTGCCAATCTCAAGCGCTTCCGCATTGGCAAGACCGGCTCGCTGGCCTTGCTTGACGAGCAGAACAAATGGCTGGTGCCGATTGCCGGCGTCGAGTCGCTGGACCAGGCTGTCCCGGCCATCAACGGTCTGGTGAAAACCCCGGGCACGGGTGAGTTCTGGAACGATAAAGGCGAAGACTTCTACAGCGTCGCGGTGCCGTTCGAGGGCGGACCGTGGTCGGTAGTGGCGAGCATGCCGAAAGCCGAAATCCGCGCGGTGACCTGGAGCGTCGGTACGCAACTGGCTATCGGCAGCCTGCTGGCGATGTTGCTGGCCGTTGGCTCCGTGGTCTGGCTGCTGCGCAGCAAGCTGGCACCGCTGGGCGATCTGGTGCGTCAGGCCGAAGCCTTGGGCGCCGGTGATCTGAGTGTTCGCCTGAACGTATCGAGCCACGACGAGATCGGTCAGCTATCCCGCGCGTTCAACCAGATGAGTCAGGCGCTGTCGACCATGGTCGAGCACATCCGCCGCGCCTCGGAAGAGGTCAACAGCCGTGCGCAGGCCTTGTCCGGATTGTCCGGAGGGGCCTATGAAGGCATGGAGCAACAGTCGGGCGAAATCACCAGCATGGCCGGCGCGGTGGAAGAATTCAGCGCGACTTCGCTGAACATCGCCGACAACATGGGCGCAACCCAGCGTCTGGCTCAGGAAAACGCCCAACAGACGCAGATCGGGCGCAGCTCGATGGAAGAAGCGTCGTCCTCGCTGGAGCAAATCGCCGGCGCGCTGAACAGCACCGCCACGGTGATCAACACCCTCGGCCAGCGCTCCCAGGAAATCGGCGGCATTGTCGGGGTGATTACCTCGATTGCCGAACAGACCAACCTGTTGGCCCTGAACGCGGCGATCGAAGCGGCGCGTGCCGGTGAACAAGGTCGCGGCTTTGCCGTGGTGGCTGACGAAGTGCGCAGTCTGGCCTCGCGCACCCGTCAGGCGACCGACGAGATTTCCAGCATGATCCACAGCATCCAGCAGGAAACCGGCAATGCGATCAGCACCATGGAACAGGGCAACGTGCTGATGCAGGAAGGCCTGTCGCGCAACGCCAATGTCGCCTCGGCACTGGCGCGGATCGACGAGCAGAGCCGTTCGGCGGGGCAGCAGTTTGCTGCAATCACCACTGCGACGCAGGAACAAAGCAGCACCGCGACGTTGCTGAGCAGCAACTTGCAGAGCATTGCGCTGGCCAACAGTGAGCAGCGTGAGGTTGTGTCGAACCTGGCGGTGACGGCTAAAGAGCTGGAGAAGCTGGCGGCGGATCTGCGTTCCGAGGTTGATCGCTTCCGTTGATGCGTCTTTGAATAGCTATCGCGAGCAGGCTCGCTCTCACAGTTTTCGGTGTGATTCACAAATGTTGTGAAGGCCCGATGTCCCTGTGGGAGCGAGCCTGCTCGCGAATGCTTTTCTCCCACCGCTTCTTTGGACTTGCTGAAACGTTTCCGCAGCGCTATAAAAATGGCACAACTCCAATAAAGGCTGCTGCCATGACCCCGCTCAAACTCTTTGTCGCCCTCGGCGCATTCTCCGCTGCTTCCCATGCCATGGCCTGGGACTACGTCTTGCTCGATGCCAATACGCCCGCGAAAAACTGGACGATCACCAGTGAACAGCTTGGTGTGAAAACCACCAAACCGTTTTCCGTGACCTTGCGCACCCTGCACGGCGGTCGTCAGGAGGGCGTCAGCGTTGTCGACATCGATAACGGCGCAATGAAATTGTCGGTGGTGCCGACCCGGGGCATGAATGTGCTGCAAGCCTCGGTGGGCAATGTGCGCATGGGCTGGGACTCGCCGGTGCAAGAGGTGGTCAATCCGGCCTTCATCGAACTCAACGGACGCGGTGGCCTGGGCTGGCTCGAAGGCTTCAACGAACTGGTCACCCGTTGCGGTTACGAATGGGTGGGCCATCCCGGCATGGACAACGGTGAACTGCTGACACTGCACGGTCGCGCCGCCAACATTCCGGCCAGCACCGTCACTTTGCACATCGATGAAAAGCCGCCATATGCCATTACCTTGCGTGGCGAGCTGAAAGAGCAGGCGTTCAAGAAAGTCGATTTTAAAGTGGCGACGGAACTGGTCACCGAGCCGGGCAGCGCAAGCTTCGCCCTCAACGACACCCTGACCAACAACGGCGACTATCCGAAGGAATATCAGGCGCTGTATCACAGCAACTTCAGCACGCCGTTTCTTGAGCAGGGTGCAAAGTTTGCCGCGCCGGTGAAGCAGGTATCGCCATTTAACGACAAGGCCAAGGGCGATCTGGCCGACTGGCAGACTTATCGCGCGCCGACCAAGGACTACGACGAAACGGTGTACAACGTCGTGCCCTATGCCGACGCCAAAGGCGAAACCCTGACTGTTCTGCATAACAAGGCGGGCAGCCTCGGTGTTTCTGTTGGCTTCAATACCCAGCAGTTGCCGGTGTTTTCCCTGTGGAAGAATACCGACACGCAAGGGCAGGGCTACGTGACGGGGCTTGAGCCGGGGACCAGTTTTTCCTACAACCGTCGCTATCAGCGACCGTTGAACCTGGTGCCAACCATTGCGCCGAAAGAGCACAAACAGTTCCAGATCAGCTACAGCCTGCTGGCGGACAAAGGTGCTGTGGATAACGCCTTGAAGCGCGTGAGCGCGATTCAGGCCGGGCGCGACACCGAAGTGCGTCAGGCGCCACTGGTTGGCCTGACTGAACATTAAGGCGTCGCCGGTCGGTATTGCAGTGCCTCGGCCAGGTGCTCGCGGGTGATCGCATCGACCTGCTCAAGATCCGCCAGCGTGCGCGCGACCTTGAGCAGACGATGGGCCGAGCGCAGCGACAGGATCAGTCGCTCGCAGGCCGATTCCAGCCATTTTTCGTCGGCTGTGGATAACCGGCAATGGCGCTTCAATCCCGGCAAATCGAGAAAGGCGTTGGCGCAGCCCTGACGTTTGTGCTGGCGCTCTCGCGCTTCGGCTACCAACGCCGCAGCGCTGGCGCTGTCCTCGCCGGGCTTCGCTGCCGGATTCAATGCTGTTGCCTCTCGCGCCACGGTCAGGTGCAAATCGATTCGGTCCAGCAGCGGCCCCGACAGCTTGTTGCGATAGCGCTGGACCATGTCCGGCGTGCACGAGCACTTGCCACTGGGTTCGCCAAGATATCCACAGGGACACGGATTCATTGCCGCCACCAATTGGAACCGCGCGGGGAAACGCACGCGATCCTTGGCCCGGGCAATCACGATATGCCCGGACTCCAGCGGCTCGCGCAGTACCTCCAGAACCTTGCGATCAAACTCGGGTAATTCGTCGAGAAACAGCACACCATGATGCGCCAGGGTGATTTCGCCGGGTTGCGGTTTCGAACTGCCACCGACCAGTGCCGGCCCGGAAGCGGAGTGGTGCGGTTGACGGAAGGGGCGCTGTGGCCAGTGAGTTAACGGTACGCCACTCGCGACTGACTGAATCGCTGCGACCTCCAGGGCTTCGCATTCGGAAAGCGGCGGCAGCAATCCGGGCAGGCGGCTGGCCAGCAACGTCTTGCCTGTGCCGGGTGGCCCGCTGAACAGCAAGTTATGGGCGCCCGCCGCCGCAATCAGCAATGCGCGCTTGGCGGCTGTTTGCCCCTGCACCTCATTGAGGTCGGGATAAGGTTTGGCGGCATGCATCAATCCGTCGGAAACGTAAGGCTCCACCGGCGTATGCCCGTTGAAATGCGCCACCGCTTCCAGCAGGTGATCCACTGCATACACTTTCAGTCCTGATGCCAAGCACGCTTCCTCGGCGTTCGCGCGCGGCACCACCAGCGCCCGACCGGCCTTGCGCGCCGCCAGTGCCGCCGGCAGCACACCACGCACCGGCCGCACCGCACCGGACAACGCCAGTTCGCCAAGACATTCCACATCATCCAGCGTCAGACACGGCACCTGCACACTCGCCGACAAAATCCCCAAGGCAATCGCCAGATCAAAGCGCCCGCCATCCTTGGGCAGATCCGCCGGCGCCAGATTCAAGGTGATACGCCGCGCCGGAAATTGCAGCCCGGAATTGATAATCGCGCTGCGCACCCGATCCTTGCTCTCCTTCACCGCCGCCTCGGGCAGACCGACCATGGTCAGCGACGGCAGACCGTTGGCCAGATGAACTTCGACGGTAACAGCGGGGGCTTCCACGCCAATCTGGGCGCGACTGTGGACGATGGAGAGGGACATGGTCGTTCCTTGAGCTGAATCGGGGGCCGCTTCCTGCGGGTTTTTGAAGGGTAGTAGGGCATAGTCGTTTTAGTGGGGCGGGTGGCGCGCAAAAACTTCTCAGGATGTTGCTGCAAGAAATGCCAGGAAATCGGCAAGGCATCGCAAGCAGAAATAGGGAGAGTTTGTGTAGGAAATAGCGACGGGTTCAGTAAGGATTAGCCACCACGCGTAGTCCATTTCTGAAAGCCCTGAAAGAACACCGAAATCGCAGGATCACCTGTTTGCGTCAATGATCTTCACGAATACACTCAAGGTTAATGCATAACGTTAAGCTTTAAATTATGATCGTTAGCTTCAGATGTTCTGAAACCGAATACCTGTTCCGAAGCGGTAAAACCCGTTTCTGGTCAGCCATATTGAGTGTCGCGGAACGTAAGCTGACGATGCTTGATGCAGCAGCTGCGTTGGCTGATCTCCGATCTCCTCCCGGAAATCGGCTCGAGACCTTGGGAGGCGATCGGAAGGGGCAATGCAGCATTCGTATCAACGCCCAATGGCGAATTTGCTTCGTCTGGGGGCTGAATGGGCCCGAGGATGTTGAAATCGTCGATTATCACTGAGGTGAGTATGACCAAGAATGGTATGCGTCCGGTCCATCCCGGCGAGATCCTCAAAGAGGAGTATCTGGAGCCTCTGAACCTGACAGCCGCTGCGTTGGCGCGAGCATTGAATGTGTCTACTCCGACGGTGAACGATATCGTTCTACAGCGCCGAGGCATCAGCGCTGACATGGCTTTAAGACTTTCTATCTGTCTGGACACCACTCCTGAAGTTTGGCTGAACCTGCAATCGACGTACGATCTGCGAAAAGCTGAAATTGAAAGAGGAGCTGCAATCCGTGATCAGGTAGAGCGGCTGGCACATTGCGCATGATTCCGTATCCGGGCAGTACACCGAGGCTGAAGACCGGCCCGGGGGAAGCACTTTGAGGGCGTCTATTCGACGCCTTTTTTACTAACCAAACTCAATATCCGGGAACTGGGCCGTTATTCAGCCGGCGGATTCAGCTTCGCTTCCAGCTCAGCAACTTTGGCTTCAAGACTCTCAAGCCGTGCACGAGTGCGCGCCAGCACCACCATCTGACTGTCAAACTCTTCCCGGCTGACCAGATCGAGTTTGCTGAAGGCGCTTTGCAGCAGCATTTTGAACTGGCTTTCCATTTCGGCTTTCGGCAGCGGGGTGTCGCCGCTGAAGAGACGGGAGGCGGTGCCGCTCAGGGCGTCGAGGAAGTCTTTGGGTGCGAGCATGGTGAATGTCCTGAAAACAATGGCCGGCAGTGTATCACGCAGTGTCTATAGTCAATCCCGCAGCCAGATGCACGCTTTTCGCGCAAGCGCACGGGCACCCGCGCACCGTTGTTGTGCGTAACCGCTGTGCCTTCGGCACGGCATTGCGCGCGACAGCCGCCAAGGGATTGAAATCAGGGGGTTTTGTCGAGATGGCAAGGTTTCTGCTTAGTCACCCTTGACCCATGCACTGATGCAGTCGCTGTGACGAATGCAGTGCGGCAGACGAAGCGGGGAGTTTCGTCTGATGCGGTTAGCTGGCGTCAACGATGCGTTACAAAGCCAGGCACTGCGCTTAGACTTGAGACGGGTTTGTTTTCCTGGGGCAAGTCCACCAAATCGGGAGAGAGTTTCATGAAGCTAGTCACTGCCATCATCAAGCCGTTCAAGCTGGACGACGTGCGCGAGTCGCTGTCCGAAATCGGCGTGCAGGGCATTACCGTTACTGAAGTCAAAGGCTTCGGCCGGCAGAAGGGTCACACCGAGCTGTATCGCGGCGCGGAATATGTGGTCGATTTTCTGCCCAAGGTGAAAATCGACGTGGCCATCGACGACAAGGATCTGGATCGGGTTATCGAGGCGATAACCAAGGCTGCCAACACCGGCAAGATCGGTGACGGCAAGATCTTCGTGGTCAATCTGGAACAGGCGATTCGTATCCGTACCGGCGAAACCGATACCGACGCGATCTAAGCGCCGCCACAAACCCAACGCCCCAGGAGAAAACAATATGACTCTGCGTAAATTCGCAGGGCTAGGCGCCCTGTTGTCCATCGTAATGCCCGGCCTTGCCATGGCGGCAGACGAAGTGGCCGCGCCAGTCCTCAATTCCGGCGACACGGCCTGGATGCTGACCTCGACAGCCCTCGTGCTGTTCATGACCATTCCGGGCCTGGCGCTGTTTTACGGCGGTATGGTTCGCTCGAAAAACATTCTTTCCGTGATGATGCAGTGCTTCGCCATTACCGGTCTGATCAGCATCCTCTGGGTCATTTATGGCTACAGCATTGCGTTCGACACCACCGGCATGGAGCAGGGCGTCGTCAATTTCAACTCGTTCTTCGGTGGCATGGGCAAGGCGTTCCTCGCCGGTGTCACGCCTTCGAGCATTACCGGCCCGGCGGCGCTGTTCCCTGAGGCGGTGTTCATTACCTTCCAGATGACCTTCGCGATCATCACCCCGGCGCTGATCGTCGGTGCGTTCGCCGAGCGGATGAAATTTTCCGCGATGCTGATCTTCATGGCCATCTGGTTCACCCTGGTTTATGCGCCGATTGCGCACATGGTCTGGTCCGGTAACGGCGGCCTGATGTGGGACTGGGGCGTGCTCGACTTTGCGGGCGGCACCGTGGTGCACATCAACGCCGGTATCGCCGGTCTGGTAGCGTGCCTGGTGCTGGGCAAGCGCAAGGGTTTCCCGACCACGCCAATGGCGCCGCACAATCTCGGTTACACCCTGATGGGCGCGGCCATGCTGTGGGTGGGCTGGTTTGGTTTCAACGCCGGTTCCGCTGCAGCCGCTAACGGCACTGCGGGCATGGCGATGCTGGTGACTCAAATTGCAACTGCCGCTGCGGCACTGGGCTGGATGTTCGCCGAGTGGGTCACCCACGGCAAACCAAGCGCACTGGGCATTGCCTCGGGTGTGGTTGCCGGTCTGGTAGCGATTACGCCGGCCGCCGGTACCGTGGGCCCGATGGGCGCGCTGGTGATTGGTCTGGCTGCAGGCGTGGTGTGCTTCTTCTGCGCCACTACCCTGAAGCGCAAACTCGGTTATGACGATTCCCTGGATGCCTTCGGCGTGCACGGCATTGGCGGTATCCTCGGCGCGATCCTCACCGGTGTGTTTGCTGCACCGGCGCTGGGCGGCTTCGGCACCGTGACTGACATCGGCGCGCAGGTCTGGATTCAGATCAAAGGCGTTGGCTTCACGGTGATCTACACCGCGATCGTCACCTTCGTCATCCTCAAGGTGCTGGATGCTGTCATGGGTCTGCGCGTAACCGAAGAAGAAGAGTCGGTCGGCCTCGATCTGGCACAACACAACGAGCGCGGCTACAACCTGTAAGCTCGCGCAGGAAAAAAATTGCCCGGCTTGCCGGGCATTTTTTTGCCTGCGATTTGTCAGTCAGAGGGCGGCTGAAAGGATTTTTCTTACGGCTTTTGTCGTCTTTACAGCGGAGGTTTTTCTGCGGGCAATGGCTTACACCGTTGCAGGAATATTAGGGCCTTTGTTTTTTTTCAGAGCGCGCTAGAATGCGCCCCGAACGAGCGGAGAACTGTATGTGGCAACAGACTCTGATAACCCTGCGGGCAAGGCCCCGGGGCTTTCATCTGATAACGGACGAGTTGCTTGCCGGCTTGCCTGAACTCAAGACCTGTCGGGTCGGTCTGTTGCATTTGTGGCTGCAGCACACCTCGGCGTCGTTGACCATCAACGAGAACGCCGATCCGGCAGTTCGTCGCGACTTCGAACGATTTTTCAATCGTCTGATCCCACAAGGAACAGACGGCTATGAGCACAACGACGAAGGCCTGGACGACCTCCCGGCGCACTTCAAGGCCAGCGTGCTGGGCTGCCAGATCAGCCTGCCGGTTTCGGCGGGTCGCCTGGCGCTGGGCACCTGGCAAGGCGTTTATCTGGGCGAGCACCGAGATCATGGCGGTGCCCGTAAAGTCCTCGCCACCTTGCACGGTGAAGGGGCATAAGCCGCTGATCAGCAGCGGCGGAAGATTTTTTAACGGCGGCTTACGACAGTCGCCAAAGCTGGTCTATAACTAATCTGCTTTTGGCAAGTCATGAGGTAGGACATGAGCGACGATGATCTGGAAAACGACGACCTCGAAGTAGGCGACGAAGACGAGGCCGAGGAAGGCCTGGAAGCGGCAGCGGAAGACGTGGCCGAAGACGATGTCAGTGACGATACACCGGCCCCGGCTGCCAAAGGCAAAGCCAAGGCTGCGGTATCGGTCGACGAGTTGCCGAGTATCGAGGCCAAGAACAAGGAACGTGACGCCCTGGCCAAGGCCATGGAAGAATTCCTTGCGCGCGGTGGCAAGGTGCAGGAAGTGGAGGCCAATGTGGTCGCCGATCCGCCCAAGAAGCCGGACAACAAGTACGGCAGCCGCCCTATCTGAGGCGTGTCGCTCGCTTGCTGAAAAAGCCCGCCGTCGCTGCGGGCTTTTTCATGCCCGCAAAGCCAGCGCAATTTCCCTGTAGGAGTGAGCCTGCTCGCGATAGCGGTTTGTCAGATACATCGAATTGAATGACACACCGCTATCGCGAGCAGGCTCACTCCTACAGGGGGCGCGTGTTAATTCGAGGTGGCATTCCAGCGCGCCAATACCGCTGGCAACTCGGTGAGGCTGCGGATCTCCGCATCCGGCAAGCGCTCTGCCTCCCAGACCTTGCCCGCCGGGTTGAACCACACCGCACGCAACCCTGCCTGCTGCGCGCCGGCGATGTCATCGCCGGGATGATCGCCGACATGCACCGCGGCTTCGGCGCTTACCCCGCCACGCTGCAAGGCCTCGTGAAACAGTCGCGCGTCCGGCTTGGCGATGCCGATGTCTTCGGCGCACAAGGTAAATTTGAAATAATCCGCCAGCCCCAGCCGGCGCACATCGGCATTGCCGTTGGTGACAACGCCGAGGGCGTAGTGATTGGCGAGACCCTCCAGCAGCGGCTCGACCTCGGGGAACACTTCGATCTGATGCCGTGCATGCAAAAACACGTCAAAACCCTTGTCCGCCAGGGCTGACGCCTCGTCGCGCTCATACCCGGCGTCTTCCAGTGCATGAAACAGCACGCGCCGGCGCAGCGCACTGATGCGGTGCTTCAGGCCCGGCTCGCCCGCCAGCACGCGCTCGCGAATCGCCCACAAATGTTCCACCGGCACCGCGCCCAGATTCGGCGCCTGGTCGCTCAGCCATTCGCGCAGCACGGTTTCGGCGCTGGCGATCACCGGGGCGGTGTCCCAGAGGGTGTCGTCAAGGTCGAAGGTGATCAACTGAATGCTCATGAATCGTCGCCTTTCATGCGTTTGGCCCTTGGGTGGGCGCTGTCATAGACCGCCGCCAGATGTTGGAAATCGAGGTGGGTGTAAATCTGCGTGGTCTTGATATCGGAGTGGCCGAGCAACTCCTGCACCGCGCGCAGGTCTTGGGACGACTCGAGCAAATGGCTGGCAAAGGAGTGCCTGAGCATGTGTGGGTGCAGGTTCTGCCCCAGTTCGCGCTCGCCGGCGAGTTTGACCCGCGCCTGGATCGCCCGTGGACCCAGACGCCGGCCTTGCTGGCTGACGAACACGGCGTCGTCGGCCGGGTTGGTCAGCGCGCGCAACGGCAGCCAGTGCTCAAGCGCTTCCCGGGCTTTTTTGCCAACAGGCAACAGCCGGGTTTTGCTGCCTTTGCCAAGTACCTGGACCATGCCGTCGGCCAAGTCCAGTTGATCCAGATTGAGTCCGGTCAGCTCGGACAGGCGTAGCCCCGAAGAATAGAACAACTCCAGAATCGCCTGATCGCGCCGGGCAAGAAAATCATCCTCGACCGCACCTTCGAGCAGTTGCAGCGCGCGGTCGGTGTCGAGGGTTTTTGGCAGGCGACGTTCGCCTTTCGGCGGCGCCAGACCCGTGGCCGGATCATGGTCGCAAAGGCCTTCGCGGTTCAGATAGTGATAAAGCCCGCGCACCGCTGAGAGCAGGCGGGCGAGGCTGCGCGAGGACTGGCCTTGTGCGTGCAGCCGAGCGATCAGGCTGCGCAGACGCTGGATGTCCAGCGCAGCCCAACTGCCGATGTTCTGCTTGATGCACCAGCCGAGAACCTTGTCGAGGTCGCGGCGATACGCCGACAGCGTGTGCGGCGACACCTGGCGCTCACTGCGCAGGTGTTCGCAGTAAGCGTCCAGTTGCCGTTCCATGCTCAGCGCACCGAGCGCAGGGAGCTGTTGACCCGTGGCAGCACGCGGCCCATGACCTCGGCGATGTAGCTGAGGAACAGGGTGCCGACCGAGCTCTTGTAGTGCTGCGGATCACGGCTGGCGATGGCCAGAATGCCGTGGATGCCCTGATGGCTGACGGCAACGACCGCCGTCGAGCCGATCTGCTGGCGCTGTTCTTCGCCAAAGAGGAAATCCAGCTCATGCTCGCGCAGGTTGCCGCTGACGCTTTTGCCTTCGGCGAGCAGGCCGCCGATGGCGGTTTGCGCGTCGGCGTGGGTCACCCAACGGCCGACCGGAGCCGGGTTGTCGCCGAGCAGGATCAGGCTGACAAAAGGCACCTGGAAATCCTGGCGCAGGCTGTCTTCGACACTGATCACCACGTCCTCCAGGCTCGACGCATCCATCAGCGCGAGAATCAGGCGGCGGGTTTTTTCGAACAGGCGATCATTGTCACGGGCCACGTCCATCAGGTGCGAAAGGCGATGGCGCATCTCTATGTTACGGTCGCGCAGCAGGGTCATCTGTCGTTCGACCAGCGACACCGTGTCGCCGCGCCGATGCGGAATGCGCAGGGATGGCAGCAGTTCTTCGTGTTCGACGAAAAAGTCCGGATGAGCCTCCAGGTAGGCGGCAACCGCTGCCGCTTCCAGGCTTTCGGACGCTGATTCGTCGGTCTGTCGGGCGGGTACCTGAGGCTTGTCGGTCATGATTTTCGCTCGCTCAAAGACGCACTTGTCCTTCGTATACACGCACTGCCGGACCGGTCATCAACACCGGTTGGCCCGGGCCTGCCCACTCGATGGACAGACGCCCGCCGGGCAGGTCGATCAACAGCGGCGAATCCATCCACCCCTGAGTGATGGCGGCAACCGCGGCGGCACAGGCGCCGGTGCCGCAGGCCTGGGTTTCCCCGGCGCCGCGTTCCCAGACGCGCAATTGCGCACGGTGCCGATCGATGACCTGAAGAAAACCGACATTGACCCGCGCCGGGAAGCGCGGATGGTGTTCGATCTTCGGCCCCAGTTCATGCACCGGTGCACTGTTGATGTCGTCCACGCGAATGACTGCATGGGGATTGCCCATCGACACGGCGGCCAGTTCGACCGTGGTGCCATCGACTTCCAGCTGATAGCTGCTGGCCTGGGCTGGCGCTTCGAACGGGATATCCGCCGGCACCAGACGCGGTGCGCCCATGTTCACGCCGATCTGGCCGTCGTTACGCACGTCCAGTTCGATGATGCCGCCCTTGGTCTCGACGCGCATCTGACGTTTGGCGGTCAGGCGTTTGTCGAGCACGAAACGGGCAAAGCAGCGCGCGCCGTTGCCGCACTGTTCCACTTCGGAGCCGTCGGAGTTGAAGATCCGATAGCGGAAATCCACGTCCGGGTTGCTCGGTGCCTCGACAATCAGCAACTGGTCGAAACCGATACCGGTGTGCCGGTCGCCCCATTGTTTGGCGTGCTTGGGCTGAATGTGCGCGTGCTGGCTGACCAGGTCGAGGACCATGAAATCGTTGCCCAGGCCGTGCATTTTGGTAAAACGCAGCAGCATGGGTTACTCCGGCAGCAGGCTTTCGCCGGCAAACAGCTCGGCCACGGTTTCGCGGCGACGCACTTCAAAAACCTGATCACCATCCACCAGCACTTCGGCGGCACGGCCGCGAGTGTTGTAGTTGGAGCTCATGACGAAACCGTACGCACCGGCCGAATGCACCGCCAGCAAGTCGCCTTCTTCCAGCGCCAGTTCGCGGTCCTTGGCAAGGAAGTCGCCGGTTTCGCAGATCGGGCCGACGATGTCGTAGTGGCGCGCAGCGTTGTCGCGCGGTTTGACCGCCGTGACGTCCATCCAGGCCTGATACAGCGCCGGGCGGATCAGATCATTCATCGCCGCGTCGACGATGGCGAAATCCTTGTGTTCGGTGTGCTTGAGGTACTCGACCTGTGTCAGCAGCACGCCGCCGTTGGCGACAATGAAGCGGCCCGGTTCGAACACCAGCGCCAGATCGCGACCGTTCAGGCGCTCGCGCACGGCTTTGATGTAGTCGGCGGCCAATGGCGGCTCTTCATCGCGATAACGCACGCCCAGGCCACCACCGAGATCGATGTGGCGCAGGTGGATGCCGCAATCGCCGAGGCGATCGACCAGATCGAGCAAACGATCCAGTGCATCAATGAACGGCGGCAGCGTGGTCAGTTGCGAACCGATGTGGCAATCGACTCCGACCACTTCCAGGTTCGGCAGATGCGCGGCACGTACGTACACGTCTTCGGCGTCAGCGATGGCGATGCCGAACTTGTTCTCTTTGAGACCGGTGGAAATGTACGGGTGGGTACCGGCATCGACGTCCGGGTTCACGCGCAGCGAAACCGGGGCGCGAACGCCCAGCTCGGCGGCGACCACTTGCAGGCGCTCGAGCTCGTCGGTGGATTCGACGTTGAAGCAGTGCACGCCGACTTCCAGCGCACGGCGCATATCGTCACGGGTCTTGCCGACACCGGAGAAGACGATCTTGTCGGCACTCCCGCCAGCGGCCAGAACACGTTCCAGCTCGCCACGGGAAACAATGTCGAAACCGGCGCCGAGACGGGCCAGGACATTCAATACGCCGAGGTTGGAGTTGGCTTTGACCGCGAAGCACACCAGGTGTGGCATGCCGGCCAGCGCATCGGCATAGGCCAGGTATTGCGCTTCGATGTGCGCGCGCGAGTAGACATAGGTGGGCGTGCCGAAGCGGTCGGCGATGGCGGACAGTGCCACGCCTTCGGCAAACAGCTCGCCGCCACGGTAGTTAAAAGCGTCCATGGCGATCCCTTAATAAACGTCGTGCTTGTGTGCTTTGGACGGTTGTTTCTGCGAAGACTGGGCTTGTTCAGCCGGGTCTTGACTGTCGTCGGGCAGGTACAGCGGGCCTTTTTGACCGCAGGCCGATACAAGGCAGGCAACCGCGACGAGCGCAGCAAGGGACGAGATCAGGCGCTTCATGGCGAAATCCTTGAAAATGCGTTAATTGCGCCGGAGTATACCGGCCACCCGGCAGCTTGCCTATGTGATGGCCCTCCCGTCCGGCGGGGCTCGCGCAAACCCCTGTAGGAGTGAGCCTGCTCGCGATTAGGCTCTTTCAATCACATCACCGTCGACTGGACGAATGCAATCGCGAGCAGGCTCACTCCTACAGGGGTTGTGTTTGGAGTGGGGCAGGCACCCGGTCTTAATCCTTTGCAATCGGCCGGCAGCGTCCGTATCTTTCGGCTGCTTGAGCCTGATCAGACATTTTTTGAGGTTGCCGCAATGAGTTTGTCCGAAGCCCGTTTCCACGATCTGGTCGATGAAACCCAGGAAAAACTGGAAGACATCTTTGATGAGAGCGATCTGGACATTGATCTGGAAAGCTCGGCCGGTGTGCTGACCGTCAAATTCGAAAACGGCAGCCAGTTGATCTTCAGTCGCCAGGAGCCGCTGCGGCAGCTGTGGCTGGCGGCGGTGTCCGGTGGTTTTCACTTCGACTACGACGAAGAAAGCGAGCGCTGGATGTGCGACAAGAGCGAGGAGCAATTGGGCGAGATGCTTGAGCGCATCGTCAAACAGCAGGCCGGTGTCGAATTCGATTTCGAGGGCCTGTGAGTTGCTGACAGACGCCGCTCCTGTTCGGCCACCCAAGCCGCTCTACAGCAACGTCAGCCCGGCGGTGCCGTCGCCGTGCAGCGGTGTATGCCGGCTGGATGAGCAGAAGGTTTGCCAGGGCTGTTTCCGTCATGTCGAAGACATTCGTGAATGGCGTTCGGCTGACGACCAGCGCCGGCGCGTGATATGCGCGCAAGCCGCAGAGCGCCGCACTCGAGCCTGATACGAACTTGTGGCGAGGGAGCTTGCTCCCGCTGGGTCGCGAAGCGGCCCCAAACTCTGGCGACTGCTGCGCAGCCGAGCGGGAGCAAGCTCCCTCGCCACAGCCGATCAGGGCATCTCAAGGTGCGTGGCTTGTATATTTTTTGAGCTGTGATAGTGTCCGCAGACGCCTCAAACCACCGAGGCACGGTGAAAACCCCGTCTTTTTTGGCGGGGTTTTGCTTTTTTTGTGCAGAAGAAAGGAGTCTGCCCGGATCATGACCGCACCTTCCATCACCCTTACCCGTCTGGACGTGCAACGTCTGGGGCGCCTGATCGACAGCCTGAGCGAGAAAGACCAGGCTGCGCCGGGCGTGATTGCGCTGCAAACCGAGCTGGACCGCGCCGATACCGTGGTCGGCCACGATGAAGTGCCCGCTGATGTCGTGACCATGAATTCTCGCGTGCATTGCCGTGAAGAAGGCAGTGGCAAGGATTACCACCTGACGCTGGTTTATCCAAAAGACGCCAACGCCGACGAAGGCAAGATTTCGATTCTGGCGCCGGTCGGCAGCGCGTTGCTGGGCCTGAAGGTCGGTCAGCACATCGACTGGCCGGCTCCGGGCGGCAAGTCGTTGAAACTGACCTTGCTGGAAGTGGAATCGCAACCGGTCAACGGCGGCGCCTTTCCCGAGTAAACCCCTGCCTCACACCTGTTCGAGCGCTTCATTCAACGAGCGCTCCAGGTCCGCCTTGTAGCGCAAATACAGATTGCTCGAACTTTGCCCGTCCCCGAGCAGGCCCGACAGGTCGAGATCGGTGATGTAGCAGCGATAACGTTCGGCTTCACGGCGCTGCTCGACGATCTCGCGGGCGACCACGCTGAACAGCTGGTCGCCATGCTCCAGCTCGCTGAATTCCCGCTGATTGCAATACAAGGTGACTTGCACGTTTCCCGGTGCGGCTTTACCGATGATTGCCTGCACGTCATAGAACGGCTTGTTCACCGGTGTCTGCGGCGCCGGTCGCGCTTCGACCCGCCGTGCCCGGCCCGGGCCGGATGGCAATAACTGGTAATACAAAGTCTCCAGCCTCGCCTCCGGGCCGGCCTCCATCGGCAGCACGGCTTCGCGGCGGAACTGTATCGATTGCAGGAAGCGCTGCAGTGGCACCAGCAGACTCTGCTCGTCGTGGTAGGGCAGCCGCTGTTGCCACAGCGCATTGAACTCATCCAGCACGTAGAGCTCGGCCTGCTGCTCGGTTGTTCGGTAGAACACCTGGATGCATTCGGGCTGGCCCATCGGCAGGATCAGCGCAATGTCTTGATCTTCCAGCGCCATCGGGTCCAGGTGCAGCGGGCTGTAGCGCGGCTGTTCTTCGCCCAGATAATCGAGTAGCGCCGGCAGGGTGGCGAGGGCGACATGGTTGACCTGGCCGGGCACCAGTTCCAGCACGTGATAGTGCTGCTGTACCTGGATCAGGTAGCGGTGATTGAGATCGCTGAGCAGCAGATGTTGCGCGGTGTCGACGATTTCTTCGACGCGGCGCGCAATGAACTGCGCGCGGTTGTGGCAAAAACAACGCACCTTCAGTGACGGTTGCAACGGCCCGCGCGGCAAGTTGTTGAGGTAGTCGCGCAGGCAGTCGAGCAAGGCGTGCGGGCCGTCAAAACGACTGACCAGCACTTCGTTCCAGCTGTTGAGCGTGACCTGATCCAGCGTCAGTACAAGATTCTCGCGCACGCCGGCATAGCTCAGCGAGTCGGTGCGCTCGGTGGTCATCAAAATGTTCAGGTCGCGGTGATGCTTGAGCGGGTCGACGCCAACATTGATCAGCATCAGCACCTCGCTGGGCACGGCCGCCCGCAGCAGTGCCTCTTCGGCAACAGTCGGCAAGGGCAGGGCGATGCACTGTTGCAGGCTGCCCAGCAGGTTGAACAGTTCGAATTCGCTCAGGTCACTGGTGCCGGGGTGCAGGGCCAGGCGCGTGCTGCTGTCGATGACGCCGTTGCGGTGGCACCAGGTCAGCAGTTCGAGCAGCTCGCGGCTGCGCTTGATCGGCGCGAAGTGTTCCCACTCCAGCGCGGTGAGGCTGCCGTTGTACAGGCCCCACTGGGTTTGCCCCGGTTCCTTTTTGTTGCGCGACTGCACCAGGGTCAGGGTGTCTTCGGCAAGGTCCGGGGCAATGCCCGGGTTGATGAACTCGACCTTGTCGGCCTTGCGCTCGAAGGCCGCATAGAGGCGACGGCCGAGGACGTTGAGGTCGCGCTTGTTGATCAGGCTGACGGTCTGCTCGCTGCGCGCGAACTGGGTCAAAAAGCGATAGCTGTAGTTGAGTTCGTTGACCAGCGCACGGCGCTCGGCACTGACCTGGCGGACTTTCCACTGGCTGCGACTGTCGAGCAGCGCCAGTTGCCGCTGATCCCAATGCCATTCGCTGGCCAAACGCTCAAGCAACGCGCGTTGCCAACCCTGGCTGCGGCTATTGCCGGTGAGCTTGCGGTTGACCTTCAGATACAGCGCGCGGCGCACCAGCTCCAGGCGTTCCGGTTCGTTGCGCGTGGTGAGGTATTCCTCGATACGCCGGTACACGACCATGTACGGGTCCAGCTCATCGAGATCGAGCTGATTGGCAAACACGGCTTTTTTGAAGCGCAGGCTCAGGCATTGCACGTGCGGATGCTCGCTGGCGTAGACCTCGGTCAGCAGCAGCTTGAGCACCGACTTGTAGGGCGACTCGATGCCCTTGAACAACTGCCATAAACCGGCACCGATGAACTCGCCCGGCGGAATCGTCGCCATTGGCCCGAGGTCGAGGGTTTCGTCGGCGCGAATAAAGCGTTTGGACAGCAGAGTATGGGTGTAGGCGTCGTAGGCGGTTTCTTCATAAACCGGCACCAGCCACCAGATCGGTGTGCGCCCGGCGAGCCAGATTGCCGTGCGATAGAACTCGTCCAGCAGCAGATAGTGTTGAGTGCTGCCGCAGTTTTCCGAACTGAGCTGGGTGTCGCGTTCGCCTTTGACGAAGCGCGCCGGATCGATCAGAAAGAAGTGAGCTTCGGCGCCCTGGCTCGCGGCCCAGCTTTCGAGCAACTGGCATTTCTTGCTCAGCTCGGCGAGTTCGCTGTCGCTCAGGTCCGGCGCATGGCACACCCACACGTCCATGTCGCTCTGATCCGCCTGGGCGAGAGTGCCGAGGCTGCCCATCAGGAACAGGCCGTGAATCGGCCGCGGCGGATTACTGCCATGGCGTGGTTTGTAGGCGAATGAACGGGTCAGGCGTTGGGCTTCGGCCAGCGTGTCGGCGTCCGGCTCGTAATTCGACAGGCCGGCCGGCGTACTGCCCGAGACATAGCCCGGCAGCAGCGGATGATTGACGTGGAAGAACAGCGGCAGCAGCGTCAGCACGCTTTGCTGGCGCGTCGACAAGCCTTCAAGCGCGCGGCCCAGGCGACCTTCATTGAGTTTGAGAAAACGCGCGCGCAGCTGGCTGAGTACCTTGCGGTCGATTCCCTCGTCCAGGTCGGGGCGGATTTCGTGGGTGCGCGTCATGTCAGCTCAAACCGGCTCGCAGGCTCGGACGTAGAGGGTCTCGGAATGGAAGGCAGTTTAGCCTTAGCACAGCGGGACGTTTAAGCTGAATTTGGTTTTTGCTGTCAGATTTTTCCCGCACAGACCAAGCGGGCCCGCGGAAATCCCGTGGCAGGAGTTCCCGTGGGCAAAGTCAGGGGGATCAGGCGGTTTCTTGCTCTTTCAGAATCGTCAGCACGGTCTGCACGTTTTGCGCGGCATCGCGACCGAGGCTGGTCAGATAGCCGCCATCGGGCTGATCGGTGAGGTCTTTTTCAAACAGGCGCTGGGCAGCGGCGATGTGTTTGGGGGCAGCGGTCTGATGAATTTTCAGACCTTCCTGGGAACTGTCCAGGGGAAAGAGTGCAAGGACTTCCAGTTCGGCAACCAACTCAGGGGTAAGCGACATAAGGACTCCAGACTTTCTAGGAATTGGACGACAGCGCCCCTAAGGTGAACCCGCTGGTGCGGCATGTCCAGTGCTCAGCTCAGGGATTTTGTCTTGAGGCGGATTCCAGTGTAGTCCGGCGGCAGGAGATGGCTGGAGGGATGCGTAACAAACCTTGTAGGAGTAAGCCTGCTCGCGATTGCATTCTTCCAGTCGACGGTGATGTGATTGAAAGAACGTAATCGCGAGCAGGCTCACTCCTACAGGATCGGGGGCGTTACTGCTTTTCCGGTGGCAGCTCAGGCAGCTCAGGCAGCGCACGCAGCGCCGCTTCGTACCATTGAGTGTCGAACGGACGGTCTTCATCCAGCATCGCGTCAATCTCGTAAGCCAACACATGCGCCATCAGTTCAAGGATCTTGTCGCGCTCCGTGCCCACCAGCGTCAGTTTGTTAAAAGTCGCTTTGGCCGCTGGCGGGTTGCCGCTCTCGATCTGGTTCTCGATGGCTTCGATCAGGGTCGCCTCGGTGAATGCTTCTTCGTCATCATCATTGACGATATCTGTCGGCTCGCTCATGGCAGGCTCCTTTAGGTAAGGGCGCCAGTTTACCTGCATTCAGCGGCGTGATGCTGCTGGCGAGAAACGCCGCCGCGATCTATAAACAGGCACTGCCCACCCCGCACGGCCTGGAGGCTCTGTGATGTTCAAGCTCTACGGATTCGCTGTCAGCAATTACTACAACATGGTCAAACTGGCGCTGCTGGAAAAAGGCCTGCCCTTCGAAGAGGTGACCTTCTACCCGACGCAAACCCTGGAATCACTGGCCATCAGCCCGCGCGGCAAGGTCCCGGTGCTGGGCGTCGATGCCGGCTTCATCAACGAGACGGCGATCATCCTTGAATACCTGGAACAGACCCAGCGAGGCACGCCATTGTTGCCGAGCGATCCGTTCGCTCGTGCCCAAGTGCTGGCGATCGCCAAGGAAATCGAGCTGTACATCGAACTGCCGGGCCGTGCCTGTTACGGCGAGGCATTCTTCGGCATGACCCTGCCAGAGGCAATCAAGGAAAAGGCCAGAACCGAGTTGCTGCTGGGCTTTGCTGCGCTGGGCCGTCACGGCAAATTCGCCCCGTATGTGGCGGGCGACAGCCTGAGCATTGCCGACTTGTATTTCCTCTACAGCGTGCCCCTGGCCTGTGCGGTCGGGCAGAAGCTGTTCGGGATTGATTTGCTCGCCGAAATGCCGAAGGCGAAAGCGCTGCTGGAACGGCTTGAGCAGAACGCGCATGTGCAGAAGATTGCCGCGGACAAGGATGCGGCGATGCCGGCGTTTTTGGCGATGGTTGCTGCCAAGAAGTGAGATTTATAGCGTTCTGAAGTCAGCCTTCGCGAGCAGGCTCGCTCCCACAGGGGATTTCTGTTGATCACAACATGTGTGACCAATAGAAATCCCCTGTGGGAGCGAGCCTGCTCGCGAAGCTTTTGCTTTTAGCGGCTGGCGATCAACGCCTGACCGCGCGCCACAGCAGCTTTGACCTGCGCCGGCGCAGTCCCGCCGATATGGTCGCGGGCATTCACCGAGCCTTCCAGGGTCAACACGGCAAACACGTCCTGCTCGATCTGGTCGCTGAACTGACGCAGTTCTTCCAGGCTCATTTCCGCCAGGTCCTTGCCGGTGTCGACGCCGTATTTCACCGCATGGCCAACAATTTCGTGGCAGTCGCGGAACGGCAGGCCACGGCGTACCAGGTAATCCGCCAGATCGGTCGCGGTGGAGAAACCGCGCAGGGCCGCTTCACGCATGATCGCGTGTTTTGGCTTGATCGCCGGGATCATGTCGGCAAAGGCGCGCAACGAGTCACGCAGGGTATCGGCGGCGTCGAACAGCGGTTCCTTGTCTTCCTGATTGTCCTTGTTGTAGGCCAGCGGCTGGCCTTTCATCAGGGTCAGCAGGCCCATCAGTGCACCGAACACCCGGCCGGTCTTGCCGCGCACCAGCTCGGGCACGTCAGGGTTTTTCTTCTGCGGCATGATCGAGCTGCCGGTGCAGAAGCGGTCGGGCAGGTCGATGAACTGGAACTGCGCGCTGGTCCACAGCACCAGTTCTTCGGAGAAGCGCGACAGGTGCATCATGGCGATGCTCGCGGCCGAACAGAATTCAATGGCGAAATCGCGATCGGAGACGTTATCCAGCGAGTTGCCGCCAACGGCGTCGAACCCCAGCAATTGCGCGGTGTATTCGCGATCGATCGGGTAGGTGGTGCCGGCCAGCGCAGCGCTGCCCAGCGGCATGCGGTTGGTGCGCTTGCGGCAGTCGACCAGACGCTCGTAGTCACGGCTGAGCATTTCGAACCAGGCCAGCATGTGATGGCCGAAGGTCACCGGTTGCGCGGTCTGCAGGTGAGTGAAGCCCGGCATGATGCTCGCCGCTTCACGCTCGGCCTGTTCCAGCAGACCTTTTTGCAGGCGGGTGATCTCGGCAAGGATCAGGTCGATTTCGTCACGCAGCCACAGACGGATATCGGTAGCGACCTGATCGTTGCGGCTGCGTCCGGTGTGCAGCTTTTTGCCGGTGACGCCGATGCGATCGGTCAGGCGCGCTTCGATGTTCATGTGCACGTCTTCGAGATCGACACGCCAGTCGAACTCACCCGCCTCGATTTCGCCCTGAATCGTGTTCAGGCCATCGATGATGCTGTCGCGCTCGGCATCGGTCAGCACGCCGACCTTGGCCAGCATGGTGGCGTGGGCGATCGAACCCATGATGTCATGGCGATACAGGCGCTGGTCGAAAGTGACGGAGGCGGTGAAGCGGGCGACGAAGGCGTCGACGGGTTCACTGAAGCGGCCGCCCCAGGACTGATTGGTCTTGTCAGTGCTCATGAATTCGCTCGTATCGGCTTGAAGAAAGAAGGCGTGAAACGCTGGCGCGGATAATAACAGGGTTGCCAATCCTGTCGCTGACACCGGTCGACAGGTTTTTTCGCGATGTGTCAGGCATGTCCGGCGCTGCCTGCGAAGAATTTACGAAAGGATATTTTTCGATTGAGCAATATCGTTCCGACGAACGTCTACAGTGGACAGAAGGGTCGGTGCGAATGCGGATCATGTGAAGGTCTGGCCACTGACTATAAAAAGAGGGGGCGGGTGAGTTGTCCTTGCGTCAACCCCGTGAGAAACGCAGGAAACAGCGGGCTCTGAGCGGTACGACCCGGACACTGGCAAATATTGCTGGCCGACGTACGGCACTTTTTGGCGCTCGGGCTAGTCTTAGCGTGGATCGCGGTGACGGACGTCACTTCACCTGTCTACGCTATCCTTGTGCGAGACTCACGCAGGAATCCAGCGCAATATGAATGTCCTGATCGTTGATGACGAACCCCTGGCTCGCGAGCGCCTCAGCCGAATGGTGAGCGAACTTGAGGGTTATACAGTCCTGGAGCCCGGCGCCACGAATGGCGAGGAGGCGTTAGCGCTGATTGACAGCCATAAGCCGGATATCGTCTTGCTCGATATCCGCATGCCGGGCCTCGATGGCCTGCAGGTGGCTGCCCGACTGTGCGAACGAGAAACGCCGCCCGCCGTGGTGTTTTGCACCAGTCCCGATGAATTTGCCGTGGAAGCCCTGCAGGCCAGCGCCGTGGGCTATGTGGTGAAACCCGTGCGAACCGAACACTTGCAGGACGCCCTGAAACGGGCTGACCGTCCCAACCGGGCGCAACTCTCCGCCCTGACCCGGCCCGCTGCCGAAAGTGGCAACGGTCCGCGCAGCCATATCAGCGCCCGCACCCGCAAAGGTATTGAACTGATCCCGCTGGATCAGGTGGTGTACTTCATCGCCGACCACAAATATGTGACCTTGCGCCACGAAGCCGGTGAAGTGCTGCTGGACGAACCGCTCAAGGCGCTCGAGGACGAGTTTGGCGAACGCTTCGTGCGTATCCATCGTAATGCGCTGGTCGCCCGCGACCGTATCGAGCGCCTGCAACGCACGCCGCTGGGCCATTTCCAGTTGTTCCTCAAAGGCCTCAATGGTGATGCGTTGATCGTCAGCCGTCGGCATGTGGCCGGTGTGCGCAAAATGATGCAGGGCCTGTAAACCCTGGTCATTGCGGGGGGCGCTTGCGACTGTTCATCAGGCATTTCAGGCCAGGGAGGCCACGCCATTTCTGATTCAAGTCAAAGTGGATTTGGCTGAGCTGTTATTATCCGCCGTATCTATTCAGTACGGATTGATCCATGTCCTCTCGCGAAATCCGCATCGCCACCCGTAAAAGTGCGCTGGCCCTCTGGCAGGCCGAATACGTCAAAGCCCGTCTTGAGGCAGCCCATCCGGGTTTGCTGGTGACACTGGTGCCCATGGTCAGTCGCGGCGACAAGCTGCTCGACTCACCGCTGTCGAAGATTGGTGGCAAGGGACTGTTCGTCAAGGAGCTGGAAACCGCACTCCTGGAAAATGAAGCGGATATTGCCGTGCACTCGATGAAAGATGTGCCGATGGACTTCCCTGAAGGCCTCGGCCTTTTTTGCATCTGCGAGCGAGAAGACCCGCGCGATGCCTTCGTTTCCAATACTTACGAAAGCCTCGACGCGTTGCCGGCCGGCGCCATCGTCGGCACTTCCAGTTTGCGCCGTCAGGCGCAATTGCTGACGCGCCGTCCGGACCTGCAAATCCGCTTTCTGCGCGGCAACGTCAACACCCGCCTGGCCAAACTCGATGCTGGCGAATACGACGCGATCATTCTTGCCGCGGCGGGGCTGATTCGCCTGGGGTTCGAAGACCGCATCACCTCGGCAATCAGTGTCGATGACAGCTTGCCGGCCGGTGGTCAGGGCGCGGTCGGCATCGAGTGCCGCAGCGCCGATACAGACATCCACGCCTTGCTTGCACCGCTGCATCACGCCGATACCGCCTCGCGCGTCACCGCCGAGCGTGCCCTCAACAAACATTTGAATGGCGGCTGCCAAGTGCCGATCGCCTGCTACGCCGTGCTTGAGGGCGAGCAGTTGTGGTTGCGTGGTCTGGTCGGCGAGCCCAGCGGCGGCAAGCTGCTCAGCGCCGAAGCCCGGGCGCCGCGGATCGATGCCCAAGCGTTGGGTGTGAAGGTTGCCGAAGCCTTGCTCAGCCAGGGTGCCGGCGACATCCTGAAAGCGGTTTACGGCGAGGCAGGTCACGAGTGACGGGCTGGCGCCTGCTGCTGACGCGCCCTGCGGATGACTGTGCGGCGCTGGCCGCGACGTTGGCCGCAGAGGGGATTTTCAGCAGTTGCCTGCCGCTTTTGGAAATTGCTCCGTTGCCGGTCTCTGCCACAATGCGTCAGGCGATTGCGCGGCTGCCGGCTTGCGACGCAGTGATTGTGGTCAGCAAGCCGGCGGCGCGGATCGCGGTGGATCTGCTTAAGTCCGCAGGCACGTCGTCATTGGCGATGCCGTGGTTCAGTGTCGGCGCGGCGACCGCAGAAATTCTTCGCGAGCATGGTCTCGATGTGAGCTTCCCGGCGGACGGCGACGACAGCGAAGCCTTGCTGCAACTGCCGCGTCTGCGCGAGGCGATCAGTGAGCCCGGTGCGCAGGTGTTGATCCTGCGCGGCGAGGGCGGGCGCGAACTGCTCGCCGAGCGCCTGCGCGCGCTTGGTGCTAGTGTCGAGTATCTGGAGTTGTACCGGCGCGACCTGCCAGCCTACGCCCCGAACGAGCTGCCACGGCGGATCGAAGCGGAACGCTTGAACGGGCTGGTGGTCAGCAGTGGACAGGGTTTCGAGCACCTGCGCGAAATGGCCGGCGAGGTCTGGCCGACGATTGCGCGGTTGCCGTTGTTTGTACCAAGCCCCAGGGTGGCCGAGCTGGCATGTGCCGCCGGGGCCCAGACAGTTGTGGATTGTCGCGGCGCCAGTGCCGCGGCTTTGCTGACGGCGTTGCGGGAACATCCCGCGCCCGTTTTCTGATGCAAAGGATGGATACGTGAGCGAAACAGCCTTGCCTAAAGATGATGTGCAACCTGTGACCGATGCCCAGGTTGAAACGCCAGCGCCGGCCAAAGAACCGCGCCGGGGCAATGGACTGGCCATAGTCGCCGTGCTGCTCGGCGCCGCTGGCGTGGCGATCGGCGGCTGGGGTGTCTGGCAGGTACGCCACCTGCAAACCAATACCCAACAGCAGTCCGCTCAGGTGCAGGCCTTGAACGATCAGGCGCAGAGCCTGAAGCTCAACGAGCAGCGCCTGACCGAGCGCCTCGCGCAGTTGCCCGGCGCTGACGAGCTTGCCGAGCGACAACGTCTGGTGACGCAACTGCAAGGTGATCAGCAGCGCCTCAATCAGCGTCTGGAAACGGTCCTGGGGGCCAGCCGCAAGGACTGGCGTCTGGCCGAGGCCGAGCACCTGTTGCGTCTCGCCAGTCTGCGTCTGTCGGCGTTGCAGGACATCAGCAGCGCTCAGGCGCTGGTGCAGGGCGCCGACGAAATTCTCCGCGAACAGAACGATCCGGGCGCCTTCGCCGCTCGTGAGCAATTGGCGAAAACCCTTGTCGCGTTGCGCAGCACTGAGCAGCCGGACCGGACCGGATTATTCCTGCGCCTCGGTGCGCTGCGCGATCAGGTTATCGACCTCACCGAACTGGCTCCGGAGTACAAGGACCGCGGTGAGTCGCTGCTGGGCTTGACCGCTGACGGTGATGGCGCCAGTCGCTGGGCGCAGTGGTGGGATCAGGTTTCGCGCTACATCCGTATCGACTTCAACGCGGACAAGAATGTACGGCCGCTGCTGGCCGGGCAGAGCCTGAGCCAGGTCCGCCTGGCCCTGAGCCTGGCGCTGGAGCAGGCGCAGTGGGCGGCGCTCAACGGTCAGGCGGCGGTCTACACCCAGGCGCTGGCCGAGGCGCGTGATGTGCTCAGGGGCAACTTCAATCCGGACAATGCGCAAAGCAAAGTGATGCTTGAGCAGGTCGGCGAGCTGAGCAAGGAGCCGGTCACAGTCGTCACCCCCGATCTGGCCGGCACCCTGAGTGCGGTGCAAGCGTATTTGGAGCGACGTAACGTCAACGCCGAAGAATCGGTGAAACCGTTTGCCAGACCTGCCGGCAATACCGCGCAGGAGGCGACGCCATGAAACGCCTGTATGTGATCGTGTTTCTGGTGATCGCCGCCACCGCGGCGCTGGGCCTGGCGATTGCCGAGCATTCCGGTTACGTGCTGGTGGCGTACAAGAGTTTCCGCTACGAGTCGAGCCTGTGGGCGACACTGGCGGTGGTCGCGGTGCTGTGGCTGCTGTTCTGGGGGATCAAGGCGCTGGTCGAGCTGATCATGACTTCCACTGGCGTGGTCAATCCATGGTCGCGGCGCAACCGCAGTCGTCGCGTGCAGGTGGCAATCGAGCACGGTCAACTGGATCTGGCAGAAGGGCGCTGGGCCAGTGCGCAGCGGCATCTGACCCGTGCAGCGGAAGCCGAGCGGCAGCCGCTGTTGTTTTACCTCGGCGCGGCCCGTGCGGCCAACGAGCAAGGTCATTACGAAGAATGCGACCGCCTGCTCGAACGCGCACTGGAGCGTCAGCCTCAGGCTGAACTGGCGATTGCCTTGAGCCATGCACAACTGCAAACCGATCGCGGCGATACCGATGGCGCACTGGTGACGCTGCAAGCCATGCATGAACGGCACCCGCGCAGCGCACAGACCTTGCGCCAGTTGCAGCGGCTGTATCAGCAGCGGGGTGAGTGGTCGGCGGTGATTCGCCTGCTGCCGGAACTGCGCAAGGACAAAGTGCTGCCACCGACTGAACTGGCCGAGCTGGAGCGTCGCGCCTGGGGTGAAAACCTGTCGTTGGCGGCGCAGCGTGAAGACGATGGCACGGTGGGTCTGCAATCGCTGAAACGCGCCTGGGAGCAGCTCACCGCGGCGCAGCGTCAAGAGCCGCCGCTGGTGCTGGCCTATGCTGAACAATTGCGTCAGCTGGGTGCTCAGGTCGAGGCGCAAGAAGTGCTGCGTACGGCCCTCAAACGCAAGTACGACAGCCATTTGGCGCGTCTCTACGGCTTGGTCCGTGGCAGCGACCCGGTACGCCAACTGCAAACCGCCGAAGGCTGGCTCAAGGAACACCCGGCCGATCCGAGCCTGCTGCTGACCTTGGGACGCCTGTGTCTGCAAGCCAGTCTGTGGGGCAAGGCGAGAGACTATCTGGAGAGCAGCCTGCAGTTGCAGCGCAATCCTGAGACCTGTGCGGAGCTGGCGCGCTTGCTGGCGCAGCTGGGCGATACCGAACGCAGCAATCAGTTGTTCCAGGAAGGTCTGGGTCTGCTGGATGAGCGCCTGCTGGCCGCGCCACTGCCGGTTTCCGCGCGCATCTGAAGTGACGAGGGAGGCGGCTCCCTCGCACATTCTTTTTAACTTCGTCGCGCGCTCGGTAAAAAGTCCTACGGTGCGTTACCCATATTCCTCTTGAACCTGTCGGGTTTTCCCTACACCTCTGGTGAACTGTCGGCAGGGCCTCGCCTTGAAAGGCTGACACGCTTTCCTCTACCGTAACCCTCTGTCTCTACTGTTACGGAAAAGCCATGTCGTTGGCCTGCTCACGCTCCTTGTTCTTCATGGCTTTCATTGCAGGAGCCTTTGCTCTGGGAGCTTCTTATTACCTTGAATACACGGTCGGTCTGACGCCGTGCAGCCTGTGCCTGGTGCAGCGCCTGTTCCTTACGCTGCTGTGCATTTGCTGTGGCGTGGCGGCGGTGCACGGCCCCCGGCGTGCCGGTCTTGGGCTCTACTGGCTGTGCGCGCTGGGCGCCAGCCTCGGCGGGACCACGGCAGCCTGGCGGCAAGTGTTGATTCAGAGTGATCCGCTGTTGCAGATGGTCAAATGCACACCCGCCGCCGAGCCGCTGTTCAGTGCCCTGCCGTGGGTGTGCGCCTTGCAACGGATGTTTAATGGCGGTGCCGACTGCGCGGAAATTTCCTGGACATTGTTTGACCTGAGCATTCCGGAGTGGAGCCTGTTGTTCTTTGTCGCGGTCTCGATACTCGCGGTGTATCAATTGTTGCGGCTGGCCTGGAATGCTCTGCAACGCCCGTTCAGCGGCGAAGCGTCGCACCCGGTGCTGCTGAGGGATTAAACACTTGTATGAACTTTATCTCCTGCGTACCTTGAAGCCATAGGCGTGCGGGCATAATCTGGCCGGCACGTGTCATTGGAATTATGTTGCTCGATGACGCTCTGCCCGACCATCCCCACAAGCCAAAATCAGAAGCGGGACGCGGGTGTAGAGCAGCATGACCCACAAGGGAAGAGAGATCGCCATGCTCGAAAGTTGTCAGAATGCTCAGGAACGTTGGGGTGGAGTTCATCTGCTGATCGACCGCTGGTTACAGGAGCGTGAAGAACTGATCAGGGTCTATGACCTGCTCGGTGACAAGCCTGAGGCACTGTCGGAGAGCCGCAAGCCTTTGCTGGAATTCTGCGGTGTGCTGGTCGATTACGTCTCGGCCGGCCACTTCGAAATCTACGAACAGCTCACCGGCGAAGCCAAGGCGTTCAATGACAAGCGCGGCCTGGAACTCGCCGATACGATCTATCCACGTATCGATGTGATTACCGAGAAGCTGCTCGCCTTCAACGATCTGTGCGACGAAGGCAAATGCGTTGCCGAGAAGTTCAAGGAGCTGGGCGGACTGCTGCACGAGCGCTTCGAGCTCGAAGACTGCCTGATTGAAGTGCTGCATAACGCGCACAAGGAAGAAGCGGCGGTTCAGGCCTGATCCGAACCCTGATCAAAAAAACGGTGCGCCCCAGGCGCACCGTTTTTTATTGCCTGCTCAATGGGTCGCGCCGCGCAATTCCACTTCGAACACCAAAGGCGTGAACGGCGCGATCAAGTCGCCGGCACCGTCGGCGCCATACGCCTGATCCGAAGGAATCACCAGTCGCCATTTGGCGCCCACCGGCATGTTCTGCAATGCGGTGCGCCAGCCGGCGATCACACTGTCTAGATTGAACCACTGTGGCTGAGTGTTCTGATCGAAGACAGTGCCGTCCGGCAGCCTGCCGATATACAGCACCTGCACTTTTCCGTCGGGGCCGGCCTTGGCGCCGGTGCCCGGAGCGAGCTCAGTCAGCAGGATGCCATCGGCCAGTTCCTTCACGCCGGGTCTGGCTTTTTCCGCGCTGAGAAAACGTTGCTCGTTTGCCATCGCCGCATCGCTTGAAGAGCGCGATGACTGTTCGGCATTTTGCGATTCATGTTCGGCCAGAATCTGTTCGATGCGCGCTTCACTCAATGCCAGTGGCTTACCCTGATAAGCCTGTTGCAGGCCTTCGATCAGCGCCTGGATCTGCAGCTGCGGGACCTCTTGGCGCAGGCGTTCGCCGAGGCTGGCCCCGAGGCTGTAAGCCAGGTCGTGAGCATCGTTGGCCGTGGTTTTTTCAGTGGCGTGGGCCGCCGAAAAAACCAGGCAGAGGGTTAAAAAAAAGTAGCGCGACATCGGCACTCTCCGTCCTGAGATGCGCTGGATTATGCCAGCGCGAACGGCTGCAACGGTGAACTGCTTTTGTTTTCGCGCATGACATTTTCGCTTCGGTGCAACGCAACGGTTTCGATACTGTCAAGATGCCCTAGCGGCGGTATCAGCAGAGGTCTAGTATGAGCCGCACCCACGTCAGCCAGGAGGTAAACCATGTCGGCCACCAAGAAGCCTGTAAATACTCCGTTGCACTTACTCCAACAACTCTCGGGCAGCCTGCTCGAGCATTTGGAAAACGCTTGCTCCCAAGCCTTGGCTGATGCTGAAAAACTGCTCGCCAAACTGGAAAAGCAACGCGGCAAGGCGCAAGAAAAACTGCACAAGTCGCGCACCAAATTGCAGGATGCAGCCACCGCCGGTAAAGCCAAGGCACAGAACAAAGCCAAGGCCGCCGTGCAGGAACTGGAAGAGCTGCTCGATGCCCTGAAGGATCGTCAGTCCGACACGCGCAGCTACATTCTGCAACTCAAGCGCGATGCTCAGGAAAGCCTGAAACTGGCCCAGGGTGTTGGCCGCGTGCAAGAAGCCGTGGGCAAAGTATTGTCCGCCCGTTCGGCCAAACCGGCTGCGGCACCGGCGAAGAAAGCCGTGGCCAAACCGGCTGCTGCCAAACCTGTAGCGAAGACGGCTGCGGCCAAGCCTGCTGCCAAGGCACCGGTGAAAGTGGCGGCAAAACCGACGGCTAAAACCGTGGCCAAACCGGCGGCGAAAAAACCGGCTGCTACAAGCGCTGCAAAACCCGCTGCCGCCAAGCCGGCCAGCAAAACTGTCGCGGCCAAGCCAGCGGCTAAACCCGCTGCTACCAAAACAGCCCCGGCGAAAGCCGCAGCCGCCAAACCCGCCGCCAAAGCGGTCGCCAAACCCGCCGCAAAACCTGCTGCGAAAACCGCTGCGGCCAAGCCCGCTGCGAAACCTGCTGCCGCCAAACCGGCCGCAAAAGCGGCGGCAAAACCTGCTGCCAAGTCAGCCGCAAAACCCGCCGTGAAAGCAGCCGCGAAACCGGCAACCAAGCCCGCCGCGAAACCGGCCGCCGCGGCTAAACCAGCGACTGCCGCCAAGCCTGTTGCGGCAAAACCTGCCGCCAAGCCAGCAGCCAAACCCGCCGCGAAGCCTGCCGTGAAAAAGCCGGCGGTTGCCAAGCCAGCAGCCGCCAAACCGGCTCCAGCCGCGAAGCCAGCCACTGCGGCGCCTTCGGCTTCGACCGCAGCACCGGCCCCCGCCGCCAACTCGGCCTCTGCCCCGGCGCCAACGCCAGCCGCTGTGTCGAGCGTCAGCAGCACCCCGGCCAGCGCTTCCTAAGTGCCGGTCGCCGCGACGCGCAGCACTTGCAGCGCGTCGCGGTTCGGGCTGGCCGCAGCGCCGGCCAGGCCTTCAAGCCAGGTCATCGAACCACTGGCGTTTCGCGCCCACCCCTGCGCTATCCCCTCAAGCCGCGACAGCAGCGCGCGTTCTGCCTCAAGTTCGAGTGATTTGATTTGCTCGCGCATGCCTTGTAACAGCGCATCTTTCGAGGCTGCGGCTTTCCA
Organism: Pseudomonas sp. SWRI111; assembly: GCF_014268555.1. Lineage (NCBI taxonomy): Bacteria > Pseudomonadati > Pseudomonadota > Gammaproteobacteria > Pseudomonadales > Pseudomonadaceae > Pseudomonas > Pseudomonas sp. SWRI111. Next base: position 44,670 of record NZ_JABWQQ010000002.1, on the reverse strand, counting down.
TTGCAGGCGCACTGCACGCAGTGGCTGCACGACGTCGCGATCCCAGGGCTCGGTCAGCGCCTGAAGCTGGCGCACGCGTTGTTCATCGCAAGCGACCCCACGGTGTTCCAGCCACAAGCCGCACAACAGCAGGCAGACGTTGGCCCCCGCCGTTTGCAGTTGCAGGCAGGCATCTTCGACGCCCGGTCGGGCGTAGACATTCAGGGCAAAGCTCCACAGGTCAGAGGACATCGTGCTACTCGCGCCAGTTGTGAGCGAAGCTGGTAGACTCCGCCGCCATTATGATCCGACTTCAGAACCTGACTTTACAGCGTGGCCCGCAACGTCTGCTAGAAGACGCCGAGCTGACCCTGCACGCCGGCCACAAAGCCGGCCTCATCGGCGCCAACGGTGCCGGCAAATCCAGCCTGTTCGCCTTGCTGCGCGGCGAGTTGCATCCGGACTCGGGCGACTGCCTGCTGCCGGCCGACTGGCGCATCGCGCACATGCGCCAGGAGGTCGACACCCTCGAGCGCCTGGCAGTCGACTATGTGCTCGATGGCGACCTGCGACTGCGCGAGGTGCAACGCGACCTCGCTGCCGCCGAGCAGGCCCACGACGGCACCGCACTGGCCCGTCTGCACGCCGAACTCGACAGCGCCGACGGCTACACCGCCGACGCGCGAGCGCGCAAGCTGCTCGCCGGGCTTGGGTTTACCAACGAGCAGATGGATCGTCAGGTCGGCGATTTCTCCGGTGGCTGGCGGATGCGTCTGAACCTGGCGCAAGCCTTGATGTGCCCCTCGGACCTGTTGCTGCTCGACGAACCGACCAACCACCTCGACCTCGATGCGATCATCTGGCTCGAAGACTGGCTGAAAAACTATCCGGGCACCTTGCTGCTGATTTCCCACGACCGCGACTTCCTCGACGAAGTCGTCGACCACGTGGCGCATGTCGATCAACGCAAACTGACGCTCTACCGTGGCGGCTACACCGCGTTCGAACGCGCCCGTGCCGAGCGTCTGGCCCAGCAGCAACAGGCCTACGAGAAGCAGCAGGCGCAACGTGCGCACATGGAAAGCTACATCGCCCGCTTCAAGGCTCAGGCGACCAAGGCCCGTCAGGCGCAGAGCCGGATCAAGGCACTGGAGCGCATGGAAGAACTGTCGGCGGCCCACGTCGATTCGCCGTTCGATTTCGTCTTCCGTGAGTCGACGAAAATCTCCAGTCCGCTGATCGATTTGTCCGATGCGCGCCTGGGCTACGGCGACAAAACCATCCTGGAGAAGGTCAAGCTGCAACTGACCCCGGGTGCGCGAATTGGCCTGCTCGGGCCGAACGGTGCGGGTAAGTCGACGCTGATCAAGAACCTCGCCGGCGAGCTGGAACCGCTGGCCGGGCGCCTGACCCGTGGCGAGAACACCGTGGTCGGCTATTTCGCCCAGCATCAACTCGACTCGCTCGATTCCAAGGCCAGCCCGTTGCTGCACTTGCAGCGTCTGGCGCCGGGCGAGCGTGAGCAGACCCTGCGCGATTTCCTCGGTGGCTTTGACTTCCGTGGCGCGCGCATCGATGAGCCGGTGCTGAATTTCTCCGGTGGCGAGAAGGCGCGTCTGGCCCTCGCGTTGATCGCCTGGGAACGGCCGAATCTGCTGCTGCTCGACGAACCGACCAACCACCTTGATCTGGAAATGCGCCTGGCGCTGACCATGGCCCTGCAGGAATTCAGCGGTGCGGTGCTGGTGGTGTCCCACGATCGGCATTTGCTCAAGAGCACCACCGATAACTTCTATCTGGTCGCCGATGGCAAGGTCGAAGAATTCGACGGCGATCTCGAAGACTACGCACGCTGGCTGGTGGAATACCGTCAGCGCAATGCGCCGGTCAGCAACACACCGGTCAACCCGGACAAGACCGACAAGAAAGCTCAGCGTCAGGCAGCAGCAGCGTTGCGCCAACAACTGGCCCCGCACAAACGCGAGGCCGACAAGCTTGAAGCCGAACTGGGCAAGCTCCACGAAAAACTCGCCAGGATCGATGCCAGCCTTGGCGACAGCGATATCTACGAACCTGCGCGCAAGAACGAATTGCGTGATCTGCTGGCCGAGCAGGCCAAGCTGAAGATTCGTGAAGCCGAGCTGGAAGAGGCGTGGATGCAAGCGCTGGAGACGCTGGAAAGCATGCAGGCGGAGCTGGAGGCGTTGTCCTGATGGAAGCCTTCAAGCTGCCGCTGCCAGCGATGTGGGTCGAGCCGATCTGGCTCGGCGTGCAAATTCTGCTGATCCTGCTGGCGGGCTACCTCGCCCAGCGCTTCGTCGCCAGAGTCCTGACCGGCCTGGGCCAGCGCTATTCGTTTCCGCCGCAGTTGCTGATGCCGCTGCGTGGTGTGCTGCGCTGGTTGATCATGGGCAGCGCGCTGATCTTTGTGCTGGAGCGTCTCGGGGTGTCGGCGACGGTGCTGTGGACTGCCTTGTCGGGGTTCGTCGCGGTGGCGGCGGTGGCGTTCTTCGCGATGTGGAGCGTGCTGTCGAACCTGCTCTGTGCGGTTCTGATCTTCACCGTCGGGCCGTTTCGCCTGGGCGACGTGGTCGAGCTGGTGGACACCACGGACAAGCCGGGCGTGAAAGGGCGAGTGGTGGCGATCAATCTGCTCTACACCACGTTGATCGAGGCGGAAGAGCTGGGCACGGGTAGCGCGATGGTGCAGGTGCCGAACAGCTTGTTCTTCCAGCGTTCGGTGCGGCGCTGGCGCGGGACGGATGTGTTTCCGTCGAGTGGCTTCGAGAAGTAATTTCGTGGCGTCTGTTCCGACGCCTTCGTCGGAACGCCGTCCGGAGCAGGCTCGCTCCCACATTTGAAATGCGTTTTCCTGTGGGAGCGAGCCTGCTTGCGAAGGGGCCATTAGCCGCACCTGCAACCTTCAGCAAGAAATCGATAGTCATCCACGCGAAGCCGCATTAGCTTAGGCATTTGTCACAAGCATCAGTCGAGGTGTGCGATGGAGCTTCAAACATGGCTGGCGTTTTTTGCCGCCTGCTGGGTGATCAGTCTGTCCCCGGGCGCCGGCGCCATTGCGTCGATGTCCAGCGGACTGCAATACGGCTTCTGGCGCGGTTACTGGAACGCCCTGGGTCTGCAAGTTGGCCTCGCCGTGCAGATTGCCATTGTCGGGGCCGGTGTCGGTGCGATCCTCACCGCCTCGGCCACGGCGTTTTATGCGATCAAATGGTTCGGCGTGGCCTATCTCGTTTATCTGGCGATCAAGCAATGGCGCGCGTTGCCCATGGACATGAGCGATGACGCAGCGGTGCGACCGATCGGCAAGCCGCTGGCGCTGGTGTTCCGTGGTTTTCTGGTGAACATCAGCAACCCCAAGGCCCTGGTGTTCATGCTCGCGGTGCTGCCGCAATTCATCAACCCGCATGAACCGCTGCTGATCCAGTATCTGGTGATTGGCGTGACGATGATTTGCGTCGATCTGATCGTCATGGCCGGCTACACCGGGCTGGCGTCGAAGGTGCTGCGCCTGCTGCGCACACCGAAACAACAGAAACGCATGAACCGCACGTTTGCCGGGCTGTTCATCGGTGCAGCGGCGTTTATGGCGACGTTGCGCAAAGCAGCGGTGTAAACCTGGCAGACAAAAAAAGGCGACCTTTGCGGGTCGCCTTTTTTATTACCTGCGAGATATCCGACTGAAACTCGATTGTGGCGAGGGGATTTATCCCCGTTGGCTCGCGCAGCGGGCCCTCTTGATCTTAAAAGAAGGGGCCGCTGCGCAGCCCAGCGGGGATAAATCCCCTCGCCACAGAGAGTATTCATCCAGGTGTCAGCGCAGGATTACCGGTGCGGTATCGCGCGGCAGGTTATTGCGCTGCGGCGTCTCGCGCGGTTGCTCGTAACCGTCGCCACCGAGCTGCATGCTCAACTGCCCGGCCACGTCTTCGCCCAACGCCTTGGACACGTCACGCACCACTCTTGGGCGGTTCAACGAGATCTTGATGTCGCGGTGGTTCACCAGTTTGGTGTCCTGCGCTTCACCCATCGCCGTGAAAGCCGAAGTGATCTCGAAAGTCTTGGTGTTGATCAGGCTGAAATCCGCCACCAGCGTCAGGCCCAGCACCGCCGAATAGCTGTCGGTGTGCGCCAGCTCGTTGATGTCCTGGGTGAAGTCGATGTCGGACACGGTGCCGAACAGCACGTAGTCGGCGCCTTTGAAGTTGCCGGCCTTGATGCGCTTGATCACGTCATACACATCGCCCTTGGACGAGGCGGTGTATGGCGTGCCCTGCACCAGCTGGAACATGCCGGTACGGAGGATTTCACCCTTGATGTCGCCGGTGAATTTGCGCAGTTCGCCCTGTTCGATGTAGCTGGTGGTCGCTTCGATTTCGTTATAGCTCGAAGAACCGCTGGCGCTGTAATAACTCTCGCGGTGATTGCTCTGCGCCGAAACGATGTGGATGTATTGCTCCACGCGCTCCTGATACGCCAGATCCGTCACCGCCACTTTCGGGGCCGCCTGCACGCTGAACGCGCAAGCCAGGGCCATCATGCCAATCCATGTGCGCATCGATTAACGCTCCGTGGTTTTGCGAATCTCTTTTTCGTCCATCCACTCGGCCAGACCGCTTTCGACGTCGATCAGTTGCAGGCTGAATTTGTAGAAGACGTCCTTGTAGTCGCTGCTGCGCTTGACGATCGAGCTGATCGAGCCTTCGATGCGGTACTTGGCAGCAATCATGTTGCCGGTCTTGGCCACAGTGCTCTTCTTGTACAGGCCGCTCTGGTTCTGCAGCTTGAGCTGGTCGACCTGGCTCTGCATTGCCGTGTTGTCGCTGGCGAAGCGCGCCACGCCGGTCTTCATCAGTTGGGTCTTGATGCTGGTGGTGATTTCGCGGGTATCGATGTACTCGCTGGTCTTGTTCTTCACGTCGTAGACCTGAACCACCGGACGCCCCTGCAAAATGCCGGACTGGGCCAGCGAGCGGGTCATCGATTCGGCGATCATCTGCAGGTCGGTCGAACCGAATTCATTGGTCACGGTTTCCACCGCTTTGGTGTCGCCGTAGCTGATGTTTTTGCTGCCCAGAGTCGGCGAAGTATTGGCGCAACCGGAGGCCAGCAGGGCGATGACGGCGATGCAGGAAAAGCGTGCAAACATGGGAGTGCTCTCTAAATCAGAAAAAGGGTGACGGGCTTACGGCGTCTTGATTTCCAGACGGAAGTCCACGGCTTTCGGAGTCGGGGCGATGGCCTGAATGAAGCTGGTCTGGGCGCCGTACATCATTTGGCTTTTCCAGACTTCTTCTTCGGCCACCGGGAAACCCTCGGCGCCAAGCCAGGCGAAGCGGTAGTAGAAAATCTTGTTGCTGTTGAGGGTGTTGCTCAACTGCACGTTAACGGTCATGAAGCCGTTTTCACGGGCGACGCGCATGGCGCCGACAACGATGTGTTTCTGCGGGCCCATGGCCACGACCTTGCTCGCGGCGCTGCCCGGCTCCGGCGGTGGCGGGGTGGCGCAGCCTGCCAGCAAGGCGAGGGCGGCGACGGCGATGATCTTCAAGCGCATTGCAAAGACTCCGTTCTTAAGGTTGTTTGAGGCTGGCGACGTTGGTCGCGCCGGCACTCGGCATTACGTGCGCGGCGATGCCGCCGGCGAACACCTGATTACCCACGGCACGCAGGCTGACCACCTGATAACGCTGATCGACGGTGACCTTGACCACCGAGCCGCCGACGGCGCTCGGCAGGGTAACCTGATGCTCGCCCTTTTTCAGGCGCAGACGCACCACTTGGGTGTTGTCCGGCAGGGTGCGCCATGTACGGGTATCGGCACCTTCGAGCACCGCTGAAGAAATGCCCACGGCAAGACCGGCCAGCGGGTTGGTTTCGTTGATCTGTTTCTGCGCCACGCCCTTGGTGATCGCGCGCACGGTGGTGCGTACGATGATTCCCGGCATGTCATCGCGCAGGGCGCGGCGGGACATGGCAGTGGTGCTGTTGAGCGCGGTCAGGTCGACTTGCTTGCCGTCGACACCGATCTGCGCGAACGGCGCGGTGGAGGTGTCCGGTTTGATGATCGGGAACGACAGCGGGGTGATCACCACGTTGTTGGAAATCGGCAGAGGCAGCGGCACGCGGATCGAGTCGCGCGCCGGCGCCAGACCGCTCTGCACCACGATCAGGATGTCGCTGTCGTCAGACTTCACAGGCTTGTCGAGGTTGACCAGCGCCTGCTCGAGCAGCGGCGTGTTCGGGCGCAGCTCGGCGGCTTTGCGATAACCCGGCGCCGCCAGATCTCTTTCGCCCAAGGCTTCGTAAACGAAACCGGCCAGGTAATGACTGAATGCGCTCTGGTAGCTGTTCTTCAGACCGACCACTTCCGGGGCGTCGAGGCTGGCGACCGGATAACCCTGCAAATCCTTGTACTGGGTCTTGATGCCTTCTTTCTCGGCCTGTTCTTCGCTCTTGAGGTATTCCTTGTCGCGCAGGTCGGCGATCACCGCTTCACGTTCGTGAGTCTTCTTGATCGCGGTGCGGGCGCCATCGAAGTCGTTGACTGCCAGCAGGTTCAGGGCCATCTGCGTGGTCAGCATGACTTTTTCGTAGTCATAACCTTCGTAGCGACGCACCTTGTCGTTGACGATGAAGCTACCGAACTGCGCCAGATACTTGGCCGAGTCGAGCTTGACCGCGTCTTCCCACTGCCCGACCACCTGATCGGCGCTGCCCCAGGCGTTCTGGCTGCCGGACAGGTCGCCCTTGGCGCGCAGCAGCTCACCTTTCTCGAAGTAATAAAGCAGGTCTTTGTCGGTGCCGGTGTTGTTCTTTTCCAGCAGGGTCAGGGCGGCGTCGACATTGCCGGCCGCCAGTTGCTGGTTGGTCTGGGCCAACTCGGAATCGTAGTTGCGAAACGCCGAACAGCCAGACAGCAACGTGACCGCGCCGAGGGCGATCAAAGTGGGAGTGCGCAATGCCATGGAGGTACTTCTTCCCTGAGTAGCGATAACTACAGCCGCCTGTGCTGGTCGGGCTGGTGAGACCTATCGACGGCGGCGCTGGCCTCCTGCCAATTCCTCATGCGTGAGGAGCTTTGATGCCGGCTCGCTGGGCGAGGGCGCAGCATTATAAGCGCTGAGTGATGGCTATGTAATAGCTTTTTGGGTGCATTTTTCTGACGCTGTGCCATCACTTGTCCGCAGAAGCGGGTTTATCCGGTGCAGGTTTGTGATTCGGCACAAAGGCGGATCCAACGGTGTAGACCTCATCCCGGAATACCCGCAGGTGCAGAATCTGGCGATCCTGATCGACGCGTAATTCAAAAGGGTGGTCGATGGGTGCAGTCGCAAAACGGAAGGTATGCAGGCCTTTCTTCAGGCGCAGGCGGGCGACCAGTGTCTTGTCCGGCAGCGCTCGCCATGTGCGGGTGTCGGCTTCTTCGAACGGATCATGCTGAGTGACGATCAACGATGCTTTCGCCGGGTTGCGCTCGTTTTCCTGCGCTTGACCGATAGCGGCCATGTTGGCGCGGAACATCGCCCGCGAGATGATTTCCGGCATGTCGTCGCGCAGTGTGCGCATGGACATGTCGGTCACGCTGTTGATCACCACCAACGGCTGCTTGCGACCCTCTACGGTGATATGGCTGAAGCTGGGCGTGACCGCGTCCGGCACCATCACCGGGAATGAAATGGGCGCAATGATGACCAGCGTTTCGTTCAGACGAACCGGGATCGGCACCTGCACGGAGCTGCGGGCCGGGGCCAGGCCACTCTGGATAATCAGCAACACATCGCTTTCATCGGCTTTCGCTGGCGGTTTGTCGAGATTGCGCAGGGCCTTTTGCAGCAAGGGCATGTCTGGCCGCAGTTCGATCGCCTGGCGATAACCGGCCGCTGCCAGGGCGCGCTCGCCGAGGGCTTCGTAAGTGAAGCCGGCCAGATAGTGGCTGAACGCACTCTGGTAACCGTTTTTCAGCTCCACGACCTGCGGCGCTTCGAGCTGGGCGACCGGGTAACCCTCCAGGTCCTTGTAATGCAGGGTCTTGCCTTGGGCTTTGGCCTGTTCCTCGGCCGCTTCGTATTGCTGTTCACGCTGCCGGGCGATCAATGCTTCGCGTTCGTGGGTCTTCTTGATGTCTGCGCGGGCGCCGGCGAAGTCATTGACGGACAGCTGGTTCAAGGCCATCTGTGTGGTCAGCATGACCTTTTCGTAATCGTAGCCTTCGTAGCGCCGCAACTTGTCGTTGACCAGCATCGTGCCCATTTCATCGCCGAAGCGCGCCAGCAATTTCATCGCGCCGGACGGGTTGGCCTCCTCGCGCTGGAAGATCATCCGGTCGGCGTTGCGCCAGGCGTCCTGGCTGTCGGGCAGGACACTGCCAGCGCTGAGGATTGCGCCTTTTTCCAGGTAATACAGCAGATCCTTGTCTTCCCACGGGTTGTGCATTTCCACCAGTGCCAGAGCCCCGGTCAGATTGCCCCGGGTCATTTGCTCGGTGGTCTGCTGCATTTCAAGATCGTAGTTGCGGTAGGCGGCACAACCGCTCAACTGAATAGCCACGCAAAGCAGCAAAACGAACGGAAGACTCCGCATTAAGGTTGTTCCTTGCACGCAAATGCTCTGGGGCGGGCAGTATAAGGTGGGTGATGGCAAATGGCTGCGATCTTCATCCAAGGTCAATCGGCAGCGCGCCGTGCGGCAATACTCGGCGACAGACGTTGTTGCTGTCTGCCGGGAATGTCCTGCCTATCAAGGTGAAACGCCGACAAAGCTTGAGAGAAACGTCTGCGAAGTGAACAATATGTAACTTCGTATTTCCATTTGAGATTCTTTCATGACTGCCTCGTCCCGATTGCTGGCCTGGCTGCTGCTCCCGTTATTCGCCCTGAGCAGCTCGTCGCTGCTGGCCGATAGCGTGGACGGCGCGCCGCAAGCGCTGCACCTGCTGGATTACATCAGCGCCGACTATCCGCCGACCGTCGCGGCAGGCAAAGTCATCGACGACGGCGAATACCGCGAACAGCTGGAATTCACGCAGGTGCTGCAAGGCTTGATCACCGCGCTGCCGGCGAAACCGGAAAAAGTTGCGCTCGAGCAGGGCGTCGCGTCGTTGCACGCCGCTATCAGTGCGAAGCAGGAGGGCGCCGATGTCGCCCGTCAGGCTCGCCAGTTGGGGGCGAAACTGGCCGTGGCTTATGAAGTCAGTCAGGCACCGATCATCACGCCGGACCCGACGCGGGGTGCACCGCTGTATGCGCAGAACTGCTCGGTGTGTCACGGCGACACTGGCGCTGGCGACGGCCCGGCCGGGGTTGGCCTGACGCCCGCGCCAGCGAATCTGCGCGACGCTTCGCGGATGGATCACCTGAGCCTGTACGCGATTTACAGCACCCTTGGCCAGGGCGTCGAAGGCACCGACATGCCGGCGTTTGCCGATCAGCTCGATGATCGCCAGCGCTGGGATCTGGCCACCTACATCGCCGGCTTCAGTGCCGATGCGGCAGCCGCCAAGTCCGACAAGGTCTACAACATCGCCGATCTGGCGCGCCAGACGCCGGCCGAAGTGCAGGCTGTCGAGGGCGCACAGGTCGCCGCGACGTTCCGTGCCCAGCGCGCACAACCGCCGCAGGTTAAACGCGGCCCGGCGCAGTTGCTCGATTACACCGCCGCCACGCTCGACAAGAGCCTCGCGGCCTACCGCGCCGGTGAACATGATCAGGCCTATGACCTGTCGGTAGCGGCGTATCTGGAAGGTTTCGAACTGGTCGAAAGCTCGCTGGACAACGTCGATGCCAACGTACGCAAGGACACCGAAAAATCGCTGATGGCGTACCGGCAGTCGCTGCAGGACGGTCTGCCGGTCGAGCAAGCCGAACAGCGTCTGGACGCGGCCAAGGCGAAACTCAAGGAATCCGCCGGCCTGCTGGGCAGCGATGGGCTGAGCTGGTCGCTGAGCTACATTTCCGGGTTGCTGATTCTGCTGCGCGAAGGCCTGGAAGCGATTCTGGTGCTGGCGGCGATCCTCGCCTTCCTGCGTAACACCGGCCAGCAATCGGCGGTGCGCAGTGTCAATGTGGGTTGGGGGCTGGCGTTGCTGGCAGGTTTGGCTACCTGGGCGCTGGCGGCATACGTGATCGACGTCAGTGGTTCGCAACGTGAGTTGCTGGAGGGCGCGACGGCGCTGTTTGCCAGTGTCATGGTGCTGTGGCTTGGCGTGTGGATGCACGACCGTCGCCATGCCGCTGCCTGGCAGGATTACATCAAGAGCAGCCTGGTCGGTGGCGGCGGGCGTTTCGGCTTTGCGATCCTGGCGTTCTTCTCGGTCTATCGCGAGTTGTTCGAAGTAATCCTGTTCTACGAAACCCTGTGGCTGCAGGCCGGGCCTGCCGGGCACAACGCCGTGCTGGCCGGCGGCGCGACAGCTTTAGTCTTGTTGGTCGGTCTGGCCTGGGTGATCCTGCGCGGTTCGGCGAAACTGCCGCTGACGCTGTTCTTCAGCATCAACGCCGCGCTGCTGTGCGCGTTGTCGGTGGTGTTTGCCGGGCATGGCGTCAAAGCCTTGCAGGAAGCCGGGATCTTCGGCACTCGGCCGGTGGCATTCTTTGAGTTCGACTGGCTGGGGATTCATGCCGATGCGTATTCGCTGACCGCGCAGGCGGTGGCGATTCTGGCGATTGTTTTGTTGTATGGGCGTAGTTGGGTGGCGGAGAAGCGCCGAGTCGTCGCTTAAAGAAGCATTCGCTGGCGCTCACATTCGCGAGCAGGCTCGCTCCCACAGGGTCGGTGTGTATCCTGTGGGAGCGAGCCTGCTCGCGAATTTTCTGGAGGCAAGAACATGCGTGTATGGATCGATGCCGACGCCTGTCCGCGGGCGGCTAAGGATCTGGTGGTGAAGTTCGCCCTCAAACGCCGGTTCGAGGTGGTGCTGGTCGCGGGCCAGCCGCAGATCAAGCCGGGCCTGGCCATCGTCAAACTGATCGTGGTACCGAGTGGACCAGATGCGGCGGATGATTATCTGGTCGAGCACGCCGTACCGGGCGAGCTGGTGATTTGCAGCGATATTCCGCTCGCCGACCGGCTGGTGAAGAAGGGGGTGGCGGCGCTGGATCCGCGTGGCAAGGAGTTCGATGCGCAAAACATGGGCGAGCGTCTGGCGGTGCGTAATCTGTTCACCGATCTGAGAGAACAGGGCCAGATGAGCGGCGGTCCGGCGCCGTTTGGCGAGCGTGAGAAGCAGGCGTTTGCCAATGCGCTGGACCGGATTCTGACCCGGCTGACCCGCAAGCCCTGAGCCTTATACAAGACCTGTGGGAGCGGGCTTGCTCGCGAAAGCGGTGCGTCATCCAATCCGATATCGCCTGACACTACGCCTTCGCGAGCAAGCCCGCTCCCACAGGGTTCAGTATTCACTCAGTCGAAGGAAAACGTCAGGCGTCGTTTTCGTGTGTCAGTTCGAGCACGCGGTCGACCAGCTTGTTGATCCCGGACGCCGCTTCGCTGATGGTCTGCGCCAGCATATAAGCAGGTGTGGTGACCAGTTTGCGCGCCTTGTCTTCAACGATTTCGGTCACGGCGCAGTCTTCGTGGGTCGCGCCCATTTTGCTCATTGCGGCGGCAGTGTCGGCATCGTTGCCGATGGTGCAGGTCACGCCCGGTCCGTAGATTTTCGCCGCCAGTGCCGGTGAGATACAGATCAGCCCGACTGGTTTGCCGGCTTCGGCAAACGCCTCGGCCAAGGCCAGTACATCCGGTTGTACGGTGCAGCCGGCGCCTTCGACGGCGAAGTTCGACAGATTCTTTGCTGCACCGAAGCCGCCGGGCACGATCAACGCATCGAAGTCATCGACGTCGGCGTCGCGGATGTCCTTGACGTTGCCACGGGCAATGCGCGCCGACTCCACCAGCACGTTGCGCGATTCGGGCATTTCTTCACCGGTCAGGTGGTTGATCACATGCAGCTGCGCAACGTTCGGAGCGAAGCACTGCACCTGCGCGCCTCGCTGGTCCAGGCGCAGCAGGGTGATGACACTTTCGTGGATCTCGGCGCCGTCGTAGACGCCACTGCCGGACAGGATCACTGCAACTTTTTTGCTCATGGGCTTCTCTCCAGATTCATGGCGCTCAATGTCCACTATATTGCTGCGGGTTGCCAGAGCGGCAAGCGCCGGCCAACACCGGGACAGAGCGCTTTCTAAATGGATCGCAACGACGGCGGGGTGTTCATTATTTGCCGGCTGTCGGGCGCATGCGCCCGCAATCAGTCAGCCGGCGTCTTTGGTTCGGCAGGATCGGCCGACTCGGTCTCGCGCAATTGTTCAGCCTGGGCTGCTTTGGCGATTTGCTCGTCCTGATAGACCTGTCTGGCCAGGCGGGCATTCTTGAAGCGTCGACGCAGCCACAGGCCGAGGCCCAGCAACAGCAGGGCGCCCAGTACCCATAGCTCATACTTCTTGATGCTGCCGAGCATGCCTTCGAGTACCGCACCGAAGTGATATGCCGCCGCTGCCAGCGCCGTTGCCCAGATCGCCGCGCCGATGCCGTTGAGTAGCAAATAGCGTCCCGGCGGATACCCGGACAGGCCGATCGCCACCGGCATCACTGTGCGCAAGCCGTAGACGAAGCGGAAGCTCAACACCCAGATGTCCGGGTGCCGGCGGATATGCTCCAGCGCGCGGTCGCCCATCATTTGCCAGCGCGGTTTGCGCGCGAGCAATTTGCGCCCGTGCTTGCGCCCCATGAAGTACCACAGCTGATCGCCGGCATAGCTGCCGAAGAACGCCACGACCACCACCAGGTTGATGTCCATATAGCCACGGAACGCGAGAAAACCCGCGAGCACGAGGATGGTTTCGCCTTCGAAGAACGTGCCGAGAAACAGGGCAAAGTAGCCGAAGTCATGCAGAAATTGTTGGAGCATTGTCTGGGTGCTGGCGAAATGAACGCGCAGCCTAACCCTTCGGACACATTCAGGAAAGTATCGAAATGTGTCTCGACGTGAACAATTCCTGCACTGAGAATGGAATGCGGCTACCTGTCACAGCTCTCACACAACTGTCATCCGTTCGTCATAATGGCCGTCTATAACTGTCACGCTCGCCCGTTTGCGCGGGCTCAGGAGTCTGCCGTGAGCTTTACCCCCGCCAATCGTCTGTTCCCTGCCACTCGCCTGCGCCGCAATCGCCGTGATGATTTTTCGCGGCGGCTGGTGCGGGAAAACGTGCTGACGGTCGATGATCTGATCCTGCCGGTATTTGTGCTCGACGGTGAAAACCGCCGCGAAGCCGTGGCGTCGATGCCGGGTGTGGAGCGTTTGACCATCGATCTGCTGCTGGAAGAAGCCGCCCAATGGGTCGAGCTGGGCATTCCGGCGCTGGCGCTGTTCCCGGTCACACCGCCGCAACTGAAATCCCTCGACGCCGCCGAAGCCTGGAATCCCGACGGCATCGCCCAGCGCGCCACCCGCGCGTTGCGTGAGCGCTTCCCGGAACTGGGCGTGATCACCGACGTGGCGCTCGATCCATTTACCACCCACGGTCAGGACGGCATTCTCGACGCCGACGGCTACGTGCAGAACGACATCACCGTTGACGCACTGGTGCGCCAGGCGTTGTCCCACGCCGACGCCGGCGCGCAGGTCGTCGCGCCGTCGGACATGATGGACGGTCGCATCCAGGCCATTCGTGAAGCGCTGGAAGTCGCCGGCCACGTCAACGTGCGGATCATGGCCTACTCGGCGAAGTACGCCAGCGCCTATTACGGCCCGTTCCGCGACGCCGTGGGTTCGGCGTCGAACCTCGGCAAAGCGAACAAGGCCTCTTATCAGATGGACCCGGCCAACAGCGACGAAGCGCTGCACGAAGTCGGCGCGGACTTGTCTGAAGGCGCGGACATGGTCATGGTCAAACCGGGCATGCCGTACCTGGACATTCTTTTTCGGGTCAAAGATGCCTTCAAGGTGCCGACCTTCGTCTATCAGGTCAGTGGCGAATACGCCATGCACATGGCAGCGATCCAGAATGGCTGGTTGAGCGAAGCGGTGATTCTCGAATCATTGACCGCCTTTAAACGTGCCGGTGCAGATGGCATCCTGACTTACTTTGCCGTTCGTGCCGCTCAATTGTTACGAGAGCAGAAATAGCCCTCCCAGGAACATTCCATGAATACCGAAGGACTCACTGAAGTTGCCGTAAAAGAAGCTCAGCCGGTGGTCGAGCAAGTCACCGAAACCCCGCCGGAACTGGAGCCAGCGCCACCCGCGCCGGCGGCCGAACCGGTTGCGGCGGTGCCGGCGATCGCCATTCCCGGTCTGGATGACAGCAGCCTGTACATCCATCGCGAGCTTTCGCAATTGCAGTTCAACATCCGCGTGCTGGAACAGGCGCTGGACGAGTCCTATCCGTTACTGGAGCGACTGAAGTTCCTGCTGATCTTCTCCAGCAACCTCGACGAATTCTTCGAGATCCGCGTCGCCGGGCTGAAAAAGCAGATCACCTTCGCCCGTGAGCAGGCCGGCGCTGATGGTCTGCAGCCGCATCAGGCGCTGGCGCGGATCAGCGATCTGGTCCACGGCCATGTGGACCGCCAATACGCGATCCTCAACGACATCCTCCTGCCAGAGCTGGAAAAGCATCAGGTGCGCTTCATCCGTCGGCGCAACTGGACGACCAAGCTCAAAACCTGGGTGCGCCGCTACTTCCGCGACGAGATTGCGCCGATCATCACCCCGATCGGTCTCGACCCTACGCACCCGTTTCCGTTGTTGGTGAACAAGAGCCTTAACTTCATCGTCGAGCTCGAAGGTATCGACGCCTTCGGTCGCGATTCCGGTCTGGCGATTATTCCGGCCCCGCGCCTGCTGCCGCGGATCATCAAGGTACCGGAAGAAGTCGGCGGCCCCGGCGACAACTATGTATTCCTCTCGTCGATGATCCACGCCCATGCCGACGACCTGTTCCAGGGCATGAAGGTAAAAGGTTGCTACCAGTTCCGTCTGACTCGAAACGCCGACCTGGCGCTCGACTCCGAAGACGTCGAAGACCTGGCCCGCGCGCTGCGTGGTGAACTGTTCTCGCGGCGTTACGGTGATGCAGTGCGGCTGGAAGTCGCCGACACCTGCCCGAAACACCTGTCGGACTACCTGCTCAAGCAGTTCAACCTGAGCGAGACCGAGCTGTACCAGGTCAATGGCCCGGTCAACCTGACGCGTCTGTTCAGCATCACCGGCCTGGACAGCCATCCGGAGCTGCAATACACGCCGTTCACCCCGCAGATCCCGAAACTGCTGCAGAACAGCGAAAACATTTTCAGCGTGGTCAGCAAGCAGGACATTCTCTTGCTGCACCCGTTCGAGTCGTTCACGCCAGTAGTCGACCTGCTGCGTCAGGCGGCGAAAGATCCGCATGTGCTCGCCGTACGGCAAACGCTGTACCGTTCCGGGGCCAACTCCGAGATCGTCGATGCGCTGGTGGATGCCGCGCGTAACGGCAAGGAAGTCACGGCGGTCATCGAGTTGCGTGCGCGTTTCGACGAAGAGTCCAACCTGCAATTGGCCAGCCGTCTGCAAGCAGCCGGTGCGGTGGTGATCTACGGCGTGGTCGGTTTCAAGACCCACGCCAAGATGATGCTGATCCTGCGTCGTGAGGCCGGTGAGATTGTCCGCTACGCGCACCTCGGCACCGGTAACTATCACGCCGGTAACGCCAAGCTGTACACCGATTACAGCCTGCTGACCTCCGACGACGCCTTGTGCGAAGACGTTGGCAAACTGTTCAGCCAGTTGATTGGCATGGGCAAGACGCTGCGCATGAAAAAGCTGCTGCATGCGCCGTTCACCCTGAAGAAGGGCATGCTCGACATGATTGCCCGCGAAACCCAGTTCGCCGTTGAAGGCAAACCGGCGCACATCATCGCCAAGTTCAACTCGCTGACCGATCCGAAGATCATCCGCGCGCTGTACAAGGCCAGCCAGTCGGGCGTGCGTATCGATCTGGTGGTGCGCGGCATGTGCTGCCTGCGTCCGGGCATCGCCGGGGTCTCGCACAACATTCACGTGCGCTCGATCATCGGCCGCTTCCTGGAACACACCCGAGTGTTCTACTTCCTCAACGGCGGCGAGGAGCAGATGTTCCTCTCCAGCGCCGACTGGATGGAGCGCAACCTCGACAAGCGTGTCGAGACGTGCTTCCCGGTCGAGGGCAAGAAGCTGCTGACCCGGGTCAAGAAAGAGCTGGAGCTGTACCTGACCGACAACACCCACAGCTGGAGCTTGCAGTCGGATGGCCGCTACATCCGCAACACGCCAACCGGCAACCAGAACCCGCGCAGTGCGCAGGCGACGTTGCTGGAGCGGTTGGGCAGTCCGATATTGCCGGTGAGCAGCTGACCGTCAGCGCACTAAAAAAGGCGATCCCTCGGGATCGCCTTTTTTGTGCCTGCACTGATTCAACCTGTGGCGAGGGGATTTATCCCCGTTGGCCTGCGCAGCAGGCCCGGTTTGATCAAAGAAAGGGTCGCTCCGCGCCCCAACGGGGATAAATCCCCTCGCCACAATCAGTGTCAGTGAACCGTGAGGACGATGCCGACCCGCGTCAGCCAATCTGCCTCGAGGCCGAAATCCGCCTGGGTCAGTTGGTTTTCTTCCAGCCAGTTCTCCGGGAATTCCACTTCCAGCCTGTCGCCATTGGCGTGCAGCACCACCTGCGGCATCGCCTGAGTACCACGAATGTGGTGGAACAGGATGGCAAAGCGTAGCAGCACGCACAGGCGGATCAGCTTGATGCCGTCGTCGCCGAATTCGGCAAACTTGTCTTTGGGAATGTTGCGTCGGTGGCCGCGCACCAGCAGGGCGAGCATTTGCTGGTCTTCGCGGGAGAAGCCGGCGAGGTCCGAGTGCTCAATCAGGTAGGCGCCGTGCTTGTGGTAGTGGTAGTGGGCGATGTCGAGGCCGACTTCGTGCACTTTCGCCGCCCAGCCCAGCAGTTCGCGCCAGATGCCGTCGTCCAGCTCCCAATCCACCGCGACCTGGTCGAACGCATGCAGGGCTTTGCGTTCCACCCGCGCGGCTTGTTCCAGGTCGACGTGGTAACGCTCCATCAGCGAGGTCAGGGTGCGTTCGCGCACGTCTTCGTGATGATGGCGGCCGAGCAGGTCGTACAGCACGCCTTCACGCAGGGCGCCGTCGCAGTGGTCCATGCGTTGCAGTTCGAGGGCGTCGAAAATCGCTTCGAGAATCGCCAGGCCCGCCGGGAAAATGGTCCGGCGGTCAGGCTTGATGCCTTCGAAGTCGATCTTGTCGACGTCGCCCAGTTTGAACAGCCGGCGCTTGAGCCAGGCCAGGCCTTCGGCATTGACTTCGCCTGTGCCGTGTCCGCCGGCCTTCAACGCCAGGCCGATGGCGCGAATGGTGCCCGAGGAGCCGATGGCTTCATCCCAGGTCAGGCGGTGCAGGGCGTGCTCGATGCTCATGATCTCCAGCCGCGCCGCCGTATAGGCCTGGGCGTAGCGCGCGGGGGTGATCTTGCCGTCCTTGAAGTAGCGCTGGGTAAAGCTCACGCAACCCATTTGCAGGCTTTCACGCAGCAACGGCTCGAAACGCTGGCCGATAATGAACTCGGTACTGCCGCCGCCGATATCGGCCACCAGGCGTTTGCCGGGGGTGTCGGCGAGGGTGTGCGACACGCCGAGGTAAATCAGTCGCGCTTCTTCACGACCGGAAATGACTTCCACCGGATGGCCGAGGATTTCTTCGGCACGGCGGATGAATTCGCCGCGGTTGCGCGCTTCGCGCAGGGCGTTAGTGCCGACAATGCGCACGGCGCCGAGCGGCATACCGTTGATCAGTTGGGCAAAACGCTTGAGGCAATCGAGGCCGCGCTGCATCGATTCTTCGTTGAGCTGGCGCGCGTCGTCGATGCCCGCGGCCAGTTGCACCTTTTCGCCGAGGCGCTCAAGAATGCGGATTTCGCCGTTCTGGGCCTTGGCCACGACCATGTGAAAGCTGTTGGAGCCCAGGTCGATTGCGGCGATCAGGGACAGATTCTTGGCTTGGGATTGCGGCATGGTCAGGGGGTCTCGGTCGATAACCCCGCCATCGTGCCACGATCAAACGCTGGCGCCAACGCACACGGTTCAAACCGTTGATCCTGCGCAGCAAGCTTGACACCGCAGCGCGGCCATTCGCGAGCAGGCTCGTTCCCACATGGCAATGCGTACTGCTTGGGGTTTGCTTTGATCCCATTGGAATGCATTCCAATGTGGGAGCGAGCCTGCTCGCGAAGGCGCCCGCCTCGACACCGGAGAGTTTTCAGGCTGTCGCTTCCACTGTGCCAATAAAGTTCGCCAGCTCGGCCGTCTGCGGATTGGCAAACAGCACCTTCGGATCCCCCACCTCATGCACCTTGCCGTGGTGCATGAACACCAGTTTGTCGCCTACTTCCCGGGCAAAGCGCATTTCGTGGGTGACCATGATCAAGGTCATGCCTTCCTTCGCCAGTTGCCGCACCACGCTGAGCACTTCGTTGACCAGTTCCGGGTCGAGCGCCGAGGTGATTTCATCGCATAACAGGACTTTCGGCGACATCGCCAACGCCCGGGCGATTGCCACGCGCTGCTGCTGACCGCCAGACAACCGGTCCGGAAAGGCATCGAATTTTTCCCCCAGACCGACACGTTCAAGCATCTCGCGCGCCAATTGCGCGGCCTTGGCCTTCGGCACTTTCTGCACCACTTGCGGCGCCAGCATGACGTTCTCGCCCACGGTCAGGTGTGGGAACAGGTTGAACTGCTGGAACACCATGCCGACTTTCTGCCGCAGGCTGCGCAGATCGGCACGGGCGGCGTCGAGGTATTCGCCGTCGACTTCGATCACGCCGTCGTTGATCGACTCCAGACCATTGAGGGTGCGTAGCAACGTGGACTTGCCCGAGCCGCTGCGGCCGATGATTGCCACGACCTGGCCTTCCTCGACGCTGAGGTCGATGCCTTTGAGCACGTGATGATCGCCGTAGTATTTATGCAGGGCGGAAATTCTAAGCAGAGGCATGCAGTCTCCTTTCCAGGTAGCGCGCACTGAGGGACAGGGGGTAGCAGAGCAGGAAGTAGCCGAGGGCGACGAGGCCGTAGACCATGAACGGTTCGAACGTGGCGTTGGCGAGCATGCCGCCGGTCTTGGTCAGCTCGGTGAAACCGATAATCGACGTCACCGCCGTGCCTTTGACCACTTGCACCGAGAAGCCCACGGTTGGCGCCACAGCGATGCGCAGCGCCTGCGGCAGGATCACGTAGCGCAGTTGCTCAAGCGGATTGAGCGCCAGGCTCGAGGAGGCTTCCCACTGGCCGTGGGGAATGGCCTCGACGCAACCGCGCCAGATCTCCGCCAGATAGGCGCTGGTGAACAGGGTCAGGGCGATCGCCGCGGCCATCCACGGCGAAATCTCGATCCCGGCCAGGGCTACGCCGAAGAACACCAGAAACAGTTGCATCAATAATGGCGTGCCCTGGAACAGCTCGATCCAGGTGCGGGCGATGCTGCTCGGCAAGGTGTTTTTCGAGATGCGCATCACCAGAATCAGCAGCCCGACGAGGCCGCCACCAATGAACGCCACCAGCGACAGCGCCAGCGTCCATTGCAGGCCGGTGAGCAGGTTGCGCAGGATGTCCCAGAAAGTGAAGTCGCTCATTGGCTGCTCCTGGCGATGAACCGGCGACCGAACCAGTTGAGCAATTGGCGGATCAGCAGCGCCATGCACAGGTAGATCAGCGTGGTCAGCGCATAGGTCTCAAAGGCGCGGAAGTTGCGCGACTGAATGAAGTTCGCGGCGAAGCTCAGTTCTTCCGTGGCGATCTGCGAGCACACCGCCGAACCGAGCATGACGATGATGATCTGGCTGCTCAGCGCCGGCCAGACCTTGCCCAGCGCCGGCAGCAGCACCACGTGGCGGAACGCTTCGAAGCGCGTCATGGCCAAGGCTGCGGCGGCCTCCAGTTGCCCACGGGGGATCGCCTGGATGCCGGCACGAATGATCTCGGTCGAATAGGCGCCGAGGTTGATCACCATTGCCAGCACCGCCGCCTGCCACTCGGAGATTTGCACGCCGAGCGACGGCAGACCGAAGAAGATGAAAAACAACTGCACCAGAAACGGCGTGTTGCGGATCAACTCGACGTATACGCCGAAAATCGCCGAGAACGGGCGGATATGCCAAGCCCGCACCAGCGCCCCGACAATGCCCACGCCCACCCCGAGCAACGCGCCGATGGCGGTCAGCTCAAGGGTGAACAGTGCGCCACGCAGCAGCAGGTCGGTGTTTTCCACCACCGGCAGGAAATCGAACTGATAAGCCATGAAGGTCTCCCGCGCAGTCGATCAGAGATCGGCCGGCAGCGGCTCTTTCAGCCAGGTCTGCGAGTTCTTTTCCAGTGCGCCGTCAGCCTTGGCGGTGTTGAGGATGTCGTTGACCTTGGCCAGCAGCGCCGCTTCGTTCTTGTTCACACCGACGTAGACCGGCGAATCCTTGAGCTTCACTTTCAGCGCTGGCACGCGCTTCGGGTTCTTCTCGCTGATGGCGACCATCACCACGTTGCCGCTGGCGATCAGATCGACTTGGCCGGCGAGGTAGGCGGCAATGGTCGAGTTGTTGTCCTCGAAGCGTTTGATGGTCACGCCTTCGGGGGCGACTTTGCTCAGTTCGATGTCTTCAATGGCGCCACGGGTGACGCTGATGGTTTTGCCTTTGAGATCGTCGAGGCTGGTGATCGCAGCGTCTGGCGGGCCGAACACAGCGAGGTAGAACGGCGCGTAGGCGCGGGAGAAATCGATGACTTTCTCGCGCTCGGCGTTTTTGCCGAGGCTGGAGATCACCAGATCGACCTTGCCGGTGGTGAGGAACGGGATGCGGTTGGTGCTGTTGACCGGGGTCAGCTCCAGTTTGACCTTGAGCTGGTCAGCGAGCAGTTTCGCCGTGTCGATGTCCAGTCCGCGCGGCTTCATGTCCGGGCCGACCGAGCCGAACGGCGGGAAATCCTGAGGCACGGCAACTTTCAGCGTGCCGCGTTTGACCACGTCGTCCAGACCGTCGGCATGAGCGGGAGCCTGGCACAGCAGCAGGCCGGCAAACAGGGAAGCGAGGAGGGCGCTGTAACGCTGGGTCATGGACAATCTCCGGATCGGCGGGAAGTGGTTTCTGCGATCGGACAGAGCATGGGCCGTGCCAACGCGTGGCATTCGCCTGCGCAAGCCGCGGTATCAGCGGCTTCGTTCGGTCTTACTGGTCTGAACAGTCAGGTCGCATTTCGCACTGCGATGGCGCATCGACGGTGCGCGCCGAACCCCGCTGGGGCACGACTTGCCGGACTCGGCGAATAGCTTTACAACTAGCCGCACCTTGGCCCTGACGCGTCCGCAAACCATGAATTCGATCTCCCGCGCCGTACCCGAAGTGGCGCTGCAAGCGATCCGCAAACTGATCACCGAACAGGGCTTCGGCGCTGGCGCTGCCTTGCCTTCGCAACGGGATCTGGCGCTGCAACTGGGCGTCAGCCGGGCATCGCTGCGTGAGGCGTTGTCGTCGCTGAGCGCGTTGGGCGTGGTCAGTATTCAACCGGGCAAGGGCGTGTTTGTGCAGTCGCCGGTGGAGCTGCCGCGCGGCGAAGCGCCGGGCTGGCCGTTCGCGGAGCAGGCCTCGCCGCTGGACATCTTCCAGCTGCGCTACGCGCTGGAGGGCTTTGCCGCAGGGCTAGCAGCGACCACGTTGAGCACGTTTGATCTGGATGCGCTGGAAGACAACGTCGCGGCGATGCGCGAGCAATTGCGCGGCGGCGACTTCGAAGCGGCGGCGAAACTCGACTTCGAATTCCATCGGCGCATCCTGCTGGCCAGTGGTAATCAGGCGATGCTGAGCATCCTCACCGCCAGCGCCGAAATCTTTCTCGAAAGCCAGAAACTGCCGTTCATCCGCGCCGAGCGCGCCATGGAAACCTGGCAGGAACACCGCAAGATCCTCCGCGCTCTGGCCCGCCGTGCGTCGGCGGCTGCGCAAAAAGCCATGCAGGAACACGTGCGCAATGCGGCCCTGCGTACCGGAATCGCCTTCATCGCTCCCGTCGCCGGGTGATTTGAGCTATACCGAAACTCATCAGGGGCCATAGCAACACTCAATCATCTGCGACTTCCTGAACAAGGGAAGGGCGGCTATGATGGGCCACGTTTTTTTGCTTACAACCTGGAGAATTCCATGAGCAGCGATCTGATCAAACACGTTAGCGACGCTAGCTTCGAAGCCGACGTACTCAAGGCCGAAGGCGCTGTCCTGGTCGACTACTGGGCTGAATGGTGCGGCCCTTGCAAAATGATCGCACCGGTTCTGGACGAGATTGCCGAGACCTACAAAGGCAAGCTGACCGTCGCCAAACTGAACATCGACGAAAACCAGGAAACCCCGGCCAAGCATGGCGTGCGCGGTATCCCGACGCTGATGCTGTTCAAGAACGGCAACGTTGAAGCGACCAAGGTCGGCGCCCTGTCGAAGTCGCAACTGGCGGCTTTCCTCGACGCCAACATCTAAGCGTCGCAGTAAAACGCTGAACAAAAGCCCCGCAATTCGCGGGGCTTTTTGCGTATTCAGGGCTAGACGCTCCGAAACTCAGGTGGTACATTCGGCCCCGCACTGGTTTCTCCACTGCCCCCTGCTAGCCGTCGCCGACGCACTCCTTTTCGAATTAGTTCGCGATCCTGTCGCCTTCTCCGCGGCGCGGCCTCATTAAGCCAAAAGCTTAATTTCCCCCCTCCATAAATGATTACGTCATTCCTATATGAATCTGACTGAACTCAAGCAAAAGCCGATTACCGAACTGCTCGAATTGGCCGAACAGATGGGCATAGAAAATATGGCCCGTTCGCGCAAGCAGGACGTGATTTTCTCCCTGCTGAAAAAGCACGCCAAGAGCGGCGAGGAAATCTCCGGTGATGGCGTGCTGGAGATTCTCCAGGACGGCTTCGGCTTCCTGCGCTCCGCAGACGCTTCCTACCTGGCCGGCCCTGACGATATCTACGTCTCGCCAAGCCAGATCCGCCGCTTCAACTTGCGCACCGGTGACACCATCGTTGGCAAGATTCGCCCTCCGAAGGAAGGTGAGCGGTATTTCGCCCTGCTCAAGGTCGACACGATCAACTTCGATCGTCCGGAGAACGCGAAGAACAAGATTCTCTTCGAGAACCTGACGCCGCTGTTCCCGACCGTGCGCATGAAGATGGAAGCCGGTAACGGTTCCACCGAAGACTTGACCGGCCGTGTGATCGACCTGTGCGCGCCGATCGGCAAAGGCCAGCGTGGCCTGATCGTGGCGCCGCCGAAAGCCGGCAAGACGATCATGCTGCAGAACATCGCCGCGAACATCGCCCGTAACAACCCTGAAGTTCATCTGATCGTGCTGTTGATCGACGAGCGTCCGGAAGAAGTGACCGAAATGCAGCGCACCGTGCGCGGCGAAGTGGTCGCCTCGACGTTCGACGAGCCGCCGACCCGTCACGTGCAAGTGGCTGAAATGGTCATCGAGAAGGCCAAGCGCCTGGTCGAACACAAGAAAGACGTGGTGATCCTGCTCGACTCCATCACCCGTCTGGCCCGTGCCTACAACACCGTGATCCCGAGCTCCGGCAAGGTCCTGACCGGTGGTGTCGATGCCCACGCCCTGGAGAAGCCGAAGCGTTTCTTCGGTGCGGCGCGCAACATCGAAGAAGGCGGCTCGCTGACCATTATCGCCACCGCGCTGGTTGAAACCGGCTCGAAGATGGACGAAGTGATCTACGAAGAGTTCAAGGGTACCGGCAACATGGAGCTGCCTCTGGATCGCAGGATCGCCGAGAAACGTGTGTTCCCGGCCATCAACATCAACCGTTCCGGCACTCGCCGCGAAGAGTTGCTGACCGCCGATGACGAGCTGCAGCGCATGTGGATTCTGCGCAAGCTGCTGCACCCGATGGACGAAATCGCCGCCATCGAGTTCCTGGTCGACAAGCTGAAAACGACCAAGACCAACGACGAGTTCTTCTTGTCGATGAAGCGCAAGTAACAGCAAGTCGTTGAAAAAGGCGTCCCGCGAGGGGCGCTTTTTTTTGCCTGCGATTTTATTTGTATCTGGATTGAAGCTTGTGCGGCTGCTAACTTCGCGCCTTCAAGGGACTCTGTATCCAGAACAGGTAAGGTTTTACATGCACACGTTTGGCAATCGCCGTGATATCGACGGTTTACGCGCACTCGCGGTACTTCCCGTCGTGCTGTTTCATTTCGGATTCACTACATTCAGCGGCGGCTTTGTCGGCGTCGACGTTTTCTTCGTCATTTCCGGTTTTCTGATCACCTCGATCCTGTTCCGTGAAATCAGTGCGCAGCGCTTCAGCTTTCTCGATTTCTGGAGCCGTCGTGCCCGGCGCATTCTGCCGGCGCTGACGTTGGTGGTAGTGGTGACGCTGGCGCTGGGCTGGCTGTTGCTGACCGCCAAGGACCTGTCCGATCTGGGACGGACGATTCGTTACCAGTCGCTGTTCATTTCCAACATCCTGTTCATGCGCGAAGACGGCTATTTCGAGCCGGCGTCGGATCTGAAACCGTTGCTGCATACCTGGTCGCTGGCGGTAGAAGAGCAGTACTACATCTTCTTCCCGCTAATGATGGTGCTGTTGATGCGTTATGTCCGGCACTGGCGCTGGATGCTGTTCGCGGTGCTGCTGGTGTCGTTTGGGCTGAACATCGTTTACATCGAGCGCCGCCCGGAATTCGCTTTCTTCTCGCTGCCGACCCGCGCCTGGGAACTGCTCTGCGGCGCCATGCTCGCGGTACTGCCGGCAGCAAAGCACGCGCCGCGGCTTTGGGTACGGCAAACGGTCGGCCTGGCCGGACTGGCGGCGGTGCTGCTGGCGGTGTTCACCTTTGATAAAACCACGGTGTTTCCGGGTTGGGCAGCGTTGTTGCCGGTGCTCGGTACGACTGCATTGATCTGGTCGGGCGCACGTGGCCCGACCCTCGCGGGCCAGCTGTTGAGCCTGCGACCGATGGTGTGGATCGGTCTGTTGTCCTACTCGCTGTACCTCTGGCATTGGCCGATTTATGTGTATGCCAACGCCATCTCCATCGATGGCATTCAACCGCTGGAAGCTGTTGGCTGGATTGCGCTGGCAGTGGCGCTGGCGTGGCTGAGCCTGCGTTATGTCGAGCTGCCGTTTCGCGAGAAGCGCGTGTTTGCCAGCCGTAACTCGGTGCTGGTCGGGGGGCTGGTTTCCATTACTGCGCTGGCCGTGGTCGGCTCGGCCATCCGTTCGGCGGACGGCGTGCCTGAGCGTCTGAGCGGCAAGGCCCTCGAATATGCGCAGTCCCAGGAATGGAACGCCGGGCAAATGAAATGCATGCACATGAGCAAGGACAAGACGCTGGACAAGGCGTGTCGCGTGGGCGGCGATCAGAAGATTGCCCCGACGAAGATGTTCTGGGGCGACAGTCATACCGCTGCACTGCTGCCGGCCATCGAAGGCAATAGCCAGCGTGACGGTCAGCCAGTGTGGCTTTACAGCCTCACGGGATGCCCGCCGATCATCGATGACGCCTTGCGCCCGCAGTGCAAGCAATTCAACCAGCGCAACATGCAATTGGTCCGCGAACTGGGCATCAAGGACGTGGTGCTGGCGGCAAACTGGAGTTTGTATGTCTACGGCCGCGAGGACGGCGACGGCGACAAGCAGTTCCTGCTCGATCCTTCGCGCAATGTTGCGCAGTCCGAGAAGCGCATGGCGGCCGCGATCAAGGCGCAGGTCGGCGAGCTGCGCGAGGCTGGCGTGCAGGTCTGGCTGTTCAAGGAAGTACCGCTGCAGCACAAGAGCTACATCAGTCGCCTGACCAGCCTGGCGCGCATCGGCCGTTCGGCAGAAGGCCTGGGTCGCCCGCTCGGCGAACATCTGGCTCGCCAGCAATTCTTCACTGAGCTGTTCGGCTCGATGAATGCAGCGGATGCCGGTGTGCACGTCATCGACCCGACGCCGCTGATGTGCAAGGACGGCCTGTGCATGATTGATGTCGATGGCCACTCGCAGTACAAGGACGCCGATCACCTTTCCGACGCCGGCAGCGCGCGGCTGAGTCCGCTGTTTGCGCCGATGCTGCTGGGCGCAAGCCAAAATTGAGTGGTGCCGGGCACTGACGGGCTGCTGTTTGCCCGTCAGAGCAGGTAGGATGTACGCCTATTTTGAGGGTGCCATCGTCAATGAAATTCAAGGATCTTCGGGATTTCGTGCAGCAGCTTGAGCAGCGCGGAGAGTTGAAACGCATCCAGATTCCCGTCTCGCCGGTGCTGGAGATGACCGAGGTGTGCGACCGCACGCTGCGGGCCAAGGGGCCGGCGCTGTTGTTCGAAAAGCCCACGGGCTACGACATTCCGGTGCTCGGCAACCTGTTCGGCACCCCCGAGCGCGTGGCCATGGGCATGGGCGCCGAGTCGGTCAGCGAACTGCGCGAAATCGGCAAGCTGCTGGCCTTCCTCAAGGAGCCGGAGCCGCCGAAGGGCTTGAAGGACGCGTGGTCGAAGCTGCCGATTTTCCGCAAGATCATCTCGATGGCGCCGAAAGTCGTCAAAGATGCGGTGTGCCAGGAAGTCGTCATCGAAGGCGACGACGTCGATCTGGCGATGCTGCCAGTGCAGACCTGCTGGCCCGGCGACGTCGGCCCGCTGATCACTTGGGGTCTCACCGTCACCAAAGGTCCGAACAAGGAGCGCCAGAACCTCGGCATCTACCGCCAGCAGGTGATCGGCCGCAACAAGGTGATCATGCGCTGGCTCAGCCACCGTGGCGGTGCCCTTGATTTTCGCGAGTGGTGCGAGAAGCACCCGGGCCAGCCGTTCCCGGTGTCCGTGGCGCTTGGCGCCGACCCGGCGACCATTCTCGGTGCGGTGACGCCCGTCCCGGACAGCCTCTCCGAATACGCCTTCGCCGGTCTGCTGCGTGGCAACCGCACCGAACTGGTCAAGTGCCGTGGCAACGATCTGCAGGTGCCGGCCACCGCCGAGATCATCCTTGAAGGCGTGATTCATCCGGGCGAGATGGCCGATGAAGGCCCCTACGGCGACCACACCGGTTACTACAACGAAGTCGACAGCTTCCCGGTGTTCACCGTCGAGCGCATCACTCACCGGATCAAGCCGATCTACCACAGCACCTACACCGGTCGTCCGCCGGATGAGCCGGCGATTCTCGGCGTGGCACTCAACGAAGTGTTCGTGCCGATCCTGCAAAAGCAGTTCCCGGAGATCACCGACTTTTACCTGCCGCCGGAAGGCTGCTCGTACCGCATGGCCATCGTGACCATGAAGAAGTCATATCCGGGGCATGCCAAGCGCGTGATGCTCGGTGTCTGGTCGTTTTTGCGACAGTTCATGTACACCAAGTTCGTTATCGTCACCGACGACGATATCAACGCCCGTGACTGGAATGATGTGATCTGGGCCATCACCACACGCATGGACCCCAAGCGCGATACGGTGATGATCGATAACACGCCCATCGACTATCTCGACTTCGCCTCGCCGATTTCCGGCCTGGGTTCGAAGATGGGCCTGGACGCCACCCACAAGTGGCCGGGCGAGACCACTCGCGAGTGGGGCCGTGTGATTGTCAAGGACGACGCCGTTACCCAGCGGATCGATGCCATATGGAATCAATTAGGAATAGATTGATGCGTGTAACCTTGCAGCCCTCCGGAGCAGTGCTTGAGATACGGCCCGGTGAGCGGATTCTCGACGGCGCGCGGCGCCTGGGCTACGACTGCCCGCAAAGCTGCCGCAACGGTAATTGTCACGTGTGTGCGGCGCTGCTGGTGGAAGGCCGCGTCGAACAGGCGGGCAACGTGCACGATCATGGCGAGTTCTACACCTGTATCGCCGAGCCGCTGGAAGACTGCGTGCTGCTCTGGGATGGCGTGCTGGCGCTGGGCGAGTTGCCGGTGCGCAGCCTGTCCTGTCAGGTCATTGAATGCCGTGAGGTCGGTGGCGATACCTGGCGGGTGCGTCTGCGTGCGCCGGCGGGCAAACCGCCGCGCTATCACGCCGGCCAGTACCTGATGATCGAGCGCGAGAGCGGCGAGAAATCAGCATTTTCCATGGCTTCGGCGCCCCATGGCGGGCGCGATCTGGAAATTCACGTGCTGGCGCGCGAAGCCAGTGCACTGAGCCTGATCGAGCAACTGCAACGCAACACGCTGGTGCGCGTCGAACTGCCGTTCGGCGACACCCATCTTGCCGAATTGCCCGACGGCCCGCTGGTGCTGGTCGCCGCCGGTACCGGCATGGGCCAGATTCACAGCCTGATCGAACATTGCCGCGCTGAAGGCTTCAAGCATCCGGTGCATCTGTACTGGGGGGTGCGCCGCCCGGAGGATTTCTACCAGATCGAACATTGGGACGAATGGCTGAAACTGCCCAACCTGTTTCTGCACAAGGTGGTCAGCGATCAGTGCGGCTGGGAAGGGCGCTGCGGCATGCTGCATGAAGCGGTTTGCGAGGACTTCCCTGATCTGAAACCGTTGCACGTCTATGCCAGCGGTTCGCCCGCCATGGTCTACGGCACGCTGGACGCGCTGGTCGACGCGGGAATGGATGCGCACCAGATGCGCGCCGACGTGTTCGCATACGCCCCGCGCTCTTGAAAATGTGGGAGCGAGCTTGCTCGCGAATGCGGTTTGGCAGTCACCATTGATGTCGACTGACAGATCGCTTTCGCGAGCAAGCTCGCTCCCACCTTGGTTTTATGCGTAGCGCTGGTAATGCGTTATAACTCTGCATATAGCCGATCGGTATTTAAGTAATTGCATAAATACCGCTAGGTTATATATCAATCAGGCAATTAATCAGTGGCACTTAATTTGCCTTAAACATATGTGCCTTACTGTTACAGCGGTGCGTTCTATTAAGTAATTCTTCACCCGCGGGGAGCTGAACGCTATTCGCCATGAGCGCCATTGAAAACGCAATTCTGAACCTGGCTTACCCTCCGCGACTCGATCTTGGGCCGCAGCTGACGCACGAACAACTTCTCGCTTCCATGCAATCGACCATGGCGCGCCACAAGGGCGGGCCGGTGTGGCTGTTCGCGTATGGCTCGCTGATCTGGCGACCGGAATGCACAGCGGTCGAGCGCATGCGCGGTCGTGTGCATGGCTATCATCGCGGCTTGTACCTCTGGTCCCATGAGCACCGTGGTACGCCGGAAATGCCCGGTCTGGTATTTGGTCTGGATCGCGGCGGTTCCTGCAGCGGTTTTGCCTACCGTTTGCCGGAAGACAATCTCGATACCGCGCTGTATGCCCTGTGGAAACGTGAAATGCCGTTCCCTTCCTATCGCCCGCACTGGCTCAATTGCCGGCTCGAAGATGGCACTCGGGTACAGGCCTTGGGATTCGTTCTGGAGCGACACCTGCCCAGCTATGCCGGCAACTTGCCGGATCATGTGCTGAGCCAGGTGTTCGCAAGCGCTTGCGGGCGTTACGGCACCACTCGCGATTATGTCGAGCAGACCGCCCACGCCCTGCGCAGCCACGCCATGCCAGACCGCAATCTGGAGGCGCGGCTCAAGCGCTGTAAGTCACACAGTGATCAGGCGACCGCTTCGCGGCTCTGACTGGCGACTTGCTTGTGCCATAGTGTTGGCGCAAGGAAGGCCATCGCCAGCAGGCAAGCGCTCACCAGCAACACAAAGCCGCCATCCCAGCCGAAATGGTCAACGGTGTAGCCCATAGCCGCACTGGCCGCGACCGAACCACCCAGATAACCGAACAGACCGGTGAAGCCCGCTGCGGTGCCTGCGGCCTTCTTCGGTGCCAGTTCCAGCGCCTGCAAACCGATCAGCATCACCGGGCCGTAGATCAGGAAGCCGATCGACAGCAGCGCGATCATGTCGACCATCGGGTTGCCGGCCGGATTGAGCCAGTAAACCAGTGTGGCAACTGTCACCAGTGCCATGAACACCATGCCGGTCAGGCCACGGTTGCCACGGAAGATCTTGTCCGACATCCAGCCGCACAGCAGCGTGCCCGGGATACCCGCCCACTCATAGAAGAAATAGGCCCACGAGGTTTTATCCACGGTGAAACCCTTGGCTTCCTTCAGATAGGTCGGCGCCCAGTCCAGTACGCCGTAGCGCAGCAGATAGACGAAGACGTTGGCCAGCGCGATGTACCAGAGCATTTTGTTGCGCAGCACGTATTTGACGAAGATTTCCTTGGCGCTGAATTCGTCTTCGTGGCTGGCATCGTAGCCTTCCGGGTAATCGTTCTTGTATTGCTCGATTGGCGGCAGGCCCACCGATTGCGGGGTGTCGCGCATGGTGATGAAGGCGAATACCGCCACGCCCAGCGCCACGGCAGCCGGCACATAGAACGCCGCGTGCCAATCGTTGAACAGGCCCATGCCGATCAGGAACAGCGGGCCGATCAGGCCGCCGCCGACGTTATGCGCCACGTTCCACACCGAGACCACACCGCCGCGTTCCTTCTGCGACCACCAGTGCACCATCGTCCGTCCGCTTGGCGGCCAGCCCATGCCCTGGGCCCAGCCATTGATGAACAGCAGGATGAACATCATGGTCACGCTGGACGTTGCCCAAGGCGCGAAACCGAAAACGAACATCACCCCCGCCGACACCAGCAGGCCGAACGGCAGGAAGAAGCGCGGGTTGGAACGGTCGGACACCAGGCCCATGAGGAACTTCGACAAGCCGTAGGCGATGGCGATTGCCGACATCGCCAGGCCCAGATCGCCCCGGCTGTAGCCTTCATCGATCAGGTAGGGCATGGCCAGCGAGAAGTTTTTGCGCAGCAGGTAATAACCGGCGTAGCCGATAAAGATACCGGCGAAGATCTGCCAGCGCAGGCGTCGGTAGGTGCTGTCTATTTTTTCTTCAGGCAATGGAGCCTGATGTGCGGCAGGACGAAAGAAAGCAAACATTCAAGAGCTCCAGTTTTCTTGTTTTGACTGCGGATGCGAATGTTACAGTTTCGTTACCGAAAATAGCACCGCTTCACGTCGGCAAAACAGCGGAAATTTGAGCTGTCGAGCGTTCCTTTATGAACATGTCGCTCAGGTATAAGCGCAGGACGTTGTGGGAATAATCATCTGGGCGGGATTCTGCGGTTTGGCGGGTCGAAGTAAGGCAACTCTTGGGGAAAAGTCCTGCGTGCTAAAAGGAAGGCATGAAGGCAGTGAAGCTCAAAGACCAAAGCGATCCGGGTCCTGATCCGGATCGCTCTACGGAATCAGCGCACCTGGACCACCACCTTGCCTACGGCTCTACGCTGGCCCAAATCATCAATCGCCTGCGCCGCATTGCTCAGCGGATAGACTTGCGACACCAGCGGCTTGAGCTTGCCCTCGGCAAACCAGCCGAACAGTTGCTGGAAATTCGCCGCGTTGTCCTGCGGCTGGCGCTGGGCGAAAGAGCCCCAGAACACCCCAAGTACTGCCGCCCCTTTGAGCAGGGCGAGGTTGACCGGCAGTTCCGGGATGCGTCCGCTGGCGAAACCGACCACCAGCAAGCGACCGTTCCAGGCGATGGCACGAATGGCCTGGTCGAACAGGTCGCCGCCGACCGGGTCGTAAATCACGTCAGCACCCTGGCCGTCGGTGAGGCGTTTGATTTCGTCCTTGAGATTGCTTTCGCTGTAGTTGATCAGCTCATCGGCACCAGCCGCTTTAGCCACCGCGAGTTTCTCGGCGCTGCTGGCAGCGGCGATGACCCGGGCACCCATGGCTTTGCCGATTTCCACAGCGGCGAGGCCGACGCCGCCGGAAGCACCGAGCACCAGCAGGGTTTCGCCCGCTTGCAGGTTGGCGCGCTGCTTGAGCGCATGCATCGAGGTGCCGTAGGTCATGCTGAAGGCGGCAGCGACGTTGAAATCCATCGACTCAGGAATCGGCAGCACGTTGTAGCCGGGAACGGCGACCTGCTCGGCGAAACTGCCCCAGCCGGTCAGGGCCATGACCCGGTCGCCGACCTTCAAATGGCTGACCTTTTCCCCGACTTCGCGAACCACACCTGCCGCCTCACCGCCCGGCGAGAACGGGAAGGGCGGCTTGAACTGGTACTTGCCCTCAATGATCAGCGTGTCCGGGAAGTTCACCCCGGCGGCGTGCACGTCCAGCAGGATTTCGTTCTTCTTGGCGACAGGACTGGCGACGTCTTCCAGCACCAGCGATTCGGCAGGGCCGAAGGCTTTGCACAGCACGGCTTTCATCAGGGCTATTCCTTTGGGAGTGATGGCCGATAAGTGTAGGTGTGTGAATCAACGGGTCAACGAGCATGCCCGGCCCTGATAGTCAGCCATAAGCTTGTGCTTGCGCGGCGGGTCGTTATGCTAGGCCGCAAACCGGATAAGGAGCGAATTGTGAAAGCGTGGATCATGTTGTTGCTGGCCCTGTCTCTGCCTCTGGCAGCCTCGGCCGAAGAAGCCAAAGAAGGCGCGGCGCCGAAGGTCAACTACATCACCCTGAGCCCGCCGTTCGTCGGCAACTATGGGCTGGACGGCACGACGAAGCTCAAGGTCTACAAGGCCGATGTGGCCTTGCGCGTGACCGGCGATGAAGCGACCAAACTGGTCAAGGCCAACGAGCCGCTGATCCGCAACCAACTGGTGGCGCTGTTTACCCAGCAGAGCACCGAGGCGATGGGCAGCATCGAAGGCAAGGAAAAACTGCGTCAGGAAGCGCTGAAGCAGACCCAGCAAGTGATGAATGACGAGACCGGCAAACCGGTGGTTGAGGATCTGTTGTTCAACAACCTGATCATTCAGTAAATCTTGTGTTGTCCGGGCTGGCGCCATCGCGAGCAGGCTCACTCCTACAATTGGAATGCGTTCCCCTGTAGGAGTGAGCCTGCTCGCGATAGCTGTATTTCAGCCGCGCAATTTCTTACGGCTTGAGCGCAGTCACCGCCGCCCACTGCTCCGCCGTCACCGGCATCACCGACAATCGCGATCCCTTCTGCACCAGCGGCAGCTCGGCCAGCGCCGTTTGCTGCTTCAGATAATCGAGCTTCAACACTCGCGCAAACGTCTCGACGTGCGCCACATCGATCGCGCTCCAGGCATTTTTCTCCGGCGTCGCCTTGGGATCGAAGTAATGACTCTCGGGTTCAAGCGCCGTCGGATCCGGATAGGCCGCTTCGATTATTTTGCCAATCCCGGCAATCCCCGGCTCCGGGCAACTGGAATGATAGAAAAAGAACTCATCGCCCACCGCCATCGCCCGCAGGAAGTTGCGTGCCTGATAGTTGCGAACCCCGTCCCAGCGCGCTTTGCCGAGCTTCTCCAAAGCCTTGATCGAGAGTTCGTCGGGCTCTGATTTCATCAGCCAGTAGGCCATGTGGTGTGCTCCTGAAGCGGTCATTGGGCAGGTTGTCGGGCAATTTTATGACAAACCGACAGTCGGTTGACGTCAGCATTTGCGCGCGGGTTCACGTTGTCGCAAAATGCCGGCCTTTAAAGCTTGACGCTGCTGCACGGCCTACGAATGGAAACCGCTGCTGTCATCGTGATGATGTGCCTTGAGGGGGGCAATCGATGAAACGCAAACCGGATTTGCTATGGACTTTGGTAATTTTGTTCGGCCTGGGCGTTGTAACCACCGGTTATGCGCAAAGCCTGTGGACCGCCAAGACCGATGCGCCGATTGAAGTGGCGCAACAGGTTCAACAGTCGACCGCGTTCAAACGCTGAAACGACTTGCTCGACGCCGCTGTTCTGCGCGGCGTCCTATCCCGCGAAATACCACGCCTTGTCGGTGACCGTGCCTTGTAACGGTACATCCCAGCTTGCCTGCGCCAACCGCTCGACCTTCTGACATTCATGGGCCAGGCCCAGCAGCGTCGGCTTGCGCCACTTTTTGCGCCGCGCCAGGTACGCCAGGCTGCGATCATAAAAGCCGCCGCCCATCCCCAGTCGTCCGCCGACATCGTCAAAGCCCACCAAGGGTAGCAGCACCAGATCCAGCGCCCAGACCTTGCGTTGCCGAGCCAGATTGGCCCGTGGCTCAAGGATGCGGAAGCGATTGGGGATGAGCTTTTCGCCGGGGCGGATGCGCTGGAAGACCATCTTGGTCCGCGGCCAGGCGCTGAGCACCGGCAGATAGGTCGCCTTGCCCCGGCGTTGCGCTTCGCGCAGCAGTAGACGCGGATCGATTTCACCGTCGGTGGGCAGGTACAGGGAAATGTGTTTCGCCCGGCGAAAGTGCGGGTCTTGCGCCAGTTGCCGGAACAGGCCTTGGGCGGCCTGGCGTTGCTCGCTCGGCGTCAGGGCGCGGCGCGCCTTGCGCAGCAGGCGGCGGAGTTGCGGGCGGGGCAGCAGCGCGGGTTCGGTCATGGTTCGGCTTCGGCAGGTGGATGCAAAAACGTACGCATAAAAAATCCGATGTCGGCACACACCGACATCGGATTCGAATCAGGCTCCCCGGATGTACCGCTGTCAACTCAGCCCTTGAACCCGAAAGTTCAAGGTGGAAGAAGCAGTAGACTTTAAGGCTTTCCGTCTAGCGGACATGCACACCAGCCCAACGTGCAACTTCCAGGGTAGTGCGAATCGGCTCCGGGACATCGTCAACTGGCAAGCACCCCAGGGAGTGCCGCGAGTATACCTCAAGCCGCCAGTCGAATCAGCCCTTGCCGGTGCTCTGCTCGTCGGCGAGCACCAGATCGACACGATCGAGCAAGTCGCGCACTTGCTCACGGGTCGAACCGCTGGCCTGGATATCCGGACGCTCTTCTTTGTGCAACAGGTCATGGGTGATGTTCAACGCGGCCATTACGGCGATGCGGTCGGCGCCGATGACTTTGCCGCTGCTGCGGATCTCGCGCATCTTGCCATCGAGATAGCGCGCGGCGCTGACCAGATTGCTGCGTTCTTCCGGCGGGCAGATGATCGAATACTCTTTGTCGAGGATCTGCACGGTGACGCTATTGCTTGAACTCATGAGTCTTGCTCCAGGGCCTTGAGGCGCGAAATCATCGATTCGACCTTACGCCGGGCGATTTCGTTTTTTTCAATGAGGTGAGCGCGTTCCTCGCGCCAGGTTTTTTCCTGAGCTAGTAAGAGTGCGTTTTGACTCTTTAGTTGCTCGACTCGGCCAATCAGCAGTTCGAGTCTGGCCATCAGCGCTTGCAGGTCGGTGTCTTCCATTGGGTCCACGTGTTCGTCTGATGGGTGGGAACTGGCGGACAGCCTTTAATGGTCTTGGCGGGGCTGTCGATGTAGGATACAAGGCCTTCATTCTAGACATAGCGCCGTCTGGCGCCTAGCTGCCCATGACCATTGCAAATTCCCCGTACCAAGCCTTTGCCACCCTGCTGACTGCCAGCGGCCACAACGTCTCGCCTGCCGAACTGCATGGCCTGCTGCTCGGACGCAGTTGCGCCGGCGCCGACTTCGATCACGAAGGCTGGCTGATCGACGCCGCCGAACTGCTCGAAGGCGATCTTCAGGACAACGTCCGCAACGCCTTGATCGGCTTGCAAGAGATGGTCAAGGGCGAACTCACCGGCGACGACGTTACCGTCGTTCTGCTGTTGCCGACCGACGACGCGCCACTGACCGACCGCGCCGCCGCACTGGGCCAATGGTGTCAGGGCTTCCTCAGCGGCTTCGGCCTGAACTGCCGCGACAGCAGCATGCTCAGTGTTGAAGCCACGGAAGTGCTGCAGGATCTGGCAGCCATTTCTCAGGTGCAGGACGCACTGGAAGAATCCGAAGACGGCGAGTCCGACTACATGGAAGTCATGGAATACCTGCGCGTCGCGCCGCTGCTGCTGTTCTCGGAAACCAAGAAAGCCGACGTGCCGCCAGCGGCCAAGCCGTCGCTGCATTAATCGCGTGTCAGGGAAAGCCATCTGCCCATGATCCATATCCCCAAAGCGGAATACAGCCGTCGCCGCAAGGCGCTGATGGCGCAGATGGAACCCAACAGCATCGCGATCCTGCCCGCCGCCGCGGTGGCTATCCGCAACCGCGACGTCGAGCACGTCTACCGCCAGGACAGCGACTTCCAGTACCTCAGCGGTTTTCCCGAACCGCAAGCCGTCATCGTGCTGATGCCCGGCCGTGAGCATGGCGAGTACATCCTGTTCTGCCGTGAACGCAACGCCGAACGCGAATTGTGGGACGGCTTACGCGCCGGGCAAGAAGGCGCAATCCGCGATTACGGTGCTGACGATGCGTTTCCGATTACCGACATTGACGACATTCTCCCGGGCCTGATCGAAGGCCGCGACCGGGTGTATTCGGCGATGGGCAGCAACCCGGAATTCGACCGGCACCTGATGGACTGGATCAACGTGATCCGCTCCAAGGCGCATCTTGGCGCGCAGCCGCCGAATGAATTCGTTGCCCTGGATCATCTGCTGCACGACATGCGCCTGTATAAATCGGCGGCAGAAGTGAAGGTGATGCGCGAAGCGGCACGAATCTCGGCCCAGGCGCATATCCGCGCGATGCAGGCCAGCCGTCCCGGGCTGTATGAGTACAGCCTCGAAGCCGAACTGGATTACGAGTTCCGCAAGGGCGGGGCGAAGATGCCGGCCTACGGCTCGATCGTTGCGGCCGGTCGCAACAGCTGCATCCTGCATTACCAGCAGAATGACGCGTTGCTCAAGGACGGCGATCTGGTGCTGATCGACGCCGGTTGCGAAATCGACTGCTACGCCAGCGACATCACCCGCACCTGGCCGGTCAACGGCAAGTTTTCGCCGGAACAGAAAGCGATCTACGAAGTGGTGTTGGCTTCGCAAGAAGCGGCGTTCGCCGAAATCGCCCCGAACAAGCACTGGAACCAGGCGCACGAAGCCACGGTTCGAGTGATTACCTCGGGTTTGGTGAAACTGGGCTTGTTGCAAGGCGGGGTTGATGAATTGATCGCCAGCGAAGCCTACAAAGCGTTTTATATGCACCGTGCCGGTCACTGGCTGGGCATGGACGTGCACGACGTCGGCGAATACAAGGTCGGCGGCGAATGGCGAGTACTCGAAGTCGGCATGGCGCTGACCGTCGAGCCGGGCATCTACATCGCCCCGGACAACCAGAACGTAGCGAAAAAATGGCGTGGCATTGGCGTGCGCATCGAGGACGACGTGGTGGTGACCAAAACCGGGTGTGAAATTCTAACCCGCGGCGTGCCAAAAACCGTCGCCGAGATCGAAGCGTTGATGGCACAAGCAAGGACACACGCGGCATGAGTCGAGTCAATCTGGCAATCATCGGTGGCGGCCTGGTCGGCGCCAGTCTGGCGTTGGCCTTGCAGGCCGGAGCCAAGGCCTGTGGCTGGAAAATCGTGCTGATCGAACCGTTCGCCCCCGGCGACAGTTGGCAGCCGAGCTACGATGCGCGTTCCTCAGCGCTGTCGTTCGGCTCGCGGCAGATTTACCAGCGCCTGGGCGTTTGGCAGGAAATCTCCCGCCGCGCCGAACCGATCAAACAGATTCATGTGTCTGACCGTGGCCGTTTCTCTACCGCCCGGCTGTCGGCGATGGAAGAGGGCGTGCCTGCGCTGGGTTACGTGGTGGAAAACGCCTGGCTCGGCCAATGCCTGTGGCAAAACCTCGACAAAGACGTGATCAGTTGGCGCTGCCCGGCCGAGGTCATGCGGATGGAGCCGTTGCCCGATGGCTATCGCCTGACCCTCAACGATGAAACCACGCTGGAATGCGACCTTGCGGTACTCGCCGATGGCGGTCGTTCGGGACTGCGCGAGCAGTTGGGGATCAACGTGCGCCAGCGGCCGTACAACCAGAGCGCGCTGATCGCCAACATCACCCCGAGCGAAGCGCACAACGGCATGGCGTTCGAGCGCTTTACCGACGAAGGGCCAATGGCACTGCTGCCGCTGCCGGACAACCGCTGTGCGCTGGTCTGGACGCGGCTGGGAATGGACGCGCAGCGTCTGACGGCGTTGAGCGAACGCGACTTTCTCAGCGAATTGCAGGGCGTGTTCGGCTATCGCCTCGGCACGTTGAAACAGGTCGGCGCGCGGCATCTGTATCCGCTGTCGCTGATCGAGGCCGAAGAGCAAGTGCGTTCGCACCTGGCCGTGCTCGGCAACGCCGCGCACAGCCTGCACCCGATCGCCGGGCAGGGCTTCAACCTGTCGCTGCGCGATGCCGATGCCTTGGCAACCGCGTTGCTGAGCAGCGACAAAGGGCTGGGCGATTTTGCCACGTTGCAGGCGTATCGCGAGCGGCAGCGTCTGGATCAGGACCTCACCGTCGGTTTCTCCGATCAGGTCACGCGCCTGTTCGGCAGCACGCAGCCACTGGTCTCGCTGGGCCGTAATATCGGCCTGCTCGGCCTCGACCTGCTGCCTCCGGCCAAGCGCTGGTTTGCCCGGCAGGCCATGGGGTTGGGAACGCGTCCGGATGCTTGAGTGGCTGGCCGGCATTTTCATTTTCAGGATCGCGCCGTCAACTGGCGCGCTCGGTAAAACCCTTTACGTGCGGCGCAAGCCGCAAGCGAGACAGGCATAAAGCATGGAAATGCGCGCAGATCTGCTGATTGTCGGAGCCGGAATGGTCGGCAGCGCCCTGGCGCTGGCGCTACAGAACAGCGGGCTGGAAGTGCTGCTGCTCGACGGCAGCCCGCTGAGCGTCAAGCCCTTCGACGCGGCCGCACCTTTCGAGCCGCGCGTCAGTGCCTTGTCGGCGGCCAGCCAGCGGATTCTGCAACGCCTCGGCGTGTGGGACGGCATCGCCGGGCGCCGCAGCAGTCCCTACACCGACATGCACGTCTGGGATGGCAGCGGCACCGGGCAGATACATTTCTCGGC
The DNA here is from genome assembly GCF_014268555.1 of Pseudomonas sp. SWRI111. Lineage (NCBI taxonomy): Bacteria > Pseudomonadati > Pseudomonadota > Gammaproteobacteria > Pseudomonadales > Pseudomonadaceae > Pseudomonas > Pseudomonas sp. SWRI111. Next base: position 5,853 of record NZ_JABWQQ010000002.1, on the reverse strand, counting down.
CAGCAGCGTGCATGCCGATGTGCTTGGTCACATCGTCGAAAACCGCGTGGTGCAGGACGCCTTGCTCGACCGTCTGCACGACTGCGATCTGGGCATGCTGGCCAACGCCCGCCTGGAACAGATGCGCCGCTCCGGCGATGACTGGTTGCTGACACTGGCCGATGGCCGCCAGTTGCGCGCGCCGCTGGTGATTGCCGCGGATGGCGCGAACTCGGCGGTGCGCCGCCTGACTGGCGTCGCCACTCGCGAATGGGATTACCTGCATCACGCCATCGTCACCAGCGTGCGCAGCCGCCAGCCGCACCGCAAAACCGCGTGGCAGCGTTTCACCGACCACGGACCGTTGGCGTTTCTGCCGCTTGAGCGTGACGGGCAGCAGGATTGGTGCTCGATTGTCTGGTCGACCACGCCGAGCGAGGCCGAACGCTTGATGGCGCTGGACGGCGCTTCGTTCTGTGCCGAGCTGGAGCGTGCTTTTGAAGGGCGCCTCGGTGAAGTCGTCAGTGCCGATCCACGCGTGTGCGTGCCGCTGCGTCAGCGCCACGCCAAGCGCTACGTGGCTGAAGGCCTGGCGCTAATAGGTGACGCGGCGCACACCATCCACCCGTTGGCGGGACAGGGTGTGAACTTGGGTTTCCTCGATGCGGCGGTGCTGGCGGAGGTTGTGCTGCAAGCGCACGAGCGCGGCGAACGTCTGGCGGACGTGAAAGTGCTGAGTCGCTACGAGCGCCGGCGCATGCCGCACAATCTGGCGCTGATGGCGGCGATGGAGGGCTTCGAGCGATTGTTCCAGGCCGATCCGCTGCCGCTGCGCTGGTTGCGCAATACCGGGCTGAAACTGGTAGATCAAATGCCCGAGGCGAAGGCTTTGTTTGTGCGTGAAGCCCTCGGTTTGACCGGTGATCTTCCGGCCCTCGCCAAGCCCTAAGATATGCACTGAGTTTGATGGCCTCATCGCGAGCAGGCTCACTCCTACAATTGGAATGCGTTCCCCTGTAGGAGTGAGCCTGCTCGCGATGGCGCCAGTCCAGTCACAGCACATTTCAGCCTGTGCAACATCTGGTAACGCCTTCAGCAAGTGTTCGATTGTGGTGGTAAATGTGAGTCCTTATCATTTGCCTCACAATTCCCGACCGAGAGACCACTCCCATGTTGGCACCCAAGCGTCTTCTGACTGCACTGGCCTTGACCCTGATCGGCAGCACCACGGCCCAGGCCGCCGACGAGGTGGTGGTTTATTCCTCGCGTATCGACGAACTGATCAAACCGGTCTTCGACGCCTACACCGCCAAGACCGGGGTGAAAATCAAGTTCATCACCGACAAGGAAGCGCCGCTGATGCAGCGCATCAAGGCCGAAGGCGTGAACGCTACCGCCGACCTGCTGCTCACCGTCGATGCCGGCAACCTCTGGCAGGCCGAGCAAATGGGCATTCTGCAGCCGTTCACCTCGAAAACCATCGACGCCAATATCCCGTTGCAATATCGCGCCTCCAGCCACGCCTGGACCGGTCTGAGCCTGCGCGCGCGGACCATCGCCTATTCGACCCAACGGGTGAAGCCGGGCGAGCTGACCACTTACGAAGCGCTGGCTGACAAGAACTGGGAAGGTCGTTTGTGCCTGCGCACCGCGAAGAAGGTCTACAACCAGTCGCTGACCGCGACCATGATCGAAGTGCATGGCGCCGAGAAGACCGAGAAGATTCTCAAGGGCTGGGTCAATAACCTGTCCACCGACGTGTTCTCCGACGACGTCGCGGTGCTTGAGGCGATCAACGCCGGGCAGTGTGATGTCGGTATCGTCAACACCTACTACTACGGTCGCTTGCACAAGCAGAAGCCGGACCTGCCGGTGAAACTGTTCTGGCCGAACCAGGCGGATCGCGGCGTGCACGTCAACCTGTCGGGCATCGGCCTGACCAGGCATGCGCCGCACCCGGAAGCGGCCAAGGCGCTGGTCGAGTGGATGACCACACCTGAGGCGCAGAAAATCTTCGCAGACGTAAACCAGGAATTCCCGGCCAACCCGGCGGTGGCACCTTCCGAAGAAGTGGCGGCGTGGGGCAAGTTCATCGCTGATACCTTGCCGGTGGAAGTGGCGGGCAAACGTCAGGCTGAAGCGATCCGGATGATGGATCGGGCGGGCTGGAACTGACCCGGCGTTTATACTGCGCCACGCGACACTGATCGTTCCCACGCTCTGCGTGGAAATGCATCCATCGACGCTCTGCGTCGTGCCGCTGAAAGCGTGACGCAGAGCGTCACAGGATGTGTGCCCACGCAGAGCGTGGGCACAATCATTTGAACGAGATCGTTTCTTTGGCCCACCCCGCCCAACGCCGCTGGTACCCCATCGTCTTCGCCATCGCCGCGCTGGTGCTGTTGCCCCTGAGTGTCCTGCTGCTGTCGTGGCAGACCATCGATCAGCAGATCTGGTCGCACCTGTGGCAAACCCAGATGCCGCGCCTGCTCGGCAATACCCTGACGCTGATCCTCGGTGTCGGTGTCGGTGTGACCCTGCTCGGGGTCAGCCTTGCCTGGCTCACCAGCCTCTGCGAATTCCCCGGACGGCGCTGGCTCGACTGGGCGCTGATGCTGCCTTTCGCCATTCCGGCTTATGTATTGGCGTTCGTCTTTGTCGGCCTGCTCGATTTCGCCGGCCCCGTGCAGACCCTGCTGCGCGAAGGGTTCGGCGCGGGCCTGCGCCTGCCACGGGTACGCTCGACCGGCGGGGTGATTGTTGTGCTGGTGCTGGTCTTTTATCCCTATGTTTACCTGCTGGCACGCACCGCATTCCTCGCCCAGGGCAAAGGCCTGATGGAAGCGGCGCGGGTGCTTGGGCAATCGCCCTGGCAGGCGTTCTGGCGCGTGGCGTTGCCGATGGCGCGCCCGGCGATTGGCGCCGGTGTGGCGCTGGCGCTGATGGAGACCCTCGCCGATTTCGGTGCGGTGTCGGTATTCAACTTCGACACTTTCACCACTGCGATCTACAAAACCTGGTACGGCTTCTTCAGCCTGCCCAGCGCCGCGCAACTGGCCAGTCTGTTGCTGTTGGTGGTGATGCTGGTGCTGTACGGCGAACGCCGGGCGCGTGGGGCGAACCGGGCGAGTAACGAGCGGCCCCGGGTCAAGGCGCTGTATCACTTGCGCGGGTTCAAGGCATTGGCGGCCACGAGCTGGTGCGGTCTGGTGTTCGCCTGTGCCTTCGTCATCCCGGTGCTGCAACTGATCGTCTGGTTCTGGCAGCGCGGGCGTTTCGATCTCGACGAGCGCTATGCCGGACTGATCCTGCACACCCTGTACCTGGGCGCGATGGCCGCGTTGATCACTGTCAGCGTGGCGTTGCTGCTGGCGTTTGCGCGGCGACTGGCACCGACCCGCGCGATCGACTCCGGGGTCGGCCTGGCCAACCTTGGCTACGCCTTGCCGGGTTCGGTGCTGGCGGTGTCGATCATGCTGGCGTTCAGTTATCTGGACCGCGAGCTGGTGATTCCGCTTTCCGCCTGGCTGGGCGGCGCGGGCAAACCGTTGCTGCTCGGCAGTCTGGCGGCGTTGTTGATGGCCTATCTGGTGCGTTTCGTTGCCGTGGCGTACGGGCCGCTGGAAAGCAGTCTGGCACGTATACGGCCGTCTTTGCCCGAAGCGGCACGCAGTCTGGGTGTCAGTGGGCCGCGACTGTTTTTCAAAGTGTATCTGCCGTTGTTGCTGCCCGGCACGCTGAGCGCTGCATTGCTGGTGTTTGTCGATGTGCTCAAGGAAATGCCAGCGACCCTGCTGATGCGCCCGTTTGGCTGGGACACACTGGCCGTGCGCATCTTTGAAATGACCAGTGAAGGGGAGTGGGCCCGGGCGTCGCTGCCAGCGCTGACCCTGGTTCTGGTCGGCCTGTTGCCGGTCATCGGTTTGATCCGCCGCTCGGCGCACCGAAACACTTAGTCGTCAGTCCTGAATCATGCGGCTACAATGCGCGGCATTCGGTGCGGTTCGTCTGACGGACCTGTTCGCTGGGATCGGCTCAAAGCCTGTAATTCAAGGCTTTCGCCCGTGCAGCGGCAGTCCGCACCTTCGCCACGCCCGGAAGGAGAAACCCATGGGACAGCGTACGCCTCTGTATGACCTGCACCTCGCGCTTGGCGCGAAGATGGTCGATTTTGGCGGTTGGGACATGCCACTGCATTACGGCTCGCAGGTCGAGGAACACCACGAGGTGCGCCGTGATTGCGGGGTGTTCGATGTATCCCACATGACTGTGATCGATGTTTGCGGCCACCAGGCCAAGGCCTGGCTCCAGCATTTGCTGGCCAATGATGTCGAGCGCCTGCACAGCCCCGGCCGAGCGTTGTACAGCACCATGCTCAACGAGCGCGGCGGCATCGTCGACGACATGATCGTCTACCGTCTCGATGAGGCGTACCGGCTGGTGTTCAACGCCTCGACCCGCGATCAGGATCTGGCGTGGATGAACGCGCAGCTCGGCGAGTACGACGTGCAACTGCATGAGCGCACCGAACTGGCCATGCTCGCCATTCAGGGCCCGCAAGCCCGGCACAAGATCGCCGAACTGGTGAGCCAGTCGCGTGCCGCGCTGATCCAGCAACTCAAACCTTTTGAAGGCCACACCGACGGTGACTGGTTTATCGCCCGCACCGGTTACACCGGTGAGGACGGCCTGGAAATCGCGCTGCCGGCGGACCAGGCGCCGGGCTTCTTCAACGATCTGGTCGGTGCCGGTATTTCCCCGATCGGCCTCGGTGCCCGCGACACCCTGCGGGTTGAAGCCGGAATGAACCTCTACGGTCAGGACATTCATCAGGACGTTTCGCCACTGGCCTCGAACATGGCCTGGAGCATCGCCTGGGAACCGGCCTCGCGCCAGTTCATTGGCCGCGCCGCCCTGGAGGCGGAAAAAGCCGCTGGCGTGGCGCACAAACTGGTCGGTCTGGTGCTGGAAGAACGCGGCGTTTTGCGCGCTCATCAAGTTGTTCGCATCGCTGATGTTGGCGAAGGGGAGATCACCAGTGGTAGTTTCTCTCCTACGCTAAGCAAATCGATTGCCCTGGCGCGTGTTCCGATGGCAACTGCCGACCGCGCCGAAGTGGAAATTCGTGGCAAGTGGTACCCGGTGCGAGTGGTCAAACCGACCTTCGTACGCCATGGCAAAACCTTGATCTAACCTTTCCCGGCGGGCCTGACCGCTGACCTGATTGCTGAGGACACCAAAGATGAGCGATATCCCTGCCGAACTGCGTTTCGCCGAAAGTCATGAATGGGCACGCCTGGAAGCCGACGGCACCGTCACCGTGGGCATCAGCGATCACGCGCAAGAAGCGCTGGGCGATGTGGTGTTCGTCGAACTGACCGAAGTGGGCAAGGTGTTTGCTGCCGGCGACCAATCCGGCGTGGTCGAGTCGGTGAAAGCCGCGTCCGACATCTATGCCCCGGTCAGCGGTGAAGTCATCGCGATCAACGAAGAGCTGGGCGGCTCGCCGGAGCTGTTGAACTCCGATCCGTACGGCGCGTGGATCTTCAAGCTCAAGCCAAGCGACAAGGCCGAACTGGACAAGCTGCTGGATGCCGGCGCCTACAAGGCTGCCATCGGCGAGTAAGCCTTTAGCGACATCAAAGCCCCGTTTTCATAGTGGGAGCGAGCCTGCTCGCGAAAGCGGTGGTGCAGGCAATGACATGGTTACTGCCAGAAAGCCTTCGCGAGCAGGCTCGCTCCCACAGGGCTCTCGGGTACCCCGGTTTATTGCAGACAAAAAAATGCCGCTCAATCGCAGACTGTGTGAAAACGCAATCTGCCCCGGTTAAATACAAATGCCCCGACTTGTCGGGGCATTTGTATTTCTGAAAA
>NZ_JABWQQ010000019.1:0-124410 GCF_014268555.1 Pseudomonas sp. SWRI111 | reverse complement strand
CTTGCGGTGGCAGCACACAGCTTTACCGCCAAGGCACTGTACGGTTCCGGTGCATCATCGGCGGCCAGGACGCTGACCGTGACGGCAGTTGTCGTCCCTACGCTGATCAACGTGCTTGGCGACAACAACGTTGAAGTTCCCGAGGGTCAAACCACCGTCAGCACCACCCTGAAGCTCAAAGGCACCGCGAGCGTGGGCCAGAGAGTCGAGATTTTTGATGGAAACGGTTCGAGCGCGGTTTCCAAGGGCGTGGCCACAGCCTCGGCAACAGGCGATTGGGAGCTGTCGATCACTGTTGCAGTGGGTCCCCGGAGGTTATACGCAGGATCGCTGTATACGCCGACCCCGCAATGGTCAAATGTGCGCACGCTGACTGTGACAGCGGCCGCCGCACCAACGCTGACGTCGGCCAAAGGCTCTCCCAGCGGTGTCGAAATCCCTCAAGGCGGGGTCACGGTGGAAACGGCCGTCACCCTGAGCGGCGTCGCGGCCAACGGCCAGAAGGTCGAAGTCTTTGACGGCAATGCCTCCAAAGGTCAGGCAACGGCACATGCCACCACCGGCGTCTGGACTTTACTCGTCAGCGCTCTTGCGGTGGCAGCACACAGCTTTACCGCCAAGGCGCTGTACGGTTCCGGTGCATCATCGGCGGCCAGGACGCTGACTGTCACAGCGGCCACCGCGCCGACATTGACATCGGCCAAAGGCTCTCCCAGCGGTGTCGAAATCCCTCAAGGCGGGGTCACCGTGGAAACCGCCGTCACCCTGAGCGGCGTCGCGGCCAAAGGCCTGAAAGTCGAAGTGTCTGACGGTGCAGCCTACAAAGGCGAAGCGACTGCTGACTCCTCGACGGGGATCTGGAACCTAACAATAACGGGACTAAGCGAAGGGACACACACATATAAAGCCAAGGCATTGTATAACCCGAACTTGACATCAACCGAGCGCACCATAATAAAAATCCGCTTGATTAAAGAAAACTTCGAAAAATACCCATGGATGTTTATAACTTCCGGACAACGAATGGAGACCGACTACATGTCATTCCTAAAAACTGACGCATTGGGAGGAGCACGTATTACTACGCTTTTTGAATCAGTCCCCCCTATACCCGGTAAAATCGAAGGCAAGGCGTTTTGGCCAAATGAAATTAATGGAGGCAACGCCAGAATAACAGTTGAACTCAAACAAAAATGTTATCGAGTCAGTTTCTGGTATGCATACTTCATGACAGGAGACCATTTCATTAAATTTTATGACCAGGGCGGTCAGCTAATTGCCAACAAGCAGTTGACCATTGGCGCTAACGCCAATCAGATAGACGTGATAGGCCAGATATCAAAAATCCAAATAGAGTGTGGGAAAGATAATGGCAATTTACATCCCTATCGCAATAGCGGGTACATGGACAATTTTGAATTATATTTTTAATATAAACTCAAAAACATATCAGTCTACTAGTCGAGCTCCCGCGCTATCAGGGATAGAACACGTTTTTCTCCAGATCTTCGCCCGATTTTTGAAAAAGGACTGTTGGAAAAACGGGACCCATTTATTTATCAGAAAAAGGGCAGAAAAAGGGGGCCAGAAAAAGGGGGCGGATTTATTTACCCGTGTAGGAGCGAGCCTGCTCGCGATAGCGGTCTGTTTGGTTCGAACGCATCGACTGAGAAATTCTCATCGCGAGCAGGCTCACTCACAGTGAAATGCACTCCAAACGCAGGTCTGAAATGCGAACCAAGGTGGGAGCGAGCCTGCTCGCGAATGGGCCGGTACTTTTACCGAATAACTCAACCAGCCAGCATCACCCCGGCAACTCCAGATTATCCAGCACCCGATTCACTGCCAATTCTCCCAGCATGATCAACTGCGCAATCCCCATCAGTGTCCGGCGCTGCGATGGCTTTACCAGCCCGGCGAATTCCTGAGCGATGGTTTTGGCGCAGGCGAGGGTTTCGCAGGCGTTGGCCAGCAGGTCTTCGTTTTTGGTGTCTGCGGTGACGGCATACATTGCGCGGTTGCTACGAGGCGGCGGGGTGGAGCCGGGTGGGCAGAGGTAGTGATCGAGGGCGCGGTCGGCGGCTTGGTGGAGTTTTCTTGAATCGAGGGATTCGTAGGGGGAGGTGAGGTCGGATTCGGGTGGGTTGGGTGTCGGTTTGATCATGGTGAAGCTCCTTGAGAAATGGAGCCGTCAGCCTTCGCTGCTAAACGAAGAGGGTGGCGGCTTTACGCGGGTTAGCAGACCAGGCTCAAGGATCCCGGCGCACCGAAGTGCCCCACGCAAGCCGCCATAAAGAGAGGCGGAGCCAGCGTGCCTTGAAAATTTGCCGAGCTGCTAAACCCGATCACTGAACAATCAGCGACCGGACGACAATAGAACCCGCCCCCAAGGCGCACAAGCCGGCGGATTCTGGCTTGGCTGTAGGTAATGGCGCAAGGATTTGTAGCCTTGAGACCGTGTCAGCAGGTGTCTTTTAAACAGCTTCGTTTAAATCAAAAAATTGCGTCGGACCTGATGGCCTCTTCGCGAGCAAGCCCGCTCCCACAGGGGACCGTATTCCAAATATCAGATTGAAATACATTCCAGACTGTGGGAGCGGGCTTGCTCGCGAAGGGGCCAGTCCAATCAGCAGATAATCCCAAGCAAAACCTCGCTATTTCATTCCCCGGCAAAAGTTGGAAGGCTTCTTGCAATAGCCGCCCTGCGCCCGTTCGGGGCGTCAAAAGTTTGCTTTAAAGGAACGGGGAAAACCGGTGGATCGCTCTCAGTTAATCAACACTGCTCGCACAAACGTTGCCGACCTCAGCCGGGGCAATCTGGGCGTGCCGTTGCTGCTGTTGGTCATGTTGGCGATGATGATGTTGCCGATCCCGCCGTTCCTGCTGGACGTGTTTTTCACGTTCAACATTGCGTTGTCGATCGTGGTATTGCTGGTCTGCGTCTATGCCCTGCGGCCGCTGGATTTTGCGGTGTTCCCGACGATTCTGCTGGTGGCAACGCTGATGCGTCTGGCGCTGAACGTAGCGTCTACGCGCGTGGTAATGCTCCACGGTCAGGACGGCCACGCCGCCGCCGGTAAGGTGATTCAGGCCTTCGGTGAGGTGGTGATCGGCGGTAACTACGTGGTCGGTATCGTGGTGTTCGCGATTCTGATGATCATCAACTTCGTCGTGGTGACCAAGGGCGCCGGGCGGATTTCCGAGGTGAGCGCGCGGTTCACCCTCGATGCAATGCCCGGCAAACAAATGGCGATCGACGCCGACCTCAACGCCGGTCTGATTGATCAGAACCAGGCCAAGTCCCGTCGCCAGGAAGTCGCCCAGGAGGCTGAGTTCTACGGTTCGATGGACGGTGCCAGCAAGTTCGTCCGTGGTGACGCCATCGCCGGTCTGTTGATTCTGTTCATCAACCTTATCGGCGGCATGGCCGTGGGTATCTTCCAGCACGGCATGACCTTCGGCGATGCCGGCCGGGTTTACGCCTTGTTGACCATCGGTGACGGTTTAGTGGCGCAATTGCCATCACTGTTGTTATCAACAGCGGCAGCGATCATGGTGACCCGTGCTTCCGGCTCGGAAGACATGGGCAAACAGATCAACCGCCAAATGTTCGCCTCGCCCAAAGCGCTGGCGGTGGCGGCTGGTTTGATGGCGGTGATGGGCCTTGTGCCGGGCATGCCACACTTTTCCTTCCTGAGCATGGCTGCGCTGGCTGCCGGTGGTGCATACCTGTTCTGGAAAAAGCAGAACGTCGCCAAGGTCGTTGCGCTGGAAGAGGTCAAGCGTCAGCAGGAGCTGCTGCCATCGCCGGCCCGCGCCATGGAAACCAAAGAGCTGGGCTGGGATGACGTGACGCCGATCGACATGATCGGCCTGGAAGTCGGTTATCGCCTGATCCCGCTGGTCGATCGCAACCAGGGCGGGCAATTGCTCGCGCGGATCAAGGGCGTGCGCAAAAAGCTCTCGCAGGATCTGGGGTTCCTGATGCCGACCGTGCACATCCGCGACAACCTCGACCTGGCGCCCAGCGCCTATCGCCTGACGCTGATGGGTGTGATCCTGGCCGAAGCCGAGATCTATCCGGACCGCGAACTGGCGATCAACCCGGGGCAGGTCTACGGCACGCTCAACGGCATCAACGCCAAAGATCCGGCTTTCGGCCTGGAGGCGGTGTGGATCGAAATCAGCCAGCGCGCCCAGGCGCAATCGCTCGGCTACACCGTGGTCGACGCCAGCACCGTGGTCGCCACGCACTTGAACCAGATTCTGTACAAGCACTCCAGTGAGCTGATCGGCCACGAAGAAGTGCAGCAACTCATGCAGTTGCTGGCCAAAAGCTCGCCGAAACTGGCTGAAGAGCTGGTGCCAGGCGTGGTCTCGCTGTCGCAGTTGCTCAAAGTCCTGCAAGCGCTGCTCGCTGAACATGTGCCGGTGCGCGACATTCGTAGCATCGCCGAAGCCATCGCCAACAACGCCGCCAAGAGTCAAGATACCGCCGCGCTGGTGGCCGCTGTGCGGGTCGGCGTTTCCCGCGCCATCGTCCAAAGCATTGTAGGCACTGAGTCCGAGCTGCCTGTGATCACATTGGAACCAAGGTTGGAACAGATATTGCTCAATAGTCTGCAGAAGGCAGGACAAGGCTCGGAAGAGGGCGTTCTGCTGGAGCCAAGCATGGCCGAGAAGCTGCAACGTTCGCTCATCGAAGCGGCGCAGCGTCAGGAAATGCAAGGGCAGCCGGTGATCCTGTTGGTCGCCGGCCCGATACGCGCGATGCTCTCGCGTTTTGGCCGACTCGCCGTCCCCGGACTGCATGTGCTGGCCTACCAGGAAATACCGGACAACAAGCAAGTGACCATCGTTGCGACAGTAGGGCCCAACGGCTGAGGTAGTGGTTTATGCAAGTTAAGCGTTTTTTCGCCGCCGATATGCGTCAGGCCATGAAGCTGGTTCGTGATGAGCTGGGCGCTGATGCCGCCATCATTGGCAACCGCCGCATCGCCGGCGGCGTCGAGCTGACGGCGGCGCTGGATTACAAACTCTCGGCACTGACGCCGCGGGTGCCGAACATGGAACTCGAAGACGAGTTGCGCAAGACCCAGTCGCGCATCGTCACTGCTCAGGCCGAATTGAGCATGCGCGGCGAAGCCGACGGCAACACCAATCGCCAGCTGTTCGCCGGGCTGCCTTTGACGGCGGGCCTGCCGCTGACCGCTGCCGAGCCGCTGAGCGAGCCGACCTACGCCGCACCGGCGCGTCCTGCTCCGGCGCCTGCACAAGCCTCCGCCGGGGTTGATCCTCGTGCGCTGGATTCGATGCGTTTTGAACTGAACAGCCTGCGCGAGTTGATGGAAGTGCAACTCGGCACGCTGGCCTGGAATCAGCTGCAAGGCAGCCGTCCGGCCCAGGCCAATCTGTATCGCCGTTTGCAACGCATCGGTCTGTCCGGTCCGTTGTCCCGCGACCTGCTGGCAATGATCACCGATATCGAAGAACCGCGTCAGGCCTGGCGCATGCTGCTGGCGCACCTGGCACGGATGATTGCCGTGCCGGAAGTCGAGCCGCTGGAAGAGGGCGGCGTGATTGCGATGGTAGGCCCTGCCGGCATGGGCAAGACCACCACGCTGGCCAAACTCGCCGCACGCTACGTGCTCAAGTACGGCGCGCAGAACGTCGCGCTGGTGAGCATGGACAGCTTCCGCATCGGGGCGCAGGAACAGTTGAAAACCCTCGGCCGTATCCTCAACGTGCCAGTGACCCACGTCGATCCGGGTCAGTCGCTGGTTCAGGCTTTGGATCCATTGCTGCGCAAACGCGTGGTTTTGATCGATACTGCAGGTCTGCAAGCCAGTGATCCGGCGTTGCGCATGCAGCTTGAGAGCCTGGCCGGGCGTGGCATTCGCTCAAAAAATTATCTGGTATTGGCAACCACCAGCCAGAAACAGGTTCTAACGGCCGCTTATCACAGCTACAAGCGTTGCGGGCTGGCCGGCTGCATTCTGACTAAACTGGATGAAACGGCCAGTCTTGGTGAAGTGTTGAGCCTGGCGATCAGTCATGAATTGCCGGTCGCGTACCTGACCGATGGCCCACGGATTCCGGATGATCTGCATCTGCCGCGCCGTCATCAATTGGTCAGCCGTGCCGTCAGCGTGCAAATGCAGGAAGAACCCAGCGAAGAAGCCATGGCTGACATGTTCGCTGATATTTATCACAGCCCGACCAAGCAGGTTGGCTGAGGTATTCATGAACAGTTTTTGTACCTACATCGATGGTCTGCCACGCATTGTTCCGATCCGGAACGCGCAGCCAGTAATGTGGCCTCCGTCTATGCAAGACAAGGTAAAGAAATAACATGGGCAGCATGCATCCCGTACAGGTGATCGCGGTGACCGGCGGCAAAGGTGGCGTCGGCAAGACTAACGTGTCAGTGAACTTGTCGCTGGCGCTGGCAGAGCTTGGCCGTCGGGTCATGCTGCTGGACGCCGACCTGGGCCTGGCGAACGTCGACGTCCTGCTGGGGCTGACACCCAAGCGCACGCTGGCCGATGTGATCGAAGGCCGTTGCGAACTGCGCGACGTGCTGTTGCAGGGGCCAGGCGGGATCCGCATCGTGCCGGCCGCCTCCGGCACCCAGAGCATGGTGCACCTGAGCCCGGCGCAACATGCCGGCCTGATTCAGGCATTCAGCGACATCGGCGACAATCTCGACGTGCTGGTGATCGACACCGCTGCCGGTATCGGTGACTCAGTCGTCAGTTTTGTCCGCGCCGCCCAGGAAGTGCTGCTGGTGGTCTGCGACGAGCCGACCTCGATCACCGACGCCTACGCACTGATCAAATTACTCAACCGCGATTACGGCATGAACCGCTTCCGCGTCCTCGCCAACATGGCGCAGAGCCCACAGGAAGGGCGCAACCTGTTCGCCAAGTTGACCAAGGTCACGGACCGCTTTCTGGACGTCGCCCTACAATACGTCGGCGCCGTGCCTTATGACGAAAGCGTGCGCAAGGCCGTGCAGAAGCAGCGTGCGGTCTATGAAGCGTTTCCGCGTTCCAAGTGCGCCCTGGCCTTCAAGGCGATTGCGCAGAAAGTCGACACCTGGCCGTTGCCGGCCAACCCGCGAGGCCACCTCGAATTTTTCGTCGAGCGCCTCGTGCAGCAAACCGCAGGGCCCGTGTTATGACCGCCAGTGGCATGAATCTGTACAAGAAGTCGGCGCGTGACGCGCAGTACGAGTTGATCGAGCGTTACGCGCCACTGGTCAAACGCATCGCCTACCACTTGCTGGCGCGATTGCCGGCCAGTGTTCAGGTGGAAGACCTGATCCAGGCCGGGATGATCGGCCTGCTTGAAGTCTCGACCAAATACGACGCCAGCAAAGGCGCCAGTTTCGAAACGTACGCGGGCATTCGAATCCGCGGCGCGATGCTCGACGAAGTGCGCAAAGGGGACTGGGCGCCACGCTCGGTTCACCGCAATACCCGTATGGTCAGCGACGCGATTCGCTCAATTGAAGCTAAAACCGGCCGTGATGCTAAAGATCACGAGGTTGCGGCCGAACTCCAATTGAGTCTCGACGATTATTACGGGATTTTGAATGACACCTTGGGCAGCCGCCTGTTCAGTTTCGACGACCTCTTGCAGGACGGCGAACACGAAGGGCTGCATGAGGATGGCGCCAGTGCTCATATGGAGCCGTCACGCGATCTGGAAGATGAACGCTTCCAGGCGGCGCTGGCGGACGCGATTGCCAATTTGCCGGAGCGTGAGCGACTGGTGTTGGCGCTGTACTACGACGAAGAGCTGAACCTCAAGGAGATCGGTGAAGTCCTTGGCGTCAGTGAATCGCGGGTCAGCCAGTTACACAGCCAGTGCGCGGCCCGTTTGCGGGGGCGTTTAGGGGAGTGGCGAGCGCGCTGAAGGCAGTGTGGGGACACTGCGAAACGAGGCTGGTGCGGTGATGAGCGGCGCCGGTCTCGATCCGTTGTGTTCCAGACAAACTTCGAGTGCTACGCCGATTGATTGAAGTGGCGCGTCCAGGTGCTGGGCGCGTTTAAGACTGCTTGGAGGTCGAATTGAACAAAGACATGAAAATCCTCATCGTTGATGACTTCTCAACGATGCGGCGGATCATCAAGAACCTGCTGCGCGATCTTGGGTTCACCAACACCGTCGAGGCCGACGATGGCACCACCGCCATTCCGGTGCTCAACAGCGGCAGCATCGACTTTCTGGTAACGGACTGGAACATGCCGGGCATGACCGGTATCGACCTGCTGCGTCACGTGCGTGCCGATGAAAAACTCAAGCATCTCCCTGTGTTGATGGTGACTGCTGAAGCCAAGCGCGAGCAGATCATCGAGGCCGCTCAGGCCGGCGTGAACGGTTACGTGGTCAAACCTTTCACGGCTCAGGCGCTGAAAGACAAAATCGAGAAGATTTTCGAACGCATCGGCTGATGAATGCGCGGGGGAGCTATGGAGCATAACGAATCTTCACAGGGCGATTTTGAATCGACCCTGAAAAAACACGCGGTCGAACTGGTCGAAAGCCTTGAAAAAGGCAGGTTCGGCGACGCGGTGCAACTGATCCATGAGCTCAATCAGACCCGTGACCGCGGCCTGTATCAGGAAGTGGGCAAGCTCACACGTGAACTGCACAGTGCGATCGTCAATTTCCAGATCGATCCGCACATGCCGCAGGCCGAGGAAGTGTCGCAAATCACCGACGCCACCGAACGCCTGGGCTATGTGGTCAAGCTGACGGAGGCCGCGGCCAACCGCACCATGGATCTGGTGGAAAGCGCCACGCCGGTGGTCAACAGTCTGGCGGATGAAGCGCAGACGTTGAGTGCCGATTGGGGTCGCTTCATGCGTCGCGAGGTCGGGGCTGAAGAGTTCCGCGAACTGGCGCGCCGGGTCGACGGTTTTCTGTCACGCAGCAGCACGGACAACCGTGCAGTGTCGAGCAATCTCAACGACATCCTGCTGGCCCAGGACTACCAGGACCTCACCGGTCAGGTGATCAAGCGCGTGACCCAACTGGTCACCGAAGTCGAAAGCAATCTGCTCAAACTCGTGCTCATGGCCAGTCAGGTCGACCGCTTTGCGGGCATCGAACATGACCGCGCCGCAATGCTCGCCGAAAAAGATCCACAAAAACATCTCTCGCAGGGTGAAGGTCCGCAGATTCATGCCGATAAACGAGAAGACGTTGTGTCCGGTCAGGACGATGTGGACGATTTGCTATCCAGTCTTGGATTTTGATGTTTTAGGTTTTTAGACCTGTTAGGAGCACCCCATTAATGAGCTTCGGCGCCGATGAAGAGATCCTTCAGGATTTCCTGGTTGAGGCCGGCGAGATTCTTGAGCAACTGTCCGAACAACTGGTCGAGCTGGAAAGCCGTCCGGATGATGCAGATCTGCTCAATGCAATTTTTCGCGGTTTCCACACTGTAAAAGGGGGCGCCGGCTTCCTTCAGCTCAATGAGCTGGTGGAGTGCTGTCACATCGCCGAAAACGTGTTCGACATCCTGCGCAAGGGTGAGCGTCGCGTTGATGCAGAACTGATGGACGTTGTACTCGAAGCGCTGGACGCGGTGAACAGCATGTTCAGCGAAGTCCGTGAGCGCGCACCGATTACTGCCGCAACGCCAGAATTGTTGGCCGCGCTGGCACGTCTGGCCGAGCCGCAAACGGCCGATGAAGCCCCGGCTTCGCCGGTGGCCGAGATGATCGAAGAACTGGTCGTCGAAGGCGACTCGGGCGACATCACCGACAACGAATTCGAACAACTGCTGGACTCGCTGAATGCCGTCAAGGCCCAGGCCGAGGCTCCGGCGGCTGTTGTTGCGCCGGTTGCTGCGCAAGCGGCCAGCGATGAAATCACCGATGCCGAATTTGAATCGCTGCTTGATCAACTGCACGGCAAAGGCCAGTTCGCCGTCGATGCGGTGGCCCCGGCGGCAGCGGCTCCGGCAGCACCTGCCAAGGGCGACAGCTCGGACATCACCGACGACGAATTCGAAGCACTGCTCGATCAGTTGCACGGCAAGGGCAACTTCGCCGTTGATGCGCTGGAGTCGGCGATTGCCTCGGCCCCTGCGCCTGCCGCACCGAAAGCCGCGGCTGCCGGCAGCGATCTGATCAGCGATCACGAATTCGAATCGCTGCTCGACGAATTACACGGCAAAGGCAAGTTTGACGCCGGCGCTGCGACTGCCGGCTCCGCGTCGAGCGTCGCCACGCCAGCGGCCAAAGCCCCGGCTGCCGCTGCTGCGCCAAAACCTGCGGCCAAGCCTGAGCCTAAGGCCGAAGCGCCGAAGCCGGCCGCTGCTGCCCCGGCGCCGGCCCGCGCGCCAGCCGCTGCCCCGGCAGAAAAACCGGCCAGCGAAGCCGAAACCACCGTGCGCGTCGATACCGCGCGTCTCGACGAAATCATGAACATGGTCGGCGAGCTGGTACTGGTGCGTAACCGTCTGGTGCGCCTGGGCCTCAACAGCGGCGACGAAGCCATGTCCAAGGCCGTGTCGAACCTCGACGTGGTCACCGCTGACCTGCAGACCGCCGTGATGAAGACGCGGATGCAGCCGATCAAAAAGGTCTTCGGGCGCTTCCCGCGTCTGGTTCGCGACCTCGCGCGTCAGCTCAAGAAAGAGATCAACCTGGAACTGGTGGGTGAAGAAACCGACCTCGACAAAAACCTTGTCGAGGCCCTGGCCGACCCGCTGGTCCACTTGGTGCGCAACGCCGTCGACCACGGCATCGAGTCGCCGGAAGAGCGCGAAGCGTCGGGCAAGGCCCGTGGCGGTCGTGTGGTGCTGGCGGCCGAGCAGGAAGGCGACCATATTCTGCTGTCGATCTCCGACGACGGCAAAGGCATGGACCCGAACGTGCTGCGTTCAATCGCGGTAAAACGCGGCGTGATGGACAAGGACGCGGCCGATCGCCTGAGCGATACCGAGTGCTACAACCTGATTTTCGCCCCGGGTTTCTCGACCAAGACCGAGATCTCCGACGTGTCTGGCCGCGGCGTCGGCATGGACGTGGTGAAAACCAAGATTTCCCAGCTCAACGGTTCGATCAACATCTACTCGACCAAGGGCCAGGGCTCGAAGATCGTCATCAAGGTGCCGCTGACCCTGGCGATCATGCCGACGCTGATGGTCATGCTTGGCAATCAGGCGTTCGCGTTCCCGCTGGTCAACGTCAACGAAATCTTCCACCTCGACCTGTCGACCACCAACGTCGTCGACGGTCAGGAAGTGGTGATCGTGCGCGACAAGGCGCTGCCATTGTTCTACCTCAAGCGCTGGCTGGTCAGCTCCGCCGCTCACGAAGAGCAGCGTGAAGGCCATGTGGTGATCCTTTCGGTGGGCACCCAGCGGATCGGCTTCGTCGTCGATCAACTGGTCGGCCAGGAAGAAGTGGTCATCAAGCCATTGGGCAAGATGCTCCAGGGGACTCCGGGCATGTCCGGCGCCACCATCACCGGTGACGGCCGCATTGCGCTGATTCTCGATGTTCCAAGCATGCTCAAGCGTTACGCCACAAAGCGTATTTGAATCCGGGGCCGTGCGGCGATAACGCCGCGCCGCACCTAATGGAGTGTTTATGGCAGTCAAAGTCCTGGTGGTGGACGATTCGGGTTTTTTCCGCCGCCGCGTCTCGGAAATTCTTTCAGCGGATCCGAGCATCCAGGTGGTCGGCACCGCAACCAACGGTAAAGAGGCGATCGATCAGGCCCTGGCGCTCAAGCCGGACGTGATCACCATGGACTACGAGATGCCGATGATGGACGGCATCACGGCGGTGCGGCACATCATGCAGCGCTGCCCGACCCCGGTGTTGATGTTCTCCTCGCTGACCCACGAAGGCGCCCGAGTCACCCTCGATGCGCTGGACGCCGGCGCGGTGGATTTCCTGCCAAAGAATTTCGAAGACATCTCGCGCAACCCCGAGAAGGTCAAGCAATTGCTGTGCGAGAAAGTCCACAGCATCTCGCGCAGCAACCGTCGTTTCAGTGCCTACAGCGCCCCGGCACCTGCCGCCGCGCCAGCACCGACGTCCGCGCCGACAGCACCGAGCTACAGCAGCCACAGCAACCCTGTTCCGGCACGTCCGGCACCGGCGCCAGCTCCGGCGCGTGCCTCGGCTGCCAGCACTTCGTCGTCAGCACCAAAACGCAAAGCCTACAAACTGGTTGCCATCGGTACATCAACCGGCGGCCCGGTCGCGCTGCAACGCGTACTGACGCAATTGCCGGCCAACTTCCCGGCGCCGATCGTGCTGATCCAGCACATGCCGGCGGCGTTCACCAAGGCTTTCGCCGAGCGCCTCGACAAGCTCTGCCGCATCAGCGTCAAGGAAGCCGAGGACGGCGACATTCTGCGTCCGGGCCTGGCGCTGCTGGCGCCGGGTGGCAAGCAGATGATGATCGACGGCCGTGGCGCGGTGAAAATCCTGCCGGGTGACGAGCGTCTGAATTACAAGCCATGCGTGGACATCACTTTCGGTTCGGCGGCGAAATCCTACGGCGACAAGGTTCTGGCGGTGGTGCTGACCGGTATGGGCGCCGACGGCCGCGAAGGCGCGCGTCTGCTCAAGCAGGGCGGCAGCGCGGTGTGGGCGCAGGATGAAGCCAGCTGCGTGATCTACGGCATGCCGATGGCCATCGTTAAAGCCGATCTCGCCGACGCGGTGTACAGCCTCGACGATATCGGCAAGCACATTGTCGAGGCGTGTCTCTGATGGATGTTCTCAGCCTCATCGGCATCATCATGGCGTTCGTCGCCATCATCGGCGGCAACTACCTGGAAGGCGGTCACCTCGGCGCGCTGGCCAACGGCCCGGCGGCGCTGATCGTGATCGGCGGCACCGTCGGCGCCGCGCTGCTGCAATCGCCAATGAGCGCGTTCAAGCGCGCCATGCAGATTCTCGCCTGGATCTTCTTCCCGCCGCGTGTGGACCTGGCCGGTGGCATCGACCGCGTGGTCAATTGGAGTCTGACGGCGCGCAAGGAAGGTTTGCTCGGTCTGGAAGGGGTGGCCGATGCCGAGCCCGACAGCTACTCGCGCAAGGGCCTGCAACTGCTGGTTGATGGCGCCGAGCCGGAAGCGATCCGCAGCATTCTCGAAGTGGATTTCTACACCCAGGAAGCCCGCGACATCGAAGCGGCCAAAGTCTTCGAAAGCATGGGCGGCTACGCGCCGACCATCGGCATCATCGGTGCGGTGATGGGCCTGATTCACGTGATGGGCAACCTCGCCGATCCGTCGCAACTGGGCAGCGGCATTGCCGTGGCCTTCGTCGCGACCATATACGGCGTGGCCAGTGCCAACCTGATCCTGTTGCCGGTGGCGGCCAAGCTCAAGTCCATCGCGTTGCGGCAGTCGCGTTATCGCGAAATGTTGCTGGAAGGAATTCTGTCGATCGCCGAAGGTGAAAACCCTCGTTCCATTGAGTTGAAGCTGCAAGGCTTCATGGACTAAGGGAATAACCTCATGGCTCGTCGTCGCCACCAGGAAGAACACGTCAATCACGAGCGCTGGCTTGTGTCCTACGCGGATTTCATCACCTTGCTGTTCGCGTTCTTCGTGGTGATGTACTCGATTTCGTCGATCAACGAAGGCAAGTACAAAGTCATTTCCGAAGCGCTGATCGGCGTGTTTACCGACTCCGATCGCGCGCTCAAGCCGATTCCGATTGGCGAGGAGCGGCCGAAAACCGTGACCCCGGCCAAGCCGTTGGTCAAGGATGCCGAGCAAGTCGACGCCGGGATCGCCGGCGCCAGCGATCCGCTGAAAAGCATCGCTGACGACATCAGTGCTGCATTCGGCGACTTGATCAGCTCCAACCAGATGACCGTGCGTGGCAACGAGTTGTGGGTCGAGATCGAGCTCAACTCCAGCCTGTTGTTCGGCAGCGGCGACGCCATGCCGAGCGACATCGCCTTCAGCATCATCGACAAGGTCGCGGCGATTTTGAAACCGTTCGACAACCCGATCCACGTCGAAGGCTTCACCGACGATCAGCCGATCCGCACTGCGCAGTACCCGACCAACTGGGAGCTATCCTCGGCGCGTTCGGCAAGCATCGTGCGCATGCTGGCGATGCAGGGTGTCAATCCTGGTCGACTGGCGTCGGTGGGCTACGGCGAATTCCAGCCAGTGGCGAATAACGCCACGGTTGAAGGCCGGGCGAAGAACCGTCGCGTGGTGCTGGTGGTGTCGCGTAATCTCGACGTGCGCCGCAGCCTCACCGGCACCGGAACCGCCCATGCGCAACCGGACGCCGCGTTGAAGCGTGCTGGCACACAAACTGCACCGACCCCGGTCAAGACGCCGGGACGCGAGAGTGCCGTCAATTCTCCGTCACCCGCATTAACACGCTGAGCCATGTCTCGGTCGAGCATATCGGCCGGGAGGAAAGAACCGAATGAGAGTCTGGGCAGTCGCCAATCAAAAGGGTGGGGTCGGTAAAACCACCTCTTCCATCGCTTTAGCCGGGTTGCTGGCGGAGGCGGGCAAGCGCGTGGTTGTGGTCGATCTCGACCCGCACGGCTCGATGACCAGCTATTTCGGCTACGACCCCGACAGCCTGGAACACAGCAACTACGACCTGTTTCTGCACAAGGGCAGCGTGCCGCAAGGCCTGCCGGGGCAGTTGCTGTTGTCGACCAGCGACGAACGCATTTCCCTGCTGCCATCGAGCACTGCACTGGCCACCCTTGAGCGGCAGTCGCCGGGGCAGAGCGGCCTGGGCCTGGTGATCGCCAAGAGTCTGGCGCAGCTGTGGCAGGACTTCGATTACGCGATCATCGACAGCCCGCCGTTGCTCGGCGTGCTGATGGTCAACGCCCTGGCCGCGAGCCAGCAACTGGTGATCCCGGTGCAGACCGAACACCTGGCCGTCAAAGGCCTGGAACGCATGGTCAACACCTTGGCGATGATCAACCGCTCACGCAAACAGGCCTTGCCATTCAGTATCGTGCCGACCCTGTTCGATCGCCGCACCCAGGCCTCGATGGGCACCTTGCGGGTGTTGCGCGATAAATTCCCTGACGACATCTGGCACGGCTACATCCCGGTCGATACCCGTCTGCGCGACGCCAGCCGTGCCGGTGTCACGCCTTCGCAATTCGACGGCAAGAGCCGCGGCGTGCTGGCCTATCGCGCGCTGCTCAAGCACCTGCTCGCGCAGCAGCTTGTCCCGCAGGTGGCTTGAGATGATGCCGATCCGATCGCCTATCTGCCCGTTGCACAAACCCTGTGGGAGCGAGCCTGCTCGCGAAGCGGACAACGCGGTTCCCCTGTCTGGCGCCATTGACCGATGAACCGCCCAGTCAAACTCAGTTCACGTCCGCAACAGGCCTTGCAGTCTTATCTGGAAGACCTGCTGCAGGACGTGCCTGAAGCGCTGCCGTTGCCGGTCGAGTCGCCGCCGCAAGTCGTGCAGCAGGCGCAGCCCGCAATCGCCGAAAGCACCGAGGCCATGGACGAGTTCCAGGCCGCCGTGCTGGAAGAGCAGGCCCGTGACGCGCAGAAAACTGTCAGTCCGGCTGCCGCGCCCGTCCCGGCACCCGTGACCAAAGCCCCGGTTGCACTGATCGATGAGCTGCGCGCGCCGCTGTCGACTCTGGCACCGCTGCTGCAAACGCAATTGTTGAACGTGCCGGAACCAGAACCAGAGCCAGAGCCGGCGCCGCAAGTAGCGGCACCCCAGGTTCTGGTCCCGCCGCTGGTCGAAGTGCACCTGCCACCGAACAACCCGCCGCCACCGGTGGAAACCGATGGCCGTCCGGCCTGGGCTGCCGAAGCTTTCGAATGCCTGCTGTTCGATGTTGCCGGGCTGACTCTCGCGGTGCCGCTGGTGTGCCTCGGCTCGATCTATTCGCTGGCCGGCCACGAGCTGACGCCGTTGTTCGGTCAGCCAGAGTGGTTCCTCGGGATTCTGCCGAGCCAGGCCGGCAACCTGAAGGTTTTGGACACGGCGCGCTGGGTCATGCCCGATCGTTACCGCGATGACTTCCGTCAGGGCCTGCAATACGTGATTTCGGTACAAGGTTACGAGTGGGGGCTGGCGGTGCATCAGGTCAGCCGCTCGTTGCGTCTGGATCCGAATGAAATCAAATGGAGAAGTCATCGGGGGCAGCGGCCATGGCTCGCCGGCACCGTGATTGAGCACATGTGTGCATTGCTTGATGTCGCCGCACTGGCCGAGTTGATTGCCAGCGGCGGGGCAAAGCACCTGGGCGGCAACAAGCCGCTACATAAACCGACATAGCAGCCGACATAACAATCAGGCGATGGCATTTTTCAGTGCCACCACACAGAACACACACCGCTCAGAGCGGTTTTTTCGAGGGGTCAGGGTATGAGTAGTCAGGCGTCGAATGCAAAAGGTTCTGAAGATCCGATCCTGCAATGGGTGACCTTCAAACTGGATAACGAAACCTACGGCATCAACGTGATGCGCGTGCAGGAAGTGCTGCGCTACACCGAGATCGCGCCGGTGCCGGGTGCGCCGAGCTACGTGCTGGGCATCATCAATCTGCGCGGTAACGTGGTCACCGTGATCGACACCCGTCAGCGCTTCGGCCTGAACAGCGGCGAGATCAGTGACAACACCCGTATCGTCATCATCGAAGCCGACAAGCAAGTCGTCGGTATCATGGTCGACAGCGTGGCCGAAGTGGTTTACCTGCGTCAGTCGGAAATCGAAACCGCACCGAACGTCGGTAACGAAGAATCGGCCAAGTTCATCCAGGGCGTGTGCAACAAGAACAACGAGCTGCTGATTCTGGTCGAACTGGACAAGATGATGAGCGAAGAAGAATGGTCGGAACTGGAGAGCATCTGATTTGATTCTCGAGGTTGCAGTCATTGTTCTGTTCCTGTTCTGGGCAGGCACGCTGGCGATGTTCGTCTCGTACATCAAGGCGCAGCGGGTGATCGCTGCGCAACAGGCCCAGGGCGATGCGCTGCGCGATCAGCGCATCAAGGACCTGGCCAAGCGTGTCGACGATTACCAGAACGGTAATGTGCGCATGGGCGAGGCGCTGCACGAGCTGCGTGCGGTGGTCAGCCCGTTGCCGGACAAAATCGTTGCGCTGGAACAGCGCGACCCGTCGAGCCTGTCATTCGCCCAGGCGGCGAAACTGGTGGGCATGGGTGCAAGCGTCGATGAACTGACTCAGTCGTGCGGGTTGACCCAGGCAGAGGCGGAGTTGATGCGCAAACTTCACAAAAACTGAGTTTTGCGCTGAGGCTAATGGCCTATTCGCGAGCAGGCTCGCTCCCACATTCGACCGTATTCCACAATTGGATCACGGTCGAATGTGGGAGCGGGCTTGCTCGCGAAGGCGTCTTTGAAACCTCAATAATCATCCCCACGGGCGGTGATGTCCTTCTCGACCATCGGCGCGTCCGGGTCGTGCCCCTCGGGAAATTTCCCCTTCAGATTCCACGCAAACGCGATGATCTCGGCAATCGTGCGATAGAGCTCTTCGGGGATGCTGTCGCCCAATTCCATCCGCGCCAAAAGGCGCACCAGCTCGGCGTTTTCATAGATCGGCACGTCACAGTCGCGGGCGATGCGCAGGATTTCTTCGGCCAGTTCTTCGTCACCCTTGGCGGTGAGGGTGGGGGCGTGGTTGCCGTCGTATTTGAGGGCGATGGCCTGGCGTGGGGCAGTGGAATCGTTCATGCGGTTTCGTCGACCCAACGGTGTTCGAGGCGGGTGTGGTTGCCTTGCGGCGGGGTGCCGAGGTGGCAGTCGATGTCACCGACGTTCAGCCCGCGATCCAGCAGGCGCTGGCGCAGGGCGAACAGGTTGGTTTCGATCAGATCGGCGGTGTATGGCCGTTCGGCCCACAGCTGACCCGACAGACTGCCGGCAATCAACTGCGCCTGAATCTGCAAAGGCCCGAGCGGTTCCATGTCGAACGCCAGATCGACGCGCCACAGTTGCTGTTTCGCTTCGCGCTCGTCGCGGCGTTCGTTCGGTTGCGGTTCGCGTTCCGGTGCTTCTTCACGCTGGAATTTGACCTGCAACGGCACGATGTCCTGCAGGTTGCGCATGGGGATTTCCAACTGCCAGGTACTGAGTAGACGCCCATCGTCGGTGACGCCGGTCTGTTCCAGGCTCGATAGCTGATGGCTTTGCAGGCGCGACACCGCCGCGGCGGCGAGGCGCAGTAGCTGTTCCAGATCACCTTCGCCCTCCAGATTTGCCAACAGACGCTCGGGCAGGGGGAAGCTGCTCGGCAGTGGTTTGGCGCTGACCTGACCAAGCGTGCCGAGGGCGTTACGGACGAAGCTCGGCAGCGCTTGCGCCAAAGTATTGGCAGCGATGATTGCGTTGAAACTGGTGCTGCTCGGCAGACCCGGGGTCAGTTGCGCGATCAGTTTGAGCAGATCGGCTTTCATGTCCGGGGCGAGGGTCGGGTTGTGTCCGGTCAGCAGTTTGGCCTCAAGAAAGGCGCCGCTGTTGGCCAAGGCCAGCGCCACGCCTTTGGCGGTACTCATTTGCTGAACATCCGGAAGACTGGCGAGCAGTTTGTCGACCACGGCACGCAGATCCGCAGCGGCAGGGTCGTCCGCTGGCGGCAGGTTTTGCAGGGCGTTGAGCAAACCGGTCAGCGACGCCTGACGACTTTGCTGGCCGACCAGTTGCTGACTCACCGCCAATTGTTCCTGGCGGCTGCTCATGGGCAGGAATTTGAGGGTCTGCGAATCTTCCACCAGCGCCGACAGCAGAGTACCGATACGCAGCGGCTGCGGGCTGTCGACAGTCAAGGTGCTGCCGCTCAACGCGGTGTTGAGCAGGCTGACCATCGAGCGGAATACCGTCGCTTGTCCCGGCGTCTGCGGCAGCACTTGCGAGGTCAGCACCTTGCCTTGCAGCAGTGTGCCGACCGGCAACTGCGCGGTATCGATGCGGGTCAGCGTGGCGACGCTGCTGGCAATCGCTTGCTGCACGGTGATCGCCAGATTGCTCGCCGACGGCTGGGTGATCGCCAGGTTGGTGCCTTGGGCCAGCGGCAAATTGCTGGTCGCTTGTACGGTGGTCTGGCGGCCATTGTCGAGCGTCACTTTGAGCAACACTTGAAAGGTCTGATCCGCCTGCTTGAGCGACAACACCTCGGCCTTGGCGCTTTGTCCGGCACCGATCAAACCCTCGACCGGCGTCAGCAGCTTGAGCAACTCGCCAACCTGCGGGCGAACGGTCGCCGCGGTGGTTGGCGGCAGCGGGAGGATGTTCATTTCGCCTGTCATACGCGGACACAACCTGAGGAAATTGCGCTCTTGAGAGTAAGGCACGGCATGTATAATGCCGCGCGTCGTGCGCTTCGTTCAAAAAACATAGCAATTGTTTGATCCAGCTCGCCAAATCGGGCGATCAAAGCATCTATGCTGCATCTCTTTAACGGCCGTGCCAGAGCCGACTTGAACCGTATAAGGCCCGTGATCCCTTGACCAGTCCTGTCCTGCAAACCGTCGCCCTCGCGTGTGAACGTGACCTCAGACTGCTCTTCGAAAACTTCGAACTGCGTCTGGCCGGCGGCGACATGGTGCAGATCAGCGGTCCCAACGGCAGCGGCAAGACCAGTCTTTTACGTCTGCTCGCCGGTTTGATGCAACCCACTGACGGCCAGGTGCTGCTCAATGGTCAGCCACTGACCGGGCAGCGCAGCGAACTGGCGCGCAATCTGTTGTGGATCGGCCACGCCGCCGGGATCAAGGATCTGCTGACCCCGGAAGAAAATCTGTCGTGGCTCTGCGCCCTGCATCATCCCTCCGAACGCGAGGCAATCTGGCAAGCGCTGGCAGCGGTAGGATTGCGCGGCTTCGAAGACGTTCCCTGCCACACGCTTTCAGCCGGCCAGCAACGGCGCGTGGCGCTGGCGCGTTTGTATCTGGACAGTCCGCCGCTGTGGATCCTCGATGAGCCGTTCACGGCGCTGGACAAGCAGGGCGTGGCGCAACTTGAAGAACACCTGGCCGGGCACTGTGAGCGCGGCGGTCTGGTGGTGCTGACCACGCACCACACGCTGAGCCGGATGCCGGCCGGTTATCGTGACATCGATCTGGGGAATTGGGCCGTATGAGTGTGTTCGGCCTGCTGCTTGCCCGCGAATCGCGACTGCTGTTCCGCCGCCCGGCGGAGCTGGCCAATCCGCTGATTTTCTTCGCCATCGTCATCGCGTTGTTCCCGCTGGCCGTCGGCCCGGAAACTCAAGTCTTGCAAAACCTGTCCCCGGGGTTAGTCTGGGTGGCGGCATTGCTGTCGGTCCTGCTTTCACTGGACGGACTGTTTCGCAGTGATTTCGAAGACGGCTCGCTGGAACAGTGGGTCCTTTCGTCGCACCCGCTGCCACTTCTGGTGTTGGCCAAGGTGCTGGCACACTGGCTTTTCTCCGGTCTGGCACTGGTGCTGCTGTCACCGTTGCTGGCGCTGATGCTTGGTTTGCCAGCGGCGTGTCTGCCGGTGCTGCTGCTGTCGTTGCTGCTGGGCACGCCGGTATTGAGCCTGCTCGGCGCAGTCGGCGCGGCGCTGACGGTCGGCCTGAAACGCGGTGGCCTGTTGCTGGCGCTGCTGATTCTGCCGTTGTACATCCCGGTGTTGATCCTCGGCAGCGGCGCGTTGCAAGCGGCGTTGCAGGGCATGCCGGCGACCGGATACCTGTTGTGGATGGCCAGCCTTACAGCGCTGGCGATCACCCTGACACCCTTTGCAATAGCCGCTGGCCTGAAGATCAGCGTCGGCGAATAATAATGAGGCCTGGTCAAAAATTGACCACTTCTTTTTGAAGAAAGGCATGACCCTCTGCCAGCTCGCGATGATGAGCGGCAACCGTGATGGAAACAGTATGAACTGGACCTGGTTTCACAAGCTCGGCTCGCCCAAATGGTTCTACGGTATCAGCGGCAAGTTCCTGCCGTGGTTGAGCATTGCAGCGCTGCTGCTGATCGGCGTCGGCGTGGTCTGGGGCCTGGCGTTTGCGCCACCGGACTATCAGCAGGGCAACAGCTTTCGCATCATTTATATCCACGTGCCTGCCGCGCTGCTCGCCCAGTCGATCTACGTGATGCTCGCGGTGTGCGGCGTGGTCGGGCTGGTGTGGAAGATGAAACTGGCCGACGTCGCCCTGCAATGTGCCGCGCCGATCGGTGCGTGGATGACCGCCGTGGCGCTGGTCACCGGGGCGATCTGGGGCAAGCCGACCTGGGGTTCGTGGTGGGTCTGGGACGCGCGCCTGACCTCGATGCTGATTCTGCTGTTTCTGTACTTCGGCGTGATCGCCCTGGGCAATGCCATCAGCAATCGCGACAGCGCCGCCAAGGCCTGCGCGGTATTGGCCATCGTTGGCGTGATCAATATTCCGATCATCAAATACTCGGTGGAGTGGTGGAACACCCTGCACCAGGGCGCGACGTTCACCCTCACCGAAAAACCGGCAATGCCAGTGGAAATGTGGCTGCCGTTGTTGCTGACGGTGCTGGGCTTCTACTGCTTCTTCGGCACCGTGCTGTTGCTGCGCATGCGTCTTGAGGTGCTCAAGCGCGAGGCCCGCGCCAGTTGGGTGAAAGACACCGTGCAGAACAGCCTGGAGGTCGCGCGATGAGTTTTGCTTCATTCGGCGACTTCCTCGCCATGGGCCATCATGGCCTGTATGTCTGGTCGGCCTACGGCATCTGCCTGGCGGTGCTGGCCCTCAACGTGGTGGCGCCGATTGCGGCGCGCAAGCGTTATTTGCAACAAGAGGCGCGTCGTCTGCGCCGGGAGAATGACAAGTGAATGCGCTGCGCAAGAAACGTCTGATCATCATTCTGGCCATTCTGGTCGGGGTGGGCGCTGCCGTCGGCCTGGCCCTTAGCGCGCTGCAGGAAAACATCAATCTGTTTTACACGCCGACCCAGATCGCCAACGGCGAAGCGCCGCAGGGCACGCGCATTCGTGCCGGCGGCATGGTCGAGGCCGGTTCGCTGCAACGCTCGCCGGACTCGCTGGACGTCAGATTCGTCGTCACCGATTTCAGCAAATCCGTGACCATCACCTACCGCGGCATCCTCCCGGACCTGTTCCGCGAAGGGCAGGGCATCGTCGCCCTCGGCAAGCTTAACGCCGACGGCGTGGTGGTGGCCGATGAAGTGCTCGCCAAGCACGACGAGAAGTACATGCCGCCCGAAGTGACCAAAGCGCTGAAAGACAGCGGTCAATCCGCGCCGACGCCTGTGAAGGAGGGTTGACCAAATGACGTCCGGGATCTTTATTCCTGAACTGGGCCACCTGGCAATGATCCTGGCCCTGTGTTTCGCGCTGGTGCAAGCGGTGGTGCCGATGCTTGGCGCCTGGCGCGGCGACCGTCTTTGGATGAGCCTGGCGCAACCGGCGGCGTGGGGCCAGTTTGCCTTTCTGCTGTTTGCCTTTGGCTGCCTGACTTACGCGTTCATGGTCGATGATTTCTCCGTCGCTTATGTGGCGATGAACTCCAACAGCGCGCTGCCGTGGTACTACAAATTCAGCGCGGTGTGGGGCGCTCATGAAGGCTCGCTGCTGCTGTGGGCGCTGATCCTCGGCGGCTGGACTTTCGCCGTGTCGGTGTTCTCACGACAGTTGCCGCAAGTCATGCTGGCCCGTGTGCTGGCGGTGATGGGCATGATCAGCACCGGTTTCCTGCTGTTCCTGATTCTCACCTCCAACCCGTTCTCGCGCATCCTGCCGCAGATTCCGGCCGACGGTCGCGACCTCAATCCACTGCTGCAAGACATCGGCCTGATCGTGCATCCGCCAATGCTCTACATGGGTTACGTCGGCTTCTCCGTGGCGTTCGCTTTTGCCATCGCCGCGCTGCTCGGTGGTCGCCTCGATGCGGCGTGGGCGCGCTGGTCGCGGCCCTGGACCATCGTCGCCTGGGCCTTCCTCGGCATCGGCATCACCCTCGGTTCGTGGTGGGCGTATTACGAACTCGGCTGGGGTGGCTGGTGGTTTTGGGACCCGGTGGAAAACGCCTCGTTCATGCCATGGCTGGTCGGCACCGCGCTGATTCACTCGCTGGCCGTCACCGAAAAACGTGGCGTGTTCAAGAGCTGGACGGTGTTGTTGGCGATTGCCGCATTCTCGCTGAGCCTGCTCGGCACCTTCCTCGTGCGCTCGGGCGTGCTGACGTCGGTGCACGCGTTTGCCTCGGACCCTGAGCGCGGCGTGTTCATTCTGATTTTCCTGCTGTTCGTCGTCGGTGGTTCGCTGACCCTGTTTGCCCTGCGCGCGCCGGTGGTGAAGAGTCAGGTCGGCTTCAATCTGTGGTCGCGCGAGACGCTGCTGCTGGGCAACAACCTGGTACTGGTCGTGGCTGCGTCGATGATCCTGCTCGGCACCTTGTATCCGCTGATTCTCGATGCCATCAGTGGCGCCAAGCTGTCGGTCGGCCCGCCGTATTTCAACGCGCTGTTCATTCCGTTGATGGCCCTGTTGATGCTGGTGATGGCGGTCGGTGTGATCGTGCGCTGGAAAGACACACCGGTGAAATGGCTGGCAAGCATGCTCACCCCGGTGTTGCTCGGCAGCGTCGCGCTGGCGGTGGTCGCGGGCGTGGCGTATGGCGATTTCAACTGGGCGGTGATCGCGACTTTCCTGCTCGCCGCGTGGGTGTTGCTTGCCGGCATGCGCGATCTGGTCGACAAGACCCGCCACAAAGGCCTGATCAAAGGCTTGCCGACACTGACCCGCAGCTATTGGGGCATGCAGATTGCCCACCTGGGCATCGCCGTGTGCGCGCTCGGGGTGGTCTTGTCGAGCCAGAACAGTGCCGAGCGCGACCTGCGGCTGGCGCCGGGAGAATCGATGGATCTGGGCGGTTATCAGTTCGTCTTCGAAGGCGCCAAGCATTTCGAAGGGCCAAATTTTACCTCGGACAAAGGCACCGTTCGGGTGATTCGCGACGGCAAGGAAATCAGCGTGCTGCACCCGGAAAAACGTCTGTATACCGTGCAGAACTCGGTGATGACCGAAGCCGGGATCGACGCTGGTTTCACCCGCGACCTCTACGTTGCTCTCGGCGAACCGCTGGGCAACGGCGCCTGGGCGGTGCGCGTACACGTCAAACCGTTTGTGCGCTGGATCTGGTTCGGCGGCTTGCTCACCGGGTTCGGTGGCTTGCTGGCGGCGCTGGATCGGCGTTATCGGGTCAAGGTGAAAAGCAAAGTGCGTGAAGCATTGGGCATGACGGGAGCGGCGGCATGAGACGTTGGTTGATGGTGCTGCCGCTGGCGATTTTCCTGCTGGTGGCGGTGTTTCTTTATCGTGGCTTGTACCTGGATCCGGCAGAGCTGCCGTCGGCGATGATCAACAAACCGTTCCCGGAGTTTTCCCTGCCGAGCGTTCAGGGCGACAAGACCCTGACCCGCGCCGATATCCTCGGCAAACCGGCATTGGTCAATGTCTGGGGCACCTGGTGCATTTCCTGCCGGGTCGAGCATCCGGTGCTGAACAAACTCGCCGAGCGCGGCGTGGTGATCTACGGCATCAACTACAAGGACACCAACGCCGACGCCTTGAAATGGCTGGCCGAATTCCACAATCCCTATGCGCTGGATATCCGCGACGACGAAGGCTCGCTGGGCCTCAATCTCGGTGTCTACGGCGCGCCGGAAACCTTCTTCATCGATGCCAAAGGCATCATCCGCGACAAGTTCGTCGGGGTGATCGATGAGCAGGTCTGGCGCGAGAAACTCGCAGCCAAGTATCAGGCGCTGGTTGATGAGGCTCAGCCATGAAGCGTTTTCTCGCTGCCGTGGTATTGGGCTTGAGCCTGGCCGGTGTCGCCCACGCGGCCATCGATACCTACGAGTTTGCCAAAGAGGGCGACCGCGAGCGTTTCCGCGAACTGACCAAGGAACTGCGCTGCCCCAAGTGCCAGAACCAGGACATCGCCGACTCCAACGCACCGATTGCAGCTGACCTGCGCAAAGAGATTTTCCGCATGCTCGGCGAGGGCAAGGACAACCAGCAGATTATCGACTTCATGGTTGATCGCTACGGTGATTTCGTCCGCTACAAACCGGCGCTCAACGCCAAGACCGCGCTGCTGTGGTTCGGCCCGGCCGGTCTGCTGCTCGGTGGTTTCGTGGTGATCGCGCTGATCGTGCGCAGGCGTCGCGGGCAACGTGCCGAAACACCGTCATCGCTGTCTGCCGAAGAACGTCAGCGCCTCGACCAACTGTTGGATAAAAACCAAGAATGATTGATTTCTGGCTTGCCGCAGGGCTGTTGCTTCTGGTCGCCCTGAGTTTTTTGCTGATCCCGGTGCTGCGTGAACGTCGCGCTCAGCGTGAAGAAGATCGCACCGCGCTGAACGTCGCGCTGTATCAGGAACGTGTTGCCGAGCTGCAAGCACAGCAAGCCGAAGGCGTGCTGGATGCCGCGCAACTGGACAGTGGCCGCGCGGAAGCGGCGCGAGAGTTGCTCGCCGATACCGAAGGCGTTGCCGCGCCGCGTGTCTCGCGCTTGGGCAAGCCATTGCCGCTGCTGGCCGCCGCGCTGGTGCCAGTATTGGGGCTTGGTCTCTACCTGCATTTCGGTGCCGCCGACAAGGTCGAACTGACCCGCGAATTCGCCCAGGCGCCGAAGTCGATGGAAGAGATGACCCAGCGCCTGGAACGTGCCGTTGCCGCGCAACCGGATTCCGCCGAGGGCCTGTATTTCCTCGGTCGTACTTACATGGCGCAAGAACGTCCGGCGGATGCGGCAAAGCTGTTTGAGCGTGCCGCCAACCTGTCCGGTCGCCAGCCGGAACTGCTCGGTCAGTGGGCGCAGGCGCAGTATTTTGCCGACGGCAAAAAATGGTCGGACAAGATTCAGGCACTGACCGACGAAGCCTTGAAGGCCGATCCGAAAGAAGTTACCAGTCTTGGCCTGCTCGGTATCGCCGCATTCGAGGGCCAGCGCTATCAGGAGGCCATCGACTATTGGAATCGCCTGCTCGCGCAACTGCCAGCGGATGACAATTCCCGTGCGGCGCTGCAAGGTGGCATCCAGCGCGCCGCCGAACGCCTGCACGCCAGCGGCGGCAAGGTGGCCCAGGCACCCGCGGCGAAAACCGCATTGCTGAAAGTCAGCGTCGATCTCGCCAGTGAACTCAAGGGCAAGGTGAAACCGGGCGACAGCGTGTTCATCTTCGCCCGCGCCACCTCCGGTCCACCGGCACCGTTGGCGGCCAAGCGCCTGACCGTCGCCGACCTGCCGGTGACCGTTGAACTGGGTGATGCCGACGCAATGATGCCGCAGTTGAAACTGTCCAACTTTCCGGAAGTCCAACTCGTTGCGCGCATCTCCCGGGCCGGTCAACCGACCGCCGGTGAATGGGTTGGTCGCAGCGGCCCTCTGGCCACTAGCACCACTGCGCTACAAACACTCATGATTGACAGCCCGGACCTATAACCGGAACCACAGGAAAGCCCCGCCATGCACACCATCGCCCGCATCACAGTCCTCACACTGGCCCTGGGCTTGAGTGCATGTGCGGTACAACGACCGGAACCGACAACCAGTCTGCCGCCGATCCCGCCGTCCCAGCCAGGTCCGACGCCGTCGACGTCGCCGACTCCCGGCAAAAGCATCCCGGCCAAACCCGCCAAGCCAGTCCCGCGCACCTCGGCCAGCTTCGCTCCGCCTCCAGGCGGCAACAGCCACTGGGACCAGAAGCTCGGCGTCTACGTCCTCGACGACCAGACCAACACCTTCTACCGCCAGCGCACCTACTACCGCTGGAACAACGGCTGGAGCCGCGCGGTCAGCCCCAACGGCCCGTGGGAAGACACCAACATCCACGGCGTACCGCCGGGGTTGGGCAAGAAGTTCGGGCAGTAAGAGAAACGGCGATCCTGGGATCGCCGTTCTTTTGTGCGTCTGATTTTCAGAGAATCGCACGATAAATGCTTAACGCCTTTACCGATTCGACCAAGCCTTGCCGTTGTAGAAGGCCAAGATATTTGTCCACTTCCACCGTGGGCGTTTTCAGTTGTCGGCGCTGGCTTTGAGCAGCAGCGACGACGGCAGCGGAATCAAGATGGAAAAGGTTTTCCACAAACTCATCCGGATGTTGAGCTTCGATGCCGTATGGCGCGAGGTATCGGGCTGGAAAATCTTTCAGGTTGAAGGTCACGATTACATCGGCGCCACATCGGATAGCAGCTGCCAGAACATGGCGGTCGTTCTCATCAGGCAGTGTCAGTCCGAACACCAAGTCTTCGTAGCCATCAATACAAGCGTCTGGAATGGCGAGGTCCATCAATTGCGATGTGCGGTCGAGTTGTTCGACGGTCAGGTCTGACCGGTTCTTCAACAAATTGCGCTTCCATTCGTGATGTATCTCCGGTGTCCAGCGAGCCCGATATAGCCCTGATAACGCGAGCCACATCAGGAAGTCTCTCAAGGGGGCCGGATATAAGACGCATGCATCGTATACAGCAGTGAAAGAGGAATGCCTCACTCGTATCCTGTCCTTAGCGCCTGTGCCTGCTCCGCGAGAAGCGTCATTGCCTGCTCGCTGGCGGTGTCTCGCCGGGTTTTATATTCCATCAGATCAGCAAAACGCACACGTCGGTGCTTGCCTGTTTTGTGGTAGGAAATCTCACCGCTCTCCAGCAGTTTGATCATGTGCGGACGTGAGACGTTGAGCAGGTCGGCCGCTTCTTGAGTGGTCAGCTCGGCGTGGATCGGCACCACCTTTACGGCGTTGCCCTCCGCCAGCGCGGCGAGGATATCGCTCAGTAAGCGCAATGCGGACGTAGGCAGCTCGACGCTGTGGGCTTCGTTCTGTTCATCAAAGATCTGGATGCGCTGAGTTTCAAAACCCGTTGCGAGGAAAGCGGTCAAGGTGCGCTGGCCTTCAATCGCAGCTTTGACTTCTCGTTCAACTGGCAGATTGATAGCGGAGGGAATAGCGGTGGACATAAGACTGTTCCAGCATTCTATGGGCGATGCGCGAAACGTTATTCGAATTAAACGAAAATCGCAATAAACGAAAATTGTCTCAGGTATATCTTGCAAAGCAACGAGCCATCGCGCCATACCATTCTGTGCTTGAGTAAAGATAACTCTAGGGTTACTTTTAGAAGACCAGGCCAAGGAGGCGGTTGGTGCAGAGCAGGCTATTGATGAAGGAGCTGGAGGAGGCGGGCTGGACGCTGGATCGGGTTGCGGGCAGTCATCACATCTTTACTCATCGCTACAACCCGAACACGATTGCTGTCCCGCATCCGAAGAAGGATTTACCGCTGGGGACGGTCAAAAGCATCCGGCGGCGTGCGGGGTTGTTCAGCCCGCCAACCCGTCATGAAGGAGATCCGTAATGCAATATCCCATCTGCATCGAATGGGGGGACGAGAACACTGCCATCGGTATTCAGATCCCCGATATTCCCGGCGCAGTCACGGCCGGGGACAGTTTTGAAGAAGCGTACAACGCTGCCGTGGAAGTCGCGCACCTCATGCTGCAAGAAATCGCGGCGGCCGGGCGGGCGATTCCGATGCCGACCTCGGCAGCGGCGCATCGCAACCATCCGGATTTTGCCGGGATGGGCTGGGGCATGCTGGAGCTGGATATCTCGCCGTACCTGGGCAAGACCGAGAAGGTCAACGTTACGCTGCCCGGCTATGTGATTCAGCGCATCGACCGCTATGTTCGTGAGCATAACGTCAAAAGCCGCTCTTCGTTTCTGGCGGATGCGGCGATGGAGAAACTGATTCGTTATTGAGCGCATGGCCAATGTGGGAGCGAGCCTGCTCGCGAAAGCGGTGTGCCAGTCAGCGAAAATATGGCCTGAACTGACGCCTTCGCGAGCAGGCTCGCTCCCACAATGACATCACCTCAGGAAGCGATCTGTGGGAGCGAGCTTGCTCGCGAAGCTTTTGACGCCTCATGCCGTCGCGAATGAAGCACGTCGCGATGCGCTCAAAAACCGCAACAACGCCAACAGCGGAAACACGCTGCCGACAATCACGATCCACAACCAGCCGCCATGTTCATACACCGCACTGGCCACCGACGAGCCGAACGCGCCGCCGATGAAGATGCTGGTCATGTACAGCGCGTTGAGGCGACCACGGCTTTTCGCGTCCAGTGAATACACCGCGCGTTGACCGAGGACCATGTTCATCTGCACGCAGAAATCCAGGACCACGCCGGTCACGGCCAGGCCAATGACGCTGTAGGCCGGGTGAATGAAGGCGGGCAGGAAGCTCAGGCTGGCGAACAGCATGGCCAGCAGCGAGGCGATGCGCGTGTGGCCGGCGTCGGCGAGACGGCCGCTGATGGGCGCGGCGATGGCACCGATGGCGCCGACCAGGGCGAAGATCGCAATTTCGCTTTGCGACAGGCCATGGTTGCGTGCCAGTTCCAGCGGCACGGCGGTCCAGAACAGGCTGAACGTGGCAAACATGCAGCCCTGATAAAACGCCCGCTGGCGCAGCACCGGTTGCTGGCGCAGCAGCGTCCACAGCGAGCCGATCAATTGCCCGTAGGTTGCGCTGTGGTCGGGCTGGCGCTTGGGCACGGTCAACGCCAAGACCACGCTGATCGCCGCCATCAACGCGGCGGCGATCATGAACATGGCCCGCCAGCCGAGGTGATCGGCGACCACGCTCGACACCGGTCGCGCCAACAGAATGCCCAGCAGCAAACCGCCCATGATCCCGCCGACCACGCGACCGCGAGATTCTTCCGGCGCCAGATGCGCCGCCAGCGGAATCAGGATTTGCACCGACACCGAGCTGAAGCCGACCAGCAATGAGATCAGCAGGAACACATTGGGCTGCTCGGTAAACGCGGCGCCCAGCAGACTGGCAATCGCGACCACCGTAGTGATGATCATCAGGCGTCGGTTTTCCAGCAGATCACCCAGCGGTACCAGAAAGAACAGGCCCAACGCATAACCGATCTGAGTCAGCGAGACGATGAAGCTGGCCATGGTGTCGGACAGGCCGATGTCTGGCGCGATCAGGCCGATGATCGGTTGCGCGTAGTAGATGTTGGCAACGATGGCGCCGCAGCAGAAAGCGAACAGCAGGACCATGCCTCGGGTCATTGCGTGAGGGGTGGCGGTCATAGGATTACTCAGGTCGGGCACAGGGAAAGCGGTGAGGCTAATGGACAGCGCGGGTCGGCAGAAGGCGCTTTCGGATAATAACTCTTATTACTCGCGGTAATGATTGGTTACTTAATTTTGAATGAGTGAGTGAGGGTGATGCAGACGCATGAAAAAGGCGACCTCAGTGGGTCGCCTTGTCTTGATCGAGCAGGCCTTACTGCCCGCTATAAATCTGATCAAACACCCCACCGTCATTGAAGTGGGTTTTTTGCACCGTGCGCCAGTCACCAAAGGTCTTCTCCACCGAGAGGAAATCGACTTTCGGGAAACGGTCGGTGTATTTCGCCAGCACCGCCGGATCACGCGGGCGCAGGTAATTGGCTGCAGCAATTTCCTGACCTTGTGGCGACCACAGGTACTTCAGGTACTCGTCAGCCGCGGCGCGCGAGCCTTTCTTGTCGACAACTTTGTCGACCACGGACACCGGTGGCTCGGCCTCGGCGGAAACGCTCGGATAGACCACTTCAAACTGATCGCGACCAAATTCGCGGGCGATCATTTCCGCTTCGTTCTCGAAGGTCACCAGCACGTCGCCGATCTGGTTGGTCATGAAGGTTGTGGTGGCGGCGCGGCCACCGGTGTCCAGCACTGGCGCCTGCTTGAACAGTTTGCCAACGAAGTCCTTGGCCTTGTTCTCGTCGCCACCGTTTTTCAGCACGTAGCCCCAGGCTGACAGATAGGTGTAGCGGCCATTACCGGAGGTTTTCGGGTTGGGCACGATCACCTGCACGCCGTCCTTGAGCAGATCGGGCCAATCCTTCAGGGCTTTCGGGTTGCCCTTGCGGACAATGAACACCGTGGCCGAGGTGAACGGCGCGCTGTTGTTCGGCAGGCGCGTGACCCAATTGTCCGGCACCAGTTTGCCGTTGTCGGCGAGGGCGTTGATGTCTGTGGCCATGTTCATGGTGATGACGTCGGCCGGCAAGCCGTCGATTACCGAGCGCGCCTGCTTGCTTGACCCGCCGAAGGACATCTGTACGGTGATGTTTTCGTTGTGCTCGGCTTGCCAGTGTTTCTGGAACGCAGTGTTGTAGTCCTTGTAGAAATCGCGCATCACGTCGTAGGAAACGTTAAGCAGGGTCGGGGCTGCCTGAGCGATGTTGGCCAAGGCCAGGCCGGCGGCGAGAAGTGAGGCGCCAAAGAGTTTTTTCACTGCGCATTCCTTGTTGATTATCGTCAAACGGGGGTGATGTTTAATTGCCACTGACTATAACGGTGCCGGCATAGTCACTTAAAGATTAAAAAGCTCTGTGCTTATTCCACTTTTTTGAACAGCTGACTGCCGCAGCGCGAACAGAACGCCGCACTTTGCTCATGGTTCTTTTTCTGACACCCCGGGCAGTCATGTTGCAGCTGCTCGCCGCGCATGGCATTAGCCAGTTCGGCAGTGAAAATGCCGGTCGGCACGGCGATGATCGAGTAACCGGTAATCATCACCAGCGACGAGATCACCTGACCCAGGGGCGTCTTCGGCACGATGTCGCCGAAGCCCACCGTGGTCAAGGTCACGATCGCCCAATAGATGCCTTTGGGAATGCTGGTGAAGCCATGTTCCGGGCCTTCGATCACGTACATCAGCGTGCCGAACACCGTCACCAGCGTGCAGACGCTGACCAGAAACACGACGATTTTCTGCTTGCTGCCGCGCAGCGCCGACATCAGATAGTTGGCTTGCTTGAGGTACGGACTGAGCTTGAGTACGCGGAAGATCCGCAGCATGCGGATGATGCGGATGATCAGCAGGTACTGCGCATCGCTGTAATACAACGCGAGGATGCCGGGCACGATCGCCAGCAGGTCCACCAGTCCGTAAAAGCTGAAGGCATAGCGCAGCGGTTTGGGTGAACAATACAGGCGCAGGATGTACTCGCCGAGGAAGATCGCCGTGAAACCCCACTCGATGTAGGCCAGCAGGTCGGCGTAATTGCGGTGGACGCTGTCGATACTGTCGAGCATCACGATCACCAGACTGGCGAGGATGATCAACAGCAGAATGCCGTCGAAGCGACGCCCGGCCGGGGTGTCGCTCTGGAAAATCATGACGAAAAGCCGTTCGCGCCAATTGTTGCTGCTGTCCATGGATAACGCCTGAATCGAAGATCAGCGCAGCCTAGGGTGATTGTCCCCGTGAGCGCAAGGCTCATGCGCCAGCGACGCTTTGCCAAGCATCTGCAGGCCGAAGCGGATCAGCCAGCAGGCGAGGATGAACGGCGCGGTCAGTGTCGCCAGTCCGAGGGCGGCGAACAACGGCGTCACCAACAGTGCCAGGACGATTCCGAGCAGCGGCAGCCACGGATGTTGGCGCTGAGCGCTGAAGGCGAGGGCGGCGAGTACGGCGTTGTAGCTGCCGAGTCCGGCCAGTGCGGCGCTGGTTTCGTGGTGCAGCAGACTCGAACCGAGGCCGATTGTCGACGCGAACAGCGCCCAGCAGAAAGCCCGGCGGTCGGCCATCAGCAAACCGCTGGCGATCAATGCCCCGGCCAACGGATGGTCGAGGAACATCACCTGGCCGAAGCCCCGCAGTTCAGCAGCCAGCACATTGGCGGTGTTCAATTCGATGGTGGCCGCTGGCGCGGACGGTTCGGCGAACGCCAGCAGCAGCCAACTGATCGCTACGAACGGCGAGGTGTAGGCCGGTATGGCGCGGCTGCGGTACACGTGTTGGAGCCATTGCTGCGTGAGCATCGCGCTCAAGCCGCCGGCCGCCAGAATCAGCGGCGGCAGCAGCGGCGACCACGGGAAGTACAGGCTCAGCAGCAGGCCCAGCAGCACGCCGTTATAGCTGAACAATCCGGCCTGGCGATCGGCCTTGGCGTAGTTGCGCCGTTGCGCGGTCAGCAACCCGGCGACGCCACCGAGCAACGCCCCGGCGAACAGCACTGGCGCGGTCAGCAGAATCGCCAACAGACACAGCAGGCCGCACAGCGGATGGCGCTGGAAGAAAATCTGACTGAAGCCGTTGAGCAAAGCCTCGGCCCAGTCGGGGCAGTGGGTGTTGAAGTGATTGGCAGGCATGTCGGGAAATAATCTGGGCAGCTGATCGTTCCCACGCTCTGCGTGGGAATGCCTCAATGGACGCTCTGCGTCTGCTCTTGGGACGCGGAGCGTCCCGGGCTGCATTCCCACGCAGAGCGTGGGAACGATCATGGTGGGAGGCTAAATCAACGTTTCGATGCGCAGCGAATTGGTCGAGCCCGGCTGTCCGAACGGCACGCCGGCGGTGATCAGCAGTGTGTCGCCACGCTCGGCCATGCCCTGCGCCTGGGCGATCTCCAGCGCCGTCGAGCAGACCTCATCAACCTGACGCAGGCGATCGTTGACCACCGAATGAATCCCCCACGCCACGCTCAAGCGCCGCGCGGTTTGCAGGTTCGGCGTCAGGTTGAGAATCGGCGCTTTCGGTCGCTCGCGCGATGCGCGCAACGTCGAGGCGCCCGACTCGCTGTAATTGACCAGCACCGCCACTGGCAGCACGTTGCTGATACGGCGGATTGCGCAGCTGATTGCATCGGAAACGGTGGCTTCGGCTTTCGGTCGGCTGACGTCGAGCTGGGTCTGATAATCCGGGCCGTTTTCCACCTGGCGGATGATCTTGCTCATCATTTGCACGGCTTCCAGCGGATACTCGCCGGACGCGGTTTCCGCCGACAGCATCACCGCATCGGCGCCTTCGGCCACGGCGTTGGCGACGTCGGTCACCTCGGCGCGGGTCGGTGCCGGGGAGAAGCGCATCGATTCGAGCATCTGCGTCGCCACGACCACCGGTTTGCCCAGCGCGCGGCAGGTGGTGATGATGTTTTTCTGAATCTGCGGCACGCTTTCGGCCGGCACTTCGACGCCAAGGTCGCCGCGCGCCACCATGATCGCGTCGCTCAGTTCAGCGATTTCGCGCAGTTGTTCGACCGCCGACGGTTTTTCGATTTTCGCCATCAGAAAGGCCTTGTCGCCGATCAGCGCGCGAGCTTCGATGATGTCCTGCGGGCGCTGCACGAACGACAGCGCGACCCAGTCGACACCCAGCTCCAGACCGAAGCTCAGATCGCGGCGATCCTTGGCGGTCAGCGGGCTGAGGTCGAGCAGCGCTTGCGGCACGTTCACGCCTTTGCGGTCTGACAGTTCGCCGCCGTTGAGCACGGTGGTGTCGATCGCATCAGCGTATTTGGTGACTACGCGCAGCCGCAGTTTGCCGTCGTCAAGCAGCAGATCCATACCGGCTTCCAGCGCTGCGATGATTTCCGCATGCGGCAGGTTCACTCGGCGTTCATCGCCCGGCGTCGCATCGAGATCGAGACGGAACGCCTGACCGCGATGCAGTTGCACCTTGCCGTCGGCGAACTTGCCGACACGCAGTTTCGGCCCTTGCAAGTCCATGAGGATGCCCAGTGGATAATTGAGCTGGCGCTCGACTTCGCGGATCCATTGATAGCGCTTGGCATGGTCGGCGTGATCGCCGTGGCTGAAGTTGAGGCGGAAGATATTCACCCCGGCCTCGACCAGCTCGCGGATGTCGTCGATGCCATCAACCGCAGGCCCGAGGGTGGCGAGGATTTTGACCTTTTTATCAGGCGTCATGATTTGCAGTTCTCAAGGATCAGGATGGCGCGGAAGTCGTTGACGTTGGTGCGGGTCGGCTCGGTGACAATCAGCGCATCAAGCGCCTGGAAGTAGCCGTAACCGTTGTTGTTATCCAGCTCGTCGCTGGCGCTCAAACCCAAGGCCGCAGCGCGGGCGTAGCTGTCCGGGGTCATGATCGCGCCGGCATTGTCTTCCGAGCCATCGATGCCATCGGTGTCGCCGGCCAGCGCATAGACGCCGGCCTGGCCCTTGAGGCTGTCGGTCAGGCTGAGAAGGAATTCAGCGTTGCGTCCGCCACGGCCGTTGCCGCGCACGGTCACTGTGGTTTCACCGCCGGAGAGAATCACGCATGGCGCGGCGAGTGGCTGGCCGTGGTTGATGATCTGTCGGGCTATGCCGGCGTGGACTTTCGCCACTTCGCGGGATTCGCCTTCGAGGTCGCCGAGGATCAGTGTGCTGAAACCGGCCTGACGGCATTTCACCGCCGCGGCATCCAGCGATTGCTGTGGACGGGCGATCAACTGGAAGTGACTGCGCGCCAGACGCGGGTCGCCGGGTTTGACCGTTTCCGATTGCGGGCTTTGCAGCCAGTTGCGCACCGAGGCCGGAATGTCGATGCCGTAGCGCTTGATGATCGCCAGGGCTTCGGCCGACGTGCTCGGATCGGCCACGGTCGGGCCGGAGGCGATGACGGTGGCGAGGTCGCCCGGTACATCGGAAATCGCGTAGGTGTAAACCGTGGCAGGCCAGCAGGCCTTGCCGAGGCGCCCGCCCTTGATCGCCGAGAGGTGTTTGCGCACGCAGTTCATCTCGCCGATGGTCGCACCGGATTTGAGCAGGGCTTTGTTGATCGCCTGCTTGTCGGCGAGGGTGATGCCTTCGGCCGGCAAGGCGAGCAGGGCAGAGCCGCCGCCGGAGAGCAGGAAGATCACACGGTCGTCTTCGCTGAGATTGCTGACCAGTTCCAGCACGCGTTTGGCCACGGCCAGACCGGCGGCGTCCGGCACCGGATGGGCGGCTTCGACCACTTCGATTTTTTCGCACGGGGCGCCGTGACCGTAACGGGTCACCACCAGGCCGGTGACTTCACCTTCCCAGCAACGCTCGACGACCTGGGCCATGGCGGCCGCGGCTTTGCCGGCACCGATGACGATCACCCGGCCGCTGCGGTCGGCGGGCAAATGGGCTTCGAGGACTTGGTTCGGATGGGCCGCGTCGATGGCTGTGGCAAACAGCTCGCGCAGCAGTTGTTGCGGATCGACCGACATGGCGGGCTCCCGGAATTCTTGTTATTCGAAAGGGCAACTCAGGTCCCTTGTGGGAGCGAGCCTGCTCGCGAAGGCGGTGTGTCAGCCAACATGGATGTTGAATGTGAAACCGCTTTCGCGAGCAGGCTCGCTCCCACAGGGTTTTGTGCAGGTTTTATTTGTTGTCGCGAATCGAGAAGTTGGCCATGTGTTCCAGGCCCTTGATCAGCGCCGAGTGGTCCCAGTTGCTGCCACCGATGGCTGCGCAGGTGCTGAACACTTGCTGGGCGTTGGCGGTGTTCGGCAGGTTGATGTTCAACTCTTTGGCGCCTTGCAGGGCCAGGTTCAGGTCTTTCTGGTGCAGGCTGATGCGGAAGCCTGGGTCGAAGGTGCCCTTGATCATGCGCTCGCCGTGCACTTCGAGAATCTTCGAAGAGGCGAAACCGCCCATCAGCGCTTCGCGCACCTTGGCTGGATCGGCGCCGTTTTTCGAGGCGAACAGCAGGGCTTCAGCGACCGCCTGAATGTTCAGTGCGACGATGATCTGGTTGGCGACCTTGGCGGTCTGACCGTCACCGTTGCCACCGACCAGGGTGATGTTCTTGCCCATGGCCTGGAACAGCGGCAGGGCGCGTTCGAAGGCATCGACATCGCCACCGACCATGATGCTCAAGGTCGCGGCTTTGGCGCCGACTTCACCGCCGGACACCGGCGCGTCGAGGTACTGCGCGCCTTTCTCGTTGATCTTCGCCGCGAAGGCTTTCGTAGCGGTCGGCGAGATCGAGCTCATGTCGATGACCACTTTGCC
This sequence comes from Pseudomonas sp. SWRI111, assembly GCF_014268555.1. NCBI lineage: Bacteria > Pseudomonadati > Pseudomonadota > Gammaproteobacteria > Pseudomonadales > Pseudomonadaceae > Pseudomonas > Pseudomonas sp. SWRI111. Next base: position 87,630 of record NZ_JABWQQ010000019.1, on the reverse strand, counting down.
CTTGCCGATACCAGCTGCAACACCGTCAGCGCGGAACAGCACGTCATCGACCTGCGGGGTGTCGGGGACCATGACGATGATGAATTCGGCTTCCTGCGCCACTTCGCGCGGGTTGGCCAGGGCGACAGCGCCAGCAGCGACCAGATCGGCCGGGGCAGCGTCGTGGTGTTGCGACAGGAACAGGCTGTGACCGGCTTTCTGCAGGTTCGCCGCCATTGGGTGGCCCATGATGCCAGTGCCGATAAATCCGATTTTAGCCATGAGAAAATCCTCTTGTTTTTGTCGTGCTCAAGCAAATAGGGGAGCTGCTTTTCTGTAGGAGTGAGCCTGCTCGCGATAGCGTTCTGTCAGGCAGCATCGATATTGAATGTGCCGGCCTCATCGCGAGCAGGCTCACTCCTACAGGGGATTTGCGGTGTTTTTAGATTGCGTTATGGGTTTTCAGCCAGCCCAGGCCTGCTTCAGTGGTGGTCAGCGGCTTGTACTCGCAACCCACCCAACCCTGATAACCGATGCGGTCGAGGTGTTCGAACAGGAAGCGGTAGTTGATCTCACCGGTGCCCGGTTCGTTGCGCCCGGGGTTGTCCGCGAGCTGCACATGGTTGATCTCGCCCAGGTGCGATTGCAGGGTGCGGGCCAGATCGCCTTCCATGATTTGCATGTGATAGATGTCGTATTGCAGGAACAGATTGGCGCTGCCGACCTGCTCGCGAATCGACAGGGCCTGCGCCGTGTTGTTCAGGTAGAAGCCGGGGATGTCGCGGGTGTTGATCGCTTCCATCACCAGTTTGATGCCCGCCGCTTGCAGCTTGTCGGCGGCGTATTTGAGGTTGGCGACGAAGGTCTTTTCAATCGTGGCATCGTCGACGCCTTGCGGGCGGATACCGGCCAGGCAGTTGACCTGGGTGTTGCCCAGCACTTGCGCGTAGGCAATCGCCAGATCGACCCCGGCGCGGAACTCTTCGACCTGGTCCGGCAGGCAGGCGATACCACGCTCGCCCTTGGCCCAGTCACCGGCCGGCAGGTTGAACAGCACTTGGGTCAGACCGTTGGCTTGCAGTTTTGCCTTGATTTCGGCAGAGCTGAAATCGTACGGGAACAGGTATTCCACGCCACTGAAACCGGCCTTGGCGGCGGCGTCGAAACGGGCAAGGAAATCCTGTTCGGTGAACAGCATGGACAGGTTGGCTGCGAAACGCGGCATGGTGGTCTCCCGTTCTAGATTCTCGTTCCCACGCTCTGCGTGGGAATCCCTCAATGGACGCTCTGCGTCCGCTTTGGGACGCGGAGCGTCCCGGGCTGCATTCCCACGCAGAGCGTGGGAACGATCAGCTGTCAGCAATCAGTCAAGCAACGAAATTGCCGTCGGCGCGTCGTTGCCGACCAGTGCCAGGTCTTCAAACTCGTTGACCGCGTTGATCTCGGTACCCATGGAGATGTTGGTCACACGCTCCAGAATGATCTCGACGATCACCGGCACCTTGAACTCTTCGATCATCTGTTCAGCCTTGCGCAGGGCAGGGGCGATCTCCGACGGTTCGAACACCCGCAGCGCCTTGCAGCCGAGGCCTTCGGCAACCGCGACGTGGTCGACACCGTAACCGTTGAGTTCCGGCGCGTTCAGGTTATCGAAGGACAGCTGCACGCAGTAGTCCATTTCGAACCCGCGCTGTGCCTGACGGATCAGACCCAGGTACGAGTTGTTCACCACGACGTGGATGTACGGCAGTTTGAACTGAGCGCCGACCGCCAGTTCTTCGATCATGAACTGAAAATCATAGTCCCCCGACAGGGCCACGACTTTGCGGTTCGGATCGGCCTTGACCACGCCCAGCGCCGCCGGAATGGTCCAGCCCAACGGGCCAGCCTGGCCACAGTTGATCCAGTGACGCGGTTTGTAGACGTGCAGGAACTGCGCGCCGGCAATCTGCGACAGACCAATGGTGCTGACGTAGCAGGTGTCCTTGCCGAACACCTGGTTCATTTCTTCATATACGCGCTGCGGCTTGACCGGCACGTTGTCGAAGTGGGTTTTGCGATGCAGGCTGGCTTTGCGCTGCTGGCAATCCTGCAGCCATGCGCTGCGGTTTTTCAGCTTGCCGGCGGCTTGCCATTCTCGGGCGACTTCGATGAACACCGTCAGCGCGGCGGCTGCGTCGGAAACAATGCCCAGATCCGGGGTGAACACGCGGCCGATTTGCGTGCCTTCTATGTCGACGTGAATGAACTTGCGACCTTCGGTGTAAACGTCGACCGAGCCGGTGTGACGGTTGGCCCAACGGTTGCCGATGCCCAGCACCACGTCGGATTTGAGCATCGTCGCGTTGCCGTAACGGTGCGACGTCTGCAAACCGACCATGCCGACCATCAACGGGTGATCGTCAGGAATGGTGCCCCAGCCCATCAGGGTCGGGATGACCGGGATGCCGGTCAGCTCGGCGAACTCGACCAGCAGATCGCTGGCATCGGCGTTGATGATGCCGCCACCGGCAACCAGCAGTGGACGCTCGGCCTGATCCAGTAACGCCAGGGCTTTCTCGACCTGCACGCGGGTCGCAGTCGGTTTGGCCAGTGGCAGCGGCTGATAGGCGTCGATGTCGAATTCGATTTCGGCCATCTGCACGTCGAACGGCAGATCGATCAGCACCGGGCCTGGACGGCCGGAGCGCATTTCAAAGAAAGCTTTCTGGAACGCGTAAGGCACCTGGCCCGGTTCGAGAACGGTGGTTGCCCACTTGGTGACTGGCTTGACGATGCTGGTGATGTCGACCGCCTGGAAGTCTTCCTTGTGCATGCGGGCGCGGGGTGCCTGGCCGGTTATGCAGAGGATTGGAATCGAGTCGGCCGAGGCGCTGTAGAGCCCGGTGACCATGTCGGTACCGGCCGGGCCGGATGTACCGATGCACACGCCGATGTTGCCGGCCTTGGTGCGGGTGTAGCCCTCGGCCATGTGCGAGGCGCCTTCAACGTGGCGAGCAAGGACGTGATCGATGCCACCGACCTTCTGCAAGGCGGAGTACAGCGGGTTGATCGCTGCGCCCGGGATGCCAAAAGCGGTATCAACCCCTTCACGGCGCATCACCAGAACGGCGGCTTCGATTGCTCTCATTTTGCTCATGGTTTTGTGCCTCTTTACGTTTTGTAATTGTATACAAGTGGCTTTGCGCAGAGTTTATTCACGGCGGACGGCGCAGGTCAATCCATTTTCTCAAGCGCCTGTTTCATTCGTCGGAAGCCCGCTTTGCTGTGGCTTTTCGTCGCATGTGGCGCTTTTCGAGAATTATTGTATACAAAAACATACGTCATTGTGTTCTATTTGTTTTATCGGGCTGCGGCAGAAACGCACAGTCCCACGACTTTCCCTATAACAAAATGAGGACGGCACCATGAGCGCTTTAACCTTGAAAGTCGCAGTCAACCTGGTCAGCGAAGCCATCAGCGCAGGGCGTGGCATCAACGCCGCGCCGCTGACCATCGCGGTACTCGACACCGGCGGCCACCTGATCGCCCTGCAGCGCGAAGACGGCGCCAGCCTGTTGCGCCCCGATATCGCCATCGGCAAAGCCTGGGGCGCCATCGCCTTGGGCAAAGGCTCACGGCTACTGGCGCAGGACGCGCAACAACGTCCGGCGTTTTTTTCTTCGTTAAACAGCATGGGGCAGGGCAGCGTTGTGCCGGCGCCGGGTGGCGTGTTGATTCGCAACCAAGCGGGTGAAGTGCTGGGCGCGATCGGGATCAGTGGGGATTTGTCGGACGTCGACGAGCAGGTGGCGATCAGAGCGGTGGAGGCGCTGGATTTGAGGGCGGATGCGGGGGCGTGAATCTGCGTTGATTGAATAAATGCTATCGCGAGCAGGCTCACTCCTACAGGGGATTTGCGCTGGACACAAAATGTCTGAATCCCACAAATCCCGTGTAGGAGTGAGCCTGCTCGCGATAGCTATCTCCCAGACACATCCTGCCAACAGTTAGCCCGCTCCATTCGCATTTCCCGTACTAGCCTTTTATGACTTGCTCACAGGAGGCAAAGGAATGCCGGATCTACCTGCTGCACATAAATTGCGAGTCGGGCGCTATGCCGAAGTCAGCCGAATCTATCTGCTGACCAGTAACACCCATCAACGAAGGCCGATCTTTACGGATTTTGCCTTGGGTAGGCTGGTCGCTGACCAGTTGCAGAATGCGCAAGAATCGGGATTGGTAAATTCACTGGCCTGGGTTGTCATGCCAGACCATTTCCATTGGCTGATTGAGTTACGGAGCGGTTCATTGAGTGTGCTGATGCAAAAAACCAAGTCGCTGAGCACCAGGTCTGTGAGGCAAGCGACTGGTGAAATCAGCGTGCTCTGGCAGAGAGGTTTTCATGATCGGGCGCTGCGAAAGGACGATGATTTAGTGAAAATGGCGCGGTATGTAGTAGCCAATCCATTGCGCGCAGGGCTGGTTGACAGGCTTAGCGAATATCCGCTTTGGGGGGCGATCTGGGTTTGAGCCGGGACCGCGTCGCCTCGATCGCGAGCAGGCTCACTCCTACAAGTTGGAATGCATTCCCCTGTAGGAGTGAGCCTGCTCGCGATAGCATCGCTACGGTCTTTCAGTCCGGCTCACACCCCTTCAACACCAACCGGATAATCGTCTGCGCCGCGGCCTCGTAATCCGCCTCGTCCAGCTTGTCTTTGCCGGTCACTGCAGAAATCTGCCAGTCGAAGTCGGCGTAGGTCTGGGTCGCGGCCCAGATGCTGAACATCAGGTGGTTGGGGTCGATCGGGGCGATCTGGCCGCGGTCGATCCAGCTCTGGATGCAATCGATGTTGTGCTTGGCTTGGGCGTTGAGTTGTTCGACCAGATCGGCGCTCAGGTGTGGGGCGCCGTGCATGATTTCGCTGGCGAACACCTTGGAGGCGAAGGGCAGGTCGCGGGAGATGCGGATTTTCGAGCGGATGTAGCCGCTCAGCACCTCGCTCGGCACGCCGTCCGGGTTGAACGGCGTCGAGGCCTGCAAAATCGGCTCGATGATGCTTTCCAGCACTTCGCGGTAGAGGTTTTCCTTGGACTTGAAGTAGTAGTAGACGTTGGGCTTGGGCAATCCCGCCTTGGCGGCGATGTCGCTGGTTTTGGTCGCCGCGAAGCCCTTGTCGGCAAACTCTTCGCTGGCGGCGCGCAGGATCAGTTCTTTGTTACGCTCGCGGATTGTGCTCATAAACCCGGTGATTCCTTGCCTGTTCTGGCGGTGGCGCATGGTAGCACCGGCCTTGAGCGACGCTCAACAATGCAGCCTGTGGCCGGCGGTCGCGTTATGCTTGGCAACATTCATACACAGAAGGAAACAGGATTCATGGCAGGAAGCAGTTTGCTGGTGCTGATCGATGACATCGCCACCGTTCTGGATGACGTTGCATTGATGACTAAAATGGCTGCGAAGAAGACCGCCGGCGTGCTCGGTGACGATCTGGCGCTCAATGCCCAGCAAGTCTCCGGTGTGCGTGCCGAGCGGGAAATTCCCGTGGTTTGGGCGGTGGCCAAGGGCTCGTTCGTCAACAAACTGATCCTGGTGCCGTCGGCGCTGGCGATCAGCGCATTCGTGCCATGGCTGGTGACGCCGTTGCTGATGGTCGGTGGTGCGTACTTGTGCTTCGAGGGTTTCGAAAAGCTCGCGCACAAATTCCTGCACAGCAAAGAGGAAGACGAAGCCGGGCATGCGCAGTTGACCGAAGCCGTCGCCGACCCGGCCACCGATCTGGTCGCTTTTGAGAAAGACAAGATCAAGGGCGCGATTCGCACAGACTTCATCCTCTCGGCAGAAATTATTGCCATCACCCTCGGCACAGTGGCGGATGCCTCACTGACCCAGCAAGTGGTGGTGATGTCCGGCATCGCCCTCGTCATGACTGTGGGCGTTTACGGCCTGGTCGCCGGCATCGTCAAACTCGACGACCTGGGCCTGTGGCTGACCCAGAAGCCTGGGCAAATGGCGAAAAAAATCGGCAGCGGCATCCTCAGCGCGGCGCCATACATGATGAAAACCCTGTCGGTGGTCGGTACGGCGGCGATGTTTCTGGTCGGCGGCGGCATCCTCACCCACGGCGTGCCGGTAGTGCATCACTGGATTGAAGGCGTTGGCGCGGCGGCGGGCAGTGCCGGCTTCGCGGTGCCGATGCTGCTCAATGGCGTGGCGGGGATTATTGCCGGGGCGGTGGTGTTGGCGGTGGTTGCTGTCGTCGGCAAGACCTGGCGCGCAATAAAAGGCTGAACTCAAACCCTTGTAGGAGTGAGCCTGCTCGCGATAGCGGTGTATCAGACATAAACTAATCGTCTGACACACCGCTATCGCGAGCAGGCTCACTCCTACAGTTGATGGGTGTTGTGCCATGAAAAAGGGCCATTCGATTCGCATCGAATGGCCCTTTTTTGTACCCGCCGAAATTACTCGGCAATCTGCAATTTACGCGCCTCGGTGTACACGTAACGCACTTTCTCGTACTCGAACGGCGAGTTCATCTGTCCATAGCGGAAGCTGGTCTGATAGCGCTTGTCGATCGCACGCAATGCCCAGACTTCAGGATGGTTGGAGCTGACTTCCGCCACATTGAGGAAGTTGATCGCAGAGTCGGCGGTGTAATCCACGGCAAGGCCCGCCGTGTCGCGGATGTTCGAGGGGCCGAAGATCGGCAGCACGAAGTAGGCGCCGCCCGGCACGCCATAGAAGCCCAGGGTCTGGCCGAAGTCTTCGCTCTGGCGCGGCAGGCCCATGGCGGTCGCCGGGTCCCACAGGCCGGCGATGCCGATCGTGGTGTTGAGCAGCAGGCGCGCAGTGGTTTCCATCGAGCGCTGGCCCTTGAACTGCAACAGGCTGTTGACCAGGTTCGGCACGTCGCCAATGTTGTTGAAGAAGTTGCTCACCCCGGTGCGCACGAAGCTCGGCGTGATGTAGCGATACCCGTCAACCACCGGCAGGAACACCCACTGGTCGAAGCGGTAGTTAAAGTGATAGACCCGACGGTTCCACGACTCCAGCGGGTCGTAGACGTTCAGCGCGTTGAGCGTCGAGCGCTCGAACTCGCGCTGGTCCAGGCCCGGGTTGAACTTGAGTTTGGTCAGCGGCTCCTTGAAACCGTCGCTGTCGACCACCACCGGTGCATTGGCTTTGCTGTTGTCGGCCTGGGCCACGCCTGCACAGAGGAACGCTGCAATCAGCAGGAGATATTTAGCCACGGAAGAACTCCAGCATGGCGTCGCTGTTGACGCGGTAGTTAAGGTTGCCGCAGTGGCCGCCCAGTGGATATACGGTCAGACGGTCACCGAAGGTCTTGCGCAGGAAACCGAGGTCGCCCGGGCCGAGGATGACGTCGTCGGCGTTGTGCATCACGGCGATTTTCGGGCTGTCGTGCAGGTAATCCTTGAGCGCATACAGGCTGACCTGATCGATCAGTTGCAGCAGGCTGCCGCCATCGGTGCGCGCACGCCACATCGGAATCACCTGCTCGGTCAGGTAGCAGTCGAAATCGCACTGCAATGCACGCTTGAGGAACGGCGTGAGGCTGGTGCTTTCGGTAATCGGGTACTTCGGCGGGGTGATCAGCCCACGACGGTTGACCAGGTCCGAGGTGTAGGCAATGTCGGCTGCCGAGAAGCGGAACGACGTACCGATCAGCATGGCCATCTGTTCATTGGTCAGGTGCTGCTTGGACTGCTGGAAGTCGTAGAGCAAGGCATCGTTGAGGTCGATGTAGCCCTTCTGCTGGAAGTAGCGGGTCAACTTGCCCAGTACCAGTTCATAGAACGTGGTACTGCTGTTGATGCCTTTAACCTCGGTTTGCACCAGCTTGTCGAGGTTGGTCACCGAGGTGTAAAGGTTGACCGGCGGATTGAGCAGCAGGACTTTCTTGAAGTTGAAGCTGCGGCGCGTCTCGTCCAGGTGCGCGACGAACGCGGCATCCAGCGCGCCGAGGCTGTAGCCGGTCAGGTAATACTCGGTGACCGGCAGTTTCGGGTTCTGCGCCCGCACCGCTTGCATCACCCGGTACATGTCTTCGGCGTCTTCCTTGGTGACGCCCGGGGTGGCGAAACGCGAGGCGGCGCTGATGAAGTCGAAGCTGGTGGGCGACGACAGCTGCACGACGTGGTAGCCAGCCTTGTAATAGAGCTTTTTCAGGTATTCGTTGAGGGTGCTGTCATAGCGCGCGCCGGTACCGGCAATCAGGAAGATCAGCGGTGCCGGCTTGTCCTGGGTGGCGATGCGATAAGTGAGCTTTTTTACCGCCCAGAAATTGTCCGGCAACTGGAACTCGCGCTCCGGGCGCAGCGTAAGGCTGCGATCGGACTGGTTGATGTCGTCGTCCAGCGGCAATTCCGGACGCAGGTCCGGCGGAGTCGTGGCGATAGTCGCCTCGAACGGGTTGGTCAGCGGGTAGCCATAACTGGCGGCGTCGATATCCACCGCCAGTGCGGACGCACTCGAAATAAGGCCGCTGAACAGCGCGGCGAAGCGCAAGGAACGGAGCATGACTAGATCCCTTAGAGGAAGGTGCCGGATGAAGTTCGCAGGCTATGACCACCGGGTTTGCACCAAAGTGCCATGCCTCGGCACCAAACAGGCGGAATTCGGAGTAATAGTAGCTGGACGATACACTTTGCACGGCCTGGATGAACAGTTAAGTGTTGTTAGCGCTTGCGTATGGATCACGGCAGATTAAGCTGGCCGCCGATTTCCGTAGATTGGAGTGCTTCATGTCTCGCCGCTTGCCCGTGATTGTGCTGCTCGTTCTCTTGCCGTTGTGGCTGGCCGCCAGCTATGGCGCGCGATATGGCTTTATGGAGGACGGACGCTGGGTGGGCATCTGCGTGGATGAGGCCAGCCGTTGGGAATGCGTCGTGCGTTCGAACCTGGGGCTGATGATTCATTTCAAGGTACTGGGCTGGGCGGCGCTGGGGACGGCGGTGTCGGGTTTCGTTGTGCCCGGACGGGCAGGGTGGTGGCTGGCGGTGCTGGCGCTGGTGATGGGTTTGCCGGCGCTGGCGTTGTACAACACGACGTTGGCGGTGTTTGCGGTGGTGATTGCCGGGTTGCGGTTGGTCAGATCCTCTCGCGGCGCCTGACAGTCAGCTATCGCGAGCAGGCTCACTCCTACAAGGGGAACGCATTCCAAAATGTAGGAGTGAGCCTGCTCGCGATAGGGCCAGTGAAGCCCATGAAGCTTTAAGTCCTGCGAACGCGCAGGCAACGCCACAACGCCGCCACCATCAACCCGCTGACCAGCGCCCAACCCCACGCCTGCTGATTCAACAAGCCTTCCTGATACAACTGCGGTGCAATCCCTGCACCGATCATAAAGGTCAGCAAGGCGATCTCCCGCCGCGGCACGTTCACCGGCCGGCACAGATAAACCAGCGCCGGCAGCACGAACGCCATGCTGGCGAAACTGCGATAACGCGGGTCGAAGACCATTTCCAGCATCATCACCGCCGCCGCAAAGCCTGCCGTCGCGACCAGCCAGCCGGCGCGACGCTCAAGGAAATCGAATGCGCGTGAGCGCCAACCGCTGCGTGCACTCAACGTCAGCGCGGCGTGCGCGAGCACCAACAAATTCAACGCGGTCAGCAAGCCGACCCACAGCCATTCACTGGCAAATCGCGTGGTCAGCCGCGCCAGATCCCCCCAGGCGCCCAGCGAGCAGGCGGCGAGGGCGCCCAGCAGCGGCAGCAGCAACGCCGCGCGCGTTGTGCGGACACGACCGCCAAGGAACAGCGTGCCAAGGAATATCAAACCACCGACCGCCAGCCACTGTTGCCAGTACGGCACATTGCTCACCGGCCCGGCGAGTACGCCCTTGTCCTGCCGATCGGCATCGAACAGACCCCAATAGCCGCCGACCGCGCCTTCGCTGCCACGCTTCCAGGGCTGATCGAAGGCTTCGATCAGGTTGTAACGCCAGCCTTCTCTTTCGGCCATGGCAACAAAGCCGCGTATGAATTTCGCTTCGTTGACCCGGCTCGGCACCGCAGTCTCGCGCTGGCGGCCTTCGCTCGGCCAGCCGGTTTCGCCGATCATCACGTCTTTGGGAGCGAACTTGTGGCCGAACACCTGGCGTACGTCCGCCACGTGTTGCAGCGCGACGTCGATATTCGACGGGGCATCTTCCCAATAGGGGAGCAGGTGGATAGTCAGGAAATCCACGGCCGGCGCGACTTCCGGGTGTTTGAGCCAGAACTCCCAGACATCGGCGTAAGTCACTGGCTGCTTGACCTGGCTTTTGACTTTGTCGATCAGTCGGACCAGTTGCGCGGCGCTGACTTCCTTGCGCAGCAAGGCCTCGTTGCCAACGATCACGGCGCTGACCACATCCGCATTGGCATTGGCCGAAGCGATCAGCAAATCGACTTCCTTTTCAGTCTCCACCGGGTTGCTGTTGACCCAGGCGCCGATCATCACTTTCAGGCCATGTTTACGCGCCAGGTCCGGTATCGCCTCCAGGCCGGTCATCGAGTAGGTGCGAATGCATTCGAAACGCGTTGCCAGCAGTGCAAGGTCGGCGTCCATGCGCTCCGGGCGCAATTTGAACGGGACGTCGAACGGCGATTGGTCTTTATCGAAGGGCGTGTACGAGGCGCATTGCAGCTTGTGCGTCGGTGTCGCGGCGTCCGGCAGCACCACCGGATGGCCGAGGCCGTACCAGAAACCGCCGATGGCGAACAGCCCGAGCAGGCAGGCGAACAGATAAGCGAGAAGGGGGGAGCGGGACGTCGCGGACATGGTCGGGCCGAGTGGCTGCAAAGCGGCGCATGTTACCTGCATTTACGGACGGGCTGGTGGCTCGCAGGCGTTGCCCATGCAAAGTTCGGGCGGATTGTCTGGCGTCAAATATTCAAGGGCGGTTAATGGCGTTCTGATGTCGTTTCTCGTTGCCTTGAGGTCGCTGACAGAGCAGGTCGCCAACGGCGTCAGGTTGATGATCGAAGCGTCAGTACCCTTGGATAAATCGCGCCGTGGCTCGAACGGGTTTGCACTCGGCGGTGGTGAGGGCGCTGTGCACCATAACAATACGTTGACGATGTCCGGCATCCGTCGGGCGCAGCATTTCGGGGAAGTAACGATGAAGATGCGACGACTGTTAGGCGCAGGTGCCGTTCTGGCGCTTGCGATGAGTTCCACTTTCGCCAACGCTGAAAAACAGACCCTGAACATCGGTTACGTTGACGGCTGGTCCGACAGCGTCGCGACCACCCACGTGGCGGCCGAAGTGATCAAGCAGAAACTCGGTTATGACGTGAAGCTGCAAGCCGTCGCCACCGGGATCATGTGGCAGGGCGTTGCCACCGGCAAACTTGACGCCATGCTCTCGGCCTGGCTGCCGATCACCCACGGCGATTACTGGACCAAGAACAAGGATCAGGTCGTCGATTACGGCCCGAACTTCAAGGATGCGAAAATTGGCCTGATCGTGCCGGAGTACGTCAAAGCCAAGTCGATCGAAGACCTTAAAACCGACGACACCTTCAAAAACCGCATCGTCGGCATCGACGCCGGTTCAGGGGTGATGCTCAAGACTGATCAGGCGATCAAGGATTACGGCCTCGACAAGTACAGCCTCAAGGCCAGTTCCGGCGCCGGCATGATTGCCGAGCTGACCCGTGCCGAGAAGAAAAACGAATCCATCGCCGTCACCGGTTGGGTGCCGCACTGGATGTTCGCCAAGTGGAAACTGCGCTTCCTTGACGACCCGAAAGGTGTGTATGGCGCTGCTGAAACCGTGAACAGCATCGGCAGCAAAGGCCTGGAAGCCAAGGCGCCGGAAGTGGCGAAGTTCCTGAAAAACTTCCAGTGGGCCTCGAAAGACGAAATCGGCGAGGTCATGCTGGCGATTCAGGACGGTGCCAAGCCTGATGCAGCGGCCAAGGACTGGGTGGCAAAACACCCTGATCGTGTAGCTGACTGGACCAAATAATTTCAACACCGCCACACCCCTGTAGGAGTGAGCCTGCTCGCGATAGCGTCCCGTCGGTTGATAGAAATATCGACTGATACGACGCCATCGCGAGCAGGCTCACTCCTACAGTTGTTTTGTGTGTACCGGAAAATGGCAGAAGGGTCATGGCCTTCTACTACTAAGGTCGTCTGGAACCTCTCTCGCAGCCGCATACATTAGCTACGTTCCAACAATAATCTGTGCTGCGAGGATAAAAACAATGAACGACAGCATTTACCTCTCGATTCAAAACAGTCCCCGATTCAAGGAGCTGGTGCGAAAAAGGGAAAAGTTCGCCTGGATACTCTCGGCGATCATGCTCGGGCTCTACTCTGGATTCATTCTTCTGATCGCATACGGCCCGCATGTACTGGGGGCGAAACTCAGTCCTGAATCTTCGATTACCTGGGGCATCCCGATCGGTGTCGGCCTGATTGTTTCGGCCTTCATCCTGACCGGCATTTATGTCCGCCGCGCCAATGGCGAGTTCGACGACCTGAACAATGCGATTCTCAAGGAGGCTCAGCAATGATCCGGCGTCTACTGGCTCTTTTGAGCATTGCAGCGTTTGCACCCGGCGCCTGGGCGGCTGATGCCCTGACCGGTGCGGTGGCCAAGCAGCCGCTGAACGTTGCGGCGATCCTGATGTTCGTGGCCTTCGTTGGCGCGACCTTGTACATCACCTACTGGGCTTCGAAGAAGAACAACTCGGCCGCCGATTACTATGCGGCAGGCGGCAAGATCACCGGTTTCCAGAACGGTCTGGCGATTGCCGGTGACTACATGTCGGCGGCGTCCTTCCTGGGGATTTCCGCGCTGGTGTTCACTTCTGGCTACGATGGCCTGATCTACTCGATCGGCTTCCTGGTGGGCTGGCCGATCATTCTGTTCCTGATTGCCGAGCGCCTGCGTAACCTGGGTAAATACACCTTTGCCGACGTGGCGTCCTACCGCCTCGGGCAAACCCAGATTCGCACCCTGTCCGCCTGCGGTTCGCTGGTGGTGGTGGCGTTCTACCTGATCGCGCAGATGGTCGGCGCCGGCAAGCTGATCCAGCTATTGTTCGGCCTCGATTACCACGTTGCGGTGATTCTGGTCGGCGTGCTGATGTGCCTGTACGTGCTGTTCGGCGGCATGCTGGCGACCACTTGGGTGCAAATCATCAAGGCTGTGCTGTTGCTGTCCGGCGCCTCGTTCATGGCGCTGATGGTGATGAAGCACGTCGGCTTCGACTTCAACACGCTGTTCTCCGAAGCGATCAAGGTTCACGCCAAGGGCGAAGCGATCATGAGCCCGGGCGGTCTGGTGAAAGATCCGATTTCAGCGTTCTCGCTGGGTCTGGCGTTGATGTTCGGTACTGCGGGCCTGCCGCACATTCTGATGCGCTTCTTCACCGTGAGTGACGCCAAAGAAGCGCGTAAAAGCGTACTGTACGCGACCGGCTTCATCGGCTACTTCTACATTCTGACCTTCATCATCGGCTTCGGCGCGATCCTGCTGGTCAGCACCAACCCGGCGTTCAAAGATGCAGCGGGCGCCTTGCTCGGCGGCAATAACATGGCGGCGGTGCATCTGGCCAACGCGGTCGGTGGCAGTATCTTCCTTGGTTTCATCTCGGCAGTGGCATTCGCGACCATTCTCGCGGTGGTTGCGGGGCTGACTCTGGCCGGCGCTTCGGCGGTGTCGCATGACCTGTATGCCAGTGTGATCAAGAAGGGCAAGGCCAACGAGAAAGACGAGATTCGCGTTTCGAAGATCACCACCATTGCCCTGGCGGTGCTGGCGATTGGTCTGGGCATTCTGTTCGAAAGCCAGAACATCGCGTTCATGGTGGGCCTGGCGTTCTCGATTGCGGCGAGCTGTAACTTCCCGGTGCTGTTGCTTTCGATGTACTGGAAGAAGCTGACCACCCGTGGCGCGATGATCGGCGGCTGGTTGGGGTTGGTGAGTGCGGTGGGTCTGATGATCCTCGGCCCGACCATTTGGGTGCAGATTCTGCATCATGAGAAGGCGATTTTCCCTTACGAATATCCAGCGCTGTTTTCCATGATCATTGCGTTTGTGGGGATCTGGTTCTTCTCGATCACTGACAAGTCGGCGGCTGCGGACAATGAGCGGGCGCTGTTCTTCCCGCAGTTTGTGCGTTCGCAGACCGGGTTGGGGGCGAGTGGGGCGGTTTCGCACTAAGGGGTCAGCTACAAGCTACAAGCTACAAGCTACAAGCTTCAAGAAAGCGCCCCGGTTGAGAGATCGGGGCGTTTTTTTTGTGGGCGGTTATTGGTTGGTTTGGTGGGTATATCCGTTGCTGCGGGCGTTGCTGATTACGGTTCCGCCCTTACGGCGGGTCACTTTTTCCAGACGCCGAAAAAGTAACCAAAAAGGCTTGCTCCTGCGTTCGGCCCTCGCAGGCTCGGGTTCCTTCGCTGCGGGATCAATCCGGGCGCAGCGGCTCCGGTTTGCTTCGCTGCACCTCCTTCCGCTGTGTCTGGCTGCGCCAGACGGTCGCTGCGCTCCCACGCCCGAATCAATCCCTCCGCTCAGCCTCCCGAAGTCGCCCGTGGATCAAAAGCACTCGAGCTAACGCTCATTGTTGAGTGGGGCGGCTTTGCCGCGGGCAGCTGCGCTGCTTTGCTTTTCTGTGGGAGCGAGCCTGCTCGCGAAGGCGGCCTGACAGCCGACCTGATTCTTCCGAATGCCACGATTCCAATTGTAGGAGTGAGCCTGCTCGCGATGGCGGCCTGCCGGCCAACATATTTCTACCAGATACAAACGATCCAACGGTAGGAGCTGCCGAAGGCTGCGATCTTTTGATCTGGCTTTTGCTTCGGCTGTTGATCTTTCGCCCCTTCGGCAGGCTTCGTTACGGGATCGATCCGGGCGTGGGAGCGCAGCGACCGTTTGGCGAAGCCAAACACAGCGAGTGTAGGTGCAGCGAAGCCAACCGGAGACGCTGCGCCCGGATCGGTCCCGTAACGAAGGAACCCCGAGCCCCAGCGAGCGGGCCGAACGCCGGGGCAAAGCCTTTTGGGTTACCTTTTCGGCGTTTGGAAAAGGTGACTCGCTGTAAGAGCGAAACCGCCAGCGGCAGCACCCGCAGCAACGGATATGCCCCCAAAACCCAAAAACCAGTCGGCCCAAAGGCCGCTGCGCCCACAAACAAAAACGGCCTCTATATAAGAGGCCGTTCCTGACACACCACTAACTGATCACAAAAAGAAAAAACCTTATTTGCGATCTTCCAGCGAAGTAATGTCACGCGACTCGTAGCCAGTATAGAGCTGGCGCGGACGGCCAATCTTGTACGGGCTCGACAACATTTCCTTCCAGTGCGAAATCCAGCCCACAGTACGTGCCAGGGCGAAAATCACGGTGAACATGCTGGTCGGAATGCCGATCGCCTTGAGGATGATCCCCGAGTAGAAGTCGACGTTCGGGTACAGCGAGCGTTCGATGAAGTACGGATCGGTCAGGGCGATCTCTTCCAGGCGCATGGCCAGTTCGAGTTGCGGATCGTTGTTGATGCCCAGTTCCTTCAACACTTCGTCGCAGGTCTGCTTCATCACAGTCGCGCGCGGGTCGCGGTTCTTGTAGACGCGATGACCGAAGCCCATCAACTTGAACGGATCGTTCTTGTCCTTGGCCTTGGCGATGAACTTGTCGATGTTCGACACATCGCCAATTTCATCGAGCATGGTCAACACGGCTTCGTTCGCACCGCCGTGAGCAGGGCCCCACAGTGCGGCGATACCGGCGGCGATACAGGCAAACGGGTTGGCACCCGAAGAGCCGGCCAGACGCACGGTGGAGGTCGAAGCGTTCTGCTCGTGGTCGGCGTGGAGGATGAAGATCCGGTCCATGGCCTTGGCGAGCACCGGGCTGATCGGTTTGATCTCGCACGGGGTGTTGAACATCATGTGCAGGAAGTTTTCCGCGTACGTCAGATCGTTGCGCGGGTACATCATGGGTTGACCCATGGAGTACTTGTAAACCATCGCTGCCAGGGTTGGCATCTTTGCAACCAGGCGGATCGCGGAAATTTCGCGATGCTGCGGGTTATTGATGTCCAGGGAGTCGTGGTAGAAGGCCGAGAGGGCGCCGACTACACCGCACATGACGGCCATCGGGTGGGCGTCGCGACGGAAACCGTTGAAGAAGGTTTTCAGCTGCTCGTGAACCATGGTGTGGTTTTTCACGGTGCTGACGAACTGGGCCTTCTGTTCTGCGGTCGGCAATTCGCCGTTGAGCAGCAGATAGCAGGTTTCCAGGTAGTCCGACTTTTCAGCCAGCTGTTCGATCGGGTAGCCGCGGTGCAACAGAATGCCGTTGTCGCCGTCGATATAGGTGATCTTCGATTCGCACGAGGCGGTCGACATGAAACCCGGGTCGAAAGTGAAGCGGCCCGTGGCCGTCAGGCCCCGAACATCGATTACATCGGGACCAACGGTGCCGGTTAAAATGGGCAGCTCGACGGGGGCTGCGCCCTCGATGATCAACTGCGCTTTTTTGTCAGCCATGTGGCCTCCTATTTATGCTTGAACCATCAGACAGACCCCCCACGCAGGGCCCGCACCACTATAGTGAGATAAATTCGAATGTCAATTTGCCTAAAGTCTTGCTCCAGAAGGCTTTAAGCCGACTTTTTCCTCGAAATTGCCTGCCATTTACGCCTTTTATGCAACTTGTGCAATCCGCTATTGGGGGTAGGTGAACGCGTTGTCATTAGTAGCCTAACTGTCTATACTCGGCCACCGACCGCCAAGGGCTTTTGGGCTTGCTTTCATTGGGGGTCGCATCCCTGGGTGGTGGTTACCTGACCAGTGCACTCCCCAACAACTTTGCCCTGATTGTTAGGGGCTCTTCAGTGTGAAAAAAAAGCCGTGAAAAGCCAACGACCTGTAAACCTAGACCTAAGGACCATCAAACTCCCAGTCACTGCTTACACGTCCATTCTTCACCGAATCTCCGGTGTCATCCTCTTTGTGTGCCTTGCCATCATGCTTTATGCATTGGACAAGTCGCTGAGCTCCGAGGAAGGCTTCGGTCAGGTGAAAGCGTGTCTGACCAGTCCGCTAGCCAAGCTAGTGATTTGGGGCATCCTGTCCGCTCTGCTGTATCACTTGGTAGCCGGTGTGCGCCACTTGATCATGGACATGGGCATCGGTGAGACGCTGGAAGGCGGCAAACTGGGCTCGAAAATCGTTATCGCCGTTTCCGTGGTGGTAATCGTTCTGGCAGGAGTCTGGATATGGTAACTAACGTCACTAACCTGTCGCGTTCGGGCCTCTATGACTGGATGGCGCAACGTGTGTCTGCGGTCGTTCTCGCGGCTTACTTCATCTTTCTGATCGGATACATCGTCGCCAACCCTGGCCTCGAGTATGCCCAGTGGCATGAACTGTTCGCCCACAACGGAATGCGTATTTTCAGCCTGCTGGCCCTTGTTGCTCTGGGCGCTCACGCCTGGGTCGGCATGTGGACCATCGCGACCGACTACCTGACGCCAATGGCGTTCGGCAAGTCCGCAACGGCGATACGTTTCCTTTTCCAGGCAGTATGCGGCGTTGCGATGTTCGCTTACTTCGTCTGGGGTGTGCAGATTCTCTGGGGTATCTGAGTCATGGCTAACATTCCAACGATTTCTTTCGACGCCATCATTATTGGTGGTGGCGGTGCCGGCATGCGCGCGGCGCTGCAGCTGGCACAGGGCGGCCACAAGACTGCGGTGATCACCAAGGTTTTCCCGACCCGTTCGCACACTGTGTCCGCACAGGGTGGCATCACTTGCGCAATCGCTTCCGCCGATCCGAACGATGACTGGCGCTGGCACATGTACGATACCGTCAAGGGTTCCGACTACATCGGTGACCAGGACGCTATCGAATACATGTGTCAGGAAGGCCCGGCCGCCGTGTTCGAGCTGGACCACATGGGTCTGCCGTTCTCGCGTACCGAGCAAGGCCGTATCTACCAGCGTCCGTTCGGTGGCCAGTCCAAGGACTACGGCAAGGGCGGTCAGGCAGCACGTACCTGCGCGGCGTCCGACCGTACCGGCCACGCGCTGCTGCACACCCTTTATCAGGGCAACCTGAAAGCCGGTACCACGTTCCTCAACGAGTACTACGCTGTCGATCTGGTGAAAAACCAGGAAGGCGAGTTTGTCGGTGTGATCGCGATCTGCATCGAAACCGGCGAAACCTCCTACATCCGTGCCAAGGCCACCGTTCTGGCAACTGGCGGTGCAGGCCGTATCTACGCGTCCACCACCAACGCTCTGATCAACACCGGTGACGGCGTCGGCATGGCCCTGCGTGCTGGCGTACCGGTACAAGACATTGAAATGTGGCAGTTCCACCCGACCGGTATCGCCGGCGCCGGTGTACTGGTTACAGAAGGCTGCCGTGGTGAAGGTGGTTACCTGATCAACAAGCACGGCGAGCGTTTCATGGAGCGTTATGCTCCGAACGCGAAAGACCTGGCCGGTCGTGACGTGGTTGCTCGTTCGATGGTTAAAGAAATCATCGCCGGCAACGGTTGCGGTCCGAATGGCGACCACGTGATGCTCAAACTCGACCACCTGGGCGAGGAAGTGCTGCACAGCCGTCTGCCAGGCATCTGCGAATTGTCGAAGACTTTCGCTCACGTTGACCCGGTGGTTGCGCCGGTTCCGGTTGTTCCGACCTGCCACTACATGATGGGCGGCGTTGCCACCAACATTCATGGCCAGGCGATCACCCAGAACGCCGAAGGCGTGGATCAGATCATTCCTGGTCTGTTCGCCGTAGGTGAAGTGGCTTGCGTATCGGTGCACGGTGCCAACCGTCTGGGCGGCAACTCGCTGCTCGACCTGGTGGTCTTCGGTCGCGCTGCCGGCCTGCACCTGGAAAAGGCGCTGACCGACGGTATCGAATACGACGACGCCACCGAGTCCGACATCGAAGCTGCACTGTCGCGTCTGAACGCGCTGAACAACCGTACCGACGGTGAAGACGTTGCCACCCTGCGTCGCGAGCTGCAAAGCTGCATGCAGAACTACTTCGGTGTATTCCGTACCGGCGAATACATGCAGAAGGGCATCGCTCAGCTGGCCGATCTGCGCAAGCGTATCGCCAACGTGAAGATCAACGATAAGTCGCAGGCGTTCAACACTGCACGTATCGAAGCGCTGGAGCTGCAAAACCTGCTGGAAGTGGCTGAAGCTACCGCCATCGCGGCCGAAGTACGTAAAGAGTCCCGCGGCGCTCACGCCCGTGAAGACTTCGAAGACCGTGATGACGAAAACTGGCTGTGCCACACCCTGTACTTCCCGGGTGACAAGCGCGTCACCAAGCGTGCCGTGAACTTCTCGCCGAAGACTGTTCCGACTTTCGAACCTAAAGTCCGGACTTATTAAGGGTGACCGCCATGTTGCAAGTCAGTGTTTATCGCTACAACCCTGATCAGGACGCTGCGCCGTTCATGCAGGATTTCCAGGTCGATACCGGTGGTAAAGACCTGATGGTGCTGGACGTGCTGGCCCTGATCAAGGAGCAGGACGAGGGTTTCTCCTATCGTCGCTCCTGCCGTGAAGGCGTCTGCGGCTCCGACGGCATGAACATCAACGGCAAAAACGGTCTGGCATGCATCACGCCGCTGTCTGCCGTTGTTAAAGGTAACAAGCTGATCGTTCGTCCACTGCCAGGCTTGCCGGTTATCCGTGACCTGGTTGTCGATATGAGCATCTTCTACAAGCAATACGAGAAGGTGAAGCCTTACCTGCAGAACGACACGCCGGCTCCGGCCATCGAGCGTCTGCAATCGCCGGAAGAACGTGAAAAGCTCGACGGTCTGTACGAGTGCATCCTGTGCGCCTGCTGCTCGACTTCTTGCCCATCGTTCTGGTGGAACCCTGACAAGTTCCTCGGCCCTGCTGCGCTGCTGCAAGCCTACCGCTTCCTGGCTGACAGCCGTGACACCAAGACCAGCGAGCGTCTGGCTTCACTCGATGACCCGTTCAGCGTCTTCCGCTGCCGGGGCATCATGAACTGCGTCAACGTATGTCCGAAAGGCCTGAACCCGACTAAGGCCATCGGTCACATCCGTAACATGCTGCTTTCGAGCGGCGTGTGATTCAGCTGCTGTAACCGTTGCACCGTAGAGGCTGTGGCGCGGGCTTCAACCCGCGTCATGGCTATAACCAGAGCCGTAGCCATAAGCTGCAGCTCTTATTTTGAAGAAATGAGACAAGCAGGGGCATCCGGGCTGGTACCCGGACTATCAGTGTGATCCTAAGTGGCTTGTTTTAGTCGCTGCATTCGGACTTCTGCAAGTTTGCTCGGTGTCGACGCCGATGGTGTTCCCCTAACCGAGGGTGACCAAGCATGCAAGAAAGCGTGATGCAGCGCATGTGGAACAGCGCCTACCTTTCAGGTGGAAACGCTGCCTATGTGGAAGAGCTTTATGAGCTCTACCTGCACGACCCTAACGCTGTGCCAGAAGAGTGGCGCACCTACTTTCAGAAGTTGCCCGCCGACGGCAACTCTGCCACTGATGTTTCGCACTCGACAATTCGCGATCATTTCGTGCTGCTGGCAAAGAACCAGCGCCGCGCCCAACCGGTTTCCGCCGGTAGCGTGAGCAGTGAGCACGAGAAGAAGCAAGTTGAAGTGCTGCGATTGATCCAGGCCTACCGTATGCGTGGCCACCAGGCAGCCCAGCTTGACCCGCTGGGGCTGTGGCAGCGTCCTGCACCTGCAGACCTGTCGATCAATCATTACGGCTTGACCAATGCCGATCTTGATACGACCTTCCGTGCCGGCGACCTGTTCATCGGCAAAGAGGAAGCGAGCCTACGCGAAATTCACGAAGCGTTGCAGCAGACATATTGCCGCACCATCGGCGCTGAATTTACGCACATCACCGATTCCGAGCAGCGCCAGTGGTTCCAGCAGCGTCTGGAAAGCGTGCGTGGTCGTCCGACGTACTCCGCCGACATCAAGAGCCACCTGCTTGAGCGCGTGACCGCCGGTGAAGGTCTGGAAAAATACCTGGGCACCAAATACCCGGGCACCAAGCGTTTCGGTCTGGAAGGCGGCGAAAGCCTGATTCCGATGCTCGACGAACTGATCCAGCGTTCCGGCTCGTACGGCACCAAGGAAGTCGTCATCGGCATGGCCCACCGTGGTCGTCTGAACGTACTGGTCAACACCTTCGGCAAGAACCCGCGCGAGCTGTTCGACGAGTTCGAAGGCAAGAAGAAGGTCGAGCTCGGTTCCGGCGACGTGAAATATCACCAGGGCTTCTCGTCCAACGTGATGACCACCGGCGGTGAAGTTCACCTGGCGATGGCGTTCAACCCGTCCCACCTGGAAATCGTTTCCCCGGTGGTCGAAGGTTCGGTGCGCGCCCGTCAGGACCGTCGCAACGACCTGACCGGTGAGAAGGTGCTGCCGATCTCCATCCACGGTGACGCGGCGTTCGCCGGTCAAGGCGTGGTCATGGAAACCTTCCAGATGTCGCAGACCCGCGGTTTCAAGACCGGCGGTACCGTGCACATCGTGATCAACAACCAGGTCGGTTTCACCATCAGCAACCCGCTGGACTCGCGTTCCACCGAGTACGCCACCGACGTTGCCAAGATGATCCAGGCGCCGATCCTCCATGTGAATGGCGATGATCCGGAAGCCGTGTTGTTCGTGACCCAGCTGGCGATCGACTACCGCATGCAGTTCAAGCGTGACGTGGTGATCGACCTGGTCTGCTACCGTCGTCGCGGCCACAACGAGGCCGACGAGCCAAGCGGCACCCAGCCTCTGATGTATCAGCAGATCACCAAACAGCGCACCACCCGTGAGCTGTACGCTGATCGCCTGACCCAGGCCGGTGTGCTCGACGCTGAGCGTGTTCAGGCCAAGGTCGACGAATACCGCAACGCGCTGGACAACGGTCTGCACGTCGTGAAATCGCTGGTCAAAGAGCCGAACAAAGAGCTGTTCGTGGACTGGCGTCCGTATCTGGGCCACGCCTGGACCGCGCGTCACGACACGCGCTTCGATCTCAAGACCCTGCAAGAGCTGTCCGCCAAGCTGCTGGAAATTCCGGAAGGCTTCGTGGTCCAGCGTCAGGTCGCGAAGATCTACGAAGACCGTCAGAAGATGCAAGCCGGCGGCCTGCCGATCAACTGGGGTTATGCCGAAACCATGGCGTACGCGACCCTGGCGTTCGAAGGTCACCCGATCCGCATGACCGGTCAGGACATCGGCCGCGGTACGTTCTCGCACCGTCACGCTGTGCTGCACAACCAGAAAGACGCGGGCACCTACATTCCGCTGCAGAACCTGTACGACGGTCAGCCTCGTTTCGACCTGTACGACTCGTTCCTCTCGGAAGAAGCAGTCCTGGCGTTCGAATACGGTTACTCGACCACCACGCCAAACGCGCTGGTGATCTGGGAAGCCCAGTTCGGCGACTTCGCCAACGGTGCACAGGTCGTGATCGACCAGTTCATCACCAGCGGCGAGCACAAGTGGGGCCGTCTCTGCGGTCTGACCATGCTGCTGCCACACGGTTACGAAGGCCAGGGCCCTGAGCACAGCTCGGCACGTCTTGAGCGTTACCTGCAGCTGTGCGCCGAGCACAACATTCAGGTGTGCATGCCGACCACCCCGGCACAGATCTACCACTTGCTGCGTCGTCAGGTGATTCGTCCGCTGCGCAAGCCGCTGGTCGTGCTGACGCCGAAGTCGCTGCTGCGCCACAAACTGGCCATCTCGACGCTGGAAGATTTGGCCGAAGGTTCGTTCCAGACCGTGATCCCGGAAATCGATGCCCTGGACCCGAAAAAGGTCGAGCGCGTGGTTCTGTGCAGCGGCAAGGTCTACTACGACCTGCTGGAAAAACGCCGTGCCGAAGGCCGCGAAGATATCGCCATCGTGCGTATCGAGCAGCTGTATCCGTTCCCTGAGGACGACTTGAAGGAAGTCCTGGCTCCGTACACCAACGTCAAACATGCCGTGTGGTGTCAGGAAGAGCCGATGAACCAGGGTGCCTGGTACTGCAGCCAGCATCACTTGCGTCGCAGCATCGCCAACCTCGACAAGACTCTCGTACTTGAGTACGCGGGCCGTGAGGCTTCGGCTGCGCCAGCTTGTGGTTACGCATCGATGCACGCCGAGCAGCAGGAAAAACTGCTGCAAGATGCTTTCACTGTTTAACGCCTTCGCGCTGACTGAAACCGAATTTTAAGGACCCACAGATAATGGCTATCGAAATCAAAGCCCCGTCATTCCCGGAATCGGTTGCCGATGGCACCGTTGCCACCTGGCACAAGAAACCAGGTGAGGCCGTCAAGCGTGACGACCTGATCGTCGACATCGAAACCGACAAGGTCGTGCTGGAAGTATTGGCCGAAGCGGACGGCGTGCTGGGCGCAATCGTTGCCGAAGAGGGCGCTACCGTTCTGTCGAACCAGGTCCTGGGCTCGATCGAAGAGGGCAGCGCTGCTGCCGCTCCAGCCGCCGCTGCTGCTCCGGCGGCTACTGCCGCTGCCGCACCGGCTGCTGCCGAAGGCGAAGATGACCCGATCGCAGCTCCGGCTGCGCGCAAGCTGGCTGAAGAAAACGGCATCAACATCGCCTCCGTTGCCGGCACCGGCAAAGGCGGTCGTGTGACCAAGGAAGACGTGGTTGCAGCGGTTGCTGCCAAGAAAGCCGCTCCGGCTGCCGCGCCTGCCAAGGCTGCTGCGCCTTCGGCTGCCGCTCCAGTGTTCGCTGCTGGCGACCGCATCGAGAAGCGCGTACCGATGACCCGCGTTCGTGCCACCGTGGCCAAGCGTCTGGTTGAAGCGCAGTCGAATATGGCCATGCTGACCACGTTCAACGAAGTCGACATGACCGAAGTCATGGCCCTGCGTTCGAAGTACAAGGACCTGTTCGAGAAGTCCCACAACGGCGTACGCCTGGGCTTCATGTCGTTCTTCGTGAAAGCGGCCACCGAAGCGCTGAAACGCTTCCCGGCGGTCAACGCGTCGATCGACGGCGGCGACATCGTTTACCACGGCTACGCGGACATCGGCGTTGCCGTTTCCAGCGACCGCGGCCTGGTGGTACCGGTTCTGCGTAACGCCGAGCTGATGAGCCTGGCTGAAATCGAAGGCGGCATCGCAACATTTGGCAAGAAAGCCCGTGACGGCAAACTGTCGATGGACGAGATGACCGGTGGTACCTTCACCATCACCAACGGTGGTACCTTCGGTTCGATGATGTCGACCCCGATCGTCAATCCGCCGCAGGCAGCGATTCTGGGCATGCACAACATCATCCAGCGTCCTATGGCCATCAACGGTCAGGTCGTGATCCGCCCGATGATGTACCTGGCACTGTCCTACGATCACCGTCTGATCGATGGCAAAGAAGCTGTAACCTTCCTGGTGACCATCAAGAACCTGCTGGAAGATCCGGCTCGTCTGTTGCTGGATATCTAAGAAAACAGCTGCAAGTTTCAGGCTTCAAGCCACAAGCTCCAGGCGAGCTGAAGGGCTTGCAGCTTGTGGCTTGCGGCTCGTAGCTTTATTGCTAAAGAGGATTTTTTGAATGTCGCAGAAATTTGACGTAGTAGTGATCGGTGCTGGCCCTGGTGGCTATGTGGCTGCCATCAAGGCCGCACAGCTGGGTCTGAGCACTGCCTGCATCGAGAAGTACACCGATGCCGAAGGCAAGCAAGCCTTGGGCGGTACCTGCCTGAACGTCGGCTGCATTCCTTCCAAGGCGCTGCTGGACAGCTCCTGGAAATACAAGGAAGCAAAAGAAAGCTTCAATGTTCACGGTATCTCGACCGGCGAAGTCAAAATGGACGTCGCTGCGATGGTTGGCCGCAAGGCTGGTATCGTCAAGAACCTGACCGGCGGTGTTGCCACCCTGTTCAAGGCCAACGGCGTGACTTCGATCCAGGGCCACGGCAAGCTGCTGGCCGGCAAGAAAGTCGAAGTCACCAAGCCGGACGGCTCGGTTGAAGTCATCGAAGCTGAAAACGTCATCCTGGCTCCAGGTTCGCGTCCGATCGACATTCCACCGGCTCCGGTCGATCAGAACGTCATCGTTGATTCGACCGGCGCGCTGGAATTCCAGTCCGTACCGAAGCGTCTGGGCGTGATCGGCGCTGGCGTGATCGGTCTGGAACTCGGTTCTGTATGGTCGCGTCTGGGTGCGGAAGTGACCGTTCTCGAAGCGCTGGATACCTTCCTGATGGCGGCGGACACCGCTGTTTCCAAGGAAGCATTCAAAACCCTGACCAAGCAGGGCCTGGACATCAAACTGGGCGCTCGCGTCACCGGTTCGAAAGTCAACGGCGACGAAGTCGTGGTGAACTACACCGATGCCAACGGCGAACAGACCATCACGTTCGACAAGCTGATCGTAGCCGTTGGTCGCCGTCCGGTGACCACTGATCTGCTGGCTGCCGACAGCGGCGTGACCCTCGACGAGCGCGGTTTCGTGCACGTTGACGATCACTGCGCCACCACTGTACCGGGCGTTTTCGCCATCGGTGACGTGGTTCGCGGCATGATGCTGGCGCACAAGGCTTCGGAAGAAGGCATCATGGTGGTCGAGCGCATCAAGGGCCACAAGGCTCAGATGAACTATGATTTGATCCCTTCGGTTATTTATACTCACCCGGAAATCGCGTGGGTAGGTAAAACCGAACAGGCGTTGAAGGCCGAAGGCGTTGAAGTCAACGTCGGCACCTTCCCGTTCGCCGCTTCCGGCCGTGCCATGGCTGCCAACGATACCGGTGGTTTCGTCAAGGTCATCGCCGATGCCAAGACTGACCGCGTATTGGGCGTGCACGTGATTGGCCCGAGCGCTGCAGAACTGGTTCAGCAGGGCGCGATCGGTATGGAATTCGGCACCAGCGCTGAAGACCTGGGCATGATGGTTTTCTCCCATCCGACCCTGTCTGAAGCCTTGCACGAAGCTGCTCTGGCAGTGAATGGCGGCGCCATCCACATTGCCAACCGCAAGAAGCGTTAACAGACAATAAGAAACCACGGCGGTAGCGGCCCGTCGTGAGCCTTGCGAGCAAGACTCACCGCGGAATGTCCGCCGGACGCAGTCTTGCGTAGCTCAGCTACGCAAGCAGCAGTCACAGGTGGCGCGGCACTCAATCGAGCGCAGCGCCGAATGCGCAGTACCTAACGAAGACGGTAAAAAGCATGAATCTTCACGAGTATCAGGGTAAGCAGCTGTTCGCTGAATACGGCCTGCCAGTTTCCACTGGTTACGCAGTAGACACCCCGGAAGCAGCAGCAGAAGCTTGCGACAAGATCGGCGGCAACGAGTGGGTCGTCAAAGCCCAGGTTCACGCCGGTGGTCGCGGTAAAGCGGGCGGCGTCAAGCTGGTTCGCAGCAAAGAAGACGCCAAGGCCTTCGCACAGCAGTGGCTGGGCAAGCGTCTGGTGACTTACCAGACTGATGCCAATGGCCAGCCAGTCACCAAGATCCTGGTTGAATCGTGCACTGATATCGCTAAAGAGCTGTACCTGGGCGCTGTCGTTGACCGTTCGAGCCGTCGCATCGTGTTCATGGCTTCCACCGAAGGTGGCGTGGACATCGAGAAAATCGCTCACGACACGCCAGAAAAAATTCTCAAGGCCACTATCGATCCACTGGTTGGCGCTCAGCCATCCCAGGGGCGCGAGCTGGCATTCCAGCTGGGTCTGGAAGGCAAGCAGGTCACTCAGTTCGCCAAGATCTTCGTCGGTCTGGCCAAGCTGTTCAAAGACCACGATCTGGCTCTGCTGGAAGTGAACCCGCTGGTGATCAAGGCTGACGGCGATCTGCACTGCCTCGACGCCAAGATCAACATCGACGCCAACGCCATGTACCGTCAGCCTAAGCTGAAGGCTTTCCACGATCCGTCGCAGGACGATCCGCGCGAAGCGCACGCTGCCAAGTTCGAACTGAACTACGTAGCCCTGGAAGGCAACATCGGCTGCATGGTCAACGGTGCCGGTCTGGCCATGGGTACCATGGACATCGTCAACCTGCATGGCGGCAAGCCAGCCAACTTCCTCGATGTGGGCGGCGGTGCTACCAAGGAACGCGTTACCGAAGCGTTCAAGATCATTCTGTCCGACACCAATGTCGCTGCAGTACTGGTCAACATCTTCGGCGGCATCGTTCGCTGCGACATGATTGCCGAAGGCATCATCGGCGCTGTGAAAGAAGTCGGCGTGAAAATCCCGGTTGTTGTTCGCCTTGAAGGCAACAACGCTGAGCTGGGCGCTAAAGTACTGGCAGAAAGCGGTTTGAACATCATCGCTGCTACCAGCCTGACCGACGCTGCTCAACAAGTTGTCAAAGCTGCGGAGGGCAAATAATGAGCGTCCTGATCAATAAAGACACCAAAGTTATCTGCCAGGGTATTACCGGTTCGCAAGGTAGTTTCCACACCCAGCAAGCCATCGAATACGGCACCAAGATGGTCGGTGGCGTAACTCCGGGCAAGGGCGGCACCGAGCACCTGGGCCTGCCAGTGTTCAACACCGTCAAAGACGCAGTAGCGGCCACTGGCGCTACCGCCAGCGTGATCTACGTTCCGGCTCCGTTCTGCAAGGACTCGATCCTGGAAGCGGCATTCGGCGGCATCAAGCTGATCGTCTGCATCACCGAAGGCATTCCTACCCTGGACATGCTGGACGCCAAAGTTAAGTGCGACGAGCTGGGCGTAGTCCTGATCGGCCCTAACTGCCCAGGCGTGATCACCCCAGGCGAATGCAAGATCGGCATCATGCCAGGTCACATTCACTTGCCAGGCAAGGTCGGTATCGTTTCGCGTTCCGGCACCCTGACCTACGAAGCTGTGAAGCAGACCACTGACGCCGGTTTCGGTCAGTCGACTTGCGTCGGCATCGGCGGTGACCCGATCCCGGGCTCGAACTTCATCGACATCCTGAAGCTGTTCCAGGAAGACCCGAAGACCGAAGCGATCGTCATGATCGGCGAGATCGGCGGTTCGGCTGAAGAAGAAGCGGCTGCTTACATCAAGGCACACGTGACCAAGCCGGTTGTTTCCTACATTGCTGGTGTGACTGCTCCTCCGGGCAAGCGCATGGGCCATGCTGGCGCAATCATCTCTGGCGGCAAAGGCACTGCAGACGAGAAATTCGCTGCTCTGCAAGACGCAGGCGTGAAAACCGTGCGTTCGCTGGCAGACATCGGCAAGGCCCTGGCCGAGCTGACTGGCTGGGAAGTGAAGAAGTAAGCTTCGGCTGACTTTTTAGCTCCAGCAACAAAGGCCACCTTCGGGTGGCCTTTGTCGTTTCTGGCGTATGAGAATTTTGAGGGCTGGTGTGGCGAGGGGATTTATCCCCGCTGGGCTGCGAAGCGGCCCCATGCTAGCGACCATGATCAGTCAGGCAGCTTCAGCTCGGATTCTTGGGACTGCTGCGCAGTCCATCGGGGATAAATCCCCTCGCCACAGGTTTCCTGTGATGAATTCAGGTTCTGTGTATGAAAATTAAATACGTAAACGCGACACGGAAACGTCGCGTATCGGATAGTTCGCCCTCTAACAGTGCGTTTGTCAGCCAAATTCGTTAGGCTGGCAGCCATTTTTGCGTCCGCCGCCCACAAGGCAGCCACGCGCTTTAAGGGTCAGTCCCATACGGATCGACAGCATTTCCCTAATCCCACAGGGCAATCCCCCTCTAAATTCCGATTTCAGTAGTGTGGTATTACCTTAATGAAAGTTTTGAAAGGTCAGGACATCCTGGCACTTGGTTTTATGACGTTTGCCCTGTTCGTTGGGGCCGGTAACATCATTTTCCCGCCGATCGTTGGCTTGCAGGCCGGCCCTCATGTCTGGATGGCTGCGCTGGGCTTTCTGATCACCGCAGTGGGTTTGCCGGTGGTCACCGTGGTGGCGCTGGCCAAGGTCGGCGGAGCAATGGACGCGCTAAGCAGCCCGATCGGCAAGATTGCCGGCGGCATCCTTGCCGCTGCGTGCTACCTGGCCGTCGGCCCGCTGTTCGCCACGCCGCGGACGGCGACCGTGTCGTTCGAAGTGGGTCTGGCGCCGCTAACGGGCGAAAGTCCGTTGGCACTGTTCCTCTACAGCTCGGTGTACTTCCTGCTGGTCTTCTTCATCTCGCTCTACCCTGGGCGTTTGCTGGACACAGTCGGTCGTTTTCTCGCGCCGCTGAAGATCATCGCCCTGGCAGTGCTGGGTATCGCCGCGTTCGCCTTGCCGGCCGGTGACATCGGCCACGGCACCCCGGAATACGTCGCAGCACCGTTCTCCCAAGGTTTCATCAATGGTTATCTGACCATGGATACCCTCGGCGCGCTGGTGTTCGGTATCGTCATCGTCAATGCGATCCGCTCCCGTGGCGTCGAATCGCCTGCACTGATCACTCGTTACGCGATCATCGCCGGGCTGATTGCCGGCGTCGGGCTGGCGCTGGTGTATGTCAGCCTGTTCCGCCTCGGTTCCGGCAGCCATGAAGTGGCGGTCGGTGCGACCAACGGCGCGGCGGTCTTGCATGCCTACGTGCAGCACACCTTCGGTTCGCTGGGCAGCGGTTTCCTCGCGGTGCTGATCTCGCTGGCGTGTCTGGTCACGGCGGTTGGCCTGACCTGCGCCTGCGCCGAATACTTCAGCCGCGTGTTGCCACTGTCCTACAAGACCCTGGTGATCATTCTGGCGGCGTTTTCGCTGCTGGTGTCCAACCTGGGCCTGACCAAGCTGATTGCCTTCTCCATTCCCGTGCTGACGGCGATCTATCCGCCGTGCATCGTTCTGGTGGCGTTGAGCTTCTGCAAGGATTTCTGGCATGAGCACGGGCGCATTCTTGGTCCGGTGATGCTGGTGTCGTTCCTGTTCGGCAGCATCGATGCGCTCAAAGGTGCGGGTCTGGCTGACTGGATGCCGTCGCAGCTGACCCATTTGCCACTGAGTGAGCAGGGTCTGGCGTGGCTGGTGCCTTGCGTGATGACACTGGTGGTCGCAGTGGTGTGTGATCGCCTGCTGGGCAAGCGCAGCGAAGTCACTGCCTGACGTGGTTTGATCCGCCACAAGCGGGTCGGGCACGGTTAAACAGAAATGCCCCGTATCAATCGATACGGGGCATTTTTTATGCGCGTGAGGCAGTGTCTTTTTTGCTGAGCTAACGTCGAAGGGTTGCTTAGCTTTTATGTAGGAGTGAGCCTGCTCGCGATAGCGGTTTCTCAGTCACCTCAGTATTGAATGACAAACCGCTTTCGCGAGCAGGCTCGCTCCCACAGGTAATGTGTGCCGTGATCACATCTCACAAGGAATTGCATGTCGTTCATCCAAGCCAATCTGATCCACCTGCTCGCCGCCGTCTGGTTCGTCATCTGCTGGGGCGGTTACACCCGTTATGCCACCTGGAAGGCCCGCGACACAGCGTGCCTGGCCAGCGTTCTGCACCTGTATCGCGAAGACTGGATGCGCCGCATGTTGTTGCGTGACAACCGCATCGCCGATGCCAGCGTGATCGGCAACCTGGAGCGCAACGCCTCGTTCTTCGCCTCAAGTACCTTGATTATTCTTGCCGGTATTCTCACCGTGCTTGGCGCGTCGGAGCGGGCGGTGTCGTTGCTGGCGGATATTCCGATGATTCAGCAGGCGTCCCAGGGCATGTCGGAGATCAAGCTGCTGTGTCTGGCACTGGTGTTCGTCTATGCCTTCTTCACGTTTAGTTGGTGCATGCGCCAGTACAACTTCGCGGCGATTCTGGTGGGTTCGGCGCCGATGATCGGCGAGCGCCAGGTGACCGAGCAGGAACGCAAGGCCTTCGCTTCGCGGGCGGCGCGGGTAATCTCGATGGCCGCCAACCAGTTCAACTTCGGCTTGCGCTCTTACTACTTCGGCATGAGCATGCTTGCCTGGTTCGTCAGCCCGTGGCTGTTCATGATCATGAGTGCAGGGGTCGTGGTGGTGTTGTATCGCCGCGAGTTTCATTCCGACGTGCTTGACGTGATGGTCTATACCCCTACAGAGGCGCCATTGCCCGAAGCGAATAAGGAAATTGTTTGATGAGTATTCCGTTCTGGTGCGTGTTGATCAGCGCCCTGTTGATTTACATCGCGCGCATGCCGGTGGGCAAAGCCATGAAAGAGCAGGGCGGTTACAACAACCACCTGCCGCGTCAGCAACAGGCGCAACTCACCGGTTATGGCGCACGGGCGCTGGCGGCCCATCAAAACAGCATTGAAGCGTTCGTCTTGTTCGCGGTCGGTGCACTGATGGCGCACACCACCCAAACGGCGGGCTGGTTGATTGATGCGTTGGCGATCATCTTTGTACTCGCGCGGATTCTCTACGTTTGGTTCTATCTGGCCGACCTGCCGAAGTTGCGCAGCCTGATGTGGCTAGTCGGCTTCGTGTGTTCGTTGTTGCTGATGATTAGTCCGACTTTTCGAACCGTCTTGCTCTAAGGCTGCTGAATCGCAGGCAAAAGAAAACCCGCACTTGGCGGGTTTTCTTTTCACACCAGAAAGCTTATTGCTTTTTGGCGGCTTCATCTTGAGCTGCGGCGTTCGATTCAGCCTGAGCTTTGGCAGCTTCGGCGTTTTCTTTTGCTGCGTCGTTCACTTTATCCTGAGCTTTGTTCATGTCTTGCTGAGCCTGCTCAGCATGTTGGTTGGCATCTTGAGCTTTGTCCTCGGATTTTTTATCGCAGGCAGCGAGACCGAGGGAAGCGGTCAACATCAAGGCAATAGCTAAAGTCTTACGCATGGGGTGTTTCTCCTTATGGAAAATAACTACTGGCCTTAAGAACTCGGCGCTACAGGTTAAGTTCCTCATTTGTTTCAGATATATAAGTTTGTTTTATCACGGAACTTTTGCCGCTTTTCTCAATACTGGCACAAGGCCCAAACGCGAGTAATTATCAGATGGCCGAAAACCCCGTTTTTGAGCGTGCGACGCGCTTTTTATCGGCATTGCGTCACTGTCAGGTACTGGGCCTGCACGTGCACAGTGCTTCCGGCGAAGGGCTCACAGTGATGTTGCCTTACAGCAATAAAATCGTCGGGAATCCCGACTCCGGGGTTATCCATGGCGGCGCCATAACTTCATTGATGGACACCGCCTGCGGAATGTCGACTTTATGCGTACTGCCGGAGTTTGAAGTCTGCCCGACCCTCGACCTGCGCATCGATTACATGCACGCCGCCGAACCGAACAAAGCCGTGTATGGCTTTGCGCAGTGCTACCGCGTCACCACCGATGTGATCTTTGCTCGAGGTTTCGCCTACCAGGACGATCCCGAACAGCCGATCGCCCATGTCGTCGGCACGTTTATGCGCATGGGGATTGGTCTGAAGGGCAGCAAAGGCTTCGCTGGCACGATCAAGGGTGCCAACCAATGAGCCATGACCTCAAGGCGCAGCTGCAGCAGGCCCACGCGCAGGGCGATTACGCACCGCTGCTGGCATTGATTCCTTACGCCGGACTGATCGGCATCGAATGCTCGCGAGTAGGCGATGAGCTGCTGTTCAAGCTGCCGGCGAACAAAGACAACATTGGTAACCCTTTATTGCCGGCGATCCACGGCGGGGTGATTGCCGGGTTCATGGAGCTGGCCGCGGCCCTGCATCTGCTGATCTTTACCGGCACGCCAGGGGTGCCGAAGATCATCGACTTTTCCCTCGATTACCTGCGCGCCGGGCAGTTTCGCGATACTTGGGCCAGGTGTCAGGTGTGCAGGCAAGGGCGGCGCGTGGCCAACGTCGCGATCACTGCTTGGCAAAGCACTGAGGGCGAACCCATCGCCACCGCGCGCGCACACTTCAAAATCGATGAGCCCTTGAAATCCTGAACAGCGCCCCCAACTCAGATGACAACCCGCCGCCGACCATTCGGGTCGCGGCCAATGCCATCTGATTGGAGTTTGATGACCATGAGTGTGGAAACTCAAAAGGAAACCCTGGGCTTCCAGACCGAGGTAAAGCAGCTGCTGCACCTCATGATCCATTCGCTGTATTCGAATAAGGAAATTTTCCTTCGCGAATTGATCTCGAACGCCTCTGACGCTGTCGACAAGCTGCGCTTCGAAGCCCTGGCCAAGCCTGAGTTGCTCGAAGGTGGCGCTGACCTGAAAATCCGTGTGAGCTTCGACAAGGACGCCAAGACCGTCACCCTCGAAGACAACGGTATCGGCATGAACCGTGACGATGTGATCACCCACCTGGGTACCATCGCCAAATCCGGCACCGCCGATTTCATGAAGAATCTTTCCGGCGATCAGAAGAAAGATTCGCACCTGATCGGCCAGTTCGGCGTTGGCTTCTACTCGGCCTTCATCGTTGCCGACAAGGTTGATGTCTACAGCCGTCGTGCCGGCACTGCCGCCAGCGAAGGCGTGCACTGGTCGTCGAAAGGCGAGGGCGAGTTCGAAGTTGCCAACATCGACAAGCCAGAGCGCGGCACCCGCATCGTTCTGCACCTGAAATCCGGTGAAGACGAATTCGCCGATGGCTGGCGTCTGCGCAACATCATCAAGAAGTACTCCGACCACATCGCTTTGCCAATCGAACTGCCGAAGGAAGTCACTCCGGCCGAAGGCGAAGAGGCTCCGGCCGTTGAATGGGAAACCGTCAACCGCGCCAGCGCCCTGTGGACCCGTCCGCGCACTGAGGTGAAGGACGAGGAATACCAGGAGTTCTACAAGCACATCGCTCACGACTTCGAAAATCCGTTGTCCTGGAGCCATAACAAGGTCGAAGGCAAGCTTGAGTACAGCTCGCTGCTGTACGTACCGGCCCGTGCACCGTTCGACCTGTACCAGCGTGAAGCGCCGAAAGGCCTGAAGCTGTACGTGCAGCGTGTATTTGTAATGGATCAGGCTGAGTCGTTCCTGCCGTTGTACCTGCGCTTCATTAAAGGTGTGGTTGATTCCAACGACCTGTCGCTGAACGTGTCGCGGGAAATCCTGCAAAAAGACCCGATCATCGACTCGATGAAAACAGCGCTGACCAAGCGTGTGTTGGACATGCTGGAAAAACTGGCGAAGAACGAGCCTGAGCAATACAAGGGCTTCTGGAAGAATTTCGGTCAGGTCATGAAAGAAGGCCCGGCAGAAGACTTCGCCAACAAAGAGAAAATTGCCGGTCTGCTGCGTTTCGCATCGACCAACGGTGACGACGGCGAACAGGTTGTCGGTCTGGCTGATTACCTGGCCCGCGCCAAGGAAGGCCAGGACAAGATCTACTACCTCACCGGCGAAACCTACGCGCAGGTCAAGAACAGCCCGCACCTGGAAGTCTTCCGCAAGAAAGGCATCGAAGTGCTGCTGCTGACCGACCGCATCGACGAGTGGCTGATGAGCTACCTCAGCGAGTTCGACGGCAAGACGTTTGTCGATGTGGCGCGCGGTGATCTTGATCTGGGCAACCTGGACTCGGAAGAGGACAAGAAAGCCGCAGAAGAAGTTGCCAAGTCCAAAGAAGGTCTGGTCGAGCGTCTGAAAACCGCGCTGGGCGATTCCGTGGCTGAAGTCCGCGTATCCCATCGTTTGACCGATTCGCCAGCCATTCTGGCCATCGGTGAACAGGACCTGGGCCTGCAAATGCGCCAGATCCTCGAAGCCAGCGGGCAGAAAGTGCCGGATTCGAAGCCGATCTTCGAATTCAACCCGAACCACCCGCTGATCGAGAAACTCGATGGCGAGCAGAGCGAAGAGCGTTTTGGCGATTTGTCGCACATCCTCTTCGATCAGGCCGCCCTCGCGGCGGGCGACAGCCTGAAAGACCCGGCGGCGTATGTACGTCGTCTGAACAAGCTGTTGGTTGAACTGTCGGTTTGATCACGTTGTAGGAAAAACCCGCTTCGGCGGGTTTTTTCATTCTGGTGTTTAAGCAATCAGGAGTCAGAAATGAGCCAAGTCACTGTACGTTCCGTGGTCTATCAGATTGATGGTCAGCCTTATGAAGGTCGGCTGGCGTTCGACACCGGGCACGCAGGCGCGCGCCCGGGTTTGTTGATGGCGCCGAACTGGATGGGCGTCAGCGCCGGTGCCGAAGAGATCGCCAAATCGGTGGCGGCCAAGGGCTACGTGGTATTGATCGCTGACGTCTATGGTCAGGCTGTGCGTCCGCAAAACGCCGATCAGGCGCTTGCCGCGATGATGCCGCTCAAGGACGACCGTGCGCTGCTGCGCCAACGTCTGCAAGTGGCCTTCGAGCAGTTGCAAGCGCAGGGCGAGGCGGCGGTGGATACCTCGAAACTGGCGGTGTTCGGTTTCTGCTTCGGCGGCTGCTGCGCGCTGGATCTTGCGCGTACCGGCGCGCCGGTCAAAGCGGCGGTGTCGTTCCACGGTACGCTGGATTCACCGAACCCTGCGGATGCGCAGAACATCAAGGGGGCGGTGCTGGTGCTGCATGGCGCGTCCGATCCGTTGGTGCCGAAAGAGCAACTGCCAGCGTTCGAAGATGAAATGAATGCGGCGGGCGTGGACTGGCAACTGCTGAGCTACGGCGGTGCGGTGCACTCGTTTACCGATCCGCACGCCAATGTGCCGGGCAAGATGATGTACGACGAGAAGACCGCCAAGCGGGCGTTCAAGTCGATGCATGATTTGCTGGACGAGGTGTTCAAGGGCTGATTTTGCTTCCAGACGCTGGCTTGTGCAGTGTCTGTAAGGGCCTCTTCGCGAGCAGGCTCACTCCTACAATTGGAATGCGTTCCTCTGTAGGAGTGAGCCTGCTCGCGATAACAATTTTCCAGACGATGGAGATCTCAGGGCAGTTCAATCCGCTCGACTTCCCCCGGCACCGTCGGCCAATCCCTGGCCGCCCACTTGCGCCGTGCCTCATCAATCGCCGCCGGATCACTGGCAACGAAATTCCAGTTGATCCGCCTCGGCCCGTCCAGCGGCGCGCCGCCAAACACCACGGCGTGCACATCGCTTTCGGCAAACAGACTCATTTCTTCGCCAGCGGGCAGCACCACCAGTGCATGCGGCTCGATCGCTTCGCCATTCAACTGTGCATCACCACTCAACACATACACTGCGCGCTCGGCATGCTCGGTCGGAATCAGCAGTGTGGTCGCGGTTTGCATCTTCACTTCGGCGTACAGCGTAGGAGAAAGCACTGGTACCGGCGATTCCAGGCAAAAGCCCGACCCGGCAATCATCCGAATCTGCACGCCGAGGTTATCGCTGACCGGCAATGTTGCCGCCGGGTGATGGCTGTAATGCCCCGGGCCCTGCTCATGTTCTTTGGGCGAGGCCAGCCAGACTTGCAGGCCGTGCAGAGTGAAGGTTTCGGCGAGCAGTGGCACAGGCGTGCGCTCGACATGGGCAATCGCGCTGCCGGCAGTCATCCAGCTGACATCGCCAGCGCTGACCACCTGATCGGAGCCAAGACTGTCCTTGTGCTGCAACTGCCCCTGGAACAAATAGGTGAGGGTCGACAGGCCGATGTGCGGGTGCTGTCGGATGTCCATGCCTTTGCCCGACGGATAAACCGTTTCGAGCATGTGGTCGAAAAACACGAATGGGCCAACGCTGCGGCATCTGGCTGACGGCAGCGGGCGCAGAATCGGCTGGCCTTCGACGTCTTCGGCGCGCGGGCGGATGATCAGGGGTTGCGTGTCCATGGGGTATTCCAGGCTGAGCGGGTAATGCCAGAAGCATAACCCGCCGCTGGCAACAGGAGGATTACTGGCTGTCAAAGCCTTGAGGCGCATGGGTTTCGATGGTCACTTCGCTGGTGGTCATCAGCTTGTGAATCGGGCAGCGATCGGCGACGCGCAGCAGCTCTTCGCGCTGGGCGTCGGTCAGAACGCCTTTGAGGGTAAGGGTGACGTGCAGCGCATATTTGCCTTTCTGTTCTTCGCTGCTGTCACGTTTTACTTCGACACCGACGCCGGTCAGCGGAATGTCTTTCTTCTTCGCATACATCTTCAGGGTCAGCGCTTTACAAGCGCCGAGCGCAGCATCGAAGTAATCGTGTGGCTCGGGCGCGGTACCTTCGCCGCCGGCCGTCTTCGGCACGTCGGCAAATAATTCGTGGTCATCGATCTGCACGGTGTGACGAAAACCTTCGGCAGAGACGGTATTGACGGTAACAGTCATGGGAACCTCACAGGCAGTAGGAAGAGTCGTTCGAGGGAACAGGGTCTTGCAGTTATAGAACATTCCCACCGGTACGCGTTCCGCTTTCCCTGAGGGATGAACCCTTGTCGTCCGGGCGCGGTCTAGGCTATGCCCATCTGCCGGAGATTACTTGTGTCCTTGTCCCGTTTGAGTCTCGCCTGCCTGCTGGCGTTTGCCGCCAGTGCCAGCGCCCGTGAATACACCTACAGCGATGCGCATCTGCATTACGTGGATTTTTTCCAGGAAACCGCGGGCATGCAGAAATTGCTGACGGCCATGCAAGAGAACTCCATCGAACACGTGATGATTTCCGGCATCCCCGTGGCGAAGAAATGGCACGAAGACGAGCCCAAGCGTCCTCGCTACTACGCGGGTGATGATGCCGATGCCTATTGGTACAGCGCCACTGATGTCATCGTGGCCGATGCGGTGCAAAAACTCCCGCCTGAGCAGCGCCAGTACTTTCATCCGTTTCTTTCCGGTTTCAATCCCAACGACAAGAATTCCGCCGCGCACATTCAGCGCATGCTCGATTTGTATCCGGGGTTGTGGCAGGGCATTGGCGAAGTGTTCACCCGGCATGACGACCTGACGGCGCTGACCTCAGGTGACACGCCGCGGGCCAACAATGAAGCGATGACCAGGATTTATCACCTGGCCGCCGAGAACGATCTGCCGGTCATGCTGCATTCCAATATCACTTCCAAGCGTGAGAAAAATCCGCTGTACCTGAAGGAAGTAGAGGAGCCCCTGCGCAACCATCCGCACACCCGGTTCATTTGGGCGCACGCGGGCACCAGCGCCGAAATCCATCGGCACCAGACACAGTTGCCGTTTCTGCTGCCGACCCTGACACGCTTGCTGGAAGCCTATCCGAATCTGTTTATCGACCTGTCGTGGAGCATGCTCACGCCGTATCTGCTGGACGAGCAGGGCAAGCCTCGCGCGGAATGGCTGGCGCTGGTGGAAAAGTATCCGGATCGCTTTATGCTCGGCTCTGACGTGGTGGGACGGTTCAACAAGCTCGGTCAGGAAATGCACAGCTACCGACCGTTTCTCGATGCGCTGCCGGAAGCGGTGGCGCGGAAAGTTGCAAGGGACAACTTCCTGGCGATATTGCCTCGCAATACAGGCAAAACCGCTGATCAGCGCTGAACGTCGAGTTCTCCGGTTCGAACTAGCCGTTCGTCTCCCTATCGCCTTTTCGTCTTACGCAATTTCAGGGCAGTGCCGATACCTTCTAAAGCAACCCGCTGCAGGCTGATGCAGCGTCTTTGGAAGGAGCCAGTGTCATGAACATCCGTAATTTCAATATTGCCCCGCGCGCCGGCGTGGGGTTTGGCCTGTTGGCGTTGATGGTCTTCGCCCTTGGGGCGTTCGCTCTGCTGCAAATGTCGAACATGCGCGCGCAGTCCGATGAGGTCGACAACAACTGGCTGCCGAGCGTGATGGCGGTCGGGGACATGAGTCAGGACATGCTGCGTCTGCGCGCATTGACCATGCGCCTGCTGCTCAATCGAGACCCCAAGGCGCTTGAGCAGAACGTTGCCAAGCTCAACGAGCTGCGCAATGGTCTGACCGACACGCAGCGACGTTATGAGGGGCTTATCGCCTTGCCTGAAGAGCGAGCGTTGTTCGATCGCTTCAAGGTCGCCGAACACAAGTACCTTGAGCTTCAAGCGCAGGTGGTGCAGCTGTCGGGGCAGAACCGAGTAGCCGAAGCTTCAACGATTCTCAACGAGCAGATGAGCGCGCTGGCCGACGAGATCGCCGTCACCCTGCGCGAACTGGTTGATCTGAACAAGCAGAATGCCAATCTAGCCACCGAGGCGGCACGTCAGGTGTTCAACCATTCACGGGTCTGGGTCGGGGTGATGATTGCAGTGGCTGCGCTGATTACCATTGGGTTGGCGTTGCTGCTCACCCGCAGCATCGTCGTGCCATTGTCGCAGTCGCTCAGCGTGGCTGAAGTTGTGGCCGGTGGTGATCTCACCGGCGACATTCATATCGCTGGCAAAGATGAGCCGGCGCGCCTGCTGCAAGCGTTGAAGAGCATGCAGCACAACTTGCGCGATACGATCCGGCGAATCTCCGAGTCGTCCACTCAATTGGCCTCGGCCGCCGAGGAGCTGAGCAGCGTCACCGAAGACGCCACGCGCGGTCTGCACCAGCAGAGTCAGGAAATCGAACAGGCGGCTACTGCGGTCAACCAGATGACGGCGGCGGTCGAGGAGGTGGCGAACAACGCTGTGGCCACCTCCGAAGCCTCCCGCGAGTCTGATCGCATTGCCCAGCATGGCCGCGAGCAAGTGCAGCAGACCGTGTCGTCGATCGAATTCCTTGCCGAGGACGTGACCCATAACGCGGCCCGGGTGGAGGATCTGGCGCAAAAGGTTCATGGCATCAGCAAGGTGCTGGATGTCATCCGCTCGATTGCCGAGCAGACCAACCTGTTGGCCCTGAACGCGGCGATCGAGGCGGCGCGGGCTGGTGATGCCGGGCGCGGATTTGCGGTGGTGGCCGATGAGGTGCGCGCGCTGGCCCATCGTACCCAACAGTCCACGCAGGAAATCGAGCAGATGATTGGCGGCATTCAACAGGGCACCGATTCGGCGGTCAGCTCGATGCAGCAGAGCAATGCCCGGGCCCGTTCGACACTGGCGCTGGCCCAGGAGGCCGGAGCTGCGCTGGAGGAAATCGCCTCGGCGTTTACGCTGATCAACGAGCGCAACCTGGTGATTGCCAGCGCCTCGGAAGAACAGGCAGCGGTGGCGCGGGAAGTGGATCGCAACCTGATGAATATTCGTGATCTGGCGACGCAGACGTCGGCGGGGGCCAATCAGACCAGTGCAGCGAGTCAGGAGTTGTCGCGGCTGGCGGTGGATTTGAATGCGCTGGTGGCGAGGTTTTCAGTCTAAGCAGCGCTGCCCTTTGTAGGAGTGAGCCTGCTCGCGATTGCTTTCTGACATTCGATGATGTGCTGCCTGACGGTCCGCTATCGCGAGCAGGCTCACTCCTACAAGGTGGCGTCCGGCTCCAGTTGGATGTTCAGGCGAAAAAAAGCCCCGCATTCGCGGGGCTCTTTGTTCTTGCTTCGGATCAGCTGCCTTTGACAGCCTTGCCGTTGACCGTACCGTCGAGGAGCATGATGTTGTACTCCTTACCGTCGGTTTCAACCTGTTGCAGGCGCACCAGCAGGTAATCCCAGTCCTTGGCGAACCACAGGACGGTGATGCGCTTGCTTTGCGTCGGGTCGCGCACGCGCTCGACCTTGATCGCTTCGATCTGACCCGCCTTGGTTTCGACTTTTTCCGAACCCAGCACGCGGAAGTCATACGTATCGACTTCGCCGTCGTCGACCACCTGATAACTCATGGTCTTCTTGCCGGCGGCCACGTCATGTTGCAGCGCCAGTTGATAGGTGGACTTGTCGACCATGCCACGGTTCAGCGGGATCTTCACCGGGTCGCCACGGTCGGTGCCGGTGACCAGTTTGTTGGCCCAGTCGAAATCCAGGTCGGCCTTTTTCGCTTTGCCCAGACCACCGCGTTCAAAGTGGTAGGACTGTGGCAGCAAGGTGTCCTTGTCCAGGGTCAGGGTGCTTTCTTCGGTCAGGCTGGCGATCATCATCGACGCCTTGAAGCTGAGTTTCCAGACGCCATTGGCTTCCTTGGTCAGGCTGCGTTCGGCAGTGCCGCTCATGGGCAGCTGTTTCCAGTCGGCGGTGTAGCTGGCGGAGAACGGTTGAAGGTCCGCTGCCTGCGCAAAGGGCAGGGCGAGCAGAGCGCAAGCGAAGAGCAGGGCGCGACGCATAATATCTCCTAGTGTCGAATCAAGTGGCCGCTGGCCGCGAGTAACTGACCGTCGAGTAAAGCACCGTGCTCCCCGAGTGCCAGCCTGCCTTCGGCAAACCAGCGTACGGCCATCGGGTAGATCAGGTGTTCCTGAACATGCACTCGCTGCGCCAGACTCTGCGGCGTGTCGTGCAACTCTACCGGTAATACTGCCTGTACGACCAGTGGTCCGCCGTCGAGTTCCTCGGTAACGAAGTGCACGGAGCAGCCGTGTTCCGTGTCGCCGGCCTCCAGCGCCCGTTGGTGAGTGTGTAACCCTTTGTATTTGGGCAGCAGCGACGGGTGAATGTTGAGCAGGCGACCCTGATAGTGGCGGACGAAATCTGCGCTGAGAATGCGCATGAAACCGGCCAGCACCACCAGTTTCGGTTGGAATTCGTCGATCAGTTCGATCAGCGCGGCATCGAAGGCCTCGCGACCTTCGAACGTCTTGTGATCCAGCGAGCGGGTGGCGATGCCCGCATCGCGGGCGCGTTGCAGGCCGTAGGCGTCGGCGCGGTTGGAAATCACCGCAGCGATGCGAACCGGGCTGTCGCCGGTTCGCGTGCTGTCGATCAGAGCCTGCAAGTTACTGCCGGTGCCGGACAACAACACCACGACATCACAGGTTGCGGACATTAATGAGCCTTAAGGTTCTTCAGATCGACCTGGGCAGCGCCTTCGGCCGCTGCAGCGATCTGCCCGATGACCCATGGCTGTTCGCCGGCGTCACGCAGGGTGCTCAGCGCCACTTCAACGTGTTCCTGCGCCACGCAGATGACCATGCCGACGCCGCAGTTCAGCACGCGGTGCATCTCGGTTTCGTCAACGTTGCCTTTCTCTTGCAGCCAGTCGAAGACCGCCGGGCGAGTCCAGCTGGCGACGTCGACAACTGCCTGGGCGCCTTTTGGCAGAACGCGCGGAATGTTGTCTAGCAGGCCGCCGCCAGTGATGTGGGCCATGGCCTTGACTGCGCCGGTGTCTTTGATCAGTTTGAGCAGCGGCTTGACGTAGATGCGGGTCGGGGCCATCAGCAGATCGGTCAGCGGCTTGCCGTCGAGCTGGATGTTTTCGATGTCGGCGCCGGACACTTCGATGATCTTGCGGATCAGCGAGTAGCCGTTGGAGTGCGGACCGGACGATGGCAGGGCGATCAGGGCGTCACCGGTGGCGACTTTCGAGCCGTCGATGATTTCCGATTTTTCCACCACGCCGACGCAGAAACCGGCCAGGTCGTAGTCTTCGCCTTCGTACATGCCTGGCATTTCAGCGGTTTCACCGCCAACCAGCGAGCAACCCGACAGTTCGCAGCCAGCGCCGATGCCGGTGACCACCTGAGCGGCGGTGTCGACGTTCAGCTTGCCGGTAGCGTAGTAATCAAGGAAGAACAGCGGCTCGGCACCGCAGACCACCAGGTCGTTGACGCACATGGCGACCAGGTCGATGCCGATGCTGTCGTGCTTGTTCAGGTTCAGCGCCAGGCGCAGCTTGGTGCCGACGCCGTCGGTGCCGGACACCAGCACAGGCTGCTTGTAGCCGGCCGGGATCTCGCAGAGGGCGCCGAAACCGCCCAGGCCGCCCATGACTTCCGGGCGCGCAGTGCGCTTGGCGACGCTCTTGATGCGTTCGACCAATGCTTCACCGGCGTCGATGTCTACACCGGCGTCCTTGTAGCTCAGGGAGGGTTGCTTGCTCATGATCCAGGCCTTTAGGGGAGGGGATTCAGGGGGTAACGACCGAGTTCAGCGCGAACGTCGAAACCGATGGGGCGATGGCCTCACGCGAGTTTCGAGGTGCACGGCTGTTGCCGGTCTGCGAAGGCGCGCGATTTTATCAGGCTTGAGGGGCAGCGGCCATCCTCGCACCGACGGGCAGGGCCATAATCCACGGAAATTTTTTGCAATTGAGCCCTGTTACTGCCTGTATAAGGTGTGGCAATTAACCGTCTATCGTTATCACTGTGCAAAAACTTACCGCCGCCGTGTGAATGTTTTGCAACGGCTGAAGGTCACAAGCCTTGCTCAATCGGTTCACGCGGCCTGTTCCAGCCGCTCCTGTCGACGGGAATACTCCATGCGTTTGCGTAAATTGTTGCTTGTAGGTTGCTTGTCTCTGGTCAGCCTGGCGGGTCACGCCGAAAACCTCAAAGGCCTTTATC
Source organism: Pseudomonas sp. SWRI111 (assembly GCF_014268555.1). NCBI lineage: Bacteria > Pseudomonadati > Pseudomonadota > Gammaproteobacteria > Pseudomonadales > Pseudomonadaceae > Pseudomonas > Pseudomonas sp. SWRI111. The sequence continues at coordinate 44,577 of NZ_JABWQQ010000019.1, read as the reverse complement.
AAGTGCGTCAGCCGGTCAGCGGCCAGGCGCCGCAAGAGCGCGACCGCGCCACGCAGGCGGCGCTCGATACGCTGGTGTTGCGTCTGACCGGCGATCCGAAGGCTGCGCAGAACCCGGGTCTGGCGGCGATTCGCAAGGATCCGCAGCAGATCATCAGTCAATACGGTTTTGACGCCGGACCGCCGGAGGTGCTGAAGGTCGATTTCGATCCGGCGAGCACCGAACAGGCACTGCGCCGGGCGGGGCTGTCGCTGTGGGGCGCCAGTCGTCCGTCGATTCTGAGCTGGTGGCTGAATGACTCGGCAGACAGTTCGAGCCTGGTCGGTGATGGTCAGGCGGCCGCCGCGCCGTTGCGCACGGCGGCTCAACATCGCGGTTTGCCGTTGCGCTTGCCGCTGGCGGATCTGAGCGAGCAACTGGTGGCGACGGCGCCGGTGCTGGACGGCGCGGATCCGGCGACTTTGCGCAGCGCATCGGAGCGCTATAACGCCGACGCCTTGCTTGCGGTGCATGCACGTGAGGACGGCGGCCAGTGGCAAGCCAAATGGCAATTGTGGCTGGGCGAGCAGAAAGAGGCGGGCAGCGTGCAGGGCGCCGATCAGGCCGCCGTTGCCGATGCGGTGATGCTGGCGGTCGCCGAACGGCTGGCGCCGCGCTTCGCCGCCAGACCCGGCGCGTCGGGCCAGCAGACGCTGGAGGTGCAAGGGATGAATCTTGAACGCTACGCGGCGCTGTTGCGGTTACTCGAACCGTTTGGCGTGCGTCTGCAAAGTGTCGATGGCGATCGTATCGTGTATCGAGTCAATGGCAGTGCCGAGCAGATGCGTGCGCAGTTGTCGCTGGCGAAGTTGCAGGAGCTGCCTGCCGAAGCACCGGCTCCGGTGGCGCCTGCGCAGCCTGCGGTTGAGGGTGCGCCCGCGGTTACGCCACCAACCCCGACAGCGGCGGCGCCGTCCTTGCGGTTTCGCTGGTAAGTCTTTCCTTATATAGAAGCATCAGGAGTGGTAAATGGCCGATACGCGGCGTTGGTTCTGGCTCGGTGGGGTAGTCCTGCTTTGCGCGTTTGTATGGTTGCTGCACCCGATCCTCACGCCGTTTCTGGTGGCGTTGCTGCTCGCGTACCTGTTCGACCCGCTGGTCGATCGCCTGGAGCGACTCGGTCTGTCCCGGACCTGGGGCGTGATTTCGGTCTTCGCCTTGTTCACCTTGATCGTCACGGCGTTGATGCTGGTGCTGGTGCCGATGCTCGCCAAGCAGTTGCTACGCCTCTATGAGCTGGCGCCGCAAATGCTCGACTGGTTGCAGCACAGCGCTGTGCCGTGGGCGCAGGCGAAGCTGGGCTTGTCGGACGGCTTCTGGAAGTTCGACAAGGTCAAGGCGGCAATCAGCGAGCACATGGGGCAGACCACTGACATCGTCGGTGTGGTGCTGAGTCAGGCGACGGCGTCGAGCCTGGCGCTGATCGGCTGGCTGGCGAACCTGGTGCTGATCCCGGTAGTGAGTTTTTATCTGCTGCGTGACTGGGACGTGATGATGGGCAAGATCCGCAGCCTGTTGCCGCGTGATCGCGAAGCGCGCGTGGTTTCGCTCGCCGGTGAGTGCCATGAAGTCCTCGGCGCGTTTGTGCGCGGGCAGTTGCTGGTGATGGTTGCGCTTGGGGTGATCTATGCTGCCGGCCTGATGATCGTCGGCCTTGAGCTGGGGCTGTTGATCGGCCTCATCGCGGGGCTGGCGGCGATCGTGCCGTACATGGGATTTGTGATCGGAATTGGCGCGGCGCTGATTGCCGGGTTGTTCCAGTTCGGTGGCGACCTGTACCCGATGATCGGGATTGTCGCGGTGTTCATGGTCGGCCAGGCGCTGGAAGGGATGGTGCTGACACCGTTGCTGGTCGGCGACCGCATCGGCCTGCACCCGGTCGCCGTGATCTTTGCGATTCTGGCCGGCGGCGAGCTGTTCGGCTTTACCGGTGTGCTGCTGGCGCTGCCGGTCGCGGCGGTGATCATGGTGCTGGTGCGTCATGTGCACGACTTGTACAAGGACTCGGACATTTACAGCGGTGTGGACGAGCCGCAGTTGTAAGGGCGCAGGGCGGCCCGGCGAATCGTCGGGCTGGCCCGCGTCCTGCGGGCGCTGGCGTCAGAGAATCTTCATGAAACCAGTGTGTTAACGCAAACCTTTGATTTTGCTTGGACTCTGTCGCATTGTGCGCTCAGCTTCACGGGTATAAACTTCGCAAACTTTACACAGAGGCCACTAACGGTTCCTTGGGAACTGTTCAGTCAGCATGAAACCGATTCAGCTGCCCCTAGGTGTGCGTCTGCGTGACGACGCCACCTTCATCAACTACTACCCAGGCGCCAATGCCGCTGCACTCGGCTATGTCGAGCGCCTATGCGAAGCCGACGCCGGCTGGACAGAAAGTCTGATCTACCTGTGGGGCAAGCACGGCGTAGGGCGTACGCATCTGTTGCAGGCGGCGTGCCTGCGTTTCGAACAAATGGGCGAACCGGCGGTGTATCTGCCGCTGGCCGAGTTGATGGATCGCGGCGTCGAAATCCTCGACAACCTTGAACAGTACGAACTGGTCTGCCTGGATGACTTGCAGGTGATCGCCGGCAAGGCGGACTGGGAAGAGGCGATGTTCCATCTGTTCAACCGACTGCGTGACAGCGGTCGGCGTCTGCTGATTGCCGCCGCCACGTCGCCGCGCGAATTGCCGGTCAAGCTCGCGGACTTGAAATCGCGCCTGACCCTGGCGCTGATCTTCCAGATGCGTCCGCTCTCCGATGAAGACAAACTGCGTGCGCTGCAATTGCGGGCTTCGCGGCGTGGTCTGCACCTGACCGACGAGGTCGGGCATTTCATTCTGACCCGCGGCACTCGCAGCATGAGTGCGTTGTTTGAGCTGCTCGAACAGCTCGATCAGGCCTCGTTGCAGGCACAACGCAAACTGACCATTCCCTTTCTCAAGGAAACGCTGGGCTGGTAACGGCGCGGCTTTCAGCGCGATCCGGCATATTCCAGGCGCCAGAAAATCCGCTGTCGCGCATGCTGTGAAGGCTGCCAAACGGCCCAAACGGGCTTAAGCGCTTAGATGTAAACGAGAAACCGGGAAGTCACAAAAAGATCGATTGAATTTGCAAATGAGGCTGATAGCGGGCATAGTCTCGGCTTCTTTACAACTATCAGCCACGGTCGTGCCCATGCTAAAGCGCTTCGCACCCCTCGTGCCTCTCGCACTCGTCACCCTGTTGTTCGGTTGCGCTGCTCATTCTCCGGTTCAAGAGCAGCCTCAACAGGTTAAAAATTCTGCTACTGCCCAGTCCTCCGTTATTTACCAGGAAGAGCTGGACACCGAAAAAGAACTCAACGCATTCAACGGCAGCAAGCCTTATCAGCTTCCTGTTCTGGCCGACAGCATCCTCGAACGCGGCATGTCCCTGATCGGTACTCGTTACCGTTTCGGCGGTACTTCTGAAGCCGGTTTCGATTGCAGCGGTTTCATCGGTTATCTGTTCCGTGAAGAAGCCGGCATGAACCTGCCACGCTCGACTCGCGAAATGATCAACGTCGATGCGCCACTGGTGTCGCGCAGTAACCTTGAGCCGGGCGATCTGCTGTTCTTCGCCACCAATGGTCGTCGCGGTCGTGTCAGTCACGCCGGGATTTACCTGGGCGACAACCAGTTCATTCACTCCAGCAGTCGTCGCAGCGGCGGTGTTCGCATCGACAGCCTGGGTGACAGCTACTGGAGCAAGACCTTCATCGAAGCCAAGCGTGCACTCGCCATGGCACCGACCGTGGTCACTGCTCGCAAGTAATCGGCCGAGGTCGCTGCGTTCGCGGCGACCATCAGGCTCCCGGTAACGAAGTAGACACAAACTTTACAAGGTGAAGTTAAAGTCTTACTTGAAGTTTGCCGCGTAGCCGCTAGAATCTTGATCATATTGATGGCAAACCGCCTGCGTGTTGACGCAGGCGGTTTTGTTTTCTGTCCGTCGGCAGGAAAGCCGCAGCCAGATCAGGATGTTCTGCTTATGACGATGTCGGCCCGCCTCACCTTGATTCTTTGTGCCGCGCTGCTCAGCGCCTGCGCCAGTCGTACGCCGCCTCCTGCGCCGGTGGTTCGCGCCCCGGTCGTGTTCGGCCCCTCCCAAGCCTTTTCGCCTGCTGCCGAAGATGTGCTGTTTCGCGCCCTCGGTCTGGTCGGCACGCCGTATCGCTGGGGCGGCAACACGCCGGATTCCGGTTTCGATTGCAGCGGTCTGATCGGTTTCGTTTACCGTGACGCGGCCGGGATTTCGCTGCCACGCTCGACCCGCGAAATGATTGTCATGCGGGCACCGAATGTCGGCAAGGAAGGCTTGCAGACCGGCGACCTGATTTTCTTCGCCACCAATGGCGGTTCGCAGGTCAGTCATGCGGGGATCTATGTCGGCGAAGGGCGCTTCGTCCATGCACCGGCCACGGGCGGCACGGTGAAGCTCGACAGCCTGTCGAAGGCCTATTGGCAGAAGGCTTATCTGAGTGCCAAGCGGGTGTTGCAACCGGGGCAGTTGGCGCATAACCCGTAAATCAAATCTGACAAAATCCAATGTAGGAGTGAGCCTGCTCGCGATTGCGGTGTACCTGTGACGTAGATGTCGACTGGGACGCCGCAATCGCGAGCAGGCTCACTCCTACAGTTGTTATGCGTCAGGCGTCAGGTTATTTGGCAGAAGACACGCGCCACACCTTGTTCCCCACGTCATCTGCCACCAGCAACCCGCCTTGCTGGTCGATCACCACGCCCACCGGGCGGCCCAGCGCGTTTTCGTCCTTGTCGAGGAAACCGGTCAGCACATCCAATGGTTGCCCCCTCGGCTTGCCGCCGGTAAACGGTACGAAAATCACTTTATAGCCACTGTGCGGCTTGCGGTTCCATGAGCCGTGCTGGCCGATGAAGGCGCCTTCCTTGAACTGCGCCGGCAGCGCGTTGCCCTCGGCGAAGGTCAAGCCGAGCGAGGCGGTGTGCGGGCCAACGGCATAATCCGGCACGATGGCTTTGGCGACCAGATCGAGGTTCTGCGGTTTGACCCGCACATCGACGTGTTGGCCGTAGTAGCTGAACGGCCAGCCGTAGAAACCGCCATCCTTGACCGAGGTGATGTAATCCGGCACCAGATCGCTGCCGATCTCGTCGCGTTCGTTGACCGCCGTCCACAGTGCGCCGCTGGTGGGTTCCCATGCGAGGCCGTTAGGGTTGCGAATGCCTGAGGCGAAGATGCGGTGGTTGCCGGTTGCCCGGTCCACTTCCCAGATGGCGGCGCGGCCTTCTTCCTGATCCAGACCGTTTTCGCCGACGTTACTGTTCGAGCCAACCGTGACGTAGAGCTTGCTACCGTCCTTGCTGGCGATGACGTTCTTGGTCCAGTGGTGATTCAACGTGCCGCCAGGCAGGTCGACGACCTTGATTGGCGGCGTCTTGATCTCGGTGGTGCCAGGCTCGTAGTTGAAGCGCAGCAGGCGATCAGTGTCGGCTACGTACAAATCGTTGCCGACCAGCGTCATACCGAACGGCGAATTAAGATTCTGCAGAAACACCGTGCGGGTTTCTGCGACACCGTCGTGGTCAGCATCGCGCAGCAGGGTGATGCGGTTCGGGCTCGGTACGCCAGCGCCGGCCTTGCCCATGACCTTTTTCATCACCCAGCCGCGAATGCCTTTGCTGTCGTCAGGCTTGGGCGGCGCGTTGGTTTCCGCTACCAGCACATCGCCGTTTGGCAGCACGTAAAGCCAGCGCGGGTGGTCGAGACCCTCGGCAAACGCCGCCACCTGTGTGCCTGCCGCCGCCGTCGGTTTGCCACCCTCGGGCCAGCCGACGGCCGGGGCGATGTTCACCGTCGGGATCAGGGTCTTGTTCGGTTCTGGCAGTTTCGGTGTCGGCCCGGTGCCGTCGGAGACTTGCAGGCTGGAGGTTTCACCGCAGGCGGCGAGTCCACCGGCCAGGGCGATGACGAAAACGAGTTGGGGCTTGCGCATTGCTGATCTTCCCTATGAATGCATTCCTAAACATAGAGGAGGGCGCAGGCCCGATGGTTCAACCGCTCAACCGCGGGCTTCCTTGAACAGGACGGCGATGCCGGGGTGATAGTTGCCGGCTTCGCTGTGCAACTTGCGGTAGGCGTAAGGGAAATACCAGGCGACGGCGCAGGTATGCTCCTTTTGCAGGTCGTCGACCATGTCCTGCAACTCTTCGGGGCTGGCGCTGTGCTGAGCTTTTTGCGGTGCCACGAACAGGCAACCGAGCTTGAGGTCGCTGGCATAGCTGATGCGCCTGGCATCGAAGGTGATATCGAGCAGAGCCTGGGTCAGGTTGAGGTTGCTGACTTTCGGCCAGCGTTGCGTAGCCTGAATGAACGCGCGGTCTTCGGCGCCGGCAATGAGCAGATCGGCACGGGCGTTGCGCTCGCCTTCTTCGTTCTGTTTGCGCGTGGCCGTATCGTTCAGCGTAACCATTTCGGCCATCCACGCCGCTGCCGAGAGCAGTCCGAGATTGGCTTTTTCGTCGTGCCAGTACGGCGTGTCGTTGTCGCCGCGTACGGTGTTGTAGCGATCGATACAGTCAAACCAGCGTTCCAGCACCGGGCGCAGAAATTCCAGGCGCGGGTTGCTGATGATCATGCCTTGCATCGTCGTCATCCTTATTGTTGTAGTGGGCTTTTTCGGAAAAGCATGGCTCTTTGATATCACTTGTCGCAGTCTGGCACAAGATTGCCAGCCGATAATTGATTGGCAGCAGTTATTCATCATCCGGACGCCTCTTTAATTGACGCTCCACCCCCAACCCTCTAACCTTCGCCGCTTGTTTCAGGTGCTCTGTGACGTGCGTCGACAGAGTGAAACAGGGAAGCCGGTGAGGGTGTCTTCAAGCGAAGCGCATCACGATCCCGGCGCTGCCCCCGCAACGGTAAATGAGTGAAAACTGCGCCTTGAGCCACTGCCTCGAAAGAAGCGGGAAGGCGCGCAGTCAGGCGTACGCCGCTCATGAGCCCGGAGACCGGCCTGATCCATCCAGCGGCATCACGGTGGGCGATGCCAGGCTTTTTGCCGTCTATTCCTGTGCCTGCCCGCCGTTATCCAGCCTCAACGGAGAGCTCCCCCATGACTGATTCCCCCGAGCGTGACGAGCGCCATCTGGCGCGTATGCAGCGCAAAAAAGCCGTGATCGACGAACGCATCGCCAATTCGCCCGACGAGTGCGGACTGGTGCTGGTGCTCACCGGCAATGGCAAAGGCAAAAGCAGCTCGGCCTTCGGCATGCTCGCGCGCGCCATGGGGCACGGCATGCAGTGCGGCGTGGTGCAGTTCATCAAGGGCCGCAACAGCACCGGCGAAGAGTTGTTCTTCCGCCGCTTCCCCGAGCAGGTGCGTTTCCACGTCATGGGCGAAGGCTTCACCTGGGAGACTCAGGATCGCCAGCGCGACATCGCCGCCGCCACTGCCGCTTGGGAAGTCTCCCGCGTGTTGCTGCGTGATCCGTCGATCGGTCTGGTGGTGCTCGATGAACTGAACATCGCCCTCAAGCACGGCTACCTCGATCTCGATCAGGTACTCAGCGATTTGCAGGCGCGGCCGCCGATGCAGCACGTTGTCGTCACTGGTCGCGGCGCCAAGCCGGAAATGATCGAAATGGGCGACACGGTCACTGAGATGGGCATGCTCAAACACGCTTTCCAGGCCGGCATCAAAGCGCAGAAAGGCGTCGAACTTTGAATCAGCCCCGTCACTGCCCGGCGGTGCTGATCGCCGCGCCGGCCTCCGGTCAGGGCAAGACCACCGTCACCGCTGCGCTCGCCCGTTTGCATCGCAATCAAGGGCGCAAGGTACGCGTATTCAAATGCGGCCCGGACTTTCTCGACCCGATGATTCTCGAGCGCGCCAGCGGTGCACCGGTGTATCAACTGGACATGTGGATGGTCGGCGAGCAGGAAAGCCGTCGTCTGTTGTGGGAAGCGGCAGCCGAGGCGGATCTGATTCTGATCGAAGGCGTGATGGGGCTGTTCGACGGTACGCCGTCCAGCGCTGATCTGGCGCGGCACTTTGGCGTGCCGGTGCTCGCGGTGATCGACGGTACGGCAATGGCGCAGACGTTCGGTGCACTGGCGCTGGGTCTGGCGCGCTATCAGCCAGACCTGCCGTTTGCCGGCGTGCTGGCCAACCGTGTCGGCACCTTGCGCCATGCGCAATTGCTCGAAGGCAGCCTGACTGAAGGCCTGCGCTGGTACGGCGCGTTGTCCCGCGAGACGGGCATCGAACTGCCGAGCCGGCACCTCGGTCTGGTCCAGGCCAGTGAATTGAATGATCTGGATCTGCGCCTCGACGCGGCGGCCGATGCGCTGGCCAGCAGTTGCGAGGTCGCGCTGCCGCCGGCCGTCGAATTCGCCGCGCCGGATGTGTTGACTGCCGAGCCGTTGCTCGATGGCGTACGTATTGCCGTCGCCCGTGACGAAGCGTTTGCCTTCACCTACGGCGCCAGTCTCGATCTGCTGCGTGCGATGGGCGCCGAGCTGCGCTTCTTCTCGCCGATCCGCGACAGCCAATTACCCGAGGCGGACAGCCTTTATCTGCCGGGCGGTTATCCGGAGTTGCATCATGTTGCGCTGTCGAAAAACACGCCGATGCTTGAAGCGATCCGCGCGCATCATTTGGCGGGTAAACCATTGCTCGCCGAGTGTGGCGGGATGTTGTACCTGCTCGACTCCTTGACCGATGTCGACGGCACCCGCGCGGAACTGGTCGGGTTGCTGAAAGGCGATGCGGTGATGCAGAAGCGTCTGGCGGCGTTGGCGCTGCAAGCGGTCGATCTGCCGGAAGGTTCGTTGCGCGGGCATACCTATCACCATTCGCTGACCACAACAGAGTTGACGCCGATTGCCCGGGGCTTGAGTCCGAATGGCGGGCGTGGGGCGGAGGCGGTATACCGGGAAGGGCGGATGACGGCTTCTTATGTGCATTTTTATTTTCCGTCGAATCCTGCGGCTGTCGCTGCGCTGTTTGCGCCACACCTTGAAACCGCTATCGCGAGCAGGCTCACTCCTACAATGGAACACCCAAACCCTGTGGGAGCGAGCCTGCTCGCGAAAGGGCCATGACCGACCACACCTTCTCCGAAGCCGAACGCGCAGCGGTTTACAAAGCCATCGCCGAACGCCGCGACATGCGCCACTTCACCGGCGGCACCGTTGCGCCCGAGCTACTGAGTCGTCTGCTTGAAGCCGCACATCAGGCGCCGAGCGTCGGCCTGATGCAGCCATGGCGTTTCATCCGCATCAGCGATCGCGCCCTGCGTGGGCAAATCCGCAACCTGGTCGAAGAAGAACGCATCCGCACAGCCGAAGCCCTCGGCGAGCGCAGCGACGAGTTCATGAAGCTCAAGGTCGAAGGCATCAACGACTGCGCCGAAGTGCTCGTCGCGGCGCTGATGGACGATCGCGAAAAACATATTTTCGGCCGGCGCACGCTGCCGGAAATGGACATGGCGTCGCTGTCCTGCGCGATCCAGAATCTCTGGCTGGCTTCTCGTGCCGAAGGCTTGGGCATGGGCTGGGTCTCGCTGTTCGAGCCGCAGGCGCTGGCCGATTTGCTCAAGCTGCCGGCAGGCGCCAAGCCGCTGGCGGTGTTGTGTCTGGGCCCGGTCAAGGAATTCTATCCGGCGCCGATGCTGGTCCTCGAAGGCTGGGCGCAGGCGCGACCGCTCAATGAGTTGCTGTATGAAAATTATTGGGGAGTGAGGCCATGAGTGTGGCGTTGTTGAGTGTCGCCGCGGTGGCGCTGGATGCGCTGCTCGGTGAACCGAAACGCTGGCATCCGCTGGTCGCGTTCGGCAATTTTGCCGGGCGCATCGAGCAGCGTTTCAACGCCGGCGGCCGTGGCTGGCGCAGCCATGGCGTCACCGCATGGGTGATCGCGGTGCTGCCGCTGACCTTGCTCGCCACCGCATTTTCCTGGGCGCCCTATATCGGCTGGATCGTCGAGATTGTGGCGCTGTATTGCGCCCTCGGCATGCGCAGCCTCGGCGAGCATGTCGCGCCGGTCGCAGCAGCCTTGCGTGCCGATGATCTCGGCGAGGCGCGCAAGCGGGTCGGTTATCTGGTCAGCCGTCAGACCGATGAACTCGACAGCAATGCTGTGGCCCGTGCCGCCACCGAATCGGTGCTGGAAAACGGCAGCGATGCGGTGTTTGCCGCGCTGTTCTGGTTTGCCATTGCCGGTGCGCCGGGCGTGGTCCTCTATCGCTTGAGCAATACCCTCGACGCGATGTGGGGTTATCGCAACGAACGCTTCGAACGGTTCGGCTGGGCGGCGGCGAAAATCGACGACGTGCTGAACTACATTCCTGCGCGTCTGGTGGCGTTGACCTACGCGCTGCTGGGCAAGACCCGACTGGCCTTGAAGTGCTGGCGCACCCAGGCACCGCAGTGGGACAGTCCCAACGCCGGGCCGGTGATGGCCTCGGGTGCCGGGGCGCTGGGCGTCGAACTGGGTGGCCCGGCGATCTATCACGGCGAACTGCATGAGCGTCCTCAGCTCGGCGAGGGGCAGGCGGCGGATGCCGATTCGATCGAGCGTGGCTGGCAATTGGTCCAGCGCGGGGTATGGTTATGGTTGCTGATTCTCTGCGTGGGGGCTGAATTCTATGCTTGAGCACGGTGGCCGGCTGCGCAAGGCGGCACTCGATTACGCGATTGCCGAAGCCGACTGGCTCGACCTGTCGAGCGGCCTGGCGCCATGGCCGTTCCCGATCCCGGAGATCCCGCTGCGCGCCTGGGCACGCTTGCCGGAAACCGATGACGGTCTGGAGCAGGCCGCGTGCGATTACTACGGCGCTGCGCAGGTGTTGCCGGTGGCCGGTTCGCAAATGGCCATCCAGTTGCTGCCGCGTCTGCGCCGGGCCGGCAAGGTTGGCGTGTTGTCGCCGTGCTATGCCGAGCATGCCGAGGCCTGGCGCCGCAGCGGTTACATCGTCCGTGAAGTGCTGGAGCAGGAAGTCGAATTCTTTCTCGACAGCCTCGACGTGTTAGTGGTGGTCAACCCGAACAACCCGACCGGCCGGAGCCTGACCCCGGCGCGCCTGCTCGACTGGCATGCACGGCTGGCGCAACGCGGTGGCTGGCTGGTGGTTGATGAAGCGTTTATGGACAACACCCCGCAACTGAGCCTGGCGCCGTATGCGCATCAGGTCGGGCTGGTGGTGTTGCGTTCGTTCGGCAAGTTTTTCGGCCTGGCGGGGGTGCGACTCGGCTTTGTCCTGGCCGAGCGCAAGTTGCTCAAACTGCTCGCCGAGCAAGTAGGACCGTGGGCGGTGAGCGGGCCGACGCGAGTGCTCGGTACGGCTTGTCTGCAAGACACCGAGGGCCACACTCGCCAACGGATACGCAGCGATGAGGCCAGCGAACGGCTGGCGGCATTGCTGGCGCGTTATGGCTTTGAGCCGCAGGGCGGCTGCGCGCTGTTTCAGTGGTTGATCACCGAACACGCCCAGACGCTGTACGAATTCATGGCCCGTCGCGGCATCCTCTTGCGCCTGTTTACGCACAACAGCAGTGTGCGTTTCGGCCTGCCTGCCGATGCGGCTGAAGAGTTACGTCTCGAACAGGCGTTAATCGCCTTCGCCAAGGACCACCCATGACCACTTTGATGGTGCAAGGCACCACTTCCGACGCCGGCAAAAGCACGCTGGTGACCGCGTTGTGCCGCTGGGCGACCCGCCAGGGCGTGGCGGTGGTGCCGTTCAAGCCGCAGAACATGGCGCTCAACAGCGCCGTGACCGCTGACGGCGGCGAGATCGGCCGCGCGCAAGCGGTGCAGGCACAAGCGGCGAATCTGCAACCGCACACCGACATGAACCCGGTGTTGCTCAAGCCCAACAGCGACACGGGCGCCCAAGTGATTATTCATGGCCGCGCTGTGACCACGATGAACGCTGTCGCCTATCACGACTACAAGGCCATCGCGATGCAAGCGGTGCTCGCCTCCCACGAGCGACTGAGTGCGGCGTATCCGCTGGTGATGGTCGAAGGCGCAGGCTCGCCCGCCGAGATCAACTTGCGCGCCGGCGATATCGCCAACATGGGGTTTGCCGAAGCGGTAGATTGCCCGGTGCTGTTGATTGCCGACATCAATCGCGGTGGCGTCTTCGCGCATCTGGTCGGCACCCTGGAGTTGCTGTCGCCGAGCGAGCAGGCGCGGGTCAAGGGTTTCATCATCAACCGTTTTCGCGGCGACATCGCCTTGCTGCAACCGGGCCTCGACTGGCTCGAACAGCGCACCGGCAAACCGGTGGTCGGCGTGTTGCCGTACGTGATGGACCTGCATCTTGAGGCCGAGGACGGTATCGATCAGCGGCAGACCGACAAGGCCGAACAGGTGTTGAAAGTGGTGGTACCGGTGCTGCCGCGCATCAGCAACCACACCGACTTCGACCCGCTGCGCTTGCACCCCCAAGTGGATCTGCAATTCGTCGGCCCGGGGCAGGCGATTCCTGGCGCCGACCTGATCATCCTCCCAGGCTCGAAAAGCGTGCGCGGCGATCTCGCCTATCTGCGCGCCAATGGCTGGGACACGGCGATCAGCCGGCATCTGCGCTACGGCGGCAAGGTGCTGGGGATTTGCGGCGGTCTGCAAATGCTCGGCGAGCAGGTGCATGATCCGCTCGGGCTCGAAGGCGCTGCCGGCTCCAGTACCGGGCTGGGGTTACTGGCGTTCGAGACGCAGCTCGAAGCCGATAAGCAGCTGCGCAACGTCCGTGGACGGCTGGCGCTGGAAAACGCCGAAGTCAGCGGTTATGAAATTCATGCTGGCGTAACCACCGGGCCGGCGCTGGAAAACGCGGCGGTGCATCTGGACGATGGCCGTTGTGACGGTGCGCAAAGTGCGGACGGTCAAGTGTTCGGCACCTATTTGCATGGCTTGTTCGAATCGCCCCAGGCCAGTGCCGCGTTGTTGCGCTGGGCCGGGTTGAGTGACGTGCAAGAGGTCGATTACCACGGCTTGCGCGAGCGTGATATCGAGCGCTTGGCGGATCTGGTGGAGAAGCATCTGGATACCGGGCTGTTGCGTCAGCTTTGTGGGATTTGAGTGGGCTTCAAGGGCCTCATCGCGAGCAGGCTCACTCCTACATTTGAAATGCGTTCCCCTGTAGGAGTGAGCCTGCTCGCGATAGCGCCCTTAGCTTCAATGCATATTTTTCGGGATGAACTGATGCTCCAACTGATCCTCGGCGGCGCCCGCTCCGGCAAAAGTCGCCTGGCGGAAAAACTCGCCAGTGACAGCCATCTCGCCGTCACCTACATCGCCACCAGCCAACCGCTGGACGGCGAGATGAACCAACGCGTCGCCCATCACCGCGCGCGCCGCCCGGCCGAATGGGTATTGATCGAAGAACCGCTGGAACTGGCCCGCGTGCTGCGCGAAAGCGCCAGTGCCGAGCGTTGCCTGCTGGTCGATTGCCTGACGCTGTGGCTGACCAACCTGCTGATGCTCGACGACGCCGAACGTCTCAGCGCCGAACGTGAAGCCCTGCTCGAGTGCCTGGCCGCGCTGCCGGGGGAAATCATTTTTGTCAGCAACGAGACCGGAATGGGTGTCGTGCCGCTGGGCGAATTGACTCGCCGTTATGTCGATGAAGCCGGTTGGCTGCATCAAGCTCTGGCCGAGCGCTGTCAGCGTGTTGTCCTGACCGTCGCCGGCCTGCCCCTGACTTTGAAAGGACCTGCGTTATGACCCAACCCTGGTGGCTGAATCTGTGCAAACCGGTCGATCTCGACGCCGTCGCAAGCGCGGCAGCGCGACAGCAGCAACTGACCAAACCGGCCGGCTCGCTCGGGCGCCTGGAGTCGGTGGCGGTGCAACTGGCCGGTCTGCAAGGTCAGGTCAAACCGACGCTTGCGCAGGTGTGGATTGCGATTTTTGCCGGCGATCACGGTGTGGTGGCGGAAGGCGTTTCGGCTTATCCGCAGGAAGTCACCGGGCAAATGCTGCTCAATTTTGTCAGCGGCGGCGCGGCGATCAGCGTGCTGGCGCGTCAGCTCGGTGCGCAGCTGGAAGTGGTCGATCTGGGCACGGTGAATCCGGCGCTGAATCTGCCGGGCGTGCGCCATTTGAACCTCGGCGCAGGCACGGCGAATTTCGCTCAAGGCGCAGCGATGACTCAGGCGCAGGGCGAACTGGCGTTGCAGGCTGGTCGCGACAGCGTGTTGCGCGCGAAAGCCGCCGGCACGCAATTGTTTATCGGCGGCGAGATGGGCATCGGCAACACCACGGCGGCCAGTGCGCTGGCGTGTGCCTTGCTTGATTTCCCGGTGGCGCACCTGACCGGTCCTGGCACCGGGCTGAATGCCGAAGGCGTCAGCCATAAAGCGCAAGTGATCGAGCGCGCGCTGGCGCTGCATGCCGCACAGCGTGGCGATGCCTTGCAGACGCTGTGCAATCTCGGCGGTTTCGAGATTGCCGCGTTGGTCGGCGCTTATCTGACCTGCGCGCAGGAAGGGATCGCGGTGCTGGTCGACGGTTTTATCTGCACCGTCGCTGCGCTGGTCGCGGTCCGTTTGAATCCGGCCTCGCGTGATTGGCTGTTGTTCGGCCATCGCGGTGCCGAGCCGGGCCATCGCCATGTGCTGGAAACCTTGAGCGCCGAGCCGTTGCTGGAGCTTGGCCTGCGCTTGGGCGAGGGCAGTGGCGCGGCGTTGGCGGTGCCATTGTTGCGCCTGGCGTGTGACCTGCACGGGCAGATGGCGACGTTCGCCGAAGCCGCGGTGGCGGATCGTCCGGCATGACGCTGCGGGTGGATCTGCTGCGTCATGGCGAGACGGAGTTGGGCGGCGGCTTGCGCGGCAGCCTTGACGATGCGCTCACCGAAAACGGTTGGACGCAGATGCGCACAGCGGTGGTCGCGGGTGGGCCGTGGGATCGCATTGTCAGCTCGCCGTTGCAGCGCTGCGCGCGGTTTGCCGCCGAACTCGGTGAGCGACTGAACCTGTCAGTGCACCTCGACAAGGATTTGCAGGAACTGCATTTCGGCGCCTGGGAAGGGCAGAGCGCAGCAGCGTTGATGGAAACGGATGCCGAGGCACTGGGGCTGTTCTGGGCTGATCCGTATGCGTTCACGCCACCGCAAGGCGAGCCGGTCAGCGAGTTTTCCTTGCGGGTGTTGGCGGCGGTTGCGCGGTTGCACGCGGCGTACGCAGGAGAGCGGATTTTGTTGGTCAGCCACGGCGGTGTGATGCGCCTGTTATTGGCGCAGGCGCGCGGATTGCCGCGCGAACAATTGCTCAATGTCGAAGTCGGCCACGGCGCGCTGTTTGCGCTGACGGTCGCGGCGGACGGCGCGCTCAAGGAAGGTCACTGACATGTTGCCGCTGTGGATCGCCCTGCAATTTCTCAGCAGTCTGCCAATCCGCCTGCCGGGCATGCCTGAGCCGGAGCAACTTGGGCGGTCGCTGCTGTTCTATCCGCTGGTGGGATTGCTGTTCGGGCTGATCCTCTGGGCGCTGAATCTGCTGTTGGCCGGCGCGCCGTTGCTGCTGCACGCGGCGCTGTTGCTGACGGTGTGGGTGTTGCTCAGCGGTGCGCTGCACTTGGATGGCCTGGCTGACAGCGCCGATGCCTGGCTTGGTGGTTTCGGTGATCGCGAACGCACGCTGACGATCATGAAAGATCCACGCAGCGGGCCGATTGCAGTAGTCACGCTGGTGTTGGTGCTGCTGCTGAAATTCGCTGCGCTGCTGGCGCTGATTGAGCAAGGGCAAGGGATGGCGCTGATCATCGTGCCGGTGCTGGGCCGGGCGGCGCTGCTGGGGTTGTTTCTGACCACGCCGTATGTGCGTGCGGGTGGCTTGGGCCAGGCGCTGGCCGATCATCTGCCGCGCAGGGCCGGGTGGTGGGTGCTGGGGTTGAGTGCGCTGGGTTGCCTGTTGATCGCGGGGATCGGTGCGGTCGTGGCGCTGCTGATTTCACTTGGGGTGTTTGTCTGGCTGCGGCGGGTGATGCTGCGACGGTTGGGCGGGACTACCGGGGATACGGCGGGGGCGTTGCTGGAGTTGCTGGAAATGATGGTGTTGGTTGGGCTGGCGTTAGGCTGACAGTTTTGTAGTGATAATGCCGGCCTTATCGCGAGGAGGCTCACTCCTACAATTGAAATGCGTACCCCTTGTAGGAGTGAGCCTGCTCGCGATGGCGATTTTTCAGGCAGCAAAAATATCAGGAATTTCATCTGTAACTTGATTTAACACAGTCGCGGGTATATACACGCACCATGCTTCCTTCTCAGTGTTTGTGCACCAACCTGCGTCGCGCCGCGCGTGGCGTCAGCAGGCATTACGACGGCGCCCTCGACGGCTTCGGGATCAACGTTGCCCAGTATTCTCTGCTGTGCAATCTGCAGCGTCTGGATCAGCCGAGCATTTCCGAACTGGCCGAAGCCATGGGACTGGACCGCAGCACCCTTGGGCGCAATCTGCGCGTGCTGGAAGGCGAAGGGCTGGTGGCGTTGGCTGAAGGCGACGACCTGCGTAACCGCATCGTCAAACTCACCGAAACCGGCGTGCAACGCCTGGCAGCGGCACTGCCCGCCTGGGAAGCGGCGCAACAGCGGTTGATTGACCGTCTCGGTGCCGAGAAGCGCGAAACCTTGCTCAGACTGCTGGATGAACTGGCCTGAGGCCGGTTTTTTTCCAAACTCAAGCGGGTATATACCCGCAAGCGGAGAACAATAATGACAACGATGTGGCGTACGTGCGGTTGGGTGTTGCTGGGGAGTGCGCTGATCCTGGCGTTGTCATTGGGCATACGGCACGGCTTCGGCCTGTTCCTGTCGCCAATGAGTGCGCAGTTCGGCTGGGGGCGTGAGGTATTCGCCTTCGCCATCGCCTTGCAGAACCTGATCTGGGGCCTGGCACAACCGTTTACCGGCGCGCTGGCCGACCGCTTCGGCGCGGCAAAAGTGGTGCTGATCGGCGGCGTACTGTATGCCGCGGGCCTGGTCTGCATGGGCCTGGCTGATTCGCCGCTGAGCCTGTCGCTGAGCGCCGGCCTGCTGATCGGTATCGGTCTCTCCGGAACCTCGTTTTCGGTGATCCTCGGCGTCGTCGGTCGCGCTGTACCGCCAGAGAAACGCAGCATGGGCATGGGCATCGCCAGCGCCGCCGGCTCCTTTGGCCAGTTCGCCATGCTGCCGGGCACGCTCGGCCTGATCGGCTGGCTCGGCTGGTCGGCGGCGCTGTTGGTGTTGGGGCTGCTGGTGGCGATGATCGTGCCGCTGGTGAGCATGCTCAAAGACAAACCGTTGCCGCTGATGGGGCATGAACAGACGCTCTCCGAGGCGCTGCGTGAAGCCTGTGGGCATTCCGGTTTCTGGCTGCTGGCGTTCGGTTTTTTCGTCTGTGGTTTTCAGGTGGTGTTCATCGGCGTGCATCTGCCGGCCTATCTGGTCGATCAGCATCTGCCGGCGACCGTCGGCACCACGGTGCTGGCGTTGATCGGGCTGTTCAATATCTTCGGCACCTATACAGCCGGCTGGCTCGGCGGACGCATGTCCAAGCCGCGCCTGTTGACGGCGTTGTACCTGCTGCGTGCGGTGGTGATCGTGCTGTTCCTGTGGTTGCCGGTGACGACCATGTCGGCTTATCTGTTCGGCATGGCGATGGGGTTCCTGTGGTTGTCGACGGTGCCGTTGACCAACGGTACGGTGGCGACCTTGTTTGGCGTGCGCAATCTGTCCATGCTCGGTGGCATCGTGTTCCTGTTCCATCAGCTCGGCTCGTTCCTCGGCGGCTGGCTGGGCGGGGTGGTGTATGACCGTACCGGGAGTTATGACTTGATCTGGCAAGTGGCGGTTCTGTTAAGTCTGCTGGCGGCGGCGCTGAACTGGCCGGTGCGCGAGCGTCCGGTCGAGCGCCTGCAACCGCGCGCGAGCGCCGCATGAGCCGAATCGGGTCGCGACTGGTCCTCATCACACTCGGCGCCGCGCTGCTGGCGCTGGCGTGGTGGGGTTGGCAGCGCGGCGGGCTGGCGCTGATGCAGCTGGGCATGAGCATTTGCTAGAAGCACGCGTGGCGAGTAACGTCGGCAGTCTGATGACTGCTCAAAGGATGCTCGACATGCTGATGCGCTGGTGTGCTGTTCCCGCGTTGCTGATGACGTTGACTGGCCTGGCCGGGGCTGCGGATTGTCCGGACCTGCTGCAAGGTTCGCTGCCCAAGCTGCGGGCCAAGGAATCCATCGATCTGTGCCAGCGTTACGCCGACAAACCGCTGGTGGTCATCAATACGGCGAGCTTCTGCGGGTTCGCTCCGCAATTCGAAGGGCTTGAGGCGCTCAATCAGCGCTACAAGGCGCAAGGGCTGGAAATGCTCGGTGTGCCGTCCGATGATTTCAAGCAGGAGTCCAAGGACAGTGCCGAAACCGCCAAGGTCTGTTATGCCAACTATGGCGTGACGTTCAACATGACCGAGCCACAGAAGGTCCGCGGTGATGGCGCCACGCATCTGTTCAAGGTGCTGGCCGAGCAGAGCAGTGCGCCGAAGTGGAACTTCTACAAGTACGTGGTCGATCGTCAGGGTAACGTCATCGCCAACTTTTCCAGCCTGACCAAGCCGGATGATCCGGAGTTTATTGCGGCGATCGAAAAGGCCATCGCTTCAAAGCCGCTGAAGCCTTGATTCCCTATGTACCCTGTGGGAGCGAGCCAGCTCGCGAATGCGGTCTCTCATTCAAAGTAAGAGTCGGCTGATCCATCGCTTTCGCGAGCAGGCTCGCTCCCACAATGGCTTGGCGTAGTGCCGGAAACCAAAAAGCCCCGCCTCTGCAAAAGAGAGCGGGGCTTTTTATGGGCGAGGGGTTAGCCTCGCCGTACAGCATCAGAAGCGGTAGGTCGCGCCGACACCGAAACCGTTTGCCGAGTTTTCATACTTGGACTCGTAGCTTTGGCCACGATTGTTTTCGTTGCGGATATTGACCGATTCTTCCTTCAAGTACGAATAAGCGACGTCGATAGTCAGGTCTTCGGTAGGACTCCAGCCAGCACCGATACTGAAGATGGTGCGGTCGCCGGTAGGAATGCGTGGCGAACGATCTTCGTTATTGGTCGGCGACTGGTCGAACGTCAGGCCGGTACGCAGTACCCATTCCTTGTTCAACTGATACGACGTACCTACGGCGTAAGCCCAGGTGTCATGCCAGTTCTGATCTTCGTTGATCGAGCCAAACTGACCGGCCAGCAGTGGCTGCACGCCGGAGTTCTTGACGGTGATCTTGTCCAGCTGGCTCCAGCGCGTCCAGGTGGTACCGGCGTAGACGTTCCAGCGATCGTTGATCGCCTGGGTAACCGACAGGTCCACGGATTCAGGCGTGGTGATCTTCAACGAAGCGTCGTATTTCTGGTTGGCGCCCAGGCCCGCCAGCGCCAGTGCGCCGTACTTGACCTTGGTGTCGCCTTCGAGCTTGTAATCGACTTTGGAGTGATAGGTCAGGCCCACGCGGGTGGTGTCGGTGGCTTGTACCAGTACGCCGATGTTGTAGCCCAGCGCGGTGTCGTCACCCTTGATCTTGACCTTGCCGTCCGGCAGCGCCTGGGTGATCGACAGGTTCGATTCCAGAGAGCCGTCGATGCGGTTGATGGTCGGACCGAAACCGATCGACACCTTGTCATTGAAGGCGTAGCTGACGGTTGGCTGGAAAGTGATGACCTGGACTTCGGACTTGCTGCCGAAGTAACGGCCGGCAAAGCCGTTTTCGTAATCGGTGATCAGGCCGAATGGCACGTAGACGCCCAGGCCGAATGCCCAGTGATCGTCGATTGGCTTGACGTAGAAGCCCATCGGTACGGCGGTGAGGGGCACCATGTCGCCTTTGTTGCTGCCGCCGTTCGGGCTGGAGCTGCCGTTACTGATATCGGTATGAGCATCGACAAAAGCGACGCCGCCGGTGACTTGTTCGCGCTTGAGGCGCGACATGCCGGCAGGGTTGCCATAAACAGTGCTTGCGTCGTCGGCAGCAGAAGATCGCCCGGCAAAACCAGTCCCCATCCCGCTAATGCTTTGTTCGTTGAGGGCAAAACCCGCCGCGAAAATCTGGGTGGATGCCATGGCAACGGCGAGGCTAAGGGTGGTTTTGAGCATTACTTTTTTCATTATTAGAACTCCTGGTGATCACCGGGGCGAAAATTACCAACATTTTCGTCCCAGCGCTATAGCCTGTATGCCTTGAGTTAGAGCGGTTTTGTAGGACAATCCGACCAAAATGCCGACCTGTTGCGAGA
Organism: Pseudomonas sp. SWRI111; assembly: GCF_014268555.1. NCBI lineage: Bacteria > Pseudomonadati > Pseudomonadota > Gammaproteobacteria > Pseudomonadales > Pseudomonadaceae > Pseudomonas > Pseudomonas sp. SWRI111. The sequence goes on along the minus strand of NZ_JABWQQ010000019.1, from coordinate 24,278 downwards.
ACTTCTGAAACCACTCGGTCAACAAGCGACCTGATTCAGCGGTGAAACACAGGTCTGCCAGGCGTCGGTGAAATCGCGCAGACGACCCTGAGGCTGGAATGTCTGACGCCAGATACGCGCCATGCCCAGCAAATCGTTCGGGTCGGGGAGGGTGGGGGCTTGCTCTTCGATCAATAGCCAGGCGATGGCAGTGGCGTAACGCAGATTGACGGTCAGTTCCAGGTGCGGCCCGCTGAGGAATGCGTGCTGGCTGGCCAGGCCGCGCACCAGGCTGGCGCGCTCCGGATCGAGCGCCAGGTAATCGTCCCAAAGCATTTGGTGGCGCTGCTCGGCGATGCGGTACAGGCCATGGCCGCGGCGGTCATGCAGTGCGGAGCCGAGGGCGGACTGGCTGGCGGCGATACCCAACAGCAGGGATTCGGCAGTTGCACAGTGGCGTCCCAGGTAGATCAAAGTAGGACGGATCACGTAGCGGCACAGTTCGCTGGCAGCGATACCCATAAAACCCTCGGATCTTGTAATGGGGGCGAGTCCTGAAAGGGGGGCTTGGCAGCGGTGGATCGGCTCAGGCTCGCCACAAGCGGATCAAGCCGCTCGAGTTGAAGTGTAGTGTCATATTCAGGGTGTAAAGGACTGTTTTTAAAATATTTCCGGCTTCGGGTTTTAACCGTTATATCCAATGATGCTTAACGGCGAAGCGGTAAAAGCGAAACATCAGGCAATAAAAAGCCCCGCATTGTGTGCGGGGCTTTGGCTTTTGCAGCGCGTTCGGCTATCAGGCAACCAGTGCCTGGCGCGTACGGTCGATCACGGCCTGCAGCGGTTCGGCGCTGGAGTATTGATCGGGGTACAAGCGCTCGCTGTGACGAGCGATCCCGTGTTCATTGACCACGGTGAAGCTGAAGCAGCCTTTGCGAGCGGCCATGATCAGGCAGTTCATTGGGGCAAAAGCGTTGGTTAGGGTGCGAATGGCATCCTGAGTGTGGATTTGAGTAGACATAGTTATTAGGTGTTCCTACAAATGACACGGATAAGAACCGTGCAACGTTAAAACGTTCCAGTAACGTCGATCACCATTGATCGAACGAAGAACCCGACTGGAACAAAGCAGCCAGTTTGAAGCGCTGATAAGTGGGCGCGCTTGGGCTGGCAGGTAGGTACTTAGGAGGACAGGCATCACAACAAGGGCAAAGGTTCTGGGCCCGGGGTGAAGATCCTGATCAATTTGCAGGTTGGTTCGGTCAGAGTAAACGGTCTTCGCAACACCCTTTGCATTCGATCAAAGGCTGTGTCGTCGCAAGATTTACCTGGAAACCATCGAGGGGTCGTTCCCGCTCTTTTCGGCAGAGGCTTCGATAACGAAGGTTTACCGTGGGGATGTGTTCGACCGGAATTGACTTTCAGCTTGGTACTAACGCCGCGGATAGTAACGGATCGAATGATGCAAAGCAAATGCCTCGCAAAAAAACTTCCCGTGCGCCGGTTGGGACAGCTTGCCGGCAGGCCGGATCGCTTATGTCGGGTCAGTTTTCTTCGCCGTTTGTCGGCGCAACGTGCTTGCTCTCAAGGTGATCAGGCCGGTTTATCCCCGGTAGGCTGCCAGACTGGCCCGAAAAAGCGCACCGATATAACCGGGCAGCAGGTACTTGTGCACATCAGTGGCGCGGACTGTCACCGCACTGTCATATCAATCCTGACCCCGACGGCTGCCTGTATCAAAAGTTTAAGTCAATGAAAAACATCGCTTTTTTTTGTTGGTGAAAAAATCGTCAGTTTGACTGCGAGGCCCATTCCATAAGGCTTTGCGAGGGTTGCAGGGCGGTTGTCCACTGAGTTATCCACAGCTTCTGTGGATTGTCCCGAGCGCTTGCTCTAGCACGGGCGTGCCGACTGATTTTTCGACTTTACCTGTAAGAAAAAGAGAGTAGAGTGGCGCGCCTTCCGATCTGCCCCAAGTGCTTTATGAAGTTTCGCTCAGTATCAGACTCTGTTACCTCAGAACCTCCTCGTGTTACCTCCCCCAAGCGTTTTTCCGTGCGTGTGGCCGAATGGTTGCTCGACAGCCCGCGTCTGGGTGATAGCCGCAATGCCAAACACCTTGCCGGGCGTTTGCTTAAGCAGCCTGCTCGTGAGGGCGTCGTCGTTGCGCAAAGCCGTCTGGGCCAGTTGATGTGTCGCGAGTGCGGCAATGCCCGTGACCGGCGCATCGGCCAGGACCTGTTGCGCCAGGCCGCCCGCGCCGGCGACGTGCGTGCGCAACAGGAACTGGGCCTGATCGAAGACTGAGCTGTCCAAGCTCTGACACCTTGGTTAACCTTCAAGCTTTATCGGATCGGCAGGAGTCGCTATGGCTATGGACTTGACCAGCGTGTTGCTGGGGCTTGCAGGCGCAGGGTTGCCGCTGTTGGTGCTGGCCTGGCAGTTGCAGCGCCGCGCGCGGGATGGCCAGGCCGACATCGCTGTGCTTGAAGAGCGGCTGGCCATGGCGCAGCTGGCTCAGGACGGTCTCAACGCTCAGCTGGAGGCCAGTCGTGACGAGATTGCCGACCTCAGCCAGGCCAATACCCTCAAACAGGCTGACCTGGCGGCCCTGCGTCGTGAAGTCGAGTTACTGCAAATCGAGCGCGATGACGCTCGCGATGCGTCCCATGCGTGGAACCTTGAGCGTGCCAACAAGGAAGCCGAGCTGCGGCGTCTTGATGCGCAGGCCGCCTCACTGAGCGCCGAACTGCGTGAGCAGCAGGAAAGCCATCAGCAACGCCTCAGTGACCTGCAAGGCTCGCGTGACGAGCTGCGTGCGCAGTTCGCCGAACTGGCCGGGAAGATCTTCGATGAACGCGAACAACGCTTTGCCGAGACCAGCCAACAGCGTCTCGGCCAACTGCTTGATCCGTTGAAAGAGCGCATTCAGTCTTTCGAAAAACGCGTGGAAGAAAGTTATCAGGCCGAAGCCCGCGAACGCTTTTCCCTGGCCAAGGAGCTGGAGCGTTTGCAGGCGCTCAACCTGCGCCTGAGCGATGAGGCGACCAACCTGACTCGCGCACTCAAGGGGCAGAAGACCCAAGGCAACTGGGGCGAGCTGATTCTGGAGCGAGTGCTTGAACACGCTGGCCTGGAGAAGGGGCGCGAATATCAGACGCAGGTCAATCTCAAGGGGCCGGACGGCGAGCGCTTCCAGCCTGACGTGATTATTTATCTGCCCGGTGACAAGCAGGTGGTGGTCGATTCCAAAGTCAGTCTGACGGCCTATCAGCAATACGTCGCAGCGGACGATGACAGCCTTGGACAGATCGCGATCAAGCAGCATGTGCTGTCATTGCGCAACCACGTCAAAGGCTTGGCCGGCAAGGATTACAAGCGGCTCGACGGTCTGCACAGCCTCGATTTCGTTTTGCTGTTCGTGCCGATCGAGGCGGCGTTTTCCGCAGCCTTGCAGGCCGAACCGACGCTGTTTCAGGAAGCCTTCGACCGTAACATCGTGATTGTCAGCCCGACGACGTTGCTGGCGACATTGCGCGTGATCGACAGCCTGTGGAAGCAAGAGCGGCAAAGCCAGAACGCACGGGAAATCGCCGAGCGTGCCGGCTGGCTGTACGACAAGTTCGTGCTGTTCATTCAGGATCTCGACGAGGTCGGCAATCGCCTGCAACAACTGGACAAGGCTTACAGCTCAGCGCGCAACAAGCTGACCGAAGGACGCGGCAACCTGGTCAGCCGCAGCGAACAACTCAAATTGCTCGGAGCCCGGGCGAGCAAAAGCTTGCCGGCGGATTTGCTCGAGCGGGCGATGACTGATGTTGATGGGTTGGTTGAGTTGCCTGAGTAACGGCAAAGGCTTCGCGAGCAGGCTCGCTCCCACAGGGGCACGCATTTCAATGTGGGAGCGAGCCTGCTCGCGAAGGCGTCAGCGAAATCGCCACCTACAGCGGCAAATACCGACTCAATAACGCCCGCAACGCAGCCGGCTTCACCGGTTTGGCCAGATAATCCAGTCCCGCCGCGTGCACCTGCGCGACCGTCTCCGGGCGTCCATCGGCGCTGATCACTACGCCCGGCACCGGCTCGCCCAGGGTAGTGCGCAGCCAGGCCATCAGCTCGGTGCCGGTGTCGCCGTGATCCAGGTGGTAGTCGACCAGCGCCAGTTGTGGCCGCATCCCCTCATTCAACAGCGCCGCACATTCTTCACGGTTGCGCGCGGTCCAGACCTGGCAGCCCCAGCGGCTCAACAGGCTGTGCATGCCGATCAGAATGCTGTCTTCATTGTCGACGCACAGCACCTGCGCGCCGCTCAATAACGTGCCATTCAACTCCACCACCGCGCTGGCGGCTGGCGTTTGGGTACGAGCCAGCGGCACCGTCACACTGAATACGCTGCCGCGTCCCGGCCACGAGCGCACGCGTAAGGTGTGACCGAGCACGCGGCACAGGCCATCGGCGATCGCCAGGCCTAATCCGAGGCCTTTTTCGGCGCGGGTCTGATGGCTGTCGAGGCGTTTGAATTCCTCGAAAATCACCTGCTGCTTGTCTTCTGGAATACCCGGCCCGCGATCCCACACCTCAAGGCTTAACGCTGAACCTTGTCGACGTACACCCAGCAAAACCGGACCCTTGGCATAGCGGAAAGCGTTGGTGAGGAAATTCTGCAAAATCCGCCGCAGCAGTTTGATGTCGCTGTCGACGCGCAAGTGCGTGCCACGCACGCGGAATGTCAGGCGTTGTTCTTGCGCCAGTGCCTTGAACTCGGCGCCGAGAATGTCGAACAACTCGTTTACGGCAAAGGGTTTGCGATCAGGATTGATCTTGCCGTTCTCCAGGCGCGAGATGTCCAGCAGATCGCTGATCAGGTCCTCGGCTGAACGCAGTGAGCTGTCGAGGTGCTGCACCAGTTTCTGCGCCTCGCTGCTCAGGCCTTCAGCCTGATGGGAAAGGGCGGCCGAGAACAGGCGCGCAGCGTTCAATGGCTGCATCAGATCGTGGCTGACGGCGGCAAGGAAGCGGGTCTTCGACTGGTTGGCGGATTCGGCCGTGCCTTTGGCTTCGGTCAGCGCGACGTTGAGCTGCGACAGTTCCTGGGTGCGTTCGCTGACCCGCTGTTCCAGCCCTTCGTTGGCCTCGGTCAGCGCCTGTTCGGCTTCGCGGAACGCGGTAATGTCGGTGAAACTCATGACGAAGCCGCCGCCGGGCATCGGGTTGCCGATCAGCTCGATCACCCGGCCATTGGGGAACAGGCGCTCGGAGGTGTGCGCCCGGCCCTGGCGCATCCAGTGCAGACGCCGCGCGACGTGGACCTCGGCTTCGCCGGGGCCGCACAAACCGCGCTCGGCGTTGTAGCGAATGATGTCAGCAATCGGCCGCCCGACGCTGATCAAGCCATCGGGGTAATTGAATAATTCCAGATAACGGCGGTTCCAGGCCACCAGCTTCAGCGATTGGTCGACCACGCTGATGCCCTGAGTGATGTTCTCGATGGCGCCTTGCAGCAGCGCGCGGTTGAACTGCAACACTTCCGAGGCTTCGTCGGCGATGCGCACGACGTCCTCCAGTTGCATTTCCCGCCCTTCGATGGCGGCTTTTACCACCGCTCGCGTGGAAGAGGCGCCGAGTACACCGGCGAGCAAGCGTTCGGTATGGGCGATCCATTCCTCGTCAGCATTCTGGTTCGGATTGAAGCCTTTGCCTTGGCGGTAGGCGAAACGGATGAAGCTCTGTCGCGCCCGTTCTTCACCCACGAAGCGTGCCGCCAGTTGGAGCAAGTCATCGATCTGCACGGCCAGCATCGAGCGGGCGCTGGGACGGGCGCTGATTTCCTGACCGATAAAACGCCCGGCCTGCCAGTGCTCGGAAACCCGCGTGCGCGACAGCACCGAGACCCAGGCAAACAGTGTGAAGTTGCCCGCCAGCGACAGCACCACACCTTGGGTCAGCGGCGTAATCGGCAGGTTCAACGGGTTGCTGTGCAGCCACGCCAGCCCCGGAAAACTGTTCAGCGACCAGCCGAGGCTGTGCGCGGCGATCGGCAGAATCAGCGTGTAGAACCACAGGAACGTCCCCGCCGCGAGACCGGCAAACACGCCCCGGCGATTGGCCTGTTTCCAGTACAGCGCGCCGAGCATGGCCGGTGCCAGTTGGGTCACGGCGGCAAAGGCAATCTGGCCGATGGTTGCCAGGCTCGCGGTCGATCCCAGCAAGCGGTAACTGACGTAGGCCAGCAGCAGAATGACCACAATGCTCACGCGGCGCACCGACAGCATCCACTGACGGAACACCTCGAACGGCCGCTCGGCGTTGTTGCGGCGCAGCAACCACGGCAACAGCATGTCGTTGGAGACCATGGTCGACAGTGCCACGCTGGCGACGATCACCATGCCGGTTGCCGCCGAAGCGCCGCCGATGAAGGCGAGCATCGCCAGCGCCGGATGCGCCTGCGCCAGCGGCAGGCTGATCACGAACGAATCGGGCAGCACATCATCGGGGAGCATCATTTGACCGGCGAGGGCGATCGGTACGACAAACAACGCCGCCAGGGCGAGGTAAGCGGGAAACACCCATTTGGCCAGGCGCAGATCCTGTGGGTCGATGTTCTCGACCACCGTGACATGGAACTGCCGCGGCAGACAGATGATCGCCATCATCGCCACGCCGGTCTGCACCACCATCGACGGCCAGTTGATGGTTTCTTTCCAGTACTCCTCCAGGCGCGGCGCGAGCATGGCCTGATTGAACAGGTCATCGAAACCGTCATAGAGGCCATACGTCACGAAAGCGCCGACGGCGAGAAAGGCGAACAGCTTGACCAGCGACTCGAAGGCAATCGCCAGCACCATGCCGCGGTGGTGCTCGGTGGCGTCCAGGTTGCGGGTGCCGAAGACGATCGTGAACAGCGCCAGCACCAGCGACACGATCAGCGCGGTGTCCTGGGCGCGGGTGCCCATGGCGTCGGCCCCGGCGCCAATCAACAGATTTACACCCAGGACGATGCCTTTGAGTTGCAGAGCAATGTAGGGCAGGACGCCGACCAGACAGATCAGCGCGACGACCACCGCCAGCGATTGCGATTTGCCGTAGCGCGCGGCAATGAAGTCGGCGATGGAGGTGATGTTCTCTTGTTTGCTGATCATCACCATTTTTTGCAGCACCCACGGCGCACCCACCAGCAGCAGGATCGGCCCGAGGTAGATCGGCAGGAACGACCACAGCTGTTCCGCCGCCTGGCCGACCGCGCCGAAGAACGTCCAGCTGGTGCAGTAGACCGCCAGCGACAGGCTATACACCCACGCGCGCACGCGCGGCGGCAACGGCGTGCTGCGGCGGTCGCCGTAGAAGGCGATGGCGAACATGATGGCCATATAGGCCAAGGCGACGACGGCGATCAGCCCGGTGGACAACGACATGCAGCACTCCCGACAAAAGACTCCCCCGGCACTCCTGCCCGGGCGGACAGTCTCGCATGAGCGCGGCGGTTAGTCAGTGTCGACCAAGGTCGTGGCGTGGCGGGGTGTCGCAGGGAGTAAAGGCGGGTGGTTTTTGCGGTGGCCGGTCGGGCCTCTTCGCGAGCAGGCTCACTCCTACAAGGGGGACGCATTTCAAGGTAGGAGTGAGCCTGCTCGCGATAGCGTCAGTCCAGACGCAGCGCAATATCAATCAGCCGATGCAACTCATCCACCTCCAGCGCCGCCGCCGAAAACAGAATCCGGAACACCACCGGCGCAACCACCAGATTGATCAACCGATCGACACTCGGCGCGGCCTCGTGCGGGTGGCGATCAAGGATGGTCTGCAACTGCGCACCAATAATCGCCACGCAGTACCCCGGCGTAGCGCTCGCTTGCACATCGCGCATCATGTTGCGGCCAGGCTCGGAACTCATCTCATCGAGATACTGCTCGGCCCACGCGCGGATATCGCCGCGAAGGCTGCCGGTTTCTGCTGGTTCGCTGTCCGGACGCATGCGGGCCAGGGCGACATCTGCCAACAGCGCCGCCAGATCGCCCCAGCGCCGGTAAATCGTCGACGGCGTGACGCCAGCGCGCGCGGCGATTTGCGGGACGGTCACCGTCGAGCGCTCCTGTTCCTGCAGCAGCGCGCGGACTGCCGAATGAATCGCATCTTGCACCCGGGCACTGCGGCCACCGGGGCGTAAACCTTCTTTAATAGCCATGGGGCAGACCTTAACACAAAGAATTTGCTTTAAGCGCGAGGCGGTAGCACACTCCGCAAAAGCAAAATATTAGCTTTTGCGGAGTGTGCCCATGACCAGCCCCTTGAATAATGTCGCTTCCCACCGTGCCAGTCTGTGGTTTCTGGCGATTACCTTACTGAGTTTTCTCGCCGCTTCCACCGCGCCGACGCCGTTGTACCACCTGTATCAGGATCAACTGCAGTTTTCGCCAGCGGTGCTGACACTGATTTTCGCGGTCTACGCTTTCAGTCTGCTGGCTGCATTGCTGACCGTCGGCTCGCTGTCTGATTACTTGGGGCGCAGGCCGGTGATTTTCACCGCGGTATTGCTCAATGGGTTGGCCATGTTGCTGTTCATCTATGCCGACAGCGTGGCCTGGTTGATCGGCGCCCGCGTGCTGCAAGGTTTTGCCACCGGCATGGCGACTGCGGTGCTGAGCGCGACGCTGCTCGACACCGATCGCCAGCATGGGCCGTTGATCAACAGTGTCGCGCCGCTACTGGGAATGGCAATCGGCGGCATGGGCTGTGGTTTGCTGGCGGAGTACGCGCCGGCGCCGCTGCAATTGACCTATTGGCTGCTGCTCATACTGTTTGCGGTGCAGGGCGCCTATGTCTGGCGCTTGCCGGAGCACGTTACCCGGCAGGGCGGGGCATGGGCATCGTTGCGGCCAACCTTGCATGTGCCGGTGCAGGCACGTTCGACTTTGTGGCGAATCCTGCCGCTGAACACCGCAACCTGGGCGCTCGGTGGTTTTTACGCATCGCTGGCACCTTCACTGGTGCGCACCGCCACGGGGTCCACCTCCAATCTGATCGGCGGTGCGACTGTCGCGGCATTGACCGTGACCGGGGCGTTGATGATTTTCACGATGCGCAATCGCCCGGCGACTCAAGCGTTGCGTCTGGGGACACTGCTGCTGCCGCTCGGTCTGGGGTTGATTCTGTTCGGCGTGCACAGCGCCAGTCTATCGCTGTTTTTTCTCGGCACACTGGTCGCCGGTTGCGGTTTCGGCTCGGGCTTTCTTGGCGCGGTGCGCAGCCTGGTGCCGCTGGCCTTGCCCCATGAGCGAGCCGGGATGATGTCAGCTTATTACGTACTGAGTTATCTGGCGTTCTGTTTGCCAGCCTTGCTCGCCGGGCACCTGACCCGCAGCTATGGCTTGCTGGCAACCACTGATGGCTATGGGGCGGTACTGATTGTTTTGGCGCTCGGGGCAGCGGTGCTCAGTTTGCGCGCACCTGCTGTCAAGGTGTGCAGCGCTCCTTAAGCGCAGCCGTTTGGGTTAGCCTTGGCTGACTTCTTTCCGGGATCGGCACATGAAGATTATCCGCAGCAAAACCTTTACCGCCGAACGCGCCTGGGGCGCGCTGGACATTGCCAGCATGAACGGCATCACCACGCGCTTGCACTGGACGGATCAGCCCTACAAATGGCACGTCAACGACGGCGAGGAAGTCTTCGTGGTGCTCGATGGCCAAGTGCAAATGCGCTATCGCGAAGAGGGTGAAGAAAAGCACGTGCTGCTGGAGGTAGGCGACATTTTCTACGCCTCGGTGGGCACCGAGCATGTCGCCCATCCTCAGGGCGCGGCGCGGATTCTGGTCATCGAAAGCGCAGGCAGCGTCTGAGTGCTTATTGGTAAAACAGATAACAGTTAGAGATATTACCCGTTATATAGATATTCGATTCGGTTCTACCATGGACTCAACCTCACACGAGGAGAGGAGTCCACGATGATTTGTCCCAGCAACACCAAACCCGGTATCAAACCGTTCAGCCAGCTTCAGCACCCGCTCGAGGTAATCCGCCAATTCACCCCCAACTGGTTCGCCGCGACCATGGGCACCGGTGTGTTGGCATTGGCGCTGGCGCAACTGCCCTTGAACATTGCCGGCCTGCACGCCATCGCGGAAGGCCTGTGGTTGTTCAACATTCTGCTGTTTACCCTGTTTACCGCAGCCTACGCGGCCCGCTGGATCTTGTTCTTCGACGAAGCGCGGCGGATTTTCGGTCATTCCACTGTGTCGATGTTCTTCGGCACCATTCCCATGGGGCTGGCGACGATCATCAACGGCTTTCTGTTGTTCGGCCTGCCACGTTGGGGCGAGGCGGTGATCGATCTGGCCGAGGTGCTGTGGTGGCTGGATGTGGCGATGTCGCTGGCGTGCGGCGTGCTGATTCCGTACATGATGTTTACCCGTCAGGAACACAGCATCGACCAGATGACTGCGGTCTGGCTGTTGCCTGTGGTCGCGGCGGAAGTGGCGGCCGCCAGCGGTGGCTTGCTGGCGCCGCATCTGAGCGATGCCCATGCGCAACTGGTGGTGCTGACCACCAGTTACGTGCTCTGGGCTTTTTCCCTGCCCGTGGCGTTCAGCATTCTGACGATCCTGTTGCTGCGCATGGCCCTGCACAAACTGCCCCATGAAAACATGGCCGCTTCGAGCTGGCTGGCGCTGGGTCCGATCGGCACCGGTGCGCTGGGCATGTTGCTGCTGGGTGGTGAGGCGCCGGCGATTTTCGCCGCCAATGGCTTGCCGGGCGTCGGTGAAATCGCGGCGGGGCTGGGGCTGGTGGCGGGCATCACGCTGTGGGGCTTCGGGCTGTGGTGGATGCTGATGGCGCTGCTGATCACCGTGCGTTATCTGCGTGACGGTATCCCCTTCAACCTTGGCTGGTGGGGCTTCACCTTCCCGTTGGGCGTGTATTCGCTGGCGACGCTGAAACTGGCGAGTCTGCTCAACCTGACGTTTTTCAGTGTGTTCGGCACGGCGCTGGTGGCGTTGCTGGCGGTGATGTGGTTGATCGTCGGCAAGCGCACTGTGCAAGGCGCATGGCGTGGCGAGCTGTTCGTCTCGCCGTGCATCGCAGGTTTGAAGAAATAATCTGAAAAGTTTAGGTAAGGTGTGGCCTGGACCGCGGTTCGAGATTCCAATGACAAGCACCCAGGCCTCTCTACCTAACATCAGGAAACACGGAAGATGAGTCACCCCTCACAGTTCACCCTGCTGCGCACCCGGCGCTTTTTGCCTTTCTTTATTACCCAGTCCCTCGGCGCGTTTAACGACAACGTATTTAAACAGTCGTTGATCCTCGCCATTCTTTATCGGCTGACCATCGAGGGCGACCGTTCGATCTGGGTCAACCTCTGCGCGCTGCTGTTTATTCTGCCGTTTTTCCTGTTTTCCGCGTTGGCCGGTCAGTTCGGTGAAAAATTCGCCAAGGACGCGCTGATCCGTCTGATCAAACTCGCGGAAATCGCCATCATGATCGTAGGATCGATCGGCTTTCTCTTCGATCATCTTTGGCTGATGCTGGTGGCGCTGTTCGCCATGGGCACGCACTCGGCGCTGTTCGGCCCGGTGAAGTATTCGATCCTGCCGCAGGCCTTGCGTGACGACGAACTGGTCGGCGGCAACGGTCTGGTAGAAATGGGCACCTTTCTGGCGATTCTTGCCGGGACCATTGGCGCCGGGGTCATGATGTCGTCGGAGCACTACGCGCCGGTGGTGTCTGCTGCCATCGTCGGCATCGCCGTATTGGGTTATCTCGCCAGCCGCAGCATTCCACGCGCGGCGGCATCGTCACCGAACATGCGCCTGAACTGGAATATCTTCAGTCAGTCCTGGGCCACCCTGAAGCTCGGCTTGGGCCAGACCCCGGCGGTGTCGCGCTCGATTGTCGGCAACTCGTGGTTCTGGTTTGTCGGGGCGATCTACCTGACGCAGATTCCGGCGTATGCCAAGGAATGGATGCACGGTGATGAAACCGTAGTCACCCTGATTCTTACGGTTTTCTCGGTCGGTATCGCCCTCGGTTCGATGCTGTGTGAAAAGCTTTCCGGGCGTAAGGTCGAGATCGGTCTGGTGCCGTTCGGTTCGTTCGGTCTGACCGTGTTTGGCCTATTGCTGTGGTGGCATTCCGGCGGGATTCCCGACAGCGTCACCGGGCATAGCTGGATCCAGGTGCTGGGCTTCGTGCACACCTGGGCGGTGTTGATCGACATCCTCGGCCTGGGCATTTTCGGCGGCTTCTATATTGTGCCGCTGTACGCACTGATCCAGTCGCGCACGGCGGAGAACGAGCGCGCGCGGGTGATCGCCGCCAATAACATTCTCAACGCGCTGTTTATGGTGGTGTCGGCGATTGTTTCGATCGTTTTGTTGAGCCTCGCCAAGCTGTCTATCCCGCAACTGTTCCTCGTGGTCTCGCTGCTCAACATCGGCGTCAACGCCTACATCTTCAAGATTGTTCCCGAATTCAGCATGCGCTTCATGATCTGGCTGCTCAGCCATTCGATGTACCGTGTCGAGCATCGCAATCTCCAAGCGATCCCTGACGAGGGCGCGGCGCTACTGGTGTGCAACCACGTGTCGTTCGTCGATGCCTTGCTGATTGGCGGCGCGGTGCGTCGGCCGATTCGCTTTGTCATGTACTACAAGATCTACAACCTGCCGGTGCTGAACTTTATCTTTCGCACGGCGGGGACCATTCCCATCGCCGGTCGCAACGAAGATATTCAGATCTACGAAAAGGCCTTCGCCCGCATTGCCCAGTATCTGAAGGACGGCGAACTGGTGTGCATCTTCCCGGAAGGCAAGCTGACCGCCGATGGCGAGATCAGTGAATTCAAGGGCGGGCTGACGCGGATTCTCGAGGAGACCCCAGTGCCGGTCATTCCGCTGGCGTTGCAGGGGCTGTGGGGGAGTTTCTTCAGTCGCGACCCGAACAAGGGCATGTTTCGCCGATTGTGGTCGCGGGTGACATTGGTGGCGGGGCCGGCGGTGACTGAAGGCGCCGAGCCGGCGAAGTTGCAGGTGTTGGTGGGCGAACTGCGTGGCTCTGTCAGATAGTCGCTGACTGGGCCGGCGCCATCGCGAGCAGGCTCACTCCTACATTTGAAATGCGTTTCCCTTGTAGGAGTGAGCCTGCTCGCGATAGCTATAGATGCCTAAGCGCTGACCTTAAGCCCGATCAACCCGGTAACGATCAACGCCACACTGGCCAGCCGAATCAACGCCATCGACTCGCCGAACAAGATGATCCCGGCAATCACCGTGCCCACGGCACCGACCCCGGTCCAGATCGCATAAGCCGTGCCCAACGGCAATTCCTTCATCGCCAGACCGAGCAGGCCAAGGCTGATGGCCATGGCAGCAACGGTCAGAACGGTAGGCAGCGGGCGGGTGAAGCCGTCGGTGTATTTCAGGCCGACGGCCCAGCCGACTTCGAACAGGCCGGCGAAAAACAGAATGATCCAGGACATGGCAAACCTCCATCGATTGACGGGGTCGTCCCCAGATTAAATGACTCGATCGAGCCGCGGGGTCGTCCCCGCGTTGTGCGATAGTTTGACCAGCCTTAACCCGGGGATCAAGTTTTGCGCTCAGTCCGTCGCTTGACGCGACAGCTCCTCGCGGTCTTCTTTTTCGCTCATGCGCCGGAAGTACGTCGACAGCAGCGCCCCGGAAATATTGTGCCAAACGCTGAACAAGGCACTCGGCACCGCCGCCAGTGGCGAGAAATGTGCGCTGGCCAGCGCGGCGCCCAGCCCCGAATTCTGCATGCCGACTTCCAGTGCCAGCGACTTGCGCTGCGCCAATGGCAAGCCGAACAGGCGCCCGGTGAAGTAACCCAGCAAATAGCCGAAGCTGTTGTGCAGCATCACCACCGCCATGATCAACAGGCCGGATTCAGCGATTTTCGCCTGACTCGCCGCAACGACGGCAGTCACGATAATCACGATGCTGACCACCGACACCAGCGGCAATACGTCTACCGCATGGCGGACCTTGTCGCCCAGCAAACGCTGCGCGGCCACGCCGAGAACGATCGGCAGCAACACCACTTGCAGGATCGACCAGAACAGCTCCATGAACGACACCGGCAGCCAGGCCGAGGCCAGCAGCCAGATCAGCGCCGGGGTCAGCAATGGCGCGAGCAGGGTGGTGACGGCGGCGATAGCCACCGACAGCGCCAGATCGCCGCGCGCCAGCCAGGTCATCACGTTCGACGAAGTGCCGCTCGGGCAGCAGCCGACCAGAATCACCCCGACGGCGATTTCCGGCGGCAGGTGAAAGACCTGGCAAAGCAACCACGCCACACCGGGCATGATCACGAAATGCGCGACCACGCCCAGCGCCACACGCCATGGATGGCGGGCGACTGCGGCGAAGTCGTCAAGTTTGAGGGTCAGGCCCATGCCGAACATGACCAGACCCAGCAGCGGCACGATCGCGCTTTTAAGGCCGATGAACCACGCCGGTTGCAGGAACGCGATGACCGCGAATATCAGAACCCAGTAAGCGAAGGTGTTGCCGACAAAACGGCTGAGTGCAGCCAGTGCGCGCATGGCTTGATCCTTGTTATTAAAAGAACACCGCAAAATCAAACTGTGGGAGCGGGCTTGCTCGCGAAAGCGTCCGATCAGTCAATGCACCTGTGAATGACACACCGCATTCGCGAGCAAGCCCGCTCCCACATTGCCTATCACAAGACGTCAGATACCCTGCGGCATCTCTTCCCCACCCAACGCTTCAACCAGCGCTGGCAGGAAGTCGCCAAACGTCAGCATCATCAGGGTAAAGCTGGCATCCAGCTGACCCAGTGCCTCATCGCCGCCATCCTGTTCTGCCTGATCCTGCAACAGATCTTCGAACTTCAGGCGTTTGACGGTCATCTTATCGTCGAGCATGAACGACAGTTTGTCCTGCCAGGCCAGCGACAGTTGAGTCACCACTTTGCCGGTGCTCAAATGCAGCTGGATTTCATCGCTGGTGAGGTCCTGGCGCTTGCAACGGACGATGCCGCCATCTTCGTGGGTGTCGCGCAGCTCGCACTCGTCCAGCACATAGAAATCGTCGGCGGCTTTCTGCGTGGTGACCCACTCGGTCATGACCGCGGTCGGCGCCATTTTTACCGTCAGCGGACGGACGGGCAGGGTGCCGATGACTTCGCGCAGGGTCGAGAGCAGGTCTTCGGCGCGTTTCGGGCTGGCCGAGTTGACCAGGATCAGGCCCTGTTTCGGCGCGATCGCGGCAAAGGTCGACGAGCGACGGATGAACGCGCGCGGCAGGAACGCCTGGATGATTTCATCCTTGATCTGATCGCGCTCCTTCTTATAGACCTTGCGCATCTGTTCGGCTTCGATCTCTTCGACCTTTTCCTTGACCGCGTCACGTACGACGCTGCCCGGCAGAATGCGTTCTTCCTTGCGTGCGCTGATCAGCAGGAAATCACCGCTGACGTGCACCAGCGGTGCATCTTCGCCCTTGCCGAACGGCGCGACGAAACCGTAAGTGGTCAACTCCTGGCTTGCACATGGACGCGCCAGTTTGGTGGCCAGTGCAGTTTCCAGCGCCTCGGCATCGACAGGCAGGTCTTGGGTCAGGCGATAGATAAGCAGGTTCTTGAACCACATGGGGTGAGTCTCTCCTTTATACAAAGGGGGGCATTATTGTCTTCGCCGGGGCATAGGCCAACCCTTCTCTAAGCCTTTGGAAGGCCTCGGAAAATTATTTAAAAAAGTGCTTGCCAGAGGTGGGGGCGCTCCGTAGAATGCGCGCCACACCGAAGCGAAGGGTGATTAGCTCAGCTGGGAGAGCGTCTGCCTTACAAGCAGAATGTCGGCGGTTCGATCCCGTCATCACCCACCATTCGTTTCAAGTGTTACGCGCAGCGGTAGTTCAGTCGGTTAGAATACCGGCCTGTCACGCCGGGGGTCGCGGGTTCGAGTCCCGTCCGCTGCGCCATATTCGGTAACCTGGAACACTGAACGCCAGGTCACCACGGAAAAACCCGCCAAGGCGGGTTTTTTTCTGCCTCAAGGTTGTACCCGCGGGACGTGTCGTTTCACTTTTTTTCGGATTTAATTGAGAAAAACTTCAATTAAATCAACACATTACGAAAACTTGTGGCATAATGCGCCCCGTAACGAAGCGAAGGGTGATTAGCTCAGCTGGGAGAGCGTCTGCCTTACAAGCAGAATGTCGGCGGTTCGATCCCGTCATCACCCACCATTCGTTTCAAGCGTTTCGCGCAGCGGTAGTTCAGTCGGTTAGAATACCGGCCTGTCACGCCGGGGGTCGCGGGTTCGAGTCCCGTCCGCTGCGCCATATTCGGTATCTGGAACTGAACGCCAGATCACCACAGAAAGCCCGCCTTGTGCGGGCTTTTTGCTGTCCGGGGTTTATGCAAATCATGTAGGAGCTGCGGAACGCTGCGATCTTTTGATCTTGTTTGAAATATTCGAAAGATCGCAGCCTCGTTGCACTCGACAGCTCCTACAGGGGCTGTGAAGCGCCATTTTGGCTGTGCCGGTAATCGCTGACCGCCTCATACACCGCCTTGCGCAGGCGATTGATCCCGCCAATCGGCCGATGCGCCTCGATCCCGAACCACGGATTGAACGACAGGTTGTCGCACGCCAGATTCAGCGCCGGCGTATCGAAGTCCTGCGCTGGCAAGGTAATCCGTGCCACTGTCTCGAACGGCGAATCCGCTTCGCGCCATTCAATGCTGGTGTCTTCAATCGGCATGTACTGGTGCGCATCCTGGCGCTGAATCTGCAAGACGAAACACGCCGGCACCCGATCCGCCGACAGTTGTTGCTTCAGCGCGCCGCGCAAGAAGTTCGGCAAGTCGTGATTCTGCCGGGGCAGCGTGTAAGCGGGGCAACTGCCGGGATCCGGCATCACGCGGAATTTGGCATTGGCCTCACCGAATTTGTAGGGCGATACCGAAAAGTACGTGGTCGCGGTCGGGCTGTCAGGCGGCGGTGCCAAGGTGGCCAGGGCAATGAACAAATGACGGACCTGCCAGGTGCGTGGGTCCCATCCCGGAAAAAACGCCATGACTTTTTTGCCATCCGCCTGCGCCGCCACGTTCTGACGGTATTCGGCGACATCGCTGACAAAGAAGTTCGGATGGCTGAACATCACGAAGTCTTGCTCGTGCTGTTGCTGGCGGTTGTCGAGCAATTGTCTTCCTGGTACGTCCAGCAGCTTGATCGCCATGCCACGGGCGTCGCGCAGGCTGTCGAATTGCGGATAGGCATTGCCGTTGGACAGACGAATCAGCGCCTGCCAGGTCTTGCCAGGTTCGCTGAATACGCCCTGACGCAGCGGCTGCGCCAGCTCCGGCAATACCTGCACTTGCGCCTTCACGCAGCCATGCGCCTTGGCGTGTGCGTCACGCAGATAGCGCGTGCCTTCGCGGTGTTGGTCGACAATTCGCACGGCGGTCTGAATCACGTCCTGAGTCATCGCCGCTTCACCGGCCGGAACCTGTTCCTGCGCCGACACCGGACCGCGATGTTGCCAGGTCCACCAGGCCGTGGCGCTGCCCCAGCCAAGCAGGCCGATGACCAGCACGATCAACACGACCCTGCCGAGCAAGCGTCCCAGCCCTAACCAGAGGCGGGCCATTAGCGGCAGTTGTGTTTTGAAGGTCGGCATGATCATGGCAACTGCGCCTCCAGGGGGCCACCCAGCACTTTCAGGTATTCGAGCAGCGCCCAGCGCTCCTCGGGTTGCAACAGTCTGCCGATGACACCGTTGCCGCGCTCGCCGGCACGAAATTCGTGGCCGCTGTTGTGGTTGCCGCTAATCCGCGTGTCGAACAAAAAGCCATTGGCGAAGGCTTCGGTGCGATAGCCCAAGTGACGTGGATCGTATTCGAAGGTGCCTTTATAGAACGTGCTTGCGCGTTCATCCTGAGGCGAGAGCAACTGATAGAGGCTCGGCACCGAACCGTTGTGCAGAAACGGTGCAGTGGCCCAGACACCGGCCAGCGGTCGCGCCTTGTAGGCGACTTTTTCACGCACGCCGATTGGCAGGCCGAAACCGTCCAGGCGAGGTTTTTCCGCAGGCGTCACACCTGCCTCGCGATAGGCGCGGTTTTCCACGAAGGCGGTGACATAAGCCAGCCCCTTGGCGACCGACAATTGGCTGAGGTCGAGCGGTTCTTTGGGCGTCGGATGAAGTTTCACATCCATGCCCTCAAGCTCTTTCAAGTCCCATTGCAGGGCGGTCAGGTCAAAGCGATGGCTGGCAATGTTATTGGCCGCGTTCGGGTCTGTGCCGATGGCGGCTACGGGCAGCATCGGCAGTTGCAACACTCGGCGTTCGCCTTCCTGCGTCTGCGGCGGTACGTGACAAGCGGCGCAGTTTTCGGCAAACAGTGCGCGGCCTTTCGCCGCCAGCGGTTTGTCGATGGCGCCGAACAGCTCTTGAGGCCAGGAGGGCGGCTTTAATTGCTGCAGGGTTTCTTCGATCTTGTGCAGATCGCGCACCCGCACGCTGGAGGCATAGCGCTCATCGCCGCGCAGTGGCTGGCCGTCGGCATCGAAGAAATTCAGGGTTGCGCCGACGCCCAGTGCTTCGCCGATGTTACGGGCCATGGGCTGCTGCGCGGAGCCGTTCCACTGCACCCAGTCGAACGTCCACATGTCCCATAGTTGCGGGTAATCCACCGGGGCGTTGGCCACGCGATAGTTGGCCGGAGAAATGGCATCACCGAACGTGGCGTTGGCGATTCGGCCGAACGCATCTGTGCGACCGGGGCCCTCTTCGGTGGGATAGAGGCCGCGATGGGTATCGTTCCATGCGACTTTGAGAAAAGTATCCAGCGAGGTTTTGAAGTCCCGGCGCAGTTGCTCATGGCGCGCGTCGTATTCAGCGCCGAGGACGTGGCGGGCGAAGCGTTCGAATTTCCAGGGGTTGTAGTAAGTCGCTGTCAGGCTTGCGACCAGAGCTTGTCCGAAACTGCCACCACGTAGCGTCGGAACACTGGAAGGCAGCACATGCTGCGCCGTGCCGCCATCAATTCGCACAGCCTGGCCTTTAAAACGCAATTCACCGGTGTGGCAGGCCGCACAAGTGATGTCCAGATAGTGCTCGGAACTGCCGGGATTTTGATGGCGCGCAAAGCCAACGGGCAGGTTGCCAGGATTATTCGGCGTGGCTTTTTGTTGTGGGCCGACCAGAAAACCGAAGCGGGCGAGGTACTCGGGGGCGGCAAAACGCTGCTCGGAGAACGGCAACTCCAGTGCCTGAAACCATTCGTAACGCAGGCCTTTGACCTGTGTGCCTTGGGGCGTGAAATAGTAGGTTTGCCGTTCTTGCTCGCTCCACTGATCCAGGTAATGCACCTGTTCGACGGGGGAGTAGAAGGGCAGTTTCGGGTTGGCGACGTAGTACAAGACTACCGCGAGGACGAGTCCCAGCAGCACCACGATCAGGGTCAGCACACGGAATAAGAGGCGCAAGATAAACATCCTTGTCAAATTGTTGCGTTGTTATGCCTGAGCACGCCCTTCTGGGCAAGTGGCCATTACTTTAAACATTCCCTGAAGATCGTGCGGCCATCGTCGGGCCCGGATGACAGAAGCTTCATCATGCTGCGCGGCCAATGCGTTTTAATCCCTGAACTTATCGGAAGTTTCCTGCTCTCATGCCGGTAGCCATTGGTCGTGGCGGCCTGATAAGCTCGCGGCTTTACTCGATTGCCCATTCGGCGCATGAACAAGGAAATAGCATGAAACAGCATCGGTTGGCGGCGGCGGTAGCCCTGGTTAGCCTGGTCCTCGCGGGTTGTGATTCGCAGACCAGCGTAGAGCTGAAAACCCCGGCGCAAAAAGCTTCCTACGGCATCGGCCTGAACATGGGCAAAAGCCTTGCTCAGGAAGGCATGGATGATCTGGACTCCAAAGCGGTAGCCCAGGGCATCGAAGATGCCGTCGGCAAGAAAGAACAGAAGCTGAAAGATGAAGAACTGGTCGAAGCCTTCGCCGCGCTGCAAAAGCGTGCTGAAGAGCGCATGGCCAAGATGAGCGAAGAGTCGGCAGCCGCCGGCAAGAAATTCCTCGAAGAAAACGGCAAGAAGCCTGGCATCACTACCACCGCTTCCGGCCTGCAATACGAAGTGGTCAAGAAGGCCGACGGCGCACAGCCCAAGCCGACCGACGTAGTGACCGTTCACTACACCGGCAAGCTGACCAACGGCACCGTATTCGACAGCTCCGTCGAGCGTGGCAGCCCGATCGATCTGCCGGTCAGCGGTGTGATCCCGGGTTGGGTTGAAGGTCTGCAACTGATGCACGTTGGCGAGAAGTACAAACTGTACATCCCTAGCGATCTGGCTTACGGCGCTCAGTCGCCAAGCCCGGCGATCCCGGCTAACTCGGTTCTGGTTTTCGACCTGGAACTGCTGGCCATCAAGGATCCAGCCAAAGAAGACGCCGCTGCCAAGTAACTCGCAACGGCTTTAAAACAACGCCTCGCTTATGCGGGGCGTTGTTGCATCTGGCCGTCGGCAAGGGTAAACAGAGCGAACTGACGCCGATCAACACAGTCATAGCTTTGAGGCTGCCCGCGCTAGACGCCCTGAGCCGCCAAGTCAATGAAATATTGGGGTTTTTTATGTGAGTAAAAAACGCCCGATCTAAGCGCAGCCCTTATGAAACGGGGCTCTCAGCGCTGAAATGCAGCTCTGTTCACAAGGTTATCCACAATTTGTGTGGATAACATTTCAACGGGAAGAATAGATGAAAGCTCCGTGGAATTTCGCTCGATTCCTGCCCTTGGCTGGTCGCCTGCTGGCCCGTGGACGTCTGCCAACGCTTTTGTTTGCCGTGGCCAGTAAAGGTGCTGCGCAAGGTAACCGTCTGGGCAAGCTCAAGGATGATCTGCGCTTGCTGCAGGCGCTGTGCCTGGCTTACTGGCGCGGCGAATACCGCGCGATCAGTACCAAATCGCTGATCTCTGTCGTCGCGGGCCTGATGTACTTTCTCAGCCCGGTCGATGCGATCCCGGACTTCATTCCAATGTTCGGCATGCTCGACGACATCGCCGTCCTTGCCTGGCTGATGAAAACCCTCGATAACGAACTCAACGCCTTCCGCCTCTGGCGCAACCGGCAAAATCCGGAAAAACTGGCAGTGGTAGAACGCCTGCCCGATTCTCCTGAGCAATTGCAGTTGCAGGGGCCGAAAAAGCCCTGACTGACGAATACTGCCTACAGATAGATACCCCCCGCGACCTTGGCCGCTGTTAGGATTACACTTCTAGGGAAAAGTGCCGACTCGCTAAGTGTTGTTGTCCTACGGGGTAGTCATGGATATTCAGATAATTGCACGCGATGGCGAACCCGAATACGCGGTTCTGCCGTGGGCTCAATATCAGGCTTTACTGAAAGCAGCAGGGATCAACGAAGCATCGTCGCGACCGGCTCCAGCGCCACTCGCGACTTCACCAGACCCGATTCTTCCAGGTCTGGATCAACTACGCAGTTTGCGCGAAGGGAAGGGCATCGCCATCGAGGCGCTGGCCCGCACGGTAGGCATCAGCCCGTCTTATCTGGCCATGATCGAAAGTGGTGAGCGTCTACCCGACGCCGCGATTCGCCGCAGCCTGGCCTGGGAATTGACGGTGCCAGGTTGGAGGGACGAATCGTGAGCGTACGCATCAGCCGTCAACATTGGGACGGATTGTTGGGGGAGCTGGATCAGGCGCGCCGCCAGCGCCATCTACTGACGTATCGAGCGCTGCTGGAACGTTTGCAGTTGCCGACACCGGCGATGCAAACCCTGACGGCCGCGCTCGAGCATCTGGCCGCGCTGGACGCCAAAGCCGAGCAGCCGTTGCGCAGCTCGCTGGTCATCAGTCAGGGTGCCAGTCGCTTGCCGCGTACCGGTTTTTTTGAATGTGTCGAGCGTCTGGGGCGATTCTCCGGGCCGTCGGATGGCGTCGCCGCGGCGTCCTGGCATGCCTCGGAAGTGGTCCGGGTCTTCGAATACGAATACCCGGAATCGGCGGAGGCCTGAGTGTTTTTACGCCTCAAGGCGCGGGTCGGTTACTGGCTGGCCCGCAGGCTGTTTCATTGGTCGTGGTTTGTCCGCCAGCCGCGCGGCTGGCGCTGGCTCGAGGGCCAGTTTGCGCGCATGGCCAATCTCGGTGATGTCAGCGCGCAAAGCTTTTATGGGCACATCCTGACTTTTCGCGGCGTTGGCCTGGGCGCGCGTGAAGAAGGCGTACGTTTGCTGCGTCTGGCGGCGTTGGCCGGGGATGGCAAAGCGGCGTATCAAGTCGGTGTAATCAGCCTCGCCGGTACGCCTAGCCAAACGCCGGACCCTGCTGAAGCGGCGCACTGGTGGAGCATGGCCGCCAAGGCCGGACATCCGTTGGCTGAGATGAAGCTACAGCAACTGAAGGCTGGAGATTCAACGCAGTAAATCCAATCATGTCTTTGCCGATAAACGCGGCGTGAGGTTTTCCTCACGCCGCGTTTGCGTTTTTGCCTGGCTGTTTCTGCTGGTCGCTCGATTGCAGATTAGTCCTACGTCCTTTGCCTACTCGCCTGACTTCTTTCCTGTTTGATCCCCAGCACAGTTCCCGCGACTAATTTTTGCGCGAGGGACCGCTTATGCTCCAGCCCGTTTTTCAGCTCACCTTGTCCGCCTGCGTGTGTTGATGGAAGTCATCGCTCGCATCGAGCAGGAACTCGACAGCTTTCCCGACACCCTCAGCCTTTACCGCAAACAGCTCGACCACTGGTTCAGTCGAGCGGCGGATCAGATCAGCGACGCAGCGGACCTGCCGTCGCTGATGGGCATGGAGCGGATCATCCGTTTCGGCGATCGCAGCACGGCGGTCAGTAGCAGCGACGGCGAATTTTCCTCCAGCGTCGTCCAGTGCCCGCAGGGCGGGCTGATGCAGATCGAGAGCAAGTTCGAATCGGTCTACGACATCCCGCTGGGCAACATCACCGTCGATGTGGTTGACGTGGAAAGCGGCGAGACCGCCCCAATCACCCTTGATCAGCAGGGCAAGGGCCAGTTCAGAGGCGACGAGGGCAAGTTCTACCGCGTTCTGGTGCACAGCGCTGTCACCTCCGATCAGGTCGCGGAGCTGTTCAAGTCCTACGACGGCTTGACCGGCGAACTGGACGGCTGGCTTCGTAGCGAGTGGCAGGGTTTCAAGCCGCAGTGGTCGCAGTCGGTGGCGACAGCGGCGAGCAACGGCATGCTTGCGGGAAGCTGGGCAGCAATCGAAGGGGTATGGGACAGCCTCGGTTTGCTGTCGGAAATTCTCCAGGACCCCGGCAAGTTCGCCGGGCGTCTAGGCAGCGGCGCGGCTGACCTGATCAAGCTTGCGCAGACCGCGCCGGATCTCATGGAAAAGCTGCAGTTGCTGGTCAGTGACGAGGCGGCGATGTGCTTGCTGCTAAGGTCGGCGAGCCTGTGGCTGGACATGCTGCCGCCCAGCGAGATTGCCGGCAAGTCCGCTGAAGTGGCGTCGATGATGATCGTGCAATTGATCATCGATGTGTTGATCAGCGTAGTTCTGACGTTTGTCGGGGCGGGGGCGGGGATTGCTTATCTGACGCTGCGTCTGGCTGATCGCGCAGCGCAGCTGTTCAATTTGGCCAAGCGTCTGGTCAAGGCGCTGTTCGGCATCGTCAGCACGTTTATTGAATACGTCGACCGCTACAAAGCCGTTGCCGCGCGGGGCATCGCCGCCGGGGTGAAAAAAGGCCGGATGCAATTGCGCTGGGATGCCAAGCGCAACACCACGCTGAAGAAAGACGAACCTCACGACGACGTTCCCGAGCAGGCGAAAAACCCCAACGGCGATGCGGTCGATTGTGCCCCCAACACCTGCACCAACGGCTGCCCGGTGTCGATGGTTACCGGCGAAGAACTGCTGACCCTCACCGACGCGGTACTGGATGGCGTGCTGCCGTTCGAGTTCAGCCGCTTGTACCGCTCCAGCGCGGTGGAGATCGACATCGGCCTCGGGTTTGGCTGGAGCCATTCGCTGGCCCATCGCCTGGTTTTCGATGGCGACGGCGTCGTCTGGATCGACCACGAAAACCGCCGCACGCGGTTTCCGCTACCCAACGCTGCGCGCCCGGCGATTCACAACAGCTTGTCGCGGGCGGCGATCTTTCTGGGCGATGAACCGGAAGAGCTGATCCTCGTCCTGGCCGGCGACAGTCCGCGGTTTTACCACTTTCGCGCGGGACGGCTGACAGCGATCAGCGATGTGTTCGGCAATCGTCTGACCGTGCAGCGCGATCGCGCCGACCGGATTCAGCG